>NZ_CAUPII010000001.1:0-147029 GCF_963511325.1 uncultured Streptococcus sp.
AAAGTAATGTCAAACATTCCCATCAGAAGTTTATCTCTTAAGTGCAAATCCCGATATTTCGAGGAGGTGGTTGCGTGAAGAAAGTGAAGTTAGGGCAATTAGTTTCTATTCAAACTGGTAAATTGGATGCTAATGCGGCAGTTTTCGGAGGTAAGTATCCTTTTTTTACAACAGCTAAAGAAATTTCAAGAATTAACGAATACGCTTATGACGGTGAGGTAGTTTTAGTAGCTGGAAATGGGGATTTAAATGTTAAGTATTATAAAGGAAAATTTAATGCTTATCAGAGAACCTATATTTTGACTAGTAATTCTAATGTAAGAATGAAATATCTATACTACTTTCTTGATAAGTATATAGAAGTTTTACGATACCAATCAATTGGAGGAGTTATAAAGTATATTAAACTCAATAATTTATCAGATGCCCAGATTCCAATGAGGAGTATTTTTGAACAAGATAAAATTATTGGAATATTAGAAAAGTTAGATAATGAAATTATTATTAGAAGTAAACAACTTAGCGAACTTTCAAACCTTGTAAAATCCCGATTTAACGAAATGTTTGGGGATGTTATTCTTAATGATAAAGAATGGAAAGTTTGCAAATGGAACGAAATTCTTACTATAAGAAATGGTAAAAATCAAAAGAATGTTGAAGATAATAACGGACAATTCCCTATTTATGGAAGTGGGGGAATTATAGGATATGCTAAAGATTGGATTGTGAAAAAAAATTCGGTAATTATTGGACGTAAAGGAAATATAAATAAACCGATTTTAGTAAGAGAAAACTTTTGGAATGTAGATACAGCGTTTGGATTAGAACCTACTTTAGAAAAAATAAACTCAGAATATTTATTCTATTTCTGTCAATTATACAATTTTGAAAAGTTAAATAAAGCCGTAACGATACCTAGCTTAACCAAATCAGATTTATTAGATATTTCCATCCCCCTCCCCCCTCTTTCCCTCCAGAACGAGTTCGCAGACTTTGTGGCTCAGGTGACAAATCACAATTTGCTTGTCAGATAGCTATAAAACTGTGGAGAAATAGCTTAAAATCTAGTATAATATAGCTATCTATTTAGTCAAAGTGAGAGAAAAATGGGAAATTTTGATTTTCTTTTGAATAATAAGGAGTATGAATCTTTTTCGAGGCCCTGTATAGAAGCTGAGAATATGATTGAGACATCCACTGTAGCGACAGCTTTCATGGCGCGTCGTGCCTTGGAGCAGGCTGTTCATTGGATTTATAGCCATGATTCTTATTTGGAAGCCCCTTATCGTGCTACCTTGTCTTCATTAGTTTGGGATGATGACTTTAGAGAAATCGTAGATCCAGAGCTTCATAGTCAGATGGTTCTCTTGATACGCTGGGGCAATCATGCTGCTCATGGTGGGGAGATCAAGGAACGCGAAGCGATTTTAGCCTTACATCATTTGTACCAGTTCGTAAACTTTATTGATTACTGCTATAGCAATGAATTTGTGGAACGTTTTTTTGACGAGAAATTATTGCCACTTTCAGAGAATGTCAAGAAAAGAGAAACACCACAAGCCATGGTGGAACTGCAAGACAGTTTACCTGTTATGCCAGACTTTCATGAACAAATGGCTGTACAGTCCTTGGAAGTGCAAGAGAATTATACTGAAAAACGTGAAACTGCTGCACAACGGCAAGAGGTTCCTTTCCACATCGATCAGTTATCTGAGGCTGAGACAAGAAAACTCTTTATTGACATTGATTTACGTTTAGCAGGTTGGACATTTGAAGAAAATCGTCGAGTTGAAGTCGCTGTTAATGGACTGAAACACGGCTCGGGAATAGGTTATTGTGATTACGTTCTTTATGGTAAAAATGGAAAGATTTTAGCAATTATTGAAGCTAAAAAAGCTGCAGTTAATCCAGAAGTAGGTGAGGTACAAGTCAGGGAATATGCTGAAGCGCTAGAGGAAAAAATAGGTTACCAACCGATTTGTTTTATTACAAATGGCCTCAAGCACTACATTCTTGATGGTGTAAATCGTCGTCAGATTGCAGGTTTCTACTCTCAAGAAGAATTGCAATTATTGATGGACAGACGGCATTTGCAAAAACCACTGGAGGATATTTCTAGTAAAATCAGAGACGATATTTCTGGTCGTTATTACCAGAAACATGCGATTGCAAGTGTTTGTGAGGCTTTTTCCAACAATCGTAGGCAAGCTCTTTTGGTCATGGCAACTGGTTCTGGGAAAACTCGAACAGCAGTCTCTCTTGTTGATATCCTATCACGTCACAATTGGGTCAAAAATGTCCTCTTTCTAGCTGACCGAACATCTCTTGTAAAACAGGCCTATGATTCATTTAGGAAATTGCTTCCAGATCTTTCGGTTTGTAACTTTTTAGAGGATAAAGCCGGGGCAAGATCAAGTCGTATGGTATTTTCTACTTATCCGACCATGATTGGAGCTATCAGTGATCAGGAAGAAGTCATCCAACGTCCTTTCACTGTTGGCCATTTTGATCTTATCATTATTGACGAGTCTCACCGCTCTATTTATCAAAAGTACAAGGCCATTTTTGATTATTTTGATGCTAGAATCGTAGGCCTAACGGCCACACCTCGTCAGGATCTTGATAAAAACACTTATGGCTTTTTCAACTTGGAAAATGGTGTTCCTACCTATGCTTATGATCTTGAAAAGGCTGTTGAGGATGGCTACTTGGTATCCTATCATTCAATTGAAACCAAATTAGAATTACCTACAGACGGCCTTCATTATGATGATCTATCCCAGGAAGATAAAGAATATTTTGATAGCCAATTTGAAGATGATAGTCTAGAAAAAGACATTGATGCTGGAGCTTTTAATTCTTTTATTTTTAATAAATCTACAGTTGAGATTGTTCTAGATGAACTAATGACGAGAGGAATTCAGACAGCTTCAGGGGATGAGATTGGAAAAACGATTATCTTTGCCAAGAATCATGACCATGCAGAATATATTAGAAAGATTTTCAATAAACGTTATCCTGAAAAGGGGAGCGACTATGCTCAAGTGATCGATTACAGTGTTAAACATTATCAAACCTTGATTGATGATTTTAAAATTAAGGAGAAATATCCTCAAATTGCAATTTCAGTTGATATGCTTGATACAGGTATTGATGTCCCAGAGGTTGTTAATTTAGTCTTCTTCAAGAAAGTACGCTCAAAAACAAAATTTTGGCAGATGATTGGTCGTGGAACCCGTCTCTGTAAAGATTTGTTTGGACCCGATCAAGATAAGGAAAATTTCTTGGTATTTGATTATGGTGACAACTTTGAATATTTCAAAGCAGATCCGAGAGAAGGTAGTGGAAGACATATTGTTCCCTTGACACAGCGTTTGTTTAATATCAAGGTGGACTTGATTCGTGAACTGCAGGACCTTCACTATCAAGAGGATCCATTTGCAAGAGAGTATCGTCAGCAACTCGTCTCAGAACTTCATAGATATGTAGAGGATTTAAATGAGCTAGACTTTAGGGTTCGTATGGTCTTAGATACAGTTTATACCTATAAGAAATTAGAAAACTGGCAAAATCTTACAACAATTTCATGCGAGAAACTTCATAGTCATATCTCCCCTCTCATGTTTGATGATGATAAAGAAAATGAAATGGCGAGACGATTTGATTTATGGATGTTAGAAATTCAAGTCGGACAGTTGACCTCTAGGCCATCTAGAACTCATATATCTCAAGTTATGAAAACTGCTCAGGCTCTTGCTTCTGTTGGCAATATTCCTCAGGTCTTTGCACAGGCAGAAATTATCAGGAAAGTGCAAGAACCTGAATTTTGGGAGGAAGTAAGCTTGTCTGAACTTGAAAAAATACGCCTTTCTCTAAGAGATTTATTGCAATTCTTAGATAAAACGAGTCGAAAGGTATATTATGTCAATTTTGAAGATCGAATTCTTTCTACTGTATATGAAACCACACCTTATTTGCAGGTAAATGATCTTCGATCCTATAACGAAAAAGTTGAGCATTATTTGAAAGCTCATTTGGATGAAGAAGCAATTTCTAAATTGTATCATAACAAGAAGTTAACTACACAAGATTTATTAGCTTTAGAGACTCTTTTATGGGAAAAATTAGGAAGTAAAACTGACTATCAGCAGCACTATGAAAACAAGGCTATTCCTAGATTGGTGCGGGAGATTATTGGTTTGAATAGAGAGGCCGCTAATCAAGTGTTTTCTAAGTTCTTGTCAGATGAAAGCCTTAATGCTAAGCAAATTTCTTTTGTGAAATTGATTGTCGATTATGTCGTTGAAAATGGGTATATGGATAAGTCGATCCTGACACAAGAACCGTTTAAATCTTATGGATCCGTACAAGTACTATTTCAACATCAAATACCAATATTGAGGAATATTGTCCAAACAATTGATTTAATCAATAATCGTGCCGAAGAAGTAGCTTGAATATAGAAAGAGAAGCACCATGCAAACACAAGAAGAAATGAATGTTCTGGTACCTGAAAAACTAGCGGAAATTGAATGTGATTATGATGTTACCGTATTGTGGGCAATTGAGTCTGGCAGTCGCGCTTGGGGCTTTGAGTCTCCAGATAGTGACTTTGATGTGCGTTTCATTTACAAGCATAAGCAAGAATTTTATCTTAGTCTGAACGATCATCGCGATGTCATCGAACTACCAATTGACGATACTTGGGATGTGAGCGGCTGGGATTTGGACAAGGCTTTAAAGTTGCTTTATAAGTCAAATCCAACCTTCTTTGAGTGGTTACAGTCGCCAATCGTTTACCAGCAAGACGAAGGCTTTATTGACCGTATCCGTCCGCTTGTTAGTCAGTATTTTTCTGAGAAAAAGATGCTCCACCATTACTTGAATACTGCTAGAACTCAAATGAATAAGTATCTTTCAGGAGATAAGGTAAAACCTAAAAAGTATTTCTATGCACTTCGTCCTATTTTAGCTTGTCGTTGGATTGAAAAATATCATTCTGTTCCACCGATTTTGTTTGATGATTTGGTCAAAGAATTGCTCCCTGATGAAATGAAAGACCATGTGTCTAGCTTGCTTGATATCAAGTTAAAGGGACCTGAAGGAATGGAAATTGAGCCGATAGAGCCAATTCAGGACTTCATCATCAAAAATATCCAAGAGCTGGATGACTACGTCCAAAGTGTTACAGAGGAAAAGAAAGACTGGAAAGCTCTCAATCAATTTTTCCTTGAAGAATTAAGTCGTGACTGAGGTTAATTATGGGAAAATGGACTTGTAGATGTGGTCAAGCAATGAACGACCACAAAGCCCCTGATCCAAATGCTTATTCGGTTTATTCGGATGAGTTATTAGTAGAAATTATGAATAAAAAAGATGGTAATGATACAATTTCCTATGAAGACATTTCAGAGGCTTCCTTTTATATGTGGAAATGTCCCAATTGTGGTAGTTTTATGGTCTTTGGCGAAGAGGATAATCCAAATTGTTTCACTTTTTATGAGCGCCAGACCAGTGGAGAAGCTGAACCACTTTTCGATCCTGATCAGGAGTTAAATCTCGTTGTCGTTGAGTTTCAAGAAGGTGGAAATGGTTATACTTATATATGTGACGAGCCAAATATCCATATTGGACATGCTGTTATTGTCCCAGTAGGAAAGGAAAATACTGAAAAAACTGCTTTAGTTGTCCAGAAGTATCATGCCCTACCAAAGGATATCACTTTTCCTGTTGAAAAGTTAAAACGTGTCATTCGTAGGTATTCTATTTTTGATCCTGAGACTTCAAAAATAGTTTGTAAAAATATACTTGAGCATGGAAGAATTCTAAATGCTTGTTCGAACAAGGTAAATATAGAGTCTAAACAAATTTACCATGCAATCAAAACTCCTCTAGGCTATTTTTGGTTGGAGTTAAATAGAATTCCAATTCCGATGAAAATCACACAAATTCAAGTTAAAGATAAAAGATATCAGGTAGAGGGTGCCTTCTTCATTAAACCCACCAAGGTAAACTACAGAAAATTGTTAGAACTTGAATTATGTGCAGATTTTGATATTGACGCCTCTCGTTGGATTGACGTTCTATCAGATGAAAATGTTTGGGGAAACACCTGGGAAATGAATGGCCTTCAATTTGGAATTACTGCAGGAGAGTCCCCAGAATTTGAAGATGAAGTAGTTGCAAGAAAATTTAGCCGTATCCCACTTTATTATGACTGGCATCCAGAATTTGAAGACTATTATGGCTTCAGTATAGCCTGGAAAAAATACGAATCTGATAGTGATCTGTCGATTGATTTCTATAAAATCGCAAGAGAATTTTTTACAAGCTATCGAACTTTTTGAAAAAGCAGGCGATCAGATCGGATCCCGAGAAGTTAAAAACTTACTAAACAAGAAAAAGTAGCCCACTCAGGCTACTTTTTTAAAATTCTTTATAAACATAAGGATTCTCTGGTTTATCGACTTTTACAAAGGATTGGATTTCAAGAGTTGGGAGGATTTGGTTGAGTTCTTTGTGGTAGCGATTGCTAATCTTACCTTTGACTCTCACCCAAGTATTATTTTCGTACTGATTGGTGTTTCCTGTAGTCAAAAGTCCAAAAACTCCTGAATCAGCGATACAGTGCATGATACCAAAACGAAAGACAAACTGACTATTAGAGTAATTGGGATCATTGTAGACAAAGCCAGTAAACTCGATCTCCTTACCTTCAAATTCATTTGGAAAATCATAGATAACTTCCATGACTTCCAAGTAATTCTCATCCTTGATGACAATGCTTGATTGGGTTAAGTATTTATCAGCAGTTTTCCTAACAATATTTTCATAAGCAGTTTTTGAATAAAATCTGCTCGTATCCGGTTTGAGATACTGACTGCTCGTTCCTTCACTTGCTTGGATTGCCTTGTCAGTTCCTTCCGACAAAGGGAAATAATATCCTTTTGCCGATACTGTTTGTGAATCCAGAGTGACTGTTGGAAAAGTAAATCCAATTAACAGAGGTAAACTTAAGAGGGCAAAACTAGCAAGCTTGGCTGAAAAACTATGTAAGTGACTATGTTCTTTCAAACGCTTGAAGCAAATATAGGCTTGAACGATGGCTAGTAGCAAAGATAAAAACATAGTGATATAAGCCAGATAAGAGTAGTGGAGGTTTATATACTGATTGAGTTTACCTGATAGGTGCAGATAAAGGGTTAAGATAAAATAGCCAAATAAGATAAAAAATCGAATCATAGCATCACCCCGATTAGATAAGAATAGACAAGAACAACAAGAGTTACGATGGTCATGAACTGCCAGATAAAGCGAGATTTGAGATAATTCTTCATCATGAGGAGGTTCTTGATATCAAGCATGGGACCTATAACTAGAAAGGCAAGCACTGGAGCAAAGCCAAAACTTGATAGAAGAGAAGATCCGATAAAGGCATCTGCTTCACTACAGAGAGATAGTAGGAAGGATAAGACCATCAGAAGAACAATCGCAAGTAGTGGTGTTGCGCTGATAGATGTCAGAACCCGAGTTGGTACATAGACCTGGACTATGCTGGCAAAAAGACAGCCAAAGACCAAGTAACGCCCCATATCAAAGAATTCATCAATAGCTTGGATAAAGACCTGAAGCATTTTTTGACTTTTAGTCAAGTGAGAAAAATCATGCTCATGGCAAGCAAGTCTATTTTCTTTTTGGATAGGTTCCTCCCAGAAAAATCCAAGAAAGACACCCAATATAGTAGCAACTAGAATTGCGCCCAAAGTTCTTAGGAAAACCATTTGAATTGAATTACCAAAAGCTGAGTAAGTCGCAAAAAGTACGATAGGATTGATGATAGGAGCCGTTACTAAAAAAGGTACAGCTGTATAGCTTGGAACCTTCTTCTCCAAAAAACGATTGATGATCGGAACAATTCCACACTCACAAGAGGGAAATAGAAAACCGATGAAGCTACCAAAAAAGATTCTCCCTAGGCGGTTTTTAGGGAGAAATTTATAGACCTTCTCAGGAGTCACATAGACTTCAATGGCACCAGAGATGATGCTACCAATTAAGACAAAGGGTAAAGCTTCAATGATAATTGATAGAAAAATAGCGCCAGTTTGTAAAAGACTAGAGGGTAGAGATTGAAAGATAGTCATCTATTTTTTCTTTTCTGCCTTATCTTTCTTTTCTTTGTCATCTGGGAAAGTCACTTGCTTCAAATCAGGGAGTTTAGCGAATTCTTCGAACATCTTATCTAAGTCATCAGTTTTTGTAAATTTAACAGCCATGGGGCATACCTCAATTCTTATTGTTTCCTCTATTATACTATTATTTCAGCCAAAAAGTTTAATTTTAAATTGTTAAGACGAGTGAATTTTCAATTTCAACAAATACCAAGTCAACTGTGACATGAATGAAAACAAGCTTTCTTCCTTATGGTATAATAGTTTCATGGATAAAAAATATGAAAAAATTTCCCAAGATTTGGGTGTAACCTTAAAGCAGATTGATACTGTCTTATCTTTGACAGCTGAAGGAGCGACTATTCCTTTTATCGCTCGTTATCGGAAAGACATGACTGGAAGCTTAGATGAGGTGGCTATTAAGGCAATTATTGACCTTGATAAAAGTCTAACCAACCTCAATGACCGTAAGGAAGCAGTCTTAGCAAAAATCAAAGAGCAAGGCAAGCTAACCAAGGAATTGGAAGAAGCTATCCTAGCAGCTGAAAAACTCGCAGACGTTGAAGAACTCTATCTTCCCTATAAGGAAAAACGTTGGACCAAGGCAACTGTCGCCCGTGAGGCTGGACTTTTTCCTCTTGCTCGCTTGATTTTACAAAATGTTCCCAACTTAGAAGAAGAAGCAGAAAAATTTGTCTGTGAAGGTTTTTCTAGTGGCAAAGAAGCCTTGGCTGGAGCAGTAGATATCCTAGTTGAAGCACTTTCTGAGGATCCTACACTTCGTGCCATTGCTTATCGCGAAGTCCTTGAAAATTCTAAAATCACTTCTCAAGTCAAAGACGAAAGCCTGGATGAAAAGCAGGTTTTTCAGATTTATTACGATTTCTCGGAGACGGTTGCTAACATGCAGGGCTACCGTACACTTGCCTTTAATCGTGGTGAGAAGTTAGGCATCTTGAAGATTGGTTTTGAGCATGCGGTCGAACGTATTCAAGCCTTCTTTGCTGCTCGTTTTAAGGTTAAAAATGCCTATATTGAAGAAGTTATTCAGCAATCTGTTAAGAAGAAGGTACTGCCAGCTATCGAGCGTCGTATCCGTACAGAGTTAACAGAGAAGGCAGAAGAAGGAGCTATTCAACTATTTTCTGACAATCTGCGTAATCTCCTTCTCGTAGCACCACTAAAAGGGCGCGTGGTTCTAGGTTTTGACCCAGCCTTTCGTACAGGTGCCAAGCTTGCGGTCGTTGATGCGACTGGTAAGATGCTGACAACGCAAGTCATTTATCCAGTCAAACCAGCTTCAGCTCGTCAGATTGAAGAAGCTAAGCGTGATTTGGCAGATTTGATCGGCCAATACGGTGTTGAAATCATCGCTATTGGAAATGGTACTGCCAGTCGTGAGAGCGAAGCCTTTGTAGCTGAAGTACTGAAAGATTTTCCTGAGGTCAGCTATGTCATTGTAAATGAGAGCGGAGCATCAGTCTACTCTGCTAGTGAACTTGCTCGTCAAGAGTTTCCAGAGTTAACTGTTGAAAAACGTTCTGCTATTTCTATTGCTCGTCGCTTGCAAGACCCACTTGCTGAATTGGTTAAAATTGATCCCAAATCCATCGGTGTCGGTCAATATCAGCACGATGTTAGTCAAAAGAAACTGTCTGAAAGTCTGGACTTTGTTGTTGATACAGTGGTTAACCAAGTCGGTGTCAATATCAATACAGCTAGTCCAGCCTTACTTTCACACGTTGCAGGACTAAACAAAACCATCTCTGAAAATATTGTTAAGTATCGTGAAGAGGAAGGAAAAATCACTTCACGCGCCCAAATCAAGAAAGTTCCTCGCCTAGGTGCTAAGGCCTTTGAGCAAGCTGCTGGCTTCCTCCGTATCCCTGAAAGTTCTAATATCCTTGACAATACAGGAGTTCACCCTGAAAACTATACTGCGGTCAAGGAACTCTTCAAACGCTTGGATATAAAAGACCTAAATGAAGAAGCGCAAGCAAAACTCAAATCTGTTTCTATCAAGGAAATGGCTCAAGAGCTAGAACTCGGTCAAGAAACACTTAAAGACATTATCGCTGACCTTCTCAAACCAGGACGTGATTTCCGTGATTCTTTTGATGCTCCGGTCCTTCGTCAGGATGTCTTGGATATCAAAGACTTACAAGTTGGCCAAAAGCTTGAGGGAGTTGTACGCAACGTCGTTGACTTCGGTGCCTTTGTTGATATCGGTATCCATGAGGACGGTCTCATTCATATCTCTCATATGAGCAAGAAATTTATCAAACATCCAAGTCAAGTAGTATCGGTCGGCGATTTGGTAACCGTTTGGGTTAAGAAAATCGATGCTGACCGTGAAAAAGTGAATCTGTCGCTCCTAGCTCCAAATGAATCTAACTGATTACGTTAAACAGGTCTCTTTAGAAGATTTCGGAAAACCTTTCAAACACCAAGCTCAATGGAATACTCGCCTACGGTCGACAGGTGGACGATTTTTCCCTAAGGATGGTCATTTGGATTTCAATCCTAAGGTTTATCAAGAACTTGGTTTAGAGGTTTTTCGTAAAATTGTTCGTCATGAGCTCTGCCATTACCATCTTTATTTCGAAGGTAAAGGCTATCAGCATAAGGATTTAGCCTTTAAGCAACTTTTAAAAGAGGTAGACGGACTTCGCTTTGTTCCTCCCTTATCAAGTGCCAATCAAAAGCCAAATTTCGTCTATGCTTGTCAGTCTTGTCAGCAAATCTATCAAAGAAAGCGAAAAATCGATACCAAGCGTTATCGTTGTGGTCTCTGTCGTGGAAAGCTCCTCTTGTTAAATCGGCCTAAGGACTGATGTAGTAAATCTAGCTTAGTGCTATACTAAGATTAAGAAATCCGAAAGAGGAATAAATTATGAATACAAAATTTTATAAAATGAGAAGAAATCGTATGGTATCAGGTGTACTTGCAGGTCTATCTGATAAGTGGAATCTTGATGTAACCCTAGTTCGTTTCCTTTTTGCAATCTTTACAATCGCAAACTTTGGACTCGGGATTATTATCTACATTATCTTAGCTTCTATCCTACCAACAAAGGAAGATATCGAAGCTGAAATGTATGGAACAGGCCCACGCAAGATCAAAGAAGCCAAACCTATCAATGATGACGAAGGTTGGTTTTGGTAAATCAAATTAACTGTCTATATTTTGATAGCAAAAGAGGCTGGGACGAAAGTCCTAGCCTCTCAATTGTCTTTGGATTGCCGAGCAAGACGCAGTGGTTGAGTGGGCTTTACTACGCTGATTTCATCAGCTTTTACAGCCCTACTCAACTGTGCGGAGGTGGGACGACGAAATCGAATTCTAACGAATTACTGATTTCTGTCCCACTCTCTTTTTTAAATACTAAACAATTGACCCAATAGATAAGTCATTCCCATGGTTAAAAGACCGATACAGAGATTTCGAATCATAGCTGTTTTGGTTGGAGCTTTTCCGAGTTTTGCACTGGTGTAACCTGTGATCAATAAAGAAATTGCAACGATAAAAACAGTAGCAGGGATTCGAAAGTCACTTGGAAAGATGGTAATCGAAAGCATTGGTGGTAGGCTACCAAGTACGAAGGAAATAAAGCTAGATGCTGCAGCATGCCAAGGGTTGGTAAACTCTTCATACTCGATTCCGTATTTTTCTTCTACTAAAGCTTTCAGTGGATTTTTTAGAAAAGCTTTATTGACTAAAAGTTGAGCTGAAGTTTCACACTCACCATTTTGAAGATAAGCAGCATAAAGGGATTTCTTTGCAGCTTCGATATCCTTATCCAAGAGTAGTTGTTCACGGGCTACAGCGGCTTCCTCGGTGTCTTTTTGAGTTGATACAGAGACATATTCACCTCCAGCCATAGAGAAGGCTCCTGCTAAGATTGCTGCTAAACCTGAGAGAAAGATAATCCAGATGTTGCTGGTTGCACTGGCAACCCCGATAACAACTCCAGCGATAGAGATAATCCCGTCATTGGCTCCAAGCACACCAGCACGTAGGATATTTAAACGACCAGCAAAGTTTGTATCTATTTCATGTTTATTTTCTGACATAGTATTCTCCTTTATATCTAGTATAAAGTATAGGAGAAGTGAAAACAAACATTTTTAACTATCTGAAAAAAGTTTTACAATTCTAATAAAAGATTGCTATTTTTCTCTATCAGGCATAGCCATAGCTATTTCTTATGCCAAGATATAACAAAGTTGTATTTGTAACCTATTCCAATAGGTGATACAATGAACCTAATGAAATCTTTGGAGGTCTAAATATGACTCGTGAATTTAAATTTGAAACTCTTCAATTGCATGCTGGTCAAGTGGTAGATGCTACTACCAAGTCTCGTGCTGTTCCAATTTACCAAACAACGTCCTTTGTATTTGATGATACACAAGAAGGTGCAGAACTTTTTGCCCTTCAAAAAGCTGGAAATATCTATACTCGTATTACCAATCCAACAACATCAGCTTTTGAAGAGCGTATCGCAGCACTGGAAGGCGGTGTTGGTGCACTTGCAACAGCTTCTGGGATGGCAGCTCTTACCTACACAATTTTAGGATTGGCTCACGCAGGAGACCATGTGGTTGCAGCTTCAACTATTTACGGTGGTACCTTTAACCTGTTGAAAGAAACCCTTCCTCGCTATGGAATCACCACAACTTTTGTTGATATTGATAATCTAGAAGAGGTAGAAGCAGCGATTAAAGATAATACCAAGCTTGTCTTGATTGAAACATTGGGAAATCCAGTTATCAATATTCCAGATATTGAAAAAATCGCTGAAATTGCTCACAAACATCAGATTCCTTTGGTCGCAGACAATACTTTTGCTACACCTTATCTTATCAATGTCTTTTCACATGGTGTAGACATTGCAGTTCACTCAGCAACTAAGTTTATCGGCGGTCACGGTACAACAATTGGTGGTGTCATTGTTGATGGCGGCAAGTTTGATTGGGCAGCTTCAGGGAAGTTCCCTCAATTTGTCAATGAAGATCCAAGCTACCATAATTTAAGCTACACTAGAGATGTAGGTGCAGCAGCCTTCATCGTTGCCCTTCGTGTTCAATTGCTACGTGACACTGGTGCAGCTCTGTCACCATTTAACTCATTCTTGCTCTTGCAAGGTCTTGAAACACTTTCTCTACGTGTTGAACGCCACGTTCAAAATGCTGAAAAAATCGTTGATTTCCTTGTTAACCATCCAAAAGTTGAAAAAGTTAACTATCCAAAATTAGCTGAAAGCCCTTACCATGCCTTGGCGGAGAAATATTTACCAAAAGGTGTTGGTTCAATCTTTACTTTCCACGTTAAAGGTGGAGAAGCAGAAGCACGTAAGGTGATTGACAACTTGGAAATCTTTTCAAACTTAGCCAATGTAGCAGATGCTAAATCATTGGTAGTTCATCCAGCAACTACCACTCATGCCCAGTTGTCTGACTCAGATCTAGAAGCAGCAGGGGTAACTAAAAATCAAATCCGTCTATCAATTGGTCTTGAAAATGTTGATGATTTGATTGAAGATTTGCGTTTTGCTCTTGAAAAAATCTAAAAATAACTAGTTTTTATCGAATTATAAATCCTTCTCACGAATAATAAAGTGAGGAGGATTTTTATGTATAGTATTTCATTTCAAGAAGATTCACTCTTGCCAAGAGAACGGCTGGTGACAGAAGGAGTGGGAGCTCTGAGCAATCAGGAATTACTAGCTATTTTACTCAGAACGGGGACACGTCAATCTACCGTTTTTGAAATCGCTCAAAAAGTATTGAATCAATTAAGTTGCTTAACTGATTTGAAAAAAATGACCCTACAAGAACTACAGGGATTATCAGGTATCGGTAGAGTGAAAGCTATTGAATTGCAAGCCATGATTGAACTGGGCCATCGTATTCATAAACAAGAAACCATTGAGGCAGAGAGTATTCTCAGTAGTCAAAAGTTGGCTAAAAAGATGCAAGCTGAGCTGGGAGATAAAAAACAAGAGCACCTGGTGGCGCTCTATCTGAATACACAAAATCAAATCATTCATCAGCAAACCATTTTTATCGGTTCAGCTACTAGAAGTATTGCTGAACCACGGGAAATTCTCCACTATGCTTTAAAGCATATGGCAACATCTGTGATACTGGTTCATAATCATCCATCTGGTGCTGTCATGCCGAGTAGAAATGATGACCATGTTACGAAGCTTGTCAAAGAAGCATGCGAATTAATGGGTTTGGTCTTATTGGATCATCTTATCGTCTCACATTCCGATTATTTTAGTTACCGTGAGAAGACGGATCTGGTATAAAAAACCTGTATATGATACAGGTTTTACAATTCATTGATGACATAGTCGAAAAGTGTTTTATCTTTGGGACGATTTTCAAAGAGAAATTCTGGATGCCATTGAACACCGAGGTAAGGGAAACCATCCGTTGTTGTAACAGCCTCGATAATTCCATCTTTAGGATCATGAGCTACAACCTTGAGATTTGGAGCTAGGTCCTTAATACTCTGATGGTGGAAAGAGTTGATATGGGAGATTTCTCCATAGATATCTCGAAGAATAGTATCAGGCTCGGTGACTAAACGTTGAGTTGTATACTCGGCTGAAGTATCCTGCCAATGGTCTTCAATATCTTGATAAAGAGTTCCTCCCATAGCCACATTAAAGAGCTGGGTGCCTCGACAAACAGAAAAAATGGGTTTCTTTTGTTTGATGGCTTCTTTTATAAGAGCTAGCTCAAAAATATCTCTCTGAAGGTGGTAGTCATCGCTATCGATCGTTTTAGGCTCACCGTAGAACTTGGGATCGACATTTTGTCCACCAGTTAGAATAAGTTTATCAATCAAGCCAATGTAGTAACTGGCCATTTCTTGATCATCAATTGGTAGGATAATGGGAATTCCCCTAGCTTCCTTGACTCCTTCAACAAAGCCCTTTGCAGCATAGCTCATCATAAGCTCATCATCAGGATGAGTTTTTTCATTTCCTGTAATCCCAATAACTGGTTTTTTCATAAATGCTTTCGCTTTCTAATCCTCTTTTCTCATGAAATAGAGGAGAGTTTGCAATTCACTAGTTAAATCCACATATTGAGCCACCACATCTTTTGGTAGTTGGAGATGAACGGGTGAAAAGCTTAAAATTCCTTTAATACCAGCATCGACAAGGAGATTGGCTACTTCTTGTGACTTGACACTCGGTACAGTTAAGATTGCAGTTTTTACATCTGCATTTTTTATTTTATCCTTGATTTGGGAGATTCCATAAATTGGAATTCCATCGGGAGTTTTTGTACCAACTTCAGGATGATCATCCAAATCAAAAGCCATAATAATTTTCATTTTGTTTCGTTCATGGAAACGGTAGTGAAGGAGAGCGTGCCCCATATTACCAATACCCACCAACATAACATTTGTAATAGAATTATCATTTAGAAGATCAGCAAAAAACGTCATTAGTTTTTTGACATCGTAGCCAAATCCACGGCGACCAAGTTCACCAAAGTAGGAAAAATCTCGTCTAACGGTAGCAGAATCAATACCAATGGCCTCGGCAATTTGTTTTGAGTTGGCTCTTTCAATCTTTTCTGCATGAAATCTTTTAAAGATACGATAATAAAGAGAAAGTCTCTTTGCTGTTGCTTTTGGAATAGCAGACTGTTTTTCTTTCACAAAATCACAACCTTTCTAAATACTATTTTATAGAAAGATTGTGAAAAAATCAACAAAAACAAGAAAAAACTAAGAAAATCTTAGTTTATCTTTGTAAAATCATAGTGAAATAGAAAACGATAGAGATCTCCCAGAAGACCTTGATAGATTTCTTCTCCCTTATAGGTAAGAGAAGTAATGACGGTCGTATCTGGAAGAGTCACACATCCTGAAAGTGACAGCATGAGTGCTTCGTAATCTTCGTATTCTAAGACACGTTCGACTTGATAGGTGTCCTTGTAAGTTAATCGAAACATAGGCCACCTATCTTTCACTTTTAGTGAAGACACCACGTTCAACAAGACTGTCCATCAAGAAGTAGAATTTCTCTTGGTGGATATGAGTTTCTTCCGACTTAAAGATATCGACCAAACGTAGACCAAATTTATCAGTGATGTTAATTTTTGCACCAGTTAAGTCTTTGTTGATGATAATCTTAAGTTGGAAACCTTCCCCACTATTTGGGACTTTTTCAAGAAGACGTGTTAGTTCATAGTTACCAACCTTTGTTTCAAAAAAAGTGTTATCTTTTAGAGTAAACTTTTTGACAGTTGGACTGATTGTGTAATCGTAACGGCAATTTTTGAGACTAATAGTTTTTTCGAATGCCATTGAGTTATCCTCCAATGATTTCTTTTAGAGTTTGTGCGAGGGTGATCATTTCTTGCTCTGTGTTTTGAGGTGAAATGCTGACGCGAACAGATTCGTGTAAGCGAGGAGAGTCTTCTCCGTAGAAAGCCTGAAGAACATGACTAACTTGAACGACGCCTGCAGTACAAGCAGAACCAGTTGAAATAGAAATCCCTTCAAGATCCAGACGAAGGAGTAGTAGATCATTTCGTTGACCTGGAAATCCAATATTAAGGACATAAGGTAGCTGGTCTTTTCCTTGATTGAGGTAATAGTCTGTCTCAGCCATTTCCTTTAAGAAGGTGTCTTTCAGTTGTTGAACCTTTTCAAAGTTTTGTGCTTGGTTTTCAAGATCATCCTTTAGAGCTGCTACCATTCCTACAATGGCAGGAAGATTTTCTGTTCCTGCTCTTTTTTTCTGCTCTTGATCACCACCATGAAGGTAGGAATCAAAATCTGTAGATGCAGCATAGAGAAAACCAACTCCTTTTGGACCATAAAATTTGTGTGCAGAAGCGCTGAGAAAATCAATTCCCAATTCTTCGGGAAGTATCTCTAATTTACCGACTGCCTGAACTGCATCGACATGATAGACGGCTGGATGATTTTTTAGAACCGCACCAATTTCAGCAATAGGTAATAGTGTACCAGTTTCATTGTTGGCAAACATAGTAGAAACAAGAATGGTATCTTCACGCAGTGCATTTTTGACTTGGTCTGCAGTGATTTCTTGATGTTCAGGCTGTAATATAGTCACTTCAAAACCGAAATTTTCAACCAAGTATTTGATGGGTTCTAGAACAGCATGGTGCTCGATCGCAGTAGTGATAATGTGCTTTCCACGATTTTGATGGCGAAGGCAGTAGCCGATGATAGCAGTATTATTGCTTTCAGTACCACCAGTGGTAAAGAATATGTGTTGTGGCTTTGTTCCTAGTAAACTTGCTAGTTCTTGACGAGCTTCTCGTAATAGTTTACCTGCTTGGCGCCCATGGCCATGAATACTAGAAGGATTTCCATAGGTTTCCTGCATGACTTGAGTCATTGCTGAGATAGCAACTGCTGACATAGGAGTCGTAGCAGCATTATCCAAATAAATCAAAAGCTCACCTTATTTCTATTTAAATAGTGGACTAACTGGTTTTCTTTCATGAATACGAACCATAGCATCACCAATCAATTCGCTAGCAGTGATGTATTGCACGTTTTTAGGTTTTCTACTTTCTGTCACAACAGAATCTGTAACCAAGATTTCCTTAATATTTGTTGCATCTAATAACTCTGCAGCACCGTTAACAAATAGACCATGACTTGAAACCGCATAGATTTCAGTTGCGCCGTCACGCTCTAAAATTTTAGCAGCTTCAGAGAAGGTACGGCCAGTGTTCAGAATGTCATCGATCAAGATTGCCTTTTTACCTTCGACATCTCCGATAATGTAACCTTGACTGCGTTCAGAATCATCTTGTGCATAATCAATGATAGCAATCGGAGCATCTAGGTATTCTGCAAGACTACGAGCACGTTTAACACCAGAGTTTTTAGGACTTACAACAACCACATCTGAACCAGTCAAACCTTTATCACAGTAATGTTTTGCAAAAAGTGGAATTGTATAGAGGTTATCTACAGGAATGTCAAAGAATCCTTGAACCTGAACGGCATGGAGGTCAAGAGTCAATACACGACTAACTCCTGCTTTCACCAACATATTTGCAACCAGTTTTGCAGTAAGTGGTTCGCGCGAAGAAGCGATACGGTCTTGGCGAGCGTAGCCGAAGTATGGAAGTACAACGTTAATGGTATTAGCACTAGCACGAACACAAGCATCAACCATAATCAAGAGTTCCATCAAGTGGTTATTTACTGGATAACTAGTTGATTGGATGATATAAACATCATATCCACGAACACTTTCTTCGATGTTAACTTGGATTTCACCATCTGAAAATTGGCGTGAAGATACTTTTCCAAGTGGAACACCTGCAGCATCTGCGATTCTTTGAGCAATTTCCTGGTTGGAAGATAGTGCGAAAAGTTTCATGTTTTTTGTATCTGACATCGATAAACCGTCCTCTTTAAACTAAGTGAATCGCTGTAGTAAAACACTTTTAGTGATAAATGTTCTCTACAACAGATTCTATTATTTTTCATCCCTTTTATTTTATCAAAAAAAGAAGATTATTTCAGTATTTTTTCATATTTTCTATAAAACGAACCAATTTCGAAGGAGCTTTTTTGTAATGGATTTCATTGACTTGTAAAAATTCTTGGAAATCAAGGCTACCTTGCTTACCATCTTCTACTTCTAATTCAAGCTCAAAGTCAACAATATCAAAGTATTCACTTTGATCAAGAGCCATGAGTCCGATAGGAGTTTCCTTTTCGTAACGAACAGTAGTTAGGCAACCTAAAACTACCCAGCCACTGGTTGAAAGTCCACGGCTAGTCAATTCGTCAGAAATTATTCCTTGTGGAAGTTTACATTCTTTAAGACAATGGTTTGCTTCCTCTAAGCTTAGATCTTGATTGTACTCCATATTTCCAACTTTTTGTGGAATTTTTATGGTCAATTCAGCGCTATTTTCAAAAGTACGAATGCGCATAGCAATTTTATGCTTACGAAGGTAAAAATCAGGCGTGTCTAGGTAGTAATTTCTTTGTGTAATAGGTGTAACTCCTGAAAAGTGATCCTGCAATCTTTGATATTCATCCTTGTTTAGAAGTGTTTTCATTTCAATTTCTAAATGTTTCATTTTTTTTACTTTTTCCTTATCTTTGAAAGCGATTGTATGGTATAATAAGCATTGTATTTATTGTATAAGATTTTTCCTAGAAAATCAAAAACTAGATAAATCGAAGTGTATAGAGAATTGGATGAAAAAGATATATGATTACAGAATGGGAAGAATTTTTAGATCCTTACATTCAGGCTGTCGGAGAGCTGAAGATAAAACTCCGAGGTATTCGAAAACAATACCGCAAACAAAATAAACATTCTCCAATTGAGTTTGTAACTGGTCGAGTCAAACCGATCGAAAGTATAAAAGAAAAAATGGCTCGTCGAGGGATTGGATACGATACGTTGGAACAGGACTTGCAAGATATTGCAGGTTTACGCGTCATGGTTCAATTTGTAGATGACGTGAGCGAGGTTGTTGCCATCCTTCGAAAGAGGCAAGACATGAGAGTGGTACAAGAACGTGACTACATTACTCATCGAAAGGCTTCAGGCTATCGTTCTTACCATTTGATTATTGAGTATACAGTTGATACGATCAAGGGGGCAAGAACGATTCTGGTGGAGATTCAGATTCGTACCTTGGCTATGAATTTCTGGGCTACCATCGAGCATTCTCTCAATTATAAATATCAAGGGGATTTTCCAGAAGAAATTAAGAAACGTCTGGAAATCACAGCAAGAATCTCTCACCAATTGGATGAAGAAATGAGTAAAATTCGTGATGATATCCAGGAAGCACAGGCACTCTTTGATCCATTGTATAGAAAGTTAAATGACGGGGTAGGTAATAGTGACGATACCGATGAAGAATACAGGTAAACGAATTGATCTAATCGCTAATCGCAAACCTCAAAGTCAAAGAGTCTTATATGAATTAAGAGATCGACTAAAAAAGAATAACTTTATATTAAATGATAAACATCCCGATATCGTCATTTCCATAGGTGGGGATGGGATGCTTTTGTCTGCTTTTCATAAGTATGAAGACCAGCTGGATAAGGTTCGCTTCGTTGGTGTTCACACAGGTCATTTAGGTTTCTATACGGATTATCGTGATTTTGAACTAGATCAATTGCTTACAAATTTACAGTTGGATACTGGGGCTCGTGTGTCTTACCCACTGTTAAATGTAAAGATATTTTTGGAAAATGGAGAAGTGAAAATTTTCCGTGCTTTGAATGAGGCTAGTATTCGGAGAGCTGATAGGACTATGGTTGCCGATATTATCATTAACCAAGTGCCATTTGAACGTTTTAGGGGAGATGGCCTGACGGTATCGACGCCAACTGGCAGTACAGCCTATAATAAATCTCTTGGTGGAGCTGTTTTGCACCCTACTATTGAGGCCCTACAATTGACAGAAATTGCGAGTCTTAACAATCGTGTCTACAGAACCTTAGGTTCTTCTATCATTGTGCCTAAGAAGGATAAGATAGAATTGATACCAACTCGTAATGACTATCATACGATTTCTGTTGACAATAGCATTTATTCTTACCGTAATATTGAAAGAATAGAATACCAAATAGACCACCACAAGATTCACTTTGTCGCAACACCAAGCCATACTAGTTTTTGGAATCGTGTCAAGGATGCCTTTATTGGTGAGGTGGATGAATGAGGTTTGAATTTATTGCTGACGAACATGTCAAGGTAAAGACCTTTTTAAAAAAACACGAAGTCTCGAAAGGTTTACTTGCCAAAATCAAGTTTCGAGGTGGAGATATTCGAGTAAACGGTCATCCACAAAATGCAACCTATCTCTTAGATATTGGGGATGTGGTTGTCATCGACCTTCCTCCTGAGGAAGGTTTCGAGACACTGGAAGCCATTGATTATCCACTGGATATTCTGTTTGAAGATGATCATTTCTTGATTTTAAACAAACCCTTTGGTGTGGCCTCGATTCCTAGTGTCAATCATTCCAATACCATCGCTAACTTTATCAAGGGCTACTATGTGAATCAGAACTACGAAAATCAACAGGTCCACATTGTAACCAGACTAGATCGAGATACTTCGGGCCTCATGCTTTTTGCGAAACATGGTTATGCTCATGCTAGACTAGACAAACAATTGCAAAAGAAAGCCATTGAAAAGCGATACTTTGCTCTGGTTAAAGGAGATGGTTTTCTGGAACCTCAAGGTGAGATTATTGCACCGATTGCCCGTGACGAAGATTCAATCATTACTAGACGAGTTGCAAAAGGTGGTAAGTATGCCCATACTTCCTATCGTATAGTGGAGTCTTATGGCAATATTCATCTAGTTGATATTCGACTGCACACAGGAAGGACACACCAGATTCGTGTCCATTTCTCACATATCGGTTTCCCTTTGCTTGGTGATGACCTATATGGTGGTAGTCTTGAACATGGCATAGAGCGTCAAGCTCTGCATTGCCATTACTTATCGTTTTATCATCCTTTTCTTGAAGAGCGGTTGGAGATGGAAAGTCCACTGCCGGATGATTTCAACACCCTTATTACTCAGTTATCAAATAATAATTTATCTTAAAAGGAGTAAAAACTCATGGAAGTTTTTGAAAATTTAAAAGCCAACTTAGTTGGTAAAAATGCACGTATTGTTTTGCCTGAAGGTGAAGAACCACGTATTCTTCAAGCAACAAAACGCATCGTAAAAGAAACAGAAGTTATTCCTGTCCTACTTGGAAATCCTGATAAAATTAAAATCTATCTTGAAATCGAAGGAATCATGGATGGTTATGAAGTAATCGATCCTGCACATTATCCTCAATTTGAAGAAATGGTAGCATCACTTGTAGAACGTCGTAAAGGAAAAATGACTGAAGAAGAAGCTCGCGAAATCTTGGTTAAAGACGTGAACTATTTTGGTGTTATGTTGGTATACATGGGCTTGGTAGATGGAATGGTTTCAGGAGCTATTCACTCTACTGCGGCAACTGTTCGTCCAGCCCTTCAAATCATTAAAACACGTCCAAATGTTAGTCGTACTTCAGGTGCCTTCCTTATGGTTCGTGGCACTGAGCGTTACCTATTTGGTGACTGTGCCATCAATATCAATCCTGATGCTGAAGCATTGGCAGAGATTGCGATTAACTCTGCTATCACAGCTAAGATGTTCGGTATCGAACCAAAAATTGCGATGCTAAGCTATTCAACTAAAGGTTCTGGTTTTGGTGAAAGCGTAGATAAAGTTGTTGAAGCAACTAAGATTGCTCATGATCTTCGTCCCGACCTTGAAATTGATGGGGAATTGCAATTTGATGCTGCCTTCGTTCCAGAAACAGCTGCTCTTAAAGCACCAGGAAGTAAGGTTGCTGGACAAGCAAACGTCTTTATCTTCCCAGGTATTGAAGCAGGGAATATTGGTTACAAGATGGCAGAACGTCTCGGTGGATTTGCAGCGGTTGGTCCAGTATTGCAAGGTTTGAACAAGCCAGTTAATGACCTTTCTCGTGGATGTAATTCAGACGACGTCTTCAAGCTTACTCTTATCACAGCAGCCCAAGCTGTACACCAATAAAATACAAGATAGCTCCTTTTCTGTTAAAGGAGCTTTTCAAGTAGGAAGAATTCAAACTGGTTATTAAAAGGTGATAGGAATATCGGCTTTTGTTAATACTTGGTGAAGTTTATAGATCAAACCTATAGATACCCAAAGACCTAGTTGAGACCATAGTCAATACTGCCAGTTCAATAGAAATTAGCTCCTGCAATCTTTTGAATGACTATTTATTTTTTACTCACTTAATGTTCAGAAAGGAGCATTTAGATTTGAAATATAAGTATTTACTCTTCGACCTCGATCACACACTACTTGATTTTGATGCTGCAGAAGATATTGCCTTATCGCAACTCCTAAAAGAAGAAGGAGTAGTGGATATACAAGCCTATAAAGATTACTATGTACCAATGAACAAGGCTCTTTGGAAGGATTTGGAACAGAAAAAAATTACAAAGGCTGAGTTAATTAACACACGTTTTGCAAAATTGTTTGCTCACTTTGGCATTGAAAAAGATGGGGCTTACTTAGCAGAGCGCTACCAGTTTTTCCTATCAAAACAGGGACAGACTTTCCCAGGTGTCGAAAATTTATTAAAAAAATTGATAAGTAAGGGCTATGAACTCTATGCTGCGACAAATGGAATCACCTATATTCAGACAGGTCGTTTGGAACAATCTGGAATTACACCATTTTTCAAGGAAATATTCATTTCAGAGAAACTCCATACCCAAAAACCAGATGCTGAATTTTATGAAAAAATTGGAGCTCGAATCCCTAACTTTGATAAAAATCAGACCCTTATGATTGGTGATTCTTTGTCAGCTGATATTCAAGGTGGAAATAATGCTGGCATCGATACCATCTGGTACAATCCTCATCATCTGGAAAATAAGACACAAGCTCAGCCAACTTATGAAGTCGACTCTTATCAGGCTCTGCTTGATTGCTTGGGGCTCCTTTAAAAATCACAAAATATAAAAGATTCTGGAAAACATGGTGCATGAAGTGCAAGAAATTCTTGAAAACGCTTCATATCTTTTGACTGTTTTTATTTTTTTAGGTATAATAAAATTGTACACAGATAAAATAATAAACAGAAAGAAGGAGATTGACATGTACAGTTGAGTTGTTTATGATAAGTAATTCCAATAGTTGTGATTTATTTAGGAGAAAAAATATGAGCAAATTAACTAAAAAATTAAGTATAGGTATCATTTTTTTGTCATTATGTGGTTTTAACGAATATGTCTACGCTATGGAGGAAGCTATAGATAAAAATGAAATGAGAGTTTGGGAAGAATCTGTTTTAGAAGATATAAATTCTGAAACTCCTAGAGGTGACTGGAAAACAATGGATAGAGCTGCACATGGAGGATGGACATGGAGAGATGGTGTTATTTGCATAACTGATTCATATGCGATAACTCCTCATTTTAACAATGGGCATGCTGGAATTGTAGCAGCTGATCCTTACTATTATGCAACGATTGAATCTAATCCAGGATCAGGGGTTCAAGTTGTATATGGAAATTGGACAAGTCGTTTTAGTGGTAGTACTGTTTATCAAATAGGGGTTAAAAAAACAAGTATTCGAGATGATCAAAAAGTTGCTTATTGGGCCGCTAGACAAATCGGAAAACCTTATAACTATGAATTTTTCAATATTAATACTAGAAGTAAATTTTATTGTTCTCAGTTAGTTTGGGCAGGGTATAAAGATGTAACAGGAGTAGATATTGGTACTTGGGATTGGGGTTCTGCTATCCATCCGTTTGAGCTACTTAAATCGAGAGAAACGATATTAATATATAGGAACAAATGAGTATGATATTGAAAAGAAATAAAAGAGTCAGGAACTTCATGTTGATGATAGGTGCTTGTTTCTGCCTTATTTGTCTAAGTGCCTGTCAGTCAAACAAGGTAAATTCGGTAGATGATTATAAAATGGCTATCTGGGATAGCGATAAAATAGCTGTATTTGATGATTATGATTTAAATGAGTCCAAGGGTAATATAGCTAGAAAAGAAAAATACATCTATTGGGCAGAAAGTTTTTCGGAAGCAGGATCCTATTCAACTGCAAAAACAAAAGATACTCCTGAACTAAAAAGATATGTATCTAGAATTAATAAGGAAACTTTAAGTGAAACATTTAAATTAGCAGGAGGAAATGATGCATATGCATCCATAACAGATGGGGATTATTTATATGCAACTGCTGTCTTTACGGATAGAATTGAATTTTATAAATATGATAATAATTTAGAGGTTGTCACTAATGTTACCATGAAAAATGATGGTCAACTAAATGCCAGTCAACAGTTCGTTATCGTAGATAATTATTTATACTTACTTGTAAGCATATTGGATTTATCAACTCAAATTTCTAATACGGAAATTTGGAAAATGGATAAAGAATTCAACATCGTCGAAAAATATAATCTTGACGAAACATCAGCATATATGAGAATGGTTAATGTAGATGATGTCTTGTATATTGTGGAAGCACTTGATGGACGTAATTCTAATGGGGAGTATAAGTCAGGAAATAAATTATTGGTTTTTGATTTAAAGACTCAAAACAAGAATTATATCGATATTCCTGAAAAGTATCCAACAAATATTCACTATGATGCTAAAAATAATCAATTGATTATAGAGAATGAGGGATTGTATAATGGCGAATTTTTCTTTACTACAGTCAATCTAGACAATTTAGAAAAAGATATTATTCATCTGGAAGGCTTTAGTACAGAGCAGTATACTGCACCATATTTTACATTTAAAGACAACATCTATTATTTTTTATTTAATGATTCTCTGGTTAAATATGATATTGTTGATAAGAAACAAACAGTTATCAGTTTAGAAAATTATAAGATAAAAGATGCACATTATTTGATTGTTAAATAGTTTATTTATTGGGTGAAAGTCAAATAATAGAAATTTAATCTTTAAGATGTGCTTAAGTATAGTTTTAGTAATCTCTCCTTATCTCTGGCTAAGGGGAGATTTAATCTAGTTTGTTGTCAGCATAGATTTAGAAGGTATTTGAAAAGTCCTGCAAGGAAAAGATTTGAAAGATATCATGATAGTTTTTTTTTATAATGATCAGTTATCTTTCTGAGTATTCTGAACAATAGATTCTTTGCAAAACCTTGTAAAATATTTAGAACTTTTTAAAAGTAGATAGGAGTCTTGAAATTATGGGCACATGGGATGCAACGATTTTTGGAAATGACACCTCCTTAGATATTAAAGAAGAATTCTTCGAGAGATACAATCAAGGAGAAGATGCAAATACAATTAAAAATGACTTGACGTCGGATTTATACGATGACGATATGTATGATGTCTTGTTCGCCTTGGCACAATGTTTATGGGAAGTTGGGCAATTAGATGACGAATTCTTGCTTGAAATTAAAGAAATCATTCTCAACAAAGAGGATTTAGAACTTGCCCAAGAATTGGGTGCAGATAGTGAATTTTTAGAACAAAGAAGTGAAAATCTAGAAAAGTTCTTAGAAAAAATTAGTGTAAAAAAAGAAAATCCAAAAAAGAGAATTGCTCCGCCTGTTCCTGTAGAAAGCAAATATAGGAACGGTGCTGTGATGGTTTTTCAGTATGAAGATGGCATGTACGGTGCTTTGATAGCAGTAGATGGAGCTTTCTTTGATAAGGAAACCTATTATGCTTATCTGCAGACTGATATTAAAATGCCCACAAAACCCACTATGGAAGATGCGCGATCAGCACGAATTCTCGATCCAAGTTTTCATAGTGCAGAATACAATTCATTTCGTGACTCTAAGTATTACTACTCTTTTGTAAATTGTATTTCAGGTTATTTAAAAAGTACAGCAACTAAAAAATTTGAAAAATATAATGATAGTGTTTTTGAAATAATAGGCTATCTTTCAGATTGGGGGAGTTGCTGTAGCGCGGTTTCTGGAGGATTTGATTACTATAAACAAAAATCAAGTGATGAGTTTAAGATAAGCGTTGTAAAGGAATTGAATAAAAGATTTGATGAAAAACTAAATACTCGAACAGAATTGATTATTGATGAAATCGACAAAGAATTTATCCTTTCTAATACGAAAAAAGGTGGTGAATAAAGGCTATTTAGTATAAATTCTCTATAAAACTTCTCAAATCTCAATAGATACTTTTAAAAGTGGTTTAGATAGCCACTTTTTGCTATAATAGAGGCAGTATAAACGAAGGAGTTGACTATGCAACACTCATCTTGGCATGCTTTGATTAAAGAGCAATTACCTGAGGGTTATTTTGGGAAAATCAATCACTTTATGGAGCAGGTTTATGCCCAAGGAACTGTATATCCTCCTAAAGAAAAGGTTTTTCAGGCTCTTATAACAACTCCTCTGGAAGAGGTTAAGGTGGCGATTCTAGGCCAAGATCCCTATCATGGGCCTGGTCAAGCTCAGGGCTTGAGTTTTTCAGTTCCAGATTCTATTCCAGCACCTCCTTCCTTGCAAAATATTCTAAAGGAACTTGCTGATGATATTGGTCTAAAAGCTTCACATGATTTGACTACTTGGGCCGAGCAGGGGGTCTTGCTTCTCAATGCTTGCTTGACGGTTCCTGCTGGTCAAGCAAATGGTCATGCTGGGCAGATATGGGAACCTTTTACAGATGCTGTGATCAAGGTTGTCAATAATATTGATAGACCCGTAGTTTTTGTACTTTGGGGTGCTTATGCACGTAAGAAGAAGTCCTTGGTTACAAATCCTCAGCACTTGATTATCGAATCAGCCCACCCAAGTCCTCTTTCAGTTTACAGAGGATTTTGGGGTTCCAAGCCTTTTACCAAGGCCAATGCATTCTTAAAAGAAAGTGGACAAGAGCCAATTGATTGGCTTAGATAAGGAGAGAATATGCCCCAGTTAGCGACAATTTGCTACATTGATAATGGAAAAGAATTGCTCATGCTTCATCGCAATAAAAAGCCTAATGATGTCCATGAAGGGAAATGGATCGGTGTAGGTGGAAAGTTAGAACGGGGGGAAACTCCACAAGAATGTGCTGCTCGTGAAATTCTTGAAGAAACTGGTCTAAAAGCAAAACCAGTATTAAAAGGAGTTATCACCTTTCCAGAGTTTACACCAGACCTTGACTGGTACACCTATGTATTTAAAGTAACTGAGTTTGAAGGTGAGTTGATTGACTGTAATGAAGGAACCTTAGAATGGGTTCCTTACGATGAGGTTTTAAGTAAGCCGACCTGGGAAGGGGACCATACCTTTGTAGAGTGGCTTTTAGAAGATAAACCCTTCTTTTCAGCTAAATTTGTCTATGATGGTGATAAATTATTGGATACCCAAGTGGATTTCTACGAATAAAGGAGTAAAGCGATGTTAGTAATCAAAAACGGCCGTGTAATGGATCCTAAGTCTGGTTTGGATCAAGTCAGTGATATTTTAGTTGAAAATGGAAAAATCCTTAAAATCGCTCCTCGAATCGATGTTGAGGAAGTTCAAGTAATAGATGCTACTGGTCTTGTAGTTGCGCCTGGATTGGTGGATATCCATGTTCATTTCCGTGAACCTGGTCAAACTCATAAAGAAGACATTCATACAGGAGCACTAGCAGCAGCTGCAGGTGGATTTACAACTGTCGTTATGATGGCTAATACTAATCCAACTATCTCAGATATTGAGACTTTGCAGGAAGTTCTTCAATCTGCGGCAAAAGAAAAGATCAACGTTAAATCTGTAGCAACAATTACCAAGAGCTTTAATGGCCAAGATTTGACTGACTTTAAGTCGCTTTTAGAAGCTGGAGCTGTTGGATTTTCTGATGATGGGATTCCACTTGAAAGCAGTAAAGTGGTCAAGGAAGCCATGGAAGAGGCTAAAAAGTTAAACACCTTTATCAGTCTGCACGAAGAAGATCCTGGACTGAATGGTACGCTAGGTTTTAATGAAAACATCGCTAAAGAACATTTCCATATCTGCGGTGCTACCGGGGTTGCAGAATACGCTATGATAGCTCGTGATGTCATGATTGCCTATGCAACCAAGGCTCATGTTCATATCCAGCATTTGTCAAAAGAAGAAAGTGTCAAAGTTGTGGAATTTGCTCAAAATATGGGAGCAAACGTAACTGCAGAAGTAGCTCCCCAGCATTTTTCTAAGACTGAAGCTCTTCTTTTGACTAAAGGAAGTAACGCTAAGATGAATCCACCTCTTCGTCTGGAGTCTGACCGTCGTGAAGTTATTGAAGGGCTTAAATCTGGAGTCATTTCTGTCATTGCTACTGACCACGCGCCTCACCATGCTGACGAAAAAAATGTTGAGGATATTACCAAAGCTCCATCAGGTATGACAGGTTTAGAAACTTCTTTGTCACTCGGTTTAACTTACTTAGTAGAAGCTGGTGAGCTAACCCTGATGGAATTATTAGAAAAAATGACAGTAAACCCTGCCAAATTGTATAATTTTGAAGCAGGATATTTGGCTGAAAACGGCCCAGCTGATATTACAATTTTCGATGATAAAGCTGACCGAATTGTTGATACGCATTTTGCTTCTAAAGCAGCTAATTCACCATTCATTGGTGAACAATTAAAAGGGCAGGTTAAATATACTATTTGTATGGGACAAATCGTTTATCAAGCAGATTAGGAGCTTGAGGATGAATTATTTTCGTAAACTTAGAAATCGTAAATGAAATGCTTGCCATGGAGTATATTGTCCAGCCGCTAACCGTGCTAAAATTCAGTATGAAACCAAGGAAAAAGCTGATCATGCTGTAGAGTTTGATAATGGTGGCTTGGTTAGAAGCTATTATTGCGCCTCATGTAATTGCTGGCACACGACATCAAAAACTAGTAATCCACCTTTGAGCTTGAGAAAATACGGCTTAAAGCTTTTTGGCTTGGATGAAAAGGAGTAGAAAGAGTAGGTATGCATTCAACAGAAACTATTAAAGACAAAATCATCTTATTTTTAAAAATTTTCTTTCCTATTTTAATTTATCAATTCTCTAATTATTCCGCATCTTTTGTCGATACCACGATGACGGGCCAATATAATACTCTCGATCTAGCGGGTGTTTCAATTGCAACTAGTTTATGGAATCCTTTCTTTACCTTTTTGACTGGAATTGTCTCAGCCTTGGTCCCTATTATTGGTCACCATTTGGGACAAGGAAAAAAGAAAGAAGTTTCTTCGGATTTTTATCAATTTCTTTATTTGGCTTTAGCCTTATCTATCGTACTTTTTGTCTTGGTTTTCTTTTTAGCACCAATTGTGTTACAATTCATGGGACTGGAAGTGGCTGTATCCAGCGTTGCCATACGTTATCTATGGCTCTTAGCCATCGGTATTATTCCTCTCTTACTCTTTAGTGTTATTCGTTCGTTACTGGATGCACTAGGACTGACAAAATTGTCTATGTATCTCATGCTACTTTTACTTCCTTTAAATAGTGGATTTAACTATTTACTAATATATGGAGCTTTTGGTTTTCCTGAGTTAGGAGGTGCAGGAGCAGGTCTGGGGACTTCCCTTGCCTACTGGGCTTTGTTGCTGATTTCGGTTTTGGTCTTGTTAAAGCATAAAAAGCTCAAGGAATATCAACTCCAAAGACCTATGCCCCTACAAATCAAAAAAATCAAGGAAGCTATTTATCTTGGTCTACCAATAGGTGGGACGGTATTTGCTGAGGTTGCTATTTTTTCAGTTGTTGGTTTGATTATGGCGAAATTCTCATCACTTATTATTGCCAGTCATCAGTCAGCTATGAACTTTTCAAATCTGATGTATGCTTTTCCTATGAGTATTTCAACTACCATGGCCATTGTGATTTCTTATGAGGTAGGAGCTAAACGGTTAGACGATGCTAAACAGTATATCCATATTGGTCGTTTAACAGCTATGGTGTTTGCGGTTTTAACACTTAGTTTTCTCTACATTTATCGTGAAAATGTAGCCAGACTATATGGTCAAGATTCAGAATTTATCCAACTGACAGCTTCTTTTATGACCTATAGTTTGTTCTTCCAGTTAGCTGATACCTTTGCAGCCCCTTTACAAGGTATTTTAAGAGGTTACAAGGATACGATTGTTCCTTTTTGTCTTGGTCTTCTCGGATACTGGGGTGTTGGGATTCCGCTTGGGTTATATCTTGATTATTCGACTAGTTTAGGTGCGTACTCCTATTGGATTGCTCTTATCATTAGTTTAGTTGTCAGTGGATTACTCTATCAGTGGCGTTTACAAGTTATTATGAAAAGATTCAAATAATTTGTTGAAAGTATCCTTGGAAATCACTTTGTGAAATAGTCATTTTATGTAAAGGAAAGTCTTGATTTCATTGACTTTTCTTTTTTTATATTGTGAAAAATTGCAAGCATATTTTTTGACACTAATTAACCTATAAAGTAAAATAGAACTATAAGAATTTAAACTTAGAAAGGCAAGATTATGTCAACTTTAGATAAAAATCTTTTGCTTGAGATGTTCCGTAAGATGGAAGAAATTCGTCGTATGGATTTAAAAATTGCTCAATTAGTAAAAAAAGGAAAAGTGCCAGGAATGACGCACTTTTCTGTTGGTGAGGAAGCTGCTAACGTTGGGGCTATGTTAGCTCTAAACGAAGATGATTTGATTACTTCAAATCACCGTGGTCACGGTCAAGCTATTGCTAAAGGTATTGACCTTAATGGCATGATGGCTGAAATCCTTGGTAAGTATACTGGAACTTGTAAAGGTAAAGGTGGATCAATGCACATCGCCGACCTAGATGCAGGTAACCTTGGTGCTAATGGTATCGTAGGTGGTGGTATGGGGATTGCAGTAGGTGCAGCCCTTACTCAACAAATGAAAAACACTGGTAAAATCGTTGTCTGCTTCTTTGGTGATGGAGCAACTAACGAAGGTGTATTCCACGAAGCTGTTAATATGGCTTCAATTTGGAATCTTCCAGTAATTTTCTACTGTATCAATAACGGTTATGGAATTTCAGCAGATATTAAGAAAATGACCAATGTTCAACATATCCATGAACGTAGCGCAGCTTATGGTATTCCTGGTATGTTTATTGAAGATGGTAACAATGTTATCGATGTCTACGAAGGATTTAAGAAAGCAGTTGACCATGTTCGTTCTGGTAAAGGTCCTGTCTTGATTGAAAGTGTAACCTATCGTTGGCTTGGTCACTCATCATCAGACCCTGGTAAATATCGTACACGTGAAGAAGTCGATATGTGGAAGGAAAAAGATCCAATCGAAAACCTCCGCAAGTACCTTGTTGAAAATAAAATTGCTAGTGCAGAAGAACTTGAAGAAATTCAGGCTCAAGTCAAGGAAGCAGTGGAGGCATCTGTTAAGTTTGCAGAAGAAAGTCCATTCCCTCCGCTTGAATCAGCATTTGAAGATATTTACGCAGACTAAGGAGAAGTAGAGAAAATATGGAAACTAAATTAATGTCTTTCCGCGATACCATTATCCTTGCTATGTCTGAGGAAATGCGTCGTGATGAAAATGTACTCTTGATGGGTGAAGATGTCGGTGTCTTTGGTGGAGACTTTGGTACATCTGTAGGTATGCTTGAAGAATTTGGACCAGAACGTGTACGTGACTGTCCAATTTCAGAAGCTGCAATTTCTGGTGCTGCTGCTGGTGCTGCTATGACTGGACTTCGTCCAATCGTTGATATGACTTTCATGGACTTTTCAGTTATTGCCATGGATAATATCGTCAACCAAGCAGCTAAAACTCGTTACATGTTTGGCGGTAAAGGTCAAGTGCCTATGACAATCCGCTGTGCAGCAGGTAATGGTGTAGGTTCTGCAGCTCAACACTCACAATCATTGGAAACATGGTTTACGCATATCCCAGGATTGAAAGTAGTAGCTCCAGGTACACCAGCTGATATGAAGGGACTTCTCAAGTCTTCTATTCGTGATAACAACCCTGTTATCATTCTTGAATACAAGTCAGAATTTAACCAAAAAGGCGAAGTGCCTGTTGATCCTGACTACACCATTCCACTTGGTGTCGGAGAAATCAAACGCGAAGGAACTGATGTAACAGTAGTAACATATGGTAAAATGCTTCGTCGTGTTATGCAAGCAGCTGAAGAATTGGCTGAGGAAGGCATTTCAGTAGAAGTAGTAGACCCACGTACTTTGGTTCCACTTGATAAAGACATCATCATTAACTCAGTTAAGAAAACAGGAAAAGTAGTTCTTGTCAATGATGCTCACAAGACAAGTGGTTTTATCGGTGAAATCTCAGCTATTATCTCAGAATCAGAAGCATTTGATTATTTGGATGCACCAATCCGCCGTTGCGCAGGTGAAGATGTACCAATGCCTTATGCACAAAATCTTGAAAATGCAATGATTCCAACAGTTGAAAGCATCAAAGATGCAATCCGTAAAACTCATAACAAACAATAATACATAATATAAATTATGTAAACGAAACTTATTTGAGATAATTTTTGTATCCAAGTAAGTTGAAAAGTTGCGACAGGAGAGAGTCGGGTCGATATTAACCGACGAACGACTTAGTAAGTCTACTAGGTTGACCGCCTTATAGCGGCAACCGTAGTAACTTGAGATACGATTCGTATCCAAGTTACTTGTAGAGTTGAACTCGGGCTTAAGTCTGTTTGAAAAAGATAAACTTTCCTAGAAACTAAAGTTTCTTCGTCAAGTTTACTATTTTCACTGTGACTTTTGACGCCCTTAGTATCTTATAATAGAATAGGAGAGGTCATGGCTGATGATAAGCTAAGAGCGACTCCTGCAGCTAGAAAATTAGCGGATGATTTAGGAATTAATCTCTACGATATTTCTGGCTCAGGCGCAAACGGTCGTGTCCACAAAGAAGACGTGGAAACATATAAAGACACTAATGTGGTTCGCATTTCGCCACTCGCAAAACGAATTGCCCTTGAACATAACATTGCATGGCAGGAAATCCAAGGAACTGGTCATCGTGGCAAAATTATGAAGAAGGATGTTTTAGCTTTCCTTCCTGAAAATATCGAAAACGATACGATTAAATCACCTGCTCAAATTGAGAAAGTAGAAGAAGTTCCAGATAACGTGACACCTTATGGAGAAATCGAACGCATTCCGATGACACCAATGCGTAAGGTTATTGCTCAACGTATGGTTGAATCATACTTGACTGCCCCAACCTTTACGCTTAACTACGATGTTGATATGTCTGAATTGCTTGCCCTTCGTAAGAAAGTCCTTGATCCAATCATGGAAGCAACTGGTAAGAAAATTACCGTTACAGACTTGCTTTCACTTGCAGTTGTTAAGACTCTTATGAAACACCCATACATCAATGCGTCATTAACTGAAGATGGTAAGACAATCATCACTCACAACTATGTCAACCTTGCGATGGCAGTTGGTATGGATAATGGATTGATGACACCAGTTGTCTATAATGCAGAAAAAATGAGCTTGTCTGAGTTGGTAGTTGCATTTAAAGACGTTATTGGACGTACCTTGGATGGTAAACTAGCTCCTAGCGAATTGCAAAATTCAACCTTCACCATCAGTAACTTGGGGATGTTTGGTGTTCAATCATTCGGTCCTATCATCAATCAACCAAACTCAGCAATTCTCGGAGTTAGCTCAACAGTTGAGAAACCAGTTGTAGTTAATGGTGAAATCGTGATTCGTCCAATTATGAGTCTTGGATTGACAATTGACCACCGTGTCGTAGATGGTATGGCTGGTGCTAAGTTTATGAAAGACTTAAAAGTTTTGATTGAGAACCCAATCTCAATGTTGGTTTAAAGTATTTGTTTTAGAAAAATAGATAGAGGAAGTAAGATATGGCCTTAGAAGTAATTATGCCAAAAGCCGGCGTGGATATGACAGAAGGACAAATCGTCCAATGGAATAAAAAAGTCGGAGAATTTGTAAAAGAAGGAGAAATCCTTTTGGAAATCATGACTGACAAAGTCAGCATGGAATTGGAAGCAGAAGAAGATGGATACTTAATCGCTATCCTTAAAGGGGATGGTGAAACTGTTCCAGTTACAGAAGTAATCGGCTATCTTGGTGAAGAAGGGGAAAATATCCCATCAGCAGGAGCTGCTGCACCAGAAGCTAGCCCAGTACCTGCAGTAAGTGCTTCAAACGATGATGGTAAGAGCGATGATGCTTACGATATCGTTGTTATTGGTGGTGGACCTGCTGGTTATGTATCTGCCATCAAAGCTGCTCAATTGGGTGGTAAGGTTGCTCTTGTTGAGAAATCTGAACTTGGTGGAACATGCTTGAACCGTGGATGTATCCCAACTAAGACTTACCTTCACAACGCTGAAATTATCGAAAATATCGGTCATGCAGCAAATCGTGGTATTGTGATAGAAAATCCTAACTTCACAGTTGATATGGACAAACTTTTAGAAACAAAATCTAAAGTTGTTAATACTCTTGTTGGTGGTGTTGCAGGACTCCTTCGTAGTTACGGAGTTGATGTTCATAAGGGTATCGGTACAATCACTAAAGATAAGAATGTCTTGGTAAATGGTTCTGAATTGCTTGAAACTAAGAAGATTATCCTTGCTGGTGGTTCAAAAGTAAGCAAAATCAACGTTCCTGGTATGGAATCATCACTTGTGATGACTAGTGATGATATCCTTGAAATGAACGAAGTTCCAGAAAGCCTTGTCATCATTGGTGGCGGTGTTGTCGGAATCGAACTTGGACAAGCCTTCATGACATTTGGTTCAAAAGTTACTGTTATCGAAATGATGGACCGTATTGTTCCAGCTATGGATGCTGAAGTATCTAAGAATCTTCGTTTAATCCTTGAACGTAAAGGTATGACTATCTTGACAGACACTAAACTTCAAGAAATCATTGAAGAAGATGGCAAACTTCGTATCAAGGTTGAAGGAAAAGATGATATCATCGCAAATAAAGCACTTCTTTCAATCGGTCGTGTTCCAGATCTTGAAGGTATCGGAGAAGTTGAGTTTGAGTTAGACCGTGGTCGTATCAAGGTTAACGAGTACATGGAAACTTCTGTTCATGGTATTTATGCACCAGGTGATATCAACGGTACTAAGATGTTGGCTCACGCTGCCTTCCGTATGGGTGAAGTAGCGGCTGAAAATGCTCTTAAAGGAAACCACGCTGTTGCCAAATTAAACTTAACTCCTGCAGCTATCTACACACTTCCAGAAGTAGCAGCAGTTGGTTTGACTGAAGAACAAGCTCGTGAGAAATACGATGTCCAAATTGGTAAATTCAACTTTGCAGCAAACGGTCGTGCCATTGCTTCTGATGCAGCACAAGGTTTCGTTAAGGTTATTGCCGATAAGAAATATGGTGAAATCCTTGGTGTTCATATCATTGGTCCTGCTGCTGCAGAGTTGATCAATGAAGCGTCAAGTATCATCGAAATGGAAATCACTGTTGAAGAAATGCTTAAGACAATCCACGGACACCCAACATACTCTGAAGTTATGTACGAAGCATTTGCTGATGTTCTTGGAATGGCCATCCATTCACCTAAGAAAAAATAAAGATAGATAGTTTAGACTGGAATTTTTTTCCAGTCTCTATCGTATAAAGGGATATCATGAAATATATTATCAATCATTCAAACGACACTGCCTTTAATATCGCTTTAGAGGAATATGCTTTTAAACACCTTTTGGACGAGGATCAAATCTTCCTTCTTTGGATCAACAAACCATCTATCATTGTAGGACGTCACCAAAATACGATTGAAGAAATTAACCGTGACTATGTTCGTGAAAATGGAATTGAAGTAGTCCGTCGAATCAGTGGTGGTGGAGCTGTTTACCATGATTTAAACAACCTTAATTATACAATCATTTCAAAAGAAGATGAAAACAAGGCCTTTGACTTCAAGAGCTTCTCTACTCCCGTGATCAACACCTTGGCTCAACTTGGTGTTAAAGCTGAATTTACAGGCCGCAATGACCTTGAGATTGACGGTAAGAAATTCTGTGGAAATGCTCAAGCCTATATCAATGGCCGTATCATGCACCATGGTTGCCTTCTCTTTGACGTTGATTTGTCAGTCCTTGCTAACGCACTTAAAGTGTCTAAAGATAAGTTCGAATCTAAAGGTGTTAAATCAGTCCGTGCTCGCGTAACCAATATCATCGATGAGTTACCAGAAAAGATTACTGTTGAAGAATTCCGTGACTTACTTTTGGAATATATGAAAAAAGAATACCCTGAAATGACAGAATATGTCTTTTCAGATGAGGAATTGGCTGAAATCAATCGAATCAAAGAAACTAAGTTTGGAACTTGGGACTGGAACTATGGTAAATCACCTGAATACAATGTCCGTCGTGGAACTAAATTCCCTAGCGGTAAGGTTGAAATCTTTGCTAATGTTATCGAATCAAAAATTCAAGACATCAAGATTTACGGTGACTTCTTTGGTATCGAAGACGTAGCAGCTGTAGAAGATGTCCTTCGTGGTGTTAAATACGAACGCGAAGATGTACTTAAAGCTCTTCAAACCATTAACCTAGGTCGTTACTTCGCAGGAATCACTGCAGAAGAAATTGCTGAGGCGGTTGTTGAATAAAGAAAAAAGAAGTTGGTTTTATATCCAGCTTCTTTTTTGCAAGAATTACGTACATAATTTATATTATGTATCTTATAAACTATCCAAGGCATTTTTCTGCTCATCATTAACGATATGTGTATACAAGTCAGTTACTTGTGTGCTTGCATGTCCAAGTTGATGACTTACCAAAACTTGTGATTTGGTTGCATCATATAGACGTGTTGCAAGCGTATGGCGTAGTTTGTGGGGAGTTACGCGGACTTTAAAGTCTTCCGAATACTTGGCCACCATCTTTTCAACACTAGAAGTATCGATACGGTTTGGAACACCTCGATACAAGGTCAGAAAGAGAGCTGTATCAGTCCTTTCTGTCTTATAACGTTTGTCTCGAATAGCAAGATATTGCTCCAGATAAGGCTTAGCAAAGGCGGCTACATTTACCGAATCGCGTTTCCCACCTTTTCGAGTGACGTCAATGACCATCATCTTAAGATTGAGGTCACGAAGGTCTAGGTTAACAGCTTCAGATAAACGGACACCAGATGCCAAGAGAAGGGCGATAATGGCCAAATCACGTTCCTTATTTTTTTTAAACGATGATAGAGCACGATTTGAGAGTTGTTGTGGGTACTCTTGGTCGATATAAGTCAGAAAACCTTCTGTTTCATCACCTAAAAAGAGTTTTTGCTTGATATTCTCAGCCCGTGCAGCCAAGGTTTCTTTCTTTTTCTTGGTAGCAACCTTCTTCATGACATTACGATAGAAATAAGGTTCCCCTTGCTCGTTTTCAACTTCCTCAGTTAAATACTTATAAAGACTAGAAAGAGCTGATAAAGTACGGTTAATGGTTGTTTGGGAGACACCATTTTTAGTTGTATTAGCATTAAGCAAAGGACGTTCACGTAAGTAAAGAATAAAAGATTCCATGTCTTTCTTTGTCATATTCTCAAGTACATCTAAAGGTATATTTGCCATGGTGTCAGCATTCGATATACCAGATTCTAAAACCCAGCTGAAAAATCGATCGTATTCCTTTAAGTATTCGTACAAGGTCGTAAAACTGTATGGAACAGCTAGTTTTGATTGATAATATTCCAAAACATACCAGGGCATGACTTGTTTAAGTTTATCAATCCGTTCTAATAAGATCTCGCGTTTCATGTTTTTTCTCCAAATCTTTCTATACTAGTAGTATAGCATAGCCAGATATATTTTTCAAGAAAATTATAGTTTTTCGGAAAGATGTTACAGGAGATATATAGGATTGTCTTAGTAAGCTATATAATGGAAAAATAGCTTAAAATTTGGTAATTCATTGCTTTATTGAACTTATAGTTTTAAAATTTCTAATCTTCTACAGTGTATTTGATTGTAATAAAAAACTCGATTCCATCTTTTAGGGACCGAGTTTTTGTTTTTATATTGTTTTCATCTATAAGAATCTGTCGATCAAATAAATCTAAAAAATCTTTTTCTTAAATTATTACCTGATACAACATAATATAAATTATGTAAATTAATACTGCTATAAAAGCAAATCTTTTACTTTTCCAATTTCACTTTTTGGAATCACGAGATGAATCATATCACCTAGATACATCCTTGTAGATCCATTTACTGTCTTACTTTTACCATTATGTACTTGGGTTGTGATAAGCACATTATGAGGTAAATTGAGTTCGTGTACCTGCTTACCAGCTATTTTGTCTGAAACCGGAATTTCTATCAGTGTAACTTCTCCATCATCAGTTGCTGATTCAGGTAGCATTTTCTCCAACATGGCTTCATAGACAGGCGCTCCTTTTAGCAAATCCATGACGATGTAGGCAACTAGTGTCACCATACCTAAAGGCATGAGATTGCGGATGTCACCAACCATTTCCGTCACAAGAATCATAGCTGTCAAAGGTGCTTTTGAGATAGCCCCAAAATAACCACTCATTCCAAGAATTACAAAAATGGGAAATTGCTGCTGGGTAACAAGTCCAAAATTGACACAAATAACGCCTACTAGGGCACCAAGTAAGGATCCTAAAGCTAAAATCGGTAAGAAAATACCACCTGGCAGTCCACTTCCGTAACTAATCATGCTCCAGATAAAGCGAATGATGAAGTAAATTAAAAGAATTTGGAAACTATAATCTTGTTCCGTTAAGGACAAGACAAGCTGATTGCCTCCACCAAGTATCTGTGGCAGGAAGATTCCAACTGGAATAATCAGGATAAAAGCAAAAATTGGATGATAAGCTTTATCAATATGAACCTTTTGGCCAATCCAATCATAAACTTTTCCGACATTTAGAACGGCTTTTTCATAAAGAAAACCTGAGAGCCCAAGAAAAATTCCCATCACCAGATAAATCCAATATTGATTCAAACTCATGAGAGGGATATCATCAGGCATATCCAGAACAGGTGTTAAGCCAAAGATGAGAAGAGAGACAAAGTTTGCTACCAGACTGGCTGCCAAGGTAGAAACCCAGAAGAATCGTGAAAAGTGATGGTAAACTTCTTCTACTACAAAAAGCAGACCTGCTATTGGAGCGTTAAAGGCTGCAGCAAGTCCAGCAGCAGCTCCACTCGCGATTAAAGAACGCTCTTCGACAGGGCTAGACTTGAGCCATTTTGCAATTCCTTTACCTCCAACGGCGCCTAGTTGAATACTTGGACCTTCACGCCCTAACATGAGTCCACTAGCAATTGCGAGAATACCCAGAACATATTTCTTCCATAGCACACTCCACCAGTTGAGTGACATGAGACCTTTTAACTCTGCTTCAACTTGAGGAATACCAGAACCTTTAATATCTTTTTCTGAGCGTGTTAATTTGGCGCTAAGTAAGCAAATGAGGATATAAAACAATAAAATGATCAATAGATTCCGTATCAGATTCTCTTGGTCTTGATAAAATCCTTGAACAATATGAAAGCCTTTTTCGATCAAAAATCGAAATGATCCTACAATAAGTCCTACGACTAATCCAACAATAATACCTCGCCCTACTTGAGCTAAGATTGTACTGGACGCGAAGGCAAATTCTTTCTTGGAACTAAGTATTTCCGATTGTTCCTCCATAATTCTCTCCTTTAATTATCTTTTACTAGTTTCTGGAACGATCGTTTTAATCGGTTCAAAACTGGTGCGATGAATAGGTGTGACACCGTGCTTTTCAATTCCTTCTAGATGCTTAGCAGTTCCATAGCCAGCATTTTGAGCAAAATCATAGCCTGGAAATTCTTGGTCATAGTTAGCCATGATCTTATCTCTGGTAACTTTAGCTATAATCGATGCTGCTGCAATAGATAAGGAGTTGGCATCTCCTTTGATGATGGATGTCTGAGAAATCGGCAAGTCCAACTTCATAGCATCAATCAAGAGGTGCTCTGGTTGAGGCTCAAGCTGATAAATAGCTTCTTTCATGGCTAGTTTCGTCGCTTCGTAGATATTGACTTGATCAATGACTTGATTGTCCATAATCCCAATACCGATTGCTAGGGCATTATCTTTGACAGCCTGAAAAATCTCCTCGTGTTTTTTCTTAGGAATCTTCTTACTGTCATTTAAGCCTTTAATCTTACAATTTTGGGGAAGAATGACTGCTGCAGCAACAACAGGTCCAGCTAAAGGACCACGTCCAACTTCATCTACACCTGCAATTAAGCTAATCCCTTGTGCATAAAGCTCTTTTTCGTAAGCTAACATGCCTTCTAAGCGCAGATTTTCATCAATTTCAGCTTGAAGGGCTTTTTTCCGCTTTTGAATTTCTTTTTGGACACCTGAACGAGAATCTTTTTCGAATTCCTTAAACAAGGGACTTTCAAGTTCAGTTATCTTTGCTAATTCTTCTTTTATTTCTTTAATCGTTGCCATTGAGGTCTTCCAATGTATCTAATGTATAGTTACCTAGTTTTCCATCACGAACTTCTTTGACGAAGAGATTGTAAAAGCGATCATAATCATCACGGAAACCAAGGATACGAGTCATGTCCATGATAATTTCAGGAGCTTCATCGTCCAGATTCATTTGTTTAAAACGTTCTTGAAGCTTATCAGGGTAATGTGTTTTAAAGTAATTAAGCCCGAAGATCGTCACTTCATCCATTGGAAGCAATTGATCCTTGATCGCTCCGGTAAGAGCAAGTTTAAGGGCGACAGTTTCATCTTCAAATTTTGGCCAGAGAATCCCTGGAGTATCCAATATTTCCAAATCCTTATTTGTTTTGAGCCATTGTTGGCCTTTTGTCACACCTGGCTTGTTACCAACTACAGCAATTTTCTTACCTGCCAAACGGTTCATCAGGGTTGATTTACCAGCGTTTGGAATCCCGATTATCATGGTACGTAAGGTTTCGATTTGAATCCCACGTTCCTTTTGACGAGCGATTTTATCTGCCATGAGTTTCTTGGCGGCATCTGTAACGACTTTAACTGTAATTTGCTCTTTAGAATTGATTGCCAGTGTTTGAATGCCTTGTGATTCAAAATGCTGACGCCATTCTTTTGTTAATACTGGGTCTGCAAGATCTGCCTTGTTCAAAATCAATAGTCTTGGTTTATCTCCGATGATTTTAGTCAGCATCGGATTTTGACTTGACAAGGGTAAACGTGCATCAACTAAAACTGTCACAAAATCAACAAATTTTAAATTTTCCTGGACCTGACGACGCGCTTTAGACATATGCCCAGGAAACCATTGAATAGTTGCCATAATGTAAAATTCCTTTCTCAGTTTGGATTTTATCTATTTTTTTATTTTCTCGAGTAAGCAATAGATAGCTTTTTTTCTAAAAATAAATCACTAACCTTTATTATATCATGATTTCTCCTATTTGACTCTCTATTCAGTCTATTGGTTTTTTTATTCCTTCCTCTAAAACGATTGAAAAATAATAGTGTTCACCATGATTTTTTACATAATGCTTTATATACTTTTCTGTTTGAGGAATGGATTTGCTACAATCGCTAGTTGGATCTTGTTTCTCATAATGCCAATTGTCATAAGTATGTGTCAATTGAGCATTTTTGTAGCAAAACACATCTCCACCTAATATGGTCAGATTATTCGCTTGGACAATAGCAAGTAAGTCTGTTATAACTGAGTAGCTATAAGCGTATGCATTAATCCCTAAGTGGTTTAGATTTATTGTATATGTTCAAAATTCAATTTCATAAAAGAAATTCCTCGATTTTCTCTTGATATGCAAAATCGATAACCACTTTGCAGTCGTTATCGATTGTAATGATTTTTAATCTTTTTCACCAAGCTGACTGTTGATTCTCATCATGATACTTGCAATTTTTTCTCCCCAATATGGATCTGAAGCATAGAGAACATTCATACCTGATGCTTTATTTCCTAGGTATGTTCTGCCATTATCGATGTAATTTTCGCGAATCCACTTGGCTGCACCTAAGATACCCTTATCAACATCATCAAAGCTTTTAGCTGAATCATATGGTGTTGTATCGTAAGCTGCGATACCGAAGAAATTATTTTTATCCTTAGCAATTTGGCTACGTCCCCATGAACTTTCAAGGGCACTATGGGCGATTAGATATAGAGCGTTGATCTGATAACGTTCTTCAGCTTCTTTAAAGATTGCCCCCTTACCTGCCAGACGACTTCCCTTGATATTCATAAGAGAATAGACTTTATCTAATTCCTCAGCCGTGTAATTGCTTGGTTTTCTTAAATCTCTAAATAAGAAAGGATTTTCAACTGTAAAGTTTTCAAAGTTAATACCATCAGCTGAATAGTATTTTTTGCCAATGGCCATTGATGAATTATGAGGTGCTACACGAATACTTGCGTAAGGTGATAACTCATGGTAAAGATAACGACCATCCGTAGTATAGTGAGGAATGAATTCACTATCTGAGCTGACCGCTACTAGATCACTCTTGTTCATATATCCTGAAAGTCCTGATATTTTGACTGGAAGTCGACCACCTTGGACTTCATCCCCAGTAACCGAAACAATGCTACCTTGTGAGATATAGCTGAGTCTATCACCAGAAGCACTGTATACATAAGCTGTAATTGGTGTTACTTTATAATAGGATGATGGATCAGAAATCCATTTTCCATTGTTTTGGAATGAATAGTCTTTACCTTTGATTTTGAAAGTCCCTGTTACATATACCCCATCCTCTTTGAGGTAATACCAAGCATCATAGTTCTTATCAAAAATCCATTCATTCTTAGCCATATAGCCACCAGATTTTAGATAGTAAGCACCCTGCCATTGATTTTCAGCATAGGTGCCGTCCGACTTGAGGTAGAACCAGCTATTATATTTCTTATCAAAGATCCATTCATTCTCAGCCATGGCTCCACTATCTTTTAGATAGTATTTAGATTTCCATTGGCTACTTAGCATGTCACCATCTTTATTAAAATAGTACCATGTACCGCTGATTTTCTCCCACTTGTCACGATTGATTTTTCCTGCTTGATTACCGTAGTACCATTTATCAGCAATTTTTACCCAAGAAGATTCTGCCATAGCACCGCTATTATTCAATAGATAATCATTAAAGATAGTGCTACTAAGCATGATACCATCTTGATTGAAATAGTACCAAACACCAGCTATCTTTTTCCAAGTATTACGAGTAACTTTCCCGTCCTCAGTGGCATAATACCATTTATCAGCAATTTTTACCCAAGAATTTTCTTCCATAGCACCACTATTCTTGAGAAGATAATCATTATAAATAGTATTACTTAACATTGTGCCGGATTCATCAAATCGGTACCAGACTCCAGCTATCTTTTTCCAACTATTACGAGTAACTTTCCCATCTTCATTGGCATAGTACCATTTATCAGCAATTTTTACCCAAGAAGATTCTGCCATAGCACCGCTATTATTCAATAGATAATCATTAAAGATAGTGCTACTAAGCATGATACCATCTTGATTGAAATAGTACCAGACTCCTGCTATTTTTTTCCAATTTGAAACAGGCTGATTATTTTCATAATAACGCCATTGGTTATTTTCTTTTTGCCAACCTTCTTTGTTAACTACCTCTACTATTGCTTCTTTTGAAGATTGTTCCTGGGTATCAGGAGTTTTAGAGGTTGCTTTTTCAGCTTCGCTTTGTTTTTTTCTTCTCATTGCTTACTGTATTCGAAGAAGCTCTTTCTGATGATTGAATATTATTGGTGGCTTGAGAATCCTCGGCATAGACGGTCGTTTTTGCAAAACCTGCCATAGAGAGGGCAACCGTACTTGCCAGCAATATTTTTTTCATTCTTTTTCTCCTAACAAATACATAGATATTGTATTTGATGCTTCTATATATTGTGTAAAAAACAGTATTTATCCACTATATTATACAATATTCTGTTAAATATAAAAGTAGTATCTTTCAGAAGAAAAGAACTTGTAATATTTTTAAAATATTTTAGAAATAAAAGTCAATAAAAAGTAGTCGAACATCAGCTGTACGACTACTTTTTTATAAAATTATACCTGACTATAGACTTCTTTGCTATTCGTCTTGGTTGCTTTAGCAGAATTCTTCCAAAGGTTTGGATTGATGAAAATAGTGACGATTGCTAGTATTGCAAACCCAATCCCAACATACCAGTAGGGTGCATCCAAGGTTGTTGAGCGTCCTGAAAGATTGACAATCCCGCGGAAAAGTGTACCTGCTGTAATAATCGCTACTGCCGAATTCCATAGATTTAGACTAATACGAGAGAAATGAGGGAGAATCTTGAGAAAGATTGCTAGTAGAATCCCCCCTACAAGAGGTGCTGCAAATAAATAGTGCATATGAACAGAAATTTCTCCAAAACTAAAAGCTTCGTAGATTCTAGAAAATGCAAAGAAGAAAATAGTGATTAGTGTATAAGAAATGACCGTTTTTTTAAATCGTTTTTTTCCAAAATTAGTAACCAATGTAGACAATGTCACTCACCGCCCTTTCTGAAATTTTATTTCCACCAGTCGTTGGTTTATTGATAACCTGACCGTTGAAGTAAAGTGTAGATGATCCACCACCATCAAGGTTGTAGGCTGTTTTTGCTCCATAAGATTTCATAACCTCAGCAAGCTGATAAAGAGAGAGACCTTCACTTTCAGAGGTACGTCCATCTGAAACCACGATGATATAGTGGTTTTCATCGATAATACCAATAGCTGTACGAGGATTTGAAGCCATGGCCTGTCCTACTTCTGTATTGGTATCAACTGCAATTTCACCATTTTCGACCAAGGCTGGTCCAAAAGCCAAGAGATTGACGACACCGTCATTTACTAGTTGCTCAGCTGAGATCTGATCTTCGTAAATAACCTTGAAAGAGCCATCTTTATAAATAGCTAAGTCACCATTACTAGAATCTTCGCGAACAGTATCACGATAAACTACTCCATTACGGATGACATAACCTGTAGAGTTAGCACCATAGTAATCCCCGTTTACTGCTAAAATGGCATTGTTGTCAGCTGCAGTTACAGAGGTTTTTGCAGTTACGTTAGTTCCATAAGCATTTTGAGCGAAGGCAGTTTTCAGATAATCTGATGAGCTCAGAGTAATATCAGCAACGTAGACTTGGGTATTATTGACCGTCGTTTCAGACAAATTGACGGAAATATTGTCATCTTTATAACTAGAGTCAGTGACAGTAGCTGTCTTAGCAGCTTGACTTGCTGCTGCAGCATTGGAACTTGTGCTAGTTGTGGCAACTGTCGAGATCGTTTCAGCGAGGACAAAGGTCTTTAGCATGGAGTAACTAAAGGATCCTGTCAAGAGTAGGCCAAGAACTGAGGCGTAAGCATAGCGTTTCTTTAAAAATTTCATAATACAGTTGATGTCCTTTCCTTAAAGATGAATTTCTTCTGCACTGTCCAAGAGACAGCGAAGAGAAGGATGCCGACGATAACTTTGGCAATCAGAAGGTTGATTCCAAAGACTGTAAAGAAGAGACGAATCAGTAGCGTGTCTAAGACAAAGAGTCCGACTGCTAGACCAAAGTACCCCATACCTGTTTTTACAAGGCTATCGTCATTTTTAAAGACTAGTTTTTTATTTGTAGAATAGTTGAAAATAGAGCTAGTTACACGAGCGACTCCGTTTGCTAGAAAAATTCGTAGACTCGTAGGAACTGTCGGCAAAATCAAAATTGCTAGGGCGTAAACGACATAGTCTACAACAAAGCTACTGAGAGATGATAAGGCAAATTTAAAGATATTTTTATAAATCATGAGTCCGTCTTGGATTGGGCGGAAGTGTGAAGCCTCATTGTCATTAATATAGACAGTTTCAATAGGAACTTCTAAAATCTCGTATTCTTTCGTTGCTTCGAGCAACATGTTCATTTCATATTCGTAACGTTGGCCTTCAATCTTAAGCATAAACGGTATCAAGTTTGTAGTAAAAGCACGAAGACCTGTCTGCGTATCTGTTACTCCTACTCCTGTTTGAAGCTTAAAGAGAGCTTTGGTTAAGCTGTTACCAAAACGGCTACGAAGGGGAACTTTTCCAGAAAAGGCACGTACACCCAAGATTAGCTTGTTTGGATTTTCGGAAGCTTTATTAGCCGTGCGGAAAATATCCCATACCTTGTGCTGTCCATCCGCATCTGCTGTGACAACCGTACCATAAATGTTTTGTTCTTGGATATAAGTAAAGGCTGTTTTTAGAGCCTGCCCTTTACCTTGGTTCACTTGGTGACGAATGACAGTAGCAAATTGTTTTGCTTTATCAAAGATTTTTTGGCACTCTGATGAACTGCCGTCGTCTATGACTAAGATATGAAAATCACTCTTTTCGTGAATTTTTTCGATAAGTTTGATAAGTTGCTTATCTGGTTGATAAGCTGGAATGACTATGTAGTTCATATCGATACCTCTTTCTTTGATGATGGTATAACTATACAGAACATCGCTTAAAGATACCTTATATCAGTTTTCTTTAAGATTCGGTTTAAAAAACTTTAAGCTTAATAAAGGACTTATCAATTAATGAAAAATATATTTTGAATTTTCAGATAAAAATAAATATACAAAAATCCTCAAATAATATCTGTATCTGAGGATGTATCTAATCATACAATGAGAGTTCTTAATCTATCTTCTCTCTTAATCTTTCAACAAAGAGATAAGCTGCGGGGCAGGTTAGAGTATTTTTAATAGTAAGATTATTGATTTGGTAAATCTTCTTACGATCAGTATGTGGAAATTCACGACAGGCTTTGGGACGGACGTCGTAGATGGAACAAAGATTATCGCCTCCTAAAAATGGACAGGGCATTGACTTAAAGACTTTATCACCGTCTTCATCTACTTGCAAAAACTCAGCTTCAAAGGCTGGCAATTTCATTTTAAAGTATTTTGCGATACGTGTGATATCTGCTTCTTTGAAGTCTGGACCAAGACTCTTGCAACAGTTAGCGCAGGCTGTACAATCAATTTCAGTAAAAACTTCTTGATGGATTTCAAGGGCAATTTTATCCAAATTTTTAGGTGCTTTCTTTTTCAGATTTCCTAAAAACTTCCGATGCTCTTTTTGTTTTTGCAAGGCTAGTTGGTGATAATATTCGATATCGATTTCTTTTGACATAGTTTCTTTCTATTTTTTTAATGTTGAAACAAATATTTTGAGTTTATACATAAAATAAATTATGTATAATTGCTTTAAGACATAATTTTAATAAACATGAGTCTCTCCATGCAGAACGAAAACTACTGCTATACTATCATTCTTTCTAAAAAAGGTTTGATGCAGTTGGTTAAAATGCCTTCTATCCATGATTTTTGTGCGGATGATAGGTTTTCTGCATTTAAAGACTCCTTTAAAAAATCACGTACCTGGTCGGGTGCTATTTCAAACTCAAAAGCCTTCATTTTGTAGAAAAAATCAAATAGATTATTAGATAGGTATTCTCTTGAAAATGGGATTTCTCCAGTTTTTCGATACATGGTTAAAAGTCGAGAAAAGAGAGCTTTTTCTTCTGGAATATCTTGAAAATAAGAGTTTAACAACCATACTTGCTTTTGTCTTCTTTCAAGGAGATCTTGACTAGCAATACGTTGATCCTTTTCTAGTTCTCTTTGGTATTGTTTTGATTTTATAGAACGTTCTGTCCGATTTTTACCGAAGAGAATCTTTTCCCACTGGCGTTCTTCTAGAGTCAGTGTTTCGCTCAGTCCAAAGTAATCTTGATAGGCACGTTCAGCTGGTCCCATTGCTAGAACCAGGTTATCCGCATATTGTTTAGCAATCTTGTCTCGCTTCTTTCGTTCCTTTTCTGCTTTGATGCGAAGTCCTTGCTCATAGTCAATTTTTTCTTTTCCTAGTTTAACTAGATAGAGTTGATCGTCCGATTTTCCAAGTAGAAAGGGTTTAATAAATTTCTCAAGGACTTCTTCCATACGAGCTTTCTTCACAGGCTCTGCCTTAGTCCAACTTCCACCTTGAAAAACCTCCAAAAAGAGTTGATAATCCTTTTCTGGTGAGAATTGATTACCTCGATTTGACTTGAAAGCTCCCTTTTCCCATAGCCAGTTGATCAGGCGCTCATCAAAATCCGTTTTATTAACTCGAATGGCTTCTTTTTTCTGGGCCTTTCTGGTTAGATTTTCAAGCTTTCTGAGAAGTTTTTCTTCCTCTTCTAGCTGTTGATCTAGGCCAATTCTTTGGAAATGACGCACACAGTCACTCCCAATGGGAAAAAGTCGTTTGCCAGTAACTCCGTTAAAAAGTTCATAAGCATACTTAATAGCATTACCGCAGACACAATTGCTTCGACCGATTCCATTAAAAATCAAGGAAACTTCACTCCATTCTTTGGTAGCTTGTTCCCAAGTATCGGCTTTAGATGCCTCTAAAACTGCATCATATAAGTTTTTTCTAACAGGAATGGACATGATGTCTCCTTTCTTTTTAGAGTTTAACGACTTCTACTTGGTCTTTACCAAGTAAAATCAAATATTTCTCAACTGATTCTATCTGATAAGAACGAGATAGAGCTTCTGCATAGAGAGATAATTGACCTCTATAACGTTCAATCAGTTGACTAGCTTGGTCATAGCGGTCTGTCTTGTAGTCAAAGAGAACAATTTTATCATCGTAAACTAGATATCCATCTAAAATTCCACGGACAACAAAATCTTCCTGACTCTTAGCATCTCTTTTCAACATTGAGAAAGGTTGTTCTCGATAGAGTTTATCTTGATTTGCAAGAATCTCTTGACCTAGAGCTGTATCAAAGAATGACAAGATTTTTTCTAGATTAACTTTATCTTTAATAGCTGTACTAGCCTGAACTTGCTCCAAGGCTTCTGTCAAGGTTTCCAAAGTAGGTTTCTTAGCAAGATTGATTCGTTGCATCAATTCATGAGTAGCACTACCAATTTCAGCTCCAGTGACTTTTTCTGTCTTGGAGAACTCTGGAAGTTCAAACTGAATAATAGTTTCTTTTGGTTTAGATTGACCAGCTACTACTACACCTTCCATATCCATGACTGGTTCATAGAACTTTTTAATCTGACTTGGCGTTTGAACACTTGGAAGATTAATTGCTGCTCGGTGGACTTGATTATAGACTTCCACTTCTTTCAGCATTTCTAAAGCTTCCTTAATGGTATCAGATTGACGGTTGCTTGCCTGAGAAAGATCTTGGAGATGGCTTTTAGTTTCCAACTTACCGATAGCTTCTTCTGTCAGTTGTTCTTCACCCTCGAAACGAACACTAAAGTGTAAGTCCTCTTTAGAAAAAGCTTGATAGATGGCCCAAATCCAGTCCTGGAAATTAGTAGCATCTAGTCTAGTTTCTCGAGTCAAAAGACCTTTTCCATTTGTCGGATATTCTTTAGACTCCAACTTTTCTCGTGATCCCTTTCCGACTAGATAGAGTTTTTTCTCAGCCCGAGTCATGGCTACATAAAGTAAACGCATCAACTCAGAATAGCTTGCTAATTGAAGCTCTTCCTCATTTTGACTATAAGTCAAACTTGGGATTGATAACTTAATCGTAGATGGAACATATTCCTCTTTGGCATTTGTAGCTACTCTAGCAACATACTTGAGCCCAAGGCCATTTTTACGACTTAGGATAACTTCAGACATGGAATCTTGCTTATTAAATTGCTGATCAATATTAAGGATAAAGACATAAGGAAACTCAAGGCCCTTACTTTTATGAATACTCATAAGTTCTACAGCATCCTTAGGTGGTGCCACAGCGACATTGGCAAGATCATGCTGGGCTTCCAAGACTTGGTCAATCATTCGAATAAAGCGAGATAATCCCTTGAAATTACTCTTTTCAAACTGATCGGCTCTTAGGGCTAGGGCGTAGAGATTTGCCTGTCTGGCCTGACCATTTGGCAAAGCGCCAACATAGTCATAGTAAAAGCGGTCGCTATAAATTTTCCAAATGAGATCATAAAGTGAATGCGTTTTGGAATACAAACGCCAATCTTGGACGGTTTCCATGAAAAAGCCTAGCTTCTTTTGTAATTCAGCTTTGATTAAATCCTTTTGAAGACCAATTTTCTCCTGAGCATTGACTAGTTTCTCATAAAAGTTTTCTTGAACCTTATCCTCGGATTTCTGAAGGGCTAATCGAGCCAATTCATCTTCATCAAAGCTAAACATCGGAGACTTCATGAGAGCTACTAAAGCGAAATCTTGAAGAGGGTTATGGATGACACGAAGGGTGTCTAACATGACTTGGACTTCCAAAGATTGTAAATAGTTGCTTTGAGCACCATCTGTCTTGACTGGAATCCCATGCTCAGACAAGGCAAGTAGAACCTGGTCATTGCGACTTCTGCTTGCAGTCAAGAGAGCAATGTCCTTGAAGGGCACACCTTTATCATTGTGGAGATGCAATATCTCCTTAAGAACCATTCGCATTTCACCAGTCAATTTGTTGGTTGTAAGATTTTCTTCGTCATCAGTATCGCCAGCTTCATCCTCATCATACAAGAGGACTTCTGCCTTGTTTTCAGGATTTGCTTGAATATCAGTATTCCCAAAAACAAGCTGATGCATACCGTCATAAGAAATCTCTCCAACTTCCTCGTCCATAAGATGCTTAAAGACGTCATTAGTAGCATCAAGTACTTCTGAACTACTACGGAAGTTTTCCTTGAGCAGAATTAGCTGACCTTCTTTGCCATTCTGAGCAAAACTGTGGAATTTTTCATTGAAGATTTGGGGATCTGCCTGTCTAAATCGATAAATGGACTGCTTAATATCTCCTACCATAAAACGATTATGACCGTTTGAGAGGAGTTCCAGCATTCTTTCCTGGATGTGGTTGGTATCTTGGTACTCATCGACCATAACTTCGTGGAAGCGTTCCTGGTATTCTCGACGAACCTGAGGGTAGTTTTCTAAAATTTCAATGGTATAGTGGCTAATATCAGCAAATTCAAAGGCATTTTCTTCACGTTTACGTTGTCGATAAGCTACAACAAAATCCCTCATGAAGACTTGGAAAGTCTTTGCCAAGTCCCAAGAAGCTTGATGGTAGTCTTCTTGGAATTTTAGTAAAGTGATTTGATCATTGAATTCAATCAGCTTTCCAAACTTGTCTTTTCTCTCTTGGTTGTATGCTTCTTTCAGTTCTTGAAGTTCAGCATTACGACTAGCATTTGTAAGAGCACGGCCACCCTTATCCTTAGAAATACTTACAACTCGCTCTAGAACTTCTTGATATTGATTAAAAGTTGATTCGTTGGTTAAAGCACCAATTTCATCAAGAATTTGTTGGACAGATTCTAAGTAGGCTGCTTTTCCAAATTCCTTGGCATCATTCTCTAAATGGTAACGGAAGAAACTTTCTAAATCCCAAAGTTTTTCTTTTATAGCATCTGCGAGTTTTTCTTTGGAAACTGTAAAATCGGCCTTTTCAAATCCTTTTAAGAAAGATTCCTCTAGCCAGGCCTGAGGATTACTTGTAGATTGCAAAAAGTCATAAATCATGTAGACCTGTTTACGCAATCCACGTGCATCCTTGCTTTTACCTGCAAAGTTCTTGACCAGGTGACTAAACTTGACTTGTTCTTTACCTTGGTAGTGACTTTCAAAAACTTGACGAAACACTTCGTTTTTTAAGAGGAGTTGCTCACTTTCATTCTGAAGAATGCGGAAGTTTGGAGCAAGGTCGAGAAGATAACCATGCTTGGCCAGGAATTTCTGGGTAAAAGAGTCCATGGTCCCGATCGCAGCATTGGGTAAATCAGCTAGTTGTCTGCCGAGGTGTTTTTTTAGTTCTACATCTTTCGTTACTTGGATTTGTTGGCTGATTTTCTTTTCCAAGCGTTCTTTTAACTCGGTTGCTGCCTTTACCGTAAAGGTTGAGATAAAGAGTTGGCGAATTTCTACACCACGCGCTAGTTGGTCAAGAATTCGTTCAGCCATGACAAAAGTTTTACCTGAACCAGCAGAAGCTGAGACTAAAATATTTTGACCAGAACTATAGATTGCTTGAATTTGTTCAGCCGTTTTCTTAGGTTTCTTGTTAGACTGAGCTTCTGCTATTTGTAACTCTTTAATCTCTTCTTGGGTTAAAAATTTCATCGCTCCAACTCCTCTCTGATTTTATTAAACCAAGCTTCCTTGGCATTGCTCTTGGCAACTTTCTCTAAAAATCTCGCCTGACCTAGATGGTAATTGGCTTCAAAACCTGTAATAGCTTGATATTGTTGAACATAGGGTGCAATGCTTCTACCGTTTTCTGTATAAGGGTTGATCGCAAATTCACCAGATAAAATCTTCTCTGCCGCTTTTTTGTAGAGAAGGGCATTATAGTCTAACAATAACTGGAATTCCTCATCTGACAACTGATAAGTCTTATTTTTATTGTAGAACTCTCCAAGGTGTTGCATCTCTTTTTCAAGAAAGAGGCCTTGGTATTTCATAGTCTTATTCGTTTCTGCTACTGCCTTAGAAAGAGTTTTAGCAGTTTGTAATGACTGAATTGGTTCAGCCATTTCTAGGTACATAGCTCCAAAGAAGTCTCTATTCCCTTCTTGCTTGAGGGCAGCTAGATAGGTTGGTAATTGCGAGTTAAGACCATTATAAAACATAGGGAACTTGAACTGAGTCAAAGAAGACTTATAATCTACAACACCGATAGCTCCATCTGATTTTAGACGGTCAATTCGGTCAACCTTACCACGAACATAGAGATTTCGACCATTACCTAGCTGAATAAAGGCTTGTTCCTTGCCACCAAAGACTGCCTCTTCCTGAATCGTTTCAACATCCGCATTATGTCGAAGAATATGTCCAGTAGCGCGTGCGACATCCAAGAGGACTTCCTTAGTAAATTGAGCCTCCAAACTCTCCTGATAAATAGCTTGAAACTCACGTTCTTGACTGGTTTCAGAGATAGCTTGTTCTAAACGACGATCAAAGGATTCATCGCTCGGCATTTTCAATGCCCGCTCAAAGATACGATGCAAGAAATTCCCATGGCTTCGAGCATCAGGTTTCAGACGCAATTCTTCTTGCAAGCCTAATACATAACGAAGGTAATAACTATATTCATTACGGTAAAACTCCGTTAGTCCAGAAGTAGATAGATAGAAATCTTGATCTTCAGGATACAAGGCTTTCAAAGTTTCAGAATCTAAAGTCTTGCTCTTTGGACTTGTTGGTAAAACTGGATTTTCCAAACCTTTGCCTTCCAACTTTTTACCCATCACACGAGCCAAAACCTTGACAAAGGTTAAGTCTTGGTCGCTTGTCTCCATCTCACCTTGCTGATGATAGGCAACCAGACTAGACAAAAGACTGTGATAAGAACCAATGTCATCTTTCGATAGATTTTTTCGATCAATTCTCTTTTCAATCTTGCTAAAACCAAAGTCCTGCAATTCTTTCAGATAAACTGACTCTTTACTCTCATTTTCATTGAGTAAACTTGGTGCTGATAAGACTAATTGCTTCCTAGCAGAGTTGACCAAAGAAAGCATAGTATAGCGATTCTTCTTGAGGTTTTCTTGACTTGCAATCAGTAATTGAGAACCTTCTTGAGTCATTTGATTCAAGGATTCTCTTTCTTCATCGCTCAACAAACTGGTGTTCTGAGCAATTTTGGGCAAATGATCTTGAGTTAAACCAATTGCATAGATGTAATCAGCTGTCAAGGGTGCAATCAAATCATAACTCTGCACCAGGACAGTATCTACTGTTGCTGGAATTGTACGGTAATTTGACAAGCTCATACCTGAATGAAGAAGTGCCAAGAAATCATCTAAAGTGACCTGAGAACCTTCAAATACAGTTGCAAATTGCTCCATTACGTGGCAAAATGCTTTCCAGACCTCCTCTTGTCTTTCTTGCTCTGCTACTTCCATCGTTGCAGATAAGGTTTGTAACTGCTTGGTCAAATGAGAATCTTTCAAAAAGTTGTTCCATTTTGCAAGAAGATTCTCAGCTTTTTGCTTACGACTAGATAATAAAGTTTCTAGTGGATTTAGAACACGAACACGAAGCTTATTTAATTTTTCTAAATCAAACTTTCCATGATATGACTTTGTGAATTCTTGTTTAAAGTTAGAAAGACCATCAATACCTAGATAACGAAGATATTGTTCAAAGCTATCAATTTCCTCTTGGTTAAGGTCAGTATACAAGCCAGTGCGTAAGAGATTAATCAAATCTTCTTGACGGAAATTGTATCGTTTCAAACGCCCGATGGATTCTACAAATTGAGTTAGAGGATGATGAGCCATAGACTCACTCTTGCCCAAATAAAAAGGAATTTGATATTGATTAAAAATTGTCTGCAAGGACAGTTTATAGGACTCTACGTCACCAAGTAGGATTCGAAAATTCTTATAGCTAAGTTCTGGCTCTTGGTGCAATTTCTGGCGAATACTACGAGCAACTAACTCCAGCTCTTCTTTTTGTGTCAGACAAGACCAGATTTGCAAGTCCTTTCTATCTTCGTCATTCACATCTAAACTAATTTCAGAATAATCATAAGCACTTTCCAGTAATTTTGAGGCTTTGGCAAAGGCATCAAGTTTCTCATGTTCTTGATAAGTATTTTCTGCCTTAGTCTGATATTTAAAGGCCAAATGTCTCAAAAACTCAACACTGGCTTGATAGAGGTTACCTTCACTAAATGGACTTGTATAAGCTTTTTTAGTCGCATAAGCCCCGATAACAATTTCAACACCCTTACGATAAAGTAGATCCACTAGGTGTTCTTCTTCTGCAGAAAATCGGGTAAAACCATCAATGACTAGGGCAATCTTACTAAAATCACTACTTACCTTATTCTCTTCAATAGCATCAATCAGATACGATAATTGACTTCCTTGCGAAACTTGACCTTGATTTAGATAAGCTGTTACTTTTTCAAAAATTAAGAGTAAATCAGAGCGTTTATCAGCGTCAGATAGACTTTCTAAATCCAAAAAGCTCATCTTTGCAGTTGTCATTTCATGATAAATCTCAATCAGTTGTTGGATGAATTGCGGATCTTGCTTAATAGCCCCGTAAACTCGCAAATCCTTAGCGTCTATCTCAGACAAACATTTATAGAAAACCATGCCCAGACCAATATCATCGAGACTAGACTTCGCTGGTATATCGTTTAAAACCAGATAACGAGCCATTTGAGCGAAGCGCGTGACTGTGATCGCAAAAGAAGCCTGCTGACTCAAGCACTCCAGCACGGCACGTTCCTTTTCAAAAGAAAGAGAGTTAGGAGCTATGTAAAAGACTCGTTTGCCTTGGGCAACCAGTCCTTGAGCCTCCTTGGTCAGGATTTCTGTCAAAGAAGTCCGAATATCGGTATAAAGTAGTTTCATCTCTGCCTCGTTTGATTTTTTCATTACCTTCCATTATACCATTTTTTGACTGCTAATCCTATAAATAGAGGGCTCTTTAACATCTCAAGAAAAGAAAAATGCCAGAAATTTTCGGCATTGATTGATAAGCACTAGCTTCCTGAAAATAGATTTACCCATAATTCCCAAGATGCAGTGATGTTAATCATGATATGGAGCAAAATAGGATAATAGAGAGAATGAGTTTTTCGGTAGAGGAATGCTAAGATTGCTCCTCCACTTGCATAGGTGAAAAAGGCGAGTGGTGTTAAACCTGAACTGACATGCACATAGCCAAAGATACAGGCTGATAGTAAAACATCTCCATACCAAGGTGAATCTTTCAAAAATGTTTTCATCAGAACTCCTCAATAAACCAATTCTTCTGTAATTGGTCCTAGTAGACAAACAATAAGTAAAAGATAAGGTAACTCTTGTCGCCCTGTCATCTCAATCGTTTCATTTAAAGCGATTTGATTGGACGTGGCTGGGGTTAAAAAGGAAAACACAGTATCTGAAAAATAATTGACTCCATAAGCAAGAAGCAAATAAACTGGATAACTCCATTTCCACTTCAACTCAAGCATTTTTCTACCTTCGAATACTAGTAAATATAGCATAGCTAGAAGAATAACGATAAACTCTAAAAAAGCAAGAATTTGAAAAAATTCTCGACTAGCAGGTACAAGCCTACCTGCAAAATGATTAAAAATCCACCAAAACCATGTCTTCCTATAAATAATTACTAATAAAGCTAGTAAAATCTGTACTGTTCTTCTTTTCATGATAAACCCTCTGCTTTTTTATCCATTATCAGTATGTTGCGAGTTTAGTATAGCATATATTTGCAAAAAAGCTTCTTCCAATCATGAATTGTAATCGAAACGTCCTAAATTGACATAGTAATCCTTATTTCATCCAAAATATGCTATAATATAAGCAAAACTCGTGAAAAGGAACTACTATGATTAAACTACTTGCTCTTGATATGGATGGAACCCTACTCAACGAAGCCAAGGAAATCCCTCAGGCTCATATTGATGCCATTCATAAGGCTATCGAAAAAGGTGTTAAACTGGTTCTATGTACTGGTCGTCCTCTCTTTGGAGTTCTTCCCTACTATAAAAAACTAGGCCTAGATTTGCAGAATGAATACGTTATTGTCAACAATGGTTGTTCTACCCACCAAACCAGTGACTGGGGCCTTGTTGACTGGCGAGAACTTAGTAAATCTGACATCGAATACCTGAATGACCTGGCTGAAAAGAGTGAGGTCCAGTTGACTCTCTTTGACGAAGAACACTACTTCGTTCTCGGAGGTAAACCGAATCCTATCGTTCAATATGATGCGACACTTGTCTTTTCTGACCTGACTGAAATTTCACTAGAGGAAGCTACCAGTGGTAAATATCGCATATTCCAAGGTATGTTCTTAGGTACAAAAGAACAAACAGATGATTTTGAACAACGATTTGCTGATGAACTTTGTCAGAGATTTAGCGGAGTTCGTTCACAACCAGTTATCTATGAAGCAATGCCACTCGGTACAACCAAGGCTTCTGCTCTTTCTCGTTTGGCTGAGATTTTGGATATCCAACCTTCTGAAATCATGGCAATGGGTGATGCCAATAACGATATTGAGATGTTAGAATTTGCAGGGCTTGGGATTGCCATGGGAAATGCTAGCGACTATGTCAAATCTCTCGCGGATGCCGTAACTGCCAGCAATGAAGAAGATGGTGTTGCACGCGCTATTGAGAAATATATTTTGTAGAATACTAAAAAGCAACTAACAGTTCATTCTGCTAATTGCTTTTTTTCTGTATTAAATTAAAGCTGTCAATGCGGTAATAATCCCAAAAACAATACCTGGTGCATTGGCTGCTGCCAAAGGAATATCACGTTCTTTTTTAAAGAGTCCGTAGTATACCCAAAGACTGCAGTTAATTGCAGCTACTGCTGGTTGGATAAAGTTTCCTTTTTGACCCGCAAGGTTGTTCATAATTTGAGGAATATATGAGATATACATCATAACAGACATAAAGGTTGCAATCCAACCCAATGTTTTCATTTGTTTTTCAGACATTTTCTTCTCCTTTCAAAAAACAGTCTCAATTATACACTATTTTTTTAAATCATGTAAGCAAAATACTTCTTTGTTAAGAAAATGTAAACTATCACAAGATTGTGATAAGAGGAACAGAAAAAATGGCGGTGGGACAGAAATCGATAGACAAAGTCTTGATTTCGTAGTCCCAGCCCCGCGAGGATGATTAGGAGCTTTTTGGAGTCTAAAAGACGAACAAAAAGTTCAATCAGCTACCGCGTCAAAGTTTGATTGCTAATAAAAAATGAGGTCGAGATCTTTGGTCCCAACCTCATCTTATTCATTTAGAAAGCTTACTTCTTTTCAATCGGTGCTACACTGGCTAGGAGTTTTTTGAGGCCGACTTCTGGGAAATTGATTTTCAATTCCTGAGTAGATCCACTTCCTGAAACTTCTAGAACAGTTCCTTCGCCCCATTTCTTATGAAGGGCAATATCACCAATAGACCAGCTTGTCTCACTAGAAGCCGATTTGCTATTAGACGCAAATTGTCCAAAAGGTAGTCCTTTTGATTCAATTGATCTTGGTGCTGCGTTGCGTTTACGATCTTGTAGAGCTTGAGCTAGGCTCATGCCTTGACCAAAGGCGACACCTCCACTACTATAGGATGCTTTGAAGCTACTATTAGCAGGACGCGCCAAACCTTGATAAGTTAACAAATCTGAACTAATCTCATTGATAAAGCGTGTTGGGCGATTATAGTTCGTTCGACCAAATAGCAAGCGTGAGTTAGCATTAGTCAGATAGAGAATTTTCTCTGCACGCGTGATACCGACATAGGCTAGACGGCGTTCCTCTTCTAGTTCATCCATGTCTTCTGCTGCACGACTAAGTGGAAAGACATTTTCTTCCATTCCAATTAAGAATACAACTGGAAACTCGAGTCCCTTGGCCGCATGGAGTGTCATCAAGGTTACTTCTGATGTTTCCTGACTGCCAGAGTCTGTATCTGCAATCAAGGCCAAATCGTTCAAGAAGCGACTGAGCTTATCCAAGCCATTTTCCTCTTCCTGATTATCTGGATTATCATCAAAGTTCTTGGTAACAGAAAGGAACTCTTCGATATTTTCAACACGAGCCTTGCTTTCCAAAGTCGCCTGGGCATTGAGAATATCTACGTAGCCTGTCTTTTCCAAGACTGCTTCCACTAACTCAGTAATGCTTAATTGATCCAGTTGCTCCCGCAAATCAAGAATCATATTGGCAAAATCCCAGATTGACTGGGCTGCCTTACCTTTAATACCTGATAACATGATGTTAGCTGAAGCATCTAGCATAGACATATTTTGTAGGTTGGCAAAGTCACGGATTTTATCTACTGTTCCTGGTCCAATGCCACGCTTTGGTTCATTAATAATTCGCTCAAAACTGATATTATCACTCAAATTGGCGATGAGATTAAGATATGCGATAATATCACGGATTTCCTTTCGGCTATAGAACTTAGTTCCACCGACCATAGTATAAGGAATATTAGACTTAAGCAGAGCTTCTTCAATGGTACGAGACTGGGCATTAGTACGGTAAAGAACTGCAAAGTCCTTGTGAAGGAAGTTTTGACTACGACCAAGTTCATCAATGGTTTTGGCGACAAAGACAGCCTCGTCTTGTTCATCATTAGCACGATAGTAGACAATCTGTTCCCCATCCGCATTTTGAGTCCAGAGATTCTTAGGACGACGATTTTTATTGTTTTTGATGACATCATTAGCTGCTTGGAGTATGGTTTTGGTTGAGCGGTAATTTTCCTCCAATAAAACAACCTTGGCTTGAGGATAATCCTTCTCAAAATCCAAGATATTCTGCATATCAGCACCACGCCAACCGTAGATAGACTGGTCAGCATCCCCAACTACGCAGATATTTTGGAAACGAGAAGCCAAGAGTTTAACGAGTTGATACTGAGCATGGTTGGTATCTTGATACTCATCAACATGAATGTACTGGAACTTCTGTTGGTAATAAGTCAAAACATCGGGATTTTGATCAAAAAGACGTAGAGTCAACATAATCAAGTCATCAAAGTCCACCGACTCTGACTGACGAAGTTCTTTTTGATAGGCCGTATAACACTTAGCTACAATTTGAGTGTACATATCTCCTGCCTGGGCACCATAAGCAACATCGTCAATCAGATCATTCTTAGCATTGGAGATGGTTCCCAAAATAGTGCGTTCATTCCATTTTTTAGGATCCAAGTTCAACTGCTTGAGAATACGTTTCATGAGCGTTCGCTGCTCTCCAGGATCCACAATCGTGAAATTGCGATTATAGCCAATGTGGTCCGCATCGTGACGTAGGATGCGCACGCACATAGAGTGGAAGGTCGCGATCAAACAATCCTGGGTAGCTGGATTGAGTCCATAAGCACGCTCCTTCATTTCACGCGCCGCTTTATTGGTAAAGGTAATGGCCAAGATATTCCATGGGTTGACCATCTTTTCATCAATTAAGTAAGCAATACGGTGGGTTAAAACACGAGTCTTACCAGATCCCGCCCCCGCCATGATCAGCAAAGGTCCTTCTGTGGTTTGAACGGCCTCGGCTTGACGGTCATTCATCCCCTTTAATAATTCGTTCATTTTCTCTTCCTTATTCTTCAAGTCAATGTTTCTATTATATCAAAAAAGTTTGAAAATAACTTTTCTTAGGAGCCTTCTGATTACTTTAGGAGATTAGACAAGAAAAGAACACTGGATGAGTGTTCTTAGTAATTTTTCTATTAATCCTTTATAGACTGCAAAAGCGTCATTAGGGTTTGGGCAGAACGACGTCCTGCCTCTACGATAAATTCATCAAAGGAAACGGATGCTTCATGGTTGGCATTGTCACTCATGGCACGAACGACTAAGAAAGGAAGGTTCAAAGCCTGAGCTGCTTGAGCAATGGCTGCCCCTTCCATCTCTACAGCAAGAACTTGAGGGAAATGTTCTTTTATCGCTTTGATTTTATCTTCTCCAGCAACAAAACTGTCTCCTGTCGCAATCAAACCTAAATGCCAAGTTTGGTCCAGTTTAGACAAACTCTCTTGAATAAAGCTGATAAACTTTTTGTCTGATTCAAAATAGAGAGGCTGTTGAGCCATTTGACCGTAATCATAGCCAAAGGCAGTCACATCAACATCGTGGTAGGCAAGCTTGTCTGCAATCACTACATCCCCTACTGCGATTCCACTTGCCACTGCACCAGCAGAACCAGTATTAATCACTGCATCGACTTGAAAGTGATCCGCTAAGATAGCGACACTCATAGCAGACATGACTTTACCAATACCACTCTCTACAAGTACAAGCTCAACAGAACCAATCTTACCAGTATGATAGCTATTTCCCAGAACCTTTTCTTCACTGGCTTCGTCCAAGTGTTGAATCAAGTAAACTAGCTCTTCTGGCATAGCTGCAATAATTCCAATTTTCATGATAGACCCCTTAAATAAATCTCATTGCTAGAATCAACAAAATCAAGAGAAAAATGACTGCAAAAAGAATCTTGTTTAATTTAGAATTAAAGACATTTCTCTTAGTATTTTCAATCCGACGACTTTTGTGAATAGAAGGTTCAACTTCGATGGTCAGGGTATCCTGGCTAAAACCATGATCTCTGGTTCGTGAATAGCCAAAATTTTGAGAAGAAGTCGGTAAAATCTTAGTTTCCTCATCATCTAGCAAGGGAGGGCCTGAGATGTCCTCTCCACGATTGGCACGTTCAATCATTTCATCTGTTAATAAAGGTTTACCCATGGGTTCCTCCACTATTTTTTTGTAATTCCCAGTACTGAATAGCCATGATAGTCTTGGCATCACAAATATCACCTGACTGGATCAGTTCTTTAGCTTGGTCAAGACTGACTTCAAGTAACTCTAAAGTCTCATCTTCATCCTGAGGACGAGGATTTTCAACTTTTGTCAAATCACTTGCCAAGTAAAGTTTTAAGCGCTCGTTACAAAATCCAATCGCAGAGTAAAAATCATAGAGAAGGCTTAATTTACCAGTATAGGCTGCTTCTTCTTCTAATTCACGAAGTGCTGCAGCTTCTGGATCTGCATTCTCCCCTACTTCAAGCTTACCTGCAGGAATTTCATAAGAGACTTTTTCAATTGCCTTGCGATATTGTTTAACAAGGACAATCTTATTTTCTGGAGTAACTGCAAGAACGCAAACTGCCCCATTGTGGAAAATCAAATCACGTTGCGCTCTACCTTTTCCAGAAGGTAGTTCAACCTGATCTTGAACTAGCTGAAAAATAGGTCCTTTATAAATTTCTTTACGACTAAGCGTCTTTTCTTCAAATTCCATCGTTAGCTCCTATTTATTGTTAGGATGATGAGGGAGGCGAGTTGCATATTCATCCTTATTGACTTGACGCCCTCGTCCAATAGCAATGGCATCAGCTGGGACATCCTTAGTAATGGTTGAACCTGCCCCAACAAGAGAGTTATCTCCGAGTTCTACTGGAGCAATGATGGTTGAATTTGAACCAACGAAAACATTGTTACCAATGGTTGTTTTAAACTTGTGTTGACCATCGTAATTTACAGTGATGGTTCCTGCACCGAAGTTGACATCACTACCAACTTCACAGTTACCAATATAAGTCAAATGACCAGCTTTTGTATTTTCACCGATGCTTGAACCTTTGACTTCAACAAAGTTCCCGATATGTACATCTTTCGCAAGGCTTGAGCCTGGACGGATATGAGCATAAGGTCCAACTGTAACACCATCAGCAACCGTGCTTTCTTCAATCATCGAGTTTGTAATCACTGCCCCTGAACCGATAGTGCTATCAAGGATATAAGTTCCATTGGTCAAAACAGTTCCTGCACCAATCTTACTAGAACCTTTGAGGGTTACATTTGCTTCAATTTGAACTTCTGGAGCAATCTCAACATCGATGTCAATGTAAGTAGCTTCAGGATTCACAAAACTAACTCCATTGACCATATGCGCTTGGTTAATACGGCGACGCATGATGCCTTCAGCTGTCGCAAGGGCAACACGGTCATTAACTCCGAGACTTTCATCAAAGTCTTTCAGAGTATAGGCTCCGACTTTTTCTCCAGCTTCACGGAAAATGCCGATGACATCAGTGATGTAGTATTCGCCTTGGGCATTGTTGGTGTTGATATTCTTCAAAGCTTCAAAGAAACGAGCATTATCAAAGACATAGGTTCCTGTATTGATTTCCTTGATTTGTTTTTCAAAATCAGTCGCATCCTTCTGCTCCACGATACGAAGCACTTCAGCATTCTCGTTACGAACAATACGCCCATAACCAAATGGATCTTCAGCTTCTGCAGTTAGGATTGTCGCTACATTCTTGTGATTAACGTGGAAATCAATCAAGTTCTTAAGACTTTCACCAGTAATGAGTGGTGTGTCACCAGCAATAACCAATGTTTGTCCAGAAAGTCCTTCAAGAATTGGCTCAGCCATCATAACCGCATGACCAGTTCCTAATTGCTCAGACTGTCTTACAAAATCAGTTTGACCAGCTAAAACTTGCTCCACAAGTTCTGCCTTATGTCCAACAACCGTTACTGTTTTTTCAGGATTGATGGCCCCTACACTACGAAAAACATGCTCAAGCATTGAAATTCCTGCAACCTTGTGCATGACTTTTGGTAGATCTGACTTCATACGAGTACCTTTACCCGCTGCTAAAATAACTGCATAATTTGCCATAATTTTCTCTTTTCTATAGAAATTCCCTTATATTATATCATAAATTTGCTTTTTCAAACACAAAAGATGGTAAATGCTCTAAAACATCGCATTCTCTAGATGATTTCGAGTATTTTTTTTTGATTTTTTTCACCATTTACGATACACTATAAAGGTATGAGAAAGAAAATAAATCCTGTTTTTATTTTTACTGTATTAGCTACTCTCGTGGGTATTTTAATCATCAATAGACCCAAGTTCGAAGACCATCCAGTCAAAACAAAGCAAAATCCAGTTCAAGTAGAAACTCAAGCTTTACATAATATCAACAAGCCGATTATTGATGTTTCTGGCTGGCAAAGACCATCAGAGATCAATTATGACACCTTAACTCAAAATATTTCAGGTGCAATCGTTCGGGTTCATAGTGGAGCTCAAGCTTCTGTTGAAAATGATGCTTCATTTAAAAATGGGGTTGATAAGGCTTATAAAGAACATATCACAGAATTTCAAAAACGGAATATTCCAGTCGCTGTTTATGCCTATGTAGCTGGTAAAAATGTCGAAGAAATTGAAAAAGCTGCCGAAGTTTTTTATAATGCTGCTTCTCCCTATAATCCTAGCTACTATTGGTTGGATGTTGAAGAAAAGACTATGTCTGACATGAACCAGGGTGTTGAGGCTTTTCGTGCTAAATTAGCTTCATTGGGTGCAAAAAATATCGGTATCTATGTTGGTGTTTACTTTATGGAGGAACATAGTATCAGCGTTGATAATTATTCAGCTATCTGGATACCTTCCTACGGAACCAACTCAGGTTACTATGAAAGTGCTCCAAAAACAGATCTTAGCTATGACCTTCACCAATACACTTCACATGGAAATCTTGGTGGATTTGAACATCACCTCGATTTGAATCTCATTTCTTCATCAAAGAACAAGGAAGAAACCTTTAGAAAATTGTTTTTAAATCCTTAATCACTATCACAATAAGCAAGTCAGACATTGCTTTCTGCTTGCTTTTCTTTATTTTTCAGTATTAAATTACTGTTTTATCTTTATAGAATATGAATCTCGGAGGAACTCTATGTTATCATGGCTATCAAAAATTATTAAGGGAATTGTTATTGCTCTCGGTTTCATTCTACCAGGGATTTCTGGCGGCGTTCTGGCTGCTATCTTAGGAATTTATGAAAGAATGATTCGTTTTCTTGCCCATCCTTTTAAGAATTTAAAAGAAGATGTACTCTTTTTCCTTCCTGTCGGTATTGGGATGCTTCTAGGTATCGGACTTTTCTCCTATCCAATCGAGTATCTTTTAGAGAATTATCAAGTGTACGTATTGTGGAGTTTTGCTGGAGCTATCATTGGTACCATCCCAAGTCTTGTCAAAGAATCAACTCGTGACTCTGATAGAGACAAGGTTGACCACATATGGTTTTGGGCAACCTTCATCATCTCAGGTATCGCCCTCTACGCCTTGAATTTTGTAGTAGGTTCTCTATCTGCAAGCTTCCTTAACTTTACACTGGCTGGTTGTTTGTTGGCGCTTGGTATTTTGGTTCCAGGGCTTAGTCCTTCTAATCTTCTCTTGATTCTTGGCCTTTATGGCCCTATGTTAACAGGGTTCAAGACTTTTGATTTGTTAGGAACCTTCTTACCAATTGGGATTGGGCTTCTTATCACTCTGATTATCTTCTCAAAATTCATGGACTACGCTCTTCGCCTATATCACTCACGTGTGTATCATTTTATCATTGGAATTGTACTATCAAGTACACTTTTGATCCTTATTCCAAACGCTGGCAATGCTGAAAGTATTAGTTACAGTGGTTTGTCACTAGTTTCATATGTACTGATTGCTTTCTTCTTCGCACTAGGGATTTGGTTGGGAATCTGGATGAGTCAATTGGAGGATAAGTATAAATAATGGCAAAAAAAGTAAAAGTCAAGAAAACCTTGGTCCAACAAATTTTAACCAAGGCAGGAATAAACCATACGGGTATTCAAATTAATGCCCTGGAAGGTGAGATGCCTCAAGGTTATGAAAAGAGTCAGATTTTTAAGACTCTAGCACTTCTGGGAGATAAGACTGGACCCATTATCGGCATTCTTCCTATCACTGAACACCTTTCTGAAAAGAAGCTTGCTAAGATTTCTGGTAATAAGAAAGTCAGCATGATTCCACAAAAAGACCTCGAAAAGACAACAGGCTATATCCATGGCGCCAATAATCCAGTTGGAATTCGTCAAAAACATAACTACCCTATCTTTATCGATCAAAGTGCACTTGAGCTTGAAGAAATGATCGTTTCGGCAGGTGAAGTTGGGCATAGTATTATTATCAACCCAAAAGACCTTGCAAGCTTTGTTAAAGCAGAATTTGCAGATATTATAGAAGGACAATGATCAATGAAACTATACTTTGTTCGCCACGGTAAAACTCTTTGGAATCTTGAAGGACGTTTTCAAGGGGCAAGTGGTGACTCACCACTCCTTGAGAAATCCATTGAGACCTTAAAACAATTGGGCCAGTATCTCCAGGAAATTCCATTTAATGTGATTTATTCTAGTGATCTTCCTCGTGCCGTAACTTCTGCTCAGATTATCCAAAGTCAACTGAAAGATAGCTGTCCCTTACAAGAAACATCCCTTCTAAGAGAATGGCAACTTGGAAAACTTGAAGGAGCAAAATTTGCAACTTTAAAAGCAATCTATCCCGATCAAATGAATGCTCTCCGTAGCAATTTAGCGAAGTTTGATTCGACTATGTTTGGTGCTGAGTCCGTTTATCAAACAACACAACGAACTATCAATTTTGTTAAATCACTTCAAGATCAAGATTTTGATCATGTTTTAATCGTCGGTCACGGAGCCAATCTCACAGCCAGCATTCAATCTCTTCTTGGCTATGATACTCCACTACTTAGAAAAGATGGTGGTTTAGCAAATGCAAGTGTTACTATTCTGGAAACCCAAGACTTTAAAAACTTCAACCTCATAGTCTGGAACGACACTTCTTATCAGAATTAGAACTGAACTTAACTATCACTGTTAAGTTCTTTTTAGATTTTGTAGAATATCCGTGAATTTATTTGACTTTTATGATAAAATGGGAGTATCGCAAAAAAGACTCATCGTATCAAGAATTGAGTAAAAACTAGGAGGAAAAAATGTCAACAGAACATATGGAAGAACTAAATGACCAGCAGATCGTTCGCCGTGAAAAAATGGCTGCGCTCCGCGAACAAGGAATCGATCCATTCGGTAAACGATTTGAACGCACTGCTAACTCACAAGAATTAAAAGATAAATATGCTGACCTTGATAAAGAACAATTACACGAATTAAACGAGACTGCTACTATCGCTGGACGTTTAGTAACAAAACGCGGTAAGGGTAAAGTTGGATTTGCCCACCTTCAAGACCGCGAAGGTCAAATTCAAATCTACGTTCGTAAAGATGCTGTCGGTGAAGAAAACTACGAAATCTTTAAAAAGGCTGACTTGGGAGACTTCCTTGGTGTCGAAGGGGAAGTGATGCGTACAGATATGGGAGAGCTCTCTATCAAAGCTACTCACATCACACACTTGTCTAAGGCTCTTCGTCCACTTCCAGAGAAATTCCACGGTTTGACAGACGTTGAAACAATCTACCGTAAACGTTATCTTGATTTGATTTCTAACCGCGAAAGCTTCGAACGTTTTGTTACTCGTTCAAAAATCATCTCTGAAATCCGTCGTTACCTTGATCAAAAAGGTTTCCTTGAAGTTGAAACACCTGTTCTTCACAATGAGGCTGGTGGAGCATCTGCGCGTCCATTTATCACTCACCACAATGCTCAAAATATTGATATGGTGCTTCGTATCGCGACTGAGCTTCACTTAAAACGTCTTATCGTCGGTGGTATGGAACGTGTTTATGAGATTGGCCGTATCTTCCGTAACGAAGGAATGGATGCTACACACAACCCTGAGTTCACTTCTATCGAAGTTTACCAAGCTTATGCAGACTTCCAAGACATTATGGACTTAACTGAAGGCATTATCCAACACGCTGCTAAATCAGTTAAAGGTGATGGTCCAGTCAACTATCAAGGAACTGAGATCAAGATCAATGAACCATTTAAACGTGTACACATGGTTGATGCAATCAAGGAAATTACAGGTGTTGATTTCTGGAAAGATATGACTTTAGAAGAAGCTAAGGCAATCGCAGCTGAAAAGAAAGTTCCAGTTGAAAAACACTATACTGAAGTTGGTCATATCATCAATGCTTTCTTTGAAGAATTTGTTGAAGAGACTTTGATTCAACCTACCTTTGTCTATGGTCATCCAGTAGCTGTATCTCCACTTGCTAAGAAGAACCCTGAAGATGATCGCTTTACTGATCGTTTCGAGCTCTTCATCATGACTAAAGAATACGGAAATGCCTTTACTGAGTTGAACGACCCAATCGACCAGCTTAGCCGTTTTGAAGCTCAAGCCAAAGCCAAAGAACTTGGTGACGATGAAGCTACAGGTATTGACTACGACTACATCGAAGCCCTTGAATACGGTATGCCTCCAACAGGTGGTTTGGGAATCGGTATTGACCGTCTCTGCATGCTCCTCACTGATACTACTACTATCCGTGATGTATTGCTCTTCCCAACTATGAAATAAAATACAAATCTCCTAGTTACATTCTAGGAGATTTTTTAGTATTCAAATAAAAGACAAACTCGATTTTGAGCTTGTCTTTTTGTTGTTCAATTAGAATAATCCAAGAACAGTTCCATCACTTTCAACATCCATGTTGAGAGCGGCAGGACGTTTTGGAAGTCCAGGCATGGTCATGACATCACCAGTAAGGGCAACGATAAAGCCTGCACCAAGTTTTGGTACCAATTCACGAATAGTAATTTCAAAGTTTTCAGGTGCTCCAAGTGCATTTGGATTATCTGAGAAACTGTACTGTGTCTTAGCCATACAGATTGGCAATTTATCCCAACCATTTTGAACGATTTGTGCAATTTGGGTTTTAGCTTTCTTCTCAAAGTTTACTTTGCTACCACGATAGATTTCAGTGACAATCTTTTCAATCTTTTCTTGAACAGAAAGGTCGTTGTCATACAAACGTGTATAATTTGCTGGATTTTCGTCAATTGTTTTGACGAGAGTTTCAGCCAAAGCCACTCCTCCTTCAGCTCCATCAGCCCATACGCTCGCTAATTCGACTGGTACATCGATTGAAGCACAAAGTTCTTTCAAGGCTGCGATTTCAGCTTCTGTATCAGATACAAATTCATTGATAGCAACAACTGCTGTAATACCAAACTTACGGATATTCTCAACGTGGCGTTTCAAGTTTGCAAATCCAGCACGTACTGCTTCCACATTTTCCTCTGTCAGAGCATCTTTAGCAACTCCACCATTCATTTTAAGGGCACGAAGAGTCGCTACAATGACTACTGCACTTGGAGCTGTTGGCAAGTTTGGAGTCTTGATATCCAGGAACTTCTCTGCACCAAGGTCTGCACCAAAGCCAGCTTCTGTCACTGTGTAATCTGCTAAACGTAAAGCAGTTTTTGTTGCTAATACAGAGTTGCAACCATGAGCGATATTGGCAAATGGGCCACCGTGTACGAATGCAGGTGTACCATATATTGTTTGAACCAAGTTGGGTTTAATAGCATCTTTCAAAATCAATGCCAAGGCACCCTCAACCTGTAAATCACCAACTGAAACTGGTGTGCGATCATAACGGTAGCCGATGACGATATTAGCCAAACGACGTTTCAAATCTTCAATATCAGTTGCCAAACAAAGGATAGCCATGATCTCTGAAGCAACTGTGATATCAAATCCATCTTCGCGAGGAATACCATTAAGAGGACCACCGAGTCCAACAGTTACATGACGAAGAGCACGGTCGTTTAAGTCAACAACACGTTTCCAAAGAATACGACGTTGGTCAATTCCTAGCTCATTTCCTTGGTGCAAGTGATTGTCAATCAAGGCAGAAAGAGCATTGTTGGCAGTTGTGATAGCATGCATATCACCAGTAAAGTGAAGGTTTATATCTTCCATTGGTAGTACTTGAGCATAACCACCACCAGCTGCACCTCCTTTAATCCCCATTACAGGACCAAGAGAAGGTTCGCGAATAGCAATCATGGTTTTCTTACCAATCTTATTTAAAGCATCAGCAAGTCCGATGGTAATGGTTGACTTTCCTTCACCTGCTGGCGTTGGGTTAATAGCTGTCACCAAAATCAACTTACCAACTGGATTTGCCTCAACCTCACGAATTTTATCAAAGCTAAGTTTAGCCTTGTACTTTCCATACAACTCCAAATCATCGTATGAAATACCGAGTTTCTCAACAACATCAACAATCGGTTTTAACTCAATACTCTGTGCAATTTCAATATCTGTTTTCATAACAAACTCCTCTACCTCAAATGTGTTAATTCATTATAACACAAAACAAGATTTTTAACAGACATAAAGCTTGATAACGTTCGTAAATATACCGCTCTTAAAGGATTTATCGGCTACTATTTAAATTTTTATATGCCTTTATAGGTTTTAACTATATTTGAAAGCTTTCTACTAACTCAGAAAGTAACTATCAATTTCGGATAAATCATGTAGAATTTCGTCATCAGAAACTCCTATATACTCAGCTAATTCAATTGAATACTCAAAACGAAGACGTGTATTGATAGATAGATCAAAAGAGTAATCCTGTAATCGTCCTAGTTTATGATATTTATCCATAATATCATTAAAAATAATCTTGTATTTATCATCTAAGTTTTTGATATGGTTATCTAAGTTTTCCCTGTAATTTTGAATTAATTCCTGTTCCCTATCACTTAAAATCCCTTTGCCTATTTCCCAAATTATTGAAGTAGCAATTGAACCTACTACTGCTCCTAAGACAGGGACAGGAATAAGTGTTTGCCCAACACATGAACCAATTGTCGCTAATGTTGTATCCAATGTATTGATAGTTATAAAATTTATAAATTCATCCTCAGTAATCTCATTTGTTCTAAGTTTAGTAATAATATCTACCATACCGTAACTTGCTGTTACAAACGCACTTGCATTAGGAGCACTCATTTTAAAAACATTAGTGAGACCATAAATCACGTAACCTGATATACAACCTTTTACCGCACCTTCCACTGTTTCTAATCCACAGTCTAACCAATCTGATTGTTCAAATTCAAAAATTGTTTTTCCTTCTTTGTATTTCCCATACACAGCTGACATTAATGCTAAACCACCTTGTAAAAGAAAAGTATTTTTTGCAATCTTGTTAGCTTCTCTTAAATTTGGTAAAGAATTTTTTTTGGCAAGAATTTTCTTCTTAGCTAATTCTCTCCGCTTTACTTTGACCTTTTTATCAATTTTTATTTTCTCTAAGTCTAATACTTTATTAATTGAATTTCTTTTAGCATCATCATAATTTAGAACAGATGATTTCATCCAAGATTTATATGAAGTAAGTCCCTTGCTTTCGGTAATATCATTAATCATTTGTCGTATATCAGTAATTTGTTTAATAGATAATCTTTTACCATTAAATTCAACTTCTTTGGCGCCAGCCATAATTTTTTCGTATACTAACACGTGATCTTTTGGAAACATCATTTTCATTTTTTTACTGTAATGAAATGATTGAGCTAGTTCATCACGTAAATTATTATAAAACTTCATTTGAATGGTATTTCTACCAATTAATAAATCGGCTGGTCCATTATCATTCAATACTTTTACAATAGGATTTAATCCTTCAAAAGCTCTTCTCGCATTCACAATTCCTGCTTCTGCAAATTCAGCAATAAAACCGTGACCGCCGTATTCACCTCCACGATTCTTTAGAATAACGTCTTCAATGTTATCTCTAGCATAGTTTAAGATTTTAGAGGCATTGTCCTTGTTTAAAATGACATGTCGAGCTTCATCCTCAATCATTTTCATAGTAATTTGTAAGTCTTGAATTCTCAAGTTGTTTAAACAATTGACATAAGCACCTATCCCTTGATAAAATGCTCTATTAACAGCCTGATTCATCATTTATTTTAATTTCCTTATTAATCATCGAAGTAAGTGAGAGGGTTGAATTTACTAAACTACCTGCTTGATACTTTTCATCATCTGTAAATAAGTTATAATCTTTTCCAATTAAAGAAAGATTAGCTAAGTAGATCCCCTCAGTTTGCTTTTCAATTAAATTAATTAATTCAGTAATTTCTATTATTGATTTTTCAGTTTGTCTAATCAATAACTCAATTTTCTTTTGTTCATCAAGCGCTTCTTTAGCTACTTCTTCATTTTTTCTATTAGCAAAAACACCTGCTCCTACAGACGCTGTTAACATCAAACCAGCAATCCCCCAGCCTACAGGCCCCACCATGGCTAGAAAGGCATTGCCAGCAGCCATACCTCCTCCGCCCGCTGCTAGGCTTCCTCTACCTAACCAAGCTAATGCCGCACTATTTCTTGCTGCACCTGTCAAACTAGAAATTGCTGTTCCTGTTGATGCGACACCAAAAGTAGTTGCAACTCCCATAGCTGCAGTAGGACCTAAAGTTGCGACTGTCACACCTAAAGCACTTAAAGAAGCTGTAGCTGCCGTACTACCGCTGGCTAATTCTGCTTCTTTGATTGCCTGAGTAATAGCTAACTGCTTATCTTCGAAATTCTGTATTTCAACAATTATTTCTTCTAACTTTGTTTCAAATTCTTTCGGTTTATTTGCTAATTTACTAATTCTTTCTTCAATGATTTTGACAACTTTGATCGCCTTGTCTCTACTTTTATAAAGCTCAGTCGATTTATTCGTTAGATCTGTAGCTTTTTCATTATATATTTGAATAGATTCATGGTAATTCGCAACAGCTTCGGACCTTAGTTTACCATTAAAAAGATCTATTGAATCAATTTGTGTTTTTGCTTCCGTTGCAACTTTACCAGCTTGATTAAGCGTGCCAGATGCAACCTCTGTTACTTGTTGAACAGTATCATTCGCTACTGTAGCAGCTTGACCTGAAACGTCTGAAACAACATTTCCTATCTTATTTGATACATCTCCTATTACTTTTACAGAATCTGATAATAAATCTCCTGTAACTTTCCCAGCGCTATCTAAAGCTTTTCCAGCTTCATTAAGTACGCTACTGGTTGTCTTACTAGCATCATCAATTACTTTACTAGCTTCTTTAACCATATTATCTGCAAACTTAAAAAAGTCCATAACGGCTTCCCCTTTTCATATATAACTAAAATAATTATCTTATATCTTAAATTAATTGTCAATAATAATATAGTTATAAAGTTTAGTTATATTTTATCGCTTTCATTTTACTTACTGCTCATTTTTTTGTACAATAGTTCTATGAAAATTTTAGTTACATCTGGTGGTACAAGCGAAGCCATTGATAGAGTTCGCTCCATTACCAACCACTCTACTGGTAGACTTGGTAAAGTTATAACTGAGACTTTACTGAAGGCTGGGCATCAGGTTTGTCTGATTACTACGCAACAAGCACTAAAACCAGCACCACACTCAAATTTATCCATCATTGAAATCAAAAACACTTCCGATTTACTTCGAAAGATGAAACGGATTGTTCCTGATTATCAAGTTTTGATTCATTCCATGGCAGTCTCTGACTATAGTCCTGTTTACATGACTGGTCTTGACCAAGTCCAAGCAAGCCAAGATTTAAGTGAGTTTTTGCATAAGAAAAATATGGAAACAAAGATCTCCTCTAAGGCTGAGGTGCAAGTCCTATTTCTCAAGAAAAATCCAAAAATTATTGCTCTTGTCAAAGAATGGAACCCCAATATTCATCTCATCGGCTTTAAACTGCTTGTCGATGTTACCAAGGAGCATCTGATTCAAATCGCTAGAGAAAGTCTTGAAAAGAATCAAGCTGACTTGATTGTCGCTAATGACCTCACTCAGATTAATGAAAATCAGCACCTGGCTTATCTAGTAGAAGAAAAAGATTATCAGCTTTCTACTAGCAAGCAAGAAATTGCTGACTTGTTAACCAAGAGAATTCAAGAACTTGATCGTTAGAAAGGAAAATTATGGCTCGTATTACACTCGCTGTTACAGGCTCTATCGCTTCTTACAAGGCTGCTGATTTGGTTAGTAACTTGAAGAAACAGGGGCATTCTGTAACTGTACTTATGACCCAGGCTGCGACTGCCTTTATCCAACCTTTAACCCTTCAAGTCCTATCTCAAAATACGGTACATCTAGATGTTATGCAGGAACCTTATCCTGACAAAGTCAATCATATCGAACTTGGCAAAGAAACAGATTTGTTTATCCTTGCCCCTGCTACTGCTAATACGATTGCAAAACTAGCACACGGTTTCGCAGATAATATGGTAACCTCTACTGCTCTTGCCTTGCCCCACTATGTTCCAAAACTAGTGGCGCCTGCTATGAATACCAAAATGTATGACCATCCAGCAACTCAAACAAACTTAAAAACTTTAGAAACTTATGGTTATACAATTATTGCTCCAAAAGAGTCCCTACTGGCCTGTGGCGATGTAGGACGTGGTGCTCTTGCTGATCTTGATACTATTTTACAACAGATAAAGGAAAAACTTCATGAACAAACGCTCTAATATTGCTCCTATTGCTATCTTTTTTGCCAGCATGATTGTCATTCATTTGCTGAGCTCTATTGTCTTTAATGTCTTGCCATTTCCAATTAAACCAACCATTGTCCATATCCCAGTCATCATTGCTAGTATCATCTACGGACCACGGATTGGGGCTATCTTAGGTTTCTTGATGGGAATGATTAGCTTGACTGTCAATACGATCACTATTCTCCCAACTAGCTACCTCTTCTCTCCATTTGTACCAAACGGTAACATCTACTCCCTAGTTATTGCGATTGTACCACGCATCCTTATTGGTTTAACTCCATACTTTGTCTACAAACTCCTCAAAAACAAGGCAGGGCTTATCTTCGCGGGAGCACTTGGTTCCCTCACAAATACTGTATTTGTACTAGGCGGAATCTTCTTCCTCTTTGGAAATGTTTTTGATGGAAATATCCAAAAACTATTAGCTACTGTTATCTCAACAAATTCTATCGCAGAACTCATAATCTCAGCAATACTTACCCTAGTTATTGTTCCGAGACTTGAAAAAATCAAAAAATAAGAGGTCGGGAAAATCCCGGCCTCGATTTTTATTTGCCCTAAGTAACTGACTTTGTATTTAATTAAGATTACAGACTTCTAAAAGTCCCTTTGACGAGACTATCTAAAAGCATGATTGTAAAGATTCACGGATATGAGAAAAAGGTTCAATCTTGATAAAATCTTTACTTTCCCACAGCCTTTTATCTGCTTATTATTGGGCAAGACGTGCTTCTTCTAAAATCTTTTCAATCTTTGTTGTCAGCAAATCAATAGCTACTGTATTGGTCACTCCTTCTGGAATAACGATATCTGCATAACGCTTTGTTGGCTCGATAAATTGATGATACATGGGTTTCACCACACCAAGGTATTGGTCAATAACGCTATCCAGGCTACGACCACGCTCTTCCATATCACGTTTAATACGGCGAATGATACGGACATCATCATCTGTATCTACGAAAATCTTGATATCCATCAAATCACGAAGTCGTTTGTCCTCCAAAACCAAGATTCCTTCTACGATAAAGACATCCTGAGGTTCTTGACGATAAGTTTTAGAACTTCTGGTATGGGCAGCATAATCATAGGTAGGAATATCAACTGGACGACCTGCCAACAACTCTTTGATTTGCTCAATCATCAAATCAGTATCAAAAGCAAAAGGATGGTCATAGTTGGTCTTAATACGCTCTTCAAAGGTTAGATGAGATTGATCTTTATAGTAGGAATCATGCTCAATCATAGAGATTTTTTCATTTGGAAAATGTGACAAGATTGCTTTAGATACGCTTGTCTTTCCTCCTCCAGATCCCCCTGTTACTCCGATAATGATTGGTCTATTTTGCATTGTATCCTCCTTGTATTTTCCCTTGTCTATTTTACCATATTTTTGATAAATTTTACAGATGGAGTTTTCTAGAAAATAGAAAAAAAAATCCTCATAGCTAGAAGCTACAAGGATTTGTAATTGATTAATCGAAGTTAACGTATTCTTTAGAAAGTTCAAGAACTTCTTCCATTGTTGAACATTCAGTAAGAGCACGGTTAGCGTATTCTTGCATTTTAGCAGTGTCGAGTTTCTTCATCAAGCTACGTGTACGAAGTACAGATGTTGCTGACATAGAGAACTCATCCAAGCCCATTCCGACAAGAAGTGGAACAGCTGTTTGGTCACCAGCCATTTCACCACACATACCAGCCCATTTACCTTCAGCGTGAGCTGCTTTGATAACGTTGTTGATCAAACGAAGGATTGATGGGTTGTATGGTTGGTAAAGGTATGAAACTTGTTCGTTCATACGGTCTGCCGCCATTGTGTATTGGATCAAGTCGTTTGTACCAATTGAGAAGAAGTCAACTTCTTTTGCAAATTGGTCTGCAAGCATAGCTGCTGCAGGAATTTCGATCATGATACCAACTTGGATGTCATCCGCAACTGCAACACCTTCAGCAAGAAGGTTAGCTTTTTCTTCATCGAAGACTGCTTTAGCTGCACGGAATTCTTTCAAAAGCGCAACCATTGGGAACATGATACGCAATTGACCGTGTACAGAAGCACGAAGAAGAGCACGGATTTGAGTGCGGAACATTGCGTCTCCAGTTTCAGAGATAGAGATACGAAGAGCACGGAATCCAAGGAATGGGTTCATTTCATGAGGCATATCGAAGTAAGGAAGTTCCTTGTCACCACCGATATCCATTGTACGGACAACAACTGGTTTACCGTTCATTCCTTCAAGGACAGCCTTGTATGCTTCGTACTGCTCATCTTCAGTTGGGAAGTCTTGAGAATCCATGTACAAGAACTCTGTACGGTAAAGACCTACAGCTTCTGCACCGTTGTCATTAACACCTTCAACGTCTTTTGGAGTACCAATGTTTGCTGCCAATTCGAAGTGTTTACCATCAGCAGTAACAGTTTGAGCATCCTTCAAAAGTGCCCATTCAGCTTTTTGTTGAGCGTAAGCTTCACCAGCTGCTTTAAATTCAGCCGCTTGTTCTTCAGTCGGGTTGATAATCACTTCACCTGTAATACCGTTAACAGCAAGTAGGTCACCATCTTTGACAATTTCAGTGATATTGTTTGTACCCAAAACAGCAGCGATTTCAAGTGTACGAGCCATGATAGCTGAGTGACTTGTACGACCACCAATGTTTGTTACAAAAGCTTTTACAAAGTTTTTGTCTAATTGAGCTGTATCAGATGGAGTCAAGTCGTGAGCAATCACGATCACTTCTTCATTGATAGAAGCTGGGTTTGGCAATTTTTTACCAAGGAGGTTAGCCAATACACGTTTTGTTACGTCGCGGATATCTGCTGCACGTTCTTGCATGTATGGGTTGTCTTCCATGCCTTCAAAGATTGTGATAAACATGTCTGTAACTTCTTTCAGACCCGCTTCTGCATTCACTTTCTTAGCACGGATAGTTTCTTTGATTTGACCAATCAATTCAGGGTCAGCAAGAACCATCAAGTGGGCGTCAAATACTTGTGCCGCTTCTTCACCAAGCGTACCTACAGCCTTCTCGCGGATAAGAGAAAGCTCGTTTTGAGAAGCTTCAAGAGCAACATCCAAACGAGCCTCTTCTGCATTTGTATCTTCGACTGTAACAGTCTCGAATGATAAATCCGGTTGAACGAGTAGATATGCTTTTGCAACTGCAACACCGTCAGATGCTGCGATTCCTTTAAGCATTTCTGTCATTTCCTTATGCCAATCCTTCTTTTTCCATTGTTTCTGAGATTGCAGCGATAGCGTCATCAGCGTCTGCACCTTCAGCAGTGATTGTAACGTCAGCACCTTGACCAACACCAAGGCTCATTACACCCATGATAGATTTAAGGTTAACTGATTTACCTTTGTACTCAAGAGTGATATCTGAAGCAAATTTGCTAGCTGTTTGTACCAACAATGTTGCTGGACGTGCGTGAATACCTGTTTCTGCCACTACGTGGAAATCTTTAGAAGCCATAGTTTGACTCTCCTTTAATAGTTTTCTTGTTGAGTTACATATCTGATAACCCTTACAATTTAGTATTATATCACCTTCATTGATATTTTTCAAGTATTTTATGGACTTTCTTCAATTTCCTTTCAGATAACTTGCTGAAAATCTTCTATTAAATTTAGCAAAACACAGTATGTAGTTTTTGTCGAGACACCTATAATGAAATCATTGCTTTTTCTGTAATTATTTTTCAATACTACACTATATATTGTGTTTGTTAGTAAAATCAGTAAAATAAGTACACAAGATTTAGTTTTAGAAAGTTGACAAAGTTTTTTTTTCTGATATACTAAGAAAGTAATAATTTTTTAAAGAGGAGTTACAGAAATGGTAACCGTATATTCTAAAAACAACTGTGTCCAATGTAAAATGACGAAACGTTTTTTAGACAGTAATAATGTTGAATATAAAGAAATCAATCTTGATGAACAGCCTGAATACATTGATCAAGTAAAAGAGCTTGGCTTTAGTGCCGCTCCTATCATTCAGACACCAACAGAGGTTTTCTCTGGTTTCCAACCAGGTAAACTCAAACAACTTGCTTAAGAATCAAGACAAAAGCTTCTATGTCTATCTTAGAAGCCTTTCTTTTGTAATTAGATAAAGGATTTTTTATGGGATTAAAACAACTTGAAGATGTGACTTACTTCCGTCTTAATAACGAAATTAACCGTCCTGTGAATGGACAAATCATGCTTCACAAAGACAAGGAAGCTCTTGAAGCCTTCTTTAAAGAAAATGTTGTACCAAATACAATGGTTTTCAACTCAATTACGGATAAAATCAACTTCCTCATTGAGCATAACTACATTGAGACAGCATTTATCAAGAAATACTGTCCAGAATTTTTGGAAGAACTGCATCAATTTATCAAGGATCAAAACTTCCAATTTAAGTCTTTCATGGCTGCCTATAAATTCTATAATCAGTATGCTTTGAAAACTAATGATGGGGAATACTATCTTGAAAGCATGGAAGACCGCGTCTTCTTTAACGCCCTTTACTTTGCTGATGGTGATGAAGCGATTGCTATTGATATCGCCAATGAAATCATCCACCAACGTTATCAACCTGCTACTCCTTCTTTCTTGAATGCAGGCCGTGCGCGTCGTGGTGAGTTGGTATCTTGCTTCTTGATCCAGGTAACCGATGATATGAACTCTATCGGACGTTCTATCAACTCAGCTCTTCAACTTTCACGTATCGGTGGTGGCGTGGGAATTTCCCTCAGCAACCTTCGTGAAGCTGGAGCTCCTATTAAAGGATACGAGGGTGCCGCTTCTGGTGTCGTACCTGTTATGAAGCTTTTTGAAGATAGCTTCTCTTACTCAAACCAATTGGGTCAACGTCAAGGTGCCGGTGTTGTTTACCTCAATGTCTTTCACCCAGATATTATCGCCTTCCTTTCAACTAAGAAAGAAAACGCAGATGAAAAAGTTCGTGTTAAGACCCTTTCACTTGGTGTTGTGGTACCAGATAAATTCTACGAATTAGCACGTAAGAATGAGGAAATGTACCTATTCAGCCCTTACTCTGTAGAGCTTGAATACGGTGTGCCATTCAACTACATCGACATCACTGAAAAATACGATGAACTAGTTGCAAATCCAAACATCCGTAAAACAAAAATCAAGGCGCGTGATTTGGAAACTGAAATCTCTAAATTGCAACAAGAATCTGGTTATCCTTATGTAGTCAACATTGATACTGCTAACCGTGCAAATCCTGTTGATGGAAAGATCATCATGAGTAACTTGTGTTCTGAGATTCTTCAAGTCCAAGAACCAAGTCTTATCAACGATGCTCAAGAATTCCTTAAAATGGGGACTGATGTCTCATGTAACCTTGGTTCAACAAACGTGGTCAACATGATGACTTCACCTGACTTTGGTCGTTCTATCCGTGCTATGGTTCGTGCTTTAACTTTCGTTACAGATAGTTCACACATCGTAGCTGTTCCTACCATCGACCATGGAAATAGCCAAGCTCACACCTTCGGACTTGGAGCTATGGGACTTCACAGCTACCTTGCCCAACAACTGATTGAATATGGATCACCTGAGTCTGTTGAATTTACAAGCATTTACTTTATGCTTATGAACTACTGGACCTTGGTTGAGTCAAACAATATCGCACGTGAACGTGGTGTTACCTTCCACAACTTTGAGAAATCAGACTATGCTAACGGAAGCTACTTTGATAAGTATTTGACTGGAGAATTTCTTCCGAAATCAGACCGTGTTAAAGAACTCTTCAAAGATATCTTTATCCCTACTGCTGCTGATTGGGCTGAACTTCGTGATAAAGTTAAAGCAGATGGTCTTTACCACCAAAACCGCCTTGCTGTAGCGCCGAATGGTTCTATCAGCTATATCAACGATGTATCTGCTTCTATCCACCCGATCACGCAACGTATCGAAGAACGCCAAGAGAAGAAAATTGGTAAGATCTACTACCCTGCTGCAGGATTGTCAACAGAAACCATTCCTTACTACACTTCTGCTTACGACATGGATATGCGTAAAGTCATTGATGTTTATGCAGCTGCAACTGAACACGTAGACCAAGGACTTTCACTCACACTCTTCATGCGCAGTGATATCCCAACAGGTCTTTACGAATGGAAATCAGAAAATAAACAAACAACACGTGACTTGTCTATCCTTCGTAACTATGCCTTCAACAAAGGTATCAAGTCTATCTACTACGTCCGTACCTTTACAGATGATGGTGGAGAAGTCGGTGCTAACCAATGTGAGAGCTGTGTGATTTAATTCAACTCTCAAAAAAATTACATTTACTTAATCCATTTAACGTATTTTGCTGATAAAATCATGTAAGAACATAAAAGTCGGGCCTCCGACTTTTTGTTCGATTATAGAATAGAATTATGATAAAATAAGAATGATTATGTTATCGTATTACTACACACAGAAAGAGATTTCAAATGAAAACTTACTACAAAGCTATTAACTGGAATGCCATCGAAGATGTCATCGACAAATCAACCTGGGAAAAGCTGACTGAGCAATTCTGGCTCGATACGCGTATTCCCTTGTCAAATGACCTAGATGACTGGAGAAAGCTTTCTAACAAGGAAAAAGACCTTGTTGGTAAAGTTTTTGGAGGTTTGACCCTTTTGGATACCATGCAATCAGAAACTGGTGTTCAAGCCCTTCGTGCTGATATTCGTACGCCTCACGAGGAAGCTGTTTTTAACAATATCCAATTTATGGAATCTGTTCATGCTAAGTCTTACTCTTCTATCTTCTCAACCTTAAATACCAAGTCTGAAATTGAAGAAATTTTTGAATGGACTAATACCAATCCATATCTTCAGAAAAAAGCTGAAATTATTAATGAAATCTACCTAAACGGAACGCCACTTGAAAAGAAAGTAGCTAGTGTTTTTCTTGAAACCTTCCTCTTCTACTCTGGTTTCTTCACTCCTCTCTACTATCTTGGAAACAACAAGTTGGCCAACGTAGCTGAGATCATCAAGTTGATTATTCGTGACGAGTCTGTACACGGAACCTACATCGGCTACAAATTCCAACTTGGTTTCAATGAATTGCCAGAAGATGAACAAGAAAAACTCAAAGAATGGATGTACGACCTTCTCTATACTCTTTATGAGAATGAAGAAGGCTACACAGAGAGCCTCTATGACGAAGTCGGATGGACCGAAGAGGTTAAAACCTTCCTTCGCTACAATGCAAATAAGGCTCTTATGAATTTGGGGCAAGATCCTCTCTTCCCTGACTCAGCGGACGATGTCAACCCAATCGTTATGAACGGGATTTCAACTGGTACATCAAACCACGACTTCTTCTCTCAAGTTGGTAATGGCTATCTACTTGGTGAAGTTGAAGCTATGCAGGATGATGACTATAACTATGGACTAAATTAATACCTAACCTAAAAAAACATCTAAGTTTAATTACAAACCAGATGTTTTTTTTTGTTTATTTTTGTTTTCTTTAAGTTGCTTAGCTGTTTAAAATATGATAAAATAATATTAGATTTGGGGGTGGTTCAATGCTGAAGCAAGAAAAATTAGATACTATTTTAGAAATTGTTAATACAAAAGGAACTATCACTGTTAAAGAGATTATGAATCGCCTTGATATTTCCGATATGACAGCTAGACGATATTTACAAGAGTTAGCGGATAAGGATTTACTGGTTCGAGTTCATGGAGGAGCTGAAAAACTTCGAACAGGTTCCTTATTAAATAATGAGCGTTCTAACGTTGAAAAACAAGGGCTACAAACAGCAGAAAAACAAGAAATTGCTCGCTTTGCAGGTCACTTAGTTGAAGAAAGAGAAACTATTTTCATTGGTCCAGGTACCACATTAGAATTCTTTGCGCGTGAGCTTCCTATCGATAACATTCGTGTTGTTACCAATAGTTTGCCTGTATTTCTTATTCTAAACGAGCGTAAGCTAACTGATCTCATTCTAATCGGTGGTAATTATCGTTCAATTACAGGAGCTTTTGTCGGTACTCTCACTCTTCAAGATATCGCTAGTTTGCAATTTTCAAAAGCCTTCGTTAGTTGTAATGGTATCAAGGATCAAGCTATCGCTACTTTTAGTGAAGACGAAGGTGAAGCGCAGAAATTAGCACTTGAAAACGCCAACAAAAAATATCTCCTAGCTGACCATAGCAAATTTGATAAATTTGATTTCTTCACATTTTACAATATCTCAGATATCGACACCATTATAACGGATTCAAAATTAAGTGACCAAACACTCCAATCACTGTCTAAACAAACTAAAATTATCAAGTCAAAACCTTAAACTCTACAACTAGTCATAGAATTTAGTAGCTACTACTAATTCCATGGCTAGTTTTTTATTTTATATTAAGCGTGCAATCTAAAATATTTCAATTATTTTTCAAATCTATGATTTCTGTATTTTTAATTTAATAGATTCCTCGAATCTGTCTTTTTATATTCCATTTCACGAAGTCATCCTTTTTAGTTTATTATAACAGTTACTTGTATTTTCTATCATTTCCTCTACTTTTTTGATATAATAAATTTAGAATGATTCTTCAAAGGAGGCATCTATGCGTTTTAATCAATTCAGTTACTATCCTGTAAGCCAACAAGAAGCTTTACAGGAATTATCCAGCCTTGGATTCAAGCTTGACCAATCAAATTCTGATAAAGAACTGTTTGAAGCTTTTGTTAGAACTTGCTTTTTCAATTACAAAAATACAGATTATCCCCTCTCAACTTTAGCTGTAGATAAAGAAACTGATCTGCTCACTTTCTTCAATTCTGATCGTGAATTAACTGCAGAGATTTTCTATACTGTTGCCTTTCAGTTGCTTGGTTTCAGCTACTTAACGGACTTTGAAGATGGTCTTGTTTTTCACAAAGAAACGGCATTCCCTATTGTATACGGAGATTTGATTGACAATCTCTATCAACTCCTTAACACGCGCACTAAAAAGGGAAATACCTTGATCGATCAATTGGTTAGCGATGGTCTTATCCCTGAGGACAATGATTACCACCACTTCAATGGCAAGAGCTTGGCAACCTTCTCTGCAAACAATGCTATTCGGAAAGTTGTTTATGTGGAAAGTCGTATTAATTCTGATAATGATGGACTGCCAGATCTTATCAAGGTAAACATTATTCGTCCATCTTACCACGGCAAAATTCCAGCTGTTATGACGGCAAGTCCTTACCATCAAGGAACCAATGATAAAGCAAGTGATAAAGCTCTTTACAAAATGGAAGCTGAGCTAGAAGTCAAGGAAGCACATGAAATTTCTCTAGAAAAACCAACATTAGACTTGGTTGAACCTGTTGGAGAAGCTGAACTCGTTCCAGAAGCTGAAGAAAAACTCACTCATATCAATAGCAGCTACACACTTAACGACTACTTCCTTCCAAGAGGATTTGCAAATATCTACGTATCTGGTCTTGGAACCAAGGATTCTCAAGGTCAAATGACCAACGGAGATTACCGCCAAGTTGAAGCCTATAAAAATGTTATTGATTGGCTCAATGGTCGTTGTCGTGCCTTCACAGACCACAGTCGTAAACGTCAGGTCAAGGCTGACTGGTCAAATGGAAAAGTTGCCACTACTGGTCTTTCTTATCTAGGAACAATGTCTAATGGTCTTGCAACTACAGGAGTTGATGGTTTAGAAGTCATTATTGCTGAAGCCGGTATTTCTTCTTGGTACAACTATTATCGAGAAAATGGTCTGGTAACAAGCCCTGGTGGCTATCCAGGGGAGGACTTCGATTCATTAGATGAATTAACTTATTCTCGTAATCTCTTAGCTGGTGACTATATTCGTGGAAACGAAGCTCATAAAGAGTCTATAGAAGAACTGAAGAAAAATCTAGACCGTAAAACTGGAGATTATAACCAATTTTGGCATGACAGAAACTACCTACTTAATGCCCACAAGGTCAAAGCTGAGGTTGTTTTTACACACGGTTCACAAGACTGGAATGTAAAACCACTTCATGTCTATCAAATGTTCAATGCTCTTCCAAGCAATATTAAGAAACATCTCTTTTATCATAACGGTGCCCATGTTTATATGAACAACTGGCAATCTATCGATTTCCGTGAATCCATGAATGCTCTTTTGACACAGAAATTATTGGGGCATGAAACTGATTACCGACTTCCAAGAATCGTTTGGCAAGACAATACAGCTCCTCAAACATGGATGACTTTTGAAGATTTTGGAAATCAAACTGACCACAAAACTTTCACATTAGGTACTGAAGAAGCTGTCATTCAAAACCACTATGAAGACTCTGACTTTGAACGTTTTGGAAAAAACTATCAAACCTTTAATAATGAATTGTATCAAGGGAAAGTCAATCAGGTAACTATTGATCTGCCAGTGACAGAGGACCTTCATCTCAATGGGCGTGTTAAACTAAACCTCCGTCTCAAATCAAGCACCAATAAAGGCTTACTATCTGCCCAACTTCTCGAACTTGGTCAAAAGAAATACCTACAACCGTATCCAGGAGTCTTGTCTGCTCGTACGATTGATAATGGTCGTTACCATATGCTGGAAAATCTTTGCGAGCTACCATTTAGCCCAAATGCTCAACGTGTTATCACCAAAGGCTATCTCAATCTTCAAAATCGTTATGATTTATTGAAAATTGAAGAAGTTAAGCCTGATGAATGGATGGAATTCCAATTTGAACTCCAACCAACTATTTACAAACTAAAAGAAAGCGATACAGTACGTCTCGTTCTTTACACAACAGACTTTGAGATTACTGTACGTGACAATACAGACTATCACTTGACTGTCGACCTTGCACAGTCTAGTCTTGAGATACCTTTTCAAAGGGAGGTAACTGTAGATGAACAAAGCCGAGCAAAGACACCAGCTCATCCGAGCCCTAATCACTAAACAAAAAATTCATACCCAAACTGAATTACAAGAACTACTGATTGAAAACGGAGTACAGGTCACACAAGCAACACTTTCACGAGATATCAATCTGATGAATCTTTCTAAGATTCGTGAAGGTGAACACTCCTATTATTCAATCAACACTGACTCTACATCCAAGTGGGAAAAACGCCTAGAAGTGTATATGGAGGAAGCCCTCTACATGATGCATCCTGTTCAACACCAGGTTGTCATCAAAACCTATCCAGGTTTGGCGCAATCCTTTGGATCCATCTTAGATGCTCTAAACTTCCCTGAAATTGTGGCTACTATCTGTGGCAATGATGTCTGTTTGGTTATCTGCGAGGATAAAGAACAAGCTCAATCTTGCTTTGAACGTCTCAAACAATTTGCACCACCTCTATTCTTTGATCGCTAATCATAACCACCCGTCTAACGGGTGGTTTGCACCAGGGCTATAAGCCCAAATTACCAGCCAGCGCCTAAAGACGCTGGCTTTCACGTTGTTCAAGCCTCATTGCTCTTGACTCGTCACTTGCCTCTTAAAGAGGCGTGAGTATTACTTGCCACTATCCCTAAAGGGATCCTCATATTCTTTTACACTTAATTTATCTAGTGCTATATCATGCTTTTCCTGATCTTGTATGTATTTCCTTATCGTGGCTTCATTAAGCCCTACTGTACTCACATAATAACCTTCTGCCCAGAAATGCCGATTCCCAAACTTGTACTTGAGGTTGGCGTGTTTGTCAAACATCATGAGTGCACTTTTACCTTTTAAATAACCCATGAAACTCGAAACACTTATCCTTGGTGGAATACTTACTAACATATGTACATGGTCTGGCATTAAGTGACCCTCGATAATTTCAACTCCCTTATAACTACACAAGCGATGAAATATTTCACCTAAACTACTCCGATATTGATTATAGATGACTTTTCGTCTATACTTAGGGGTGAACACAATGTGATACTTACAGTGCCACTTTGTGTGTGATAAACTATGAGACTTTTGTACCATGGTTTTCTCCTTTCGCTTTACAATTGGCTTGAACACCTTTATTGTATCGCGTTTGGAGTTTTTTTGGTATAACCTTCGACGCGCACCCGCATAGCGGGTGGTTTATTTGTCTCGCACCTCACGGAGCGAGACGGACTAATAGTCACATAATAAAATCCCGTGATGGCTATCATCACGGGTTAATTTTATGATTTGTTATTTCCAGCTTGCTTTTTAGTTCTTGCTAGTCTCAAAGCACGATTTGGATTGAGGCGATTAAACAGTTCTTCTAACTTTTTCTCATTCCAGACGTCTGCTGCAGAAACAAAATTTCCATCAGCATCACGGAAAGATATCGGTTTATCTCCCATAGCTATCTCCTAGTCTACAAACTCAAACTCAAACTTACCGATACGAACCAAATCTCCATCCTTGGCGCCACGAGCACGGAGAGCTTCATCAACTCCCATACCACGCAACTGACGAGCAAACTTCATGACAGACTCATCACGATCAAAGTTAGTCATGTTAAAGAGTTTGATGAGTTTTTCACCTGAAAGTACCCAAGTTGCATCGTCATCACGACTAATTTCAAATGGTTTTTCTTCTTCGTCAAAGCCATAATAAACTTCTTCTTCCATTTCTGACTCGTCATAAAGAAGGAATTCTGGAGTCTTATCAAGGAGCTCTGCTGTTGCATCTAGTAAAGGTGCTAAACCTTGTTTAGTCAAACCTGATATTGGGAAGATTGCTGGTAATTCCTCGAACTCATCAAAGTTAGTTGCCAATTTTTTCTTGAATTCTTCAAGGTTTTCCTGACTTTCTGGCATATCCATCTTATTAGCAACAATGATTTGGGGACGCTCCATTAGACGAAGGTTGTAAGATTCCAACTCTTTGTTAATAGCTAGATAATCTTCGTAAGGATCGCGACCTTCACTGGCTGACATATCGATGATGTGAAGGATAACGCGAGTACGCTCAATATGGCGAAGGAATTGAGTTCCCAAGCCCACACCTTGACTTGCTCCTTCAATCAAACCAGGAAGGTCTGCCACTGCAAAGGACTCACCTGATTGGGTACGGACCATACCAAGATTTGGAACGATTGTTGTAAAGTGATAGGCACCAATTTTAGGTTTTGCAGAGGTAATTACGCTGAGCAGAGTTGATTTTCCAACTGAAGGGAATCCAACCAAACCAACATCCGCAAGAATTTTAAGTTCTAACTGTAATTCGCGCTCCTGACCAGGTTCTCCATTCTCAGAGATCTCTGGAGCAGGATTTTTTGGTGTCGCAAAACGGATGTTCCCACGACCACCACGACCTCCATGAGCCACGATGAACTCTTGGCCGTTCTCTATCAAATCAGTGAGAACTTTCCCAGTCTCCGCATCACGTACAGTTGTACCTTGAGGCACTCGAACAATCAAGTCTTCTGCCCCTCTACCATGCATTCCTTTGGTCATCCCTTTTTCACCCGATTGGGCTTTGAAATGACGATTGTAACGGAAGTCCATCAGGGTACGTAAACCTTCATCTACAACAAAGACAACGTTACCTCCACGGCCTCCATCGCCACCCCATGGACCGCCATTAGGGACGTATTTTTCACGGCGAAAGGCAACCATCCCATCGCCACCATTTCCAGCCTTGACCTTAATCTTGGCTGTATCTAAAAACATACTCATATTCTTTTCTCACTTTAAAAAGGGCTGGGAAATCCCAGTCACCAACTATTACTACTTGCTAGAAAATCTAGCATTTTAAAATCTGCTAAATACACCAATGGCTGTAGCAAAGATACCTGCTAAGGTTACAAACAACATAATCAAAACGACGAATAGTGTCAATTTCTCAAAAAATGTTTTTTTACGTTTTCCATTATCACCAAATGCCATTATTCTCTCCTTTTCTATAATTCCCTATTTTTAATATTCTTCCGAAACTGGAGCAATTGCCCATAAAATTAAGTAAGCAATAAGTCCACTACCATAACAAAAAGCTAGAACTCCCCAGATTACACGTACAATTGTAGGATCAATATCAAAATAATTAGCTAGACCAGCGCATACTCCACCGATTTTTTGATCTCGACTACTTCTCATAAATTTCTTTTTCATTTCTTCATTTCCTTTCTTTGATGATCCTAGTCATTCCAATAATCTCTCAAATCATTCAACTGTTTCTTAGATGCCTTTAACATTCGTTTAGAACTTTTGACTGGAACTGAAACTGCCTGTTGTGGTATATAAAATACTGTCTTTAAAATACGTTTCGTAACAGGTTCATCTGCAGTCAATTCTTTTTCAAAATTGTTTGAGATGATAGCATCCAAATAAAACTCATGGACTCTCTTAGCAAAATTCTCAGCTGAAATTTCATACAATTTTTCAGCCAAAAGTTTCTCATCCATCTTTGGAGTTGCAATTAAAGCTTCTAAAATAGCCCCTGCTAGATCTCTCTCTTCATAATAAAGCGTTCCAAACATTTTATGATTGATGAGGTTATCAAGATAGGGATTTCCATGAGCTATAATTGGTGTCTTGCTAGCCAAACTTTCTAGATAGGTTAACCCCTGAGTCTCACTTGTAGAAGCTGAAATGAAGAAGTCAGCAGCCTTATAGTAAAGTGCTGTCTCACTCGGAGCGATCATACCTGTAAAGATAACAGAATCCTGAATTTGCAAATCTCCTGCTTGCTCCTTGAGGTTTTCCAGATAAGGCCCATCACCAGCAACGACTAATTTCACCTTTTGTTCTTCTTTTAGAACCTCTGCAAATGCTGCCAGAACGGCTTGAATGTTCTTCTCGTAAGAAACACGTGAAAGACTAAGAAGCATCTTTTCATCTTCCTTAATACCTAGTTTAACCCGTAAGTCTGCGATATGTTCTGGTCCAATCTCTGGTCGTTCAAACTTGGCTAGCTCAATCCCTGTAGGAATAACACGCTTTTCAACTTTTACCTTATAATCTGATAAAAGGTCTCGCACAATTTCACTCGGACAAATCACACCATCAACATCATGAAGGAAGCCTCTCACAAGATACCTGACCATACCAGGACGAATCAACATCCCCTTAGCGATATAGTGGACATAATCCTCGTACTGGGTATGATAGGTATGAATGACTGGAATCTTCAACTCACGCGCTATCCAAATCCCTAATAAACCAAGAGAAAACTCAGTCTGCGTATGAATAATATCCAGCTTGTATTGTTTTGCTATCTCAAGAGCTTTCGTAAATCCACGATAGGCGAAACGACGATCTTTAAAGGCAAAGAAAGGAACACTAGGGATGCGAATAATCTGCCAGTCTTCATAACGATTAACATCCTTGTCTGTTGTTGTAAAGATAAAGACGGCATGTCCTTGCTTTTCAAGTTCTGTTTTTAAGGTTCGAATACTGGTCGCAACACCCGAGACCTGCGGGAAATAAGTATCTGTAAATAATCCAATTCGCATATACTACCTCATTTTTTTCCTAAATCTGCTTGCTCCCGATAGAATTTTAGCCAGATCTCAAGAAGATGCTCTTCTGAATATTCTCTTGAAATGGCCTTAGCCTTTTCTTTTAATTCTTTTAGTGCTTCTGGATGCTCTCGATATTCCAAGATAGCCGCTTTCATCTCTTCTACATCACTTGTTGGTCTGTAATTTCCTTCAAGAATGACCTTGTAAAGATCTAGATCACGAAGCATAATGGGTGCTTCACAACTCGCAGCTTCTAAAATAGTCATTGGAAAGAGCTCGTTATAACTTGGAAGCAAGAAAAGATCAGCCAAGGCATAGAGTTCTCTCATCCGTTCTGGATCAACAATCCCTGGGAAAATTAGATTTTCAGGAGGGTTATCCATAATCTTTTTATAGCGCTCATAACCATCGGTTATTCCCCCAAAAGAGAAGCCACCAGCCCAAATAAAAGTGATATCAGGTAATTCCTCAGCTAGAGTGATAAAGTCATCTATTCCTTTGCGCTTCTGAACCTGACCTGCACCAACGACTACAAACTGATTCTCATCAATCCCCATATCTTTACGAAGTTGTTCGACTTGCTCTATAGGAAGTGGATGCCATTTTTCTTTGTTGACAAAATTAGGAATATAGGTCACTTTTTCACGTGGAATTCCAGCAGCAACCAAATCCTCAATGAAGGTAGGATTAACCACAACCAGATGCTCCATACGCTCATAAAAAGAAAATACATAGCGTTTGACAATCCCCTTTAAGAAGAATGGAATCTTCAAACTACCTTCCAAGGTATCAGGTAAGAAGTGAACATAGCCAATCTTACGACCAGAACGTTTCTTCTGAAAAGTCGATAAATAATAGGGGAAATCAATGGTATGAAAATGAGTAACGTCCGCTTCGATTGGAAGATTTTCTGTTACGATCAGTTGGTCTTTCGCATCTCGTTTTAAAAGCTGTACCAGTTCACGGTAAGCCCCAGACACACCTTGGCCAGCTACCTTTTCACTTGAACTTAGCATATTGATGCGTAATTTCTCTTTTTCCATAGTAACCATTATACCATTTTCTTCAAATAAAATCAGCAAATAAAAAGAGAGATAGCATAAAAGCTGGGAATTCCTGGCGTCTACACTATTTCTCTTTTCATAATATACTTACTTGATACCTAAAGCAATACGAGCATAACGGCTCATTTTCTCAACTGTCCAAGCTGGATACCAAACTAATTTGACTTCAACATTTGTAACTTCTGGAACATCTGTCATAGCATCATAGATTTGGTCAGTTAAAAGATCTGCCAAGGGACAACCCATGGTTGTCAAGGTCATGTCAATTTCAGTCTCACCTGTATCACCATCAAAACGAATCTCGTAGATCAAGCCAAGATTGACAATATCAATCCCTAATTCTGGGTCAATCACTTCTTCTAAGGCTGTCAAAATACGTGTTTTGATATTTTCGATTTGTTCTTCTGTGTAAGCCATCTTCACTCTCCCTCAACTTAATCTTCAATAAAATCGCGAAGTGGTTTGCTTCGACTTGGCTGGCGAAGTTTTCTCAAAGCTTTTGCTTCAATTTGACGGATACGTTCACGAGTCACGTTAAAGACTTTACCAACATCCTCCAAGGTACGCATTTTCCCATCATCAAGACCAAAGCGGAGACGCAAGACATTCTCTTCACGGTCTGTCAATGTGTCTAACACTTCATCCAACTGCTCACGCAAAACGATACGAGTTGTATAGTCCACTGGATTTTCAATCACTTCATCCTCGATAAAATCACCAAGATGGCTATCGTCCTCTTCACCGATAGGTGTTTCAAGAGAAACAGGTTCTTGGGCAATCTTGAGGATTTCACGAACCTTATCAGGTGTCATATCCATGCGTTCAGCAATTTGTTCAGGAGTTGGATCTTGTCCCAACTCTTGAAGAAGATTACGTTGTTCACGAACAAGCTTGTTAATAGTTTCCACCATGTGAACTGGGATACGGATGGTACGAGCTTGGTCAGCAATGGCACGAGTAATGGCCTGACGAATCCACCAAGTCGCATAAGTTGAGAATTTGAATCCTTTAGAGTAGTCAAATTTATCAACGGCCTTCATCAAGCCCATGTTTCCTTCTTGGATCAAGTCAAGGAACTGCATTCCACGGCCAACATAACGTTTAGCGATAGATACAACCAAACGAAGGTTAGCTTCTGCAAGGCGTTGTTTAGCTTCGATATCACCCGCTTCAACAGCAAGGGCCAACTCTTTTTCCTCTTCATTTGTAAGCAGAGGAACAACCCCGATTTCTTTCAAATACATACGGACTGGGTCATTGACCTTAGCTGAGGTTGAACCGATCAAATCTTCATCAGTCAACTCTGGTTCTTCCTCAGTGCTCAAAACACGCGCACTTGGATTTCCTTCGTTGTCCGTAATTGAGATACCAGCATCTTGAATGCGTTGCAAAAGATTCTCAATACCTTCCACATCTAAAGTAAAGGGGATTACGAGGGCGTTATTGATTTCGTCATCTGTAGCCGTACCAGTTTTTTTATGATTGCGAATAAATTCCGCTACTTGGACGTCAAAGGTTGTTACTTCTTTTTGTTTTGTTGCCATTCTTACTCCATTCTTCTTTTTTGGGCAATTAAGCGTTCTAGCTCTTCTAATGCGGTGTCTGTATCACCGACATGGCTAGCTTCCTGAACTTTCTTTTTAATTTGCAGATTTTCCTGATTCAAAAGAGCTCTTTTTCGAGACTCTTCCACTTCAGCTAACTCGTGAGGGGACATCTCAGGTGGCAAATCTAAGGCTAGGACTTGATACCAAGCACTCTCCACTTCTCTGGTCTGATGAGCCAAATCCTCAGACGAGATACTTCCATTATCAATCAAGAGTCCATACAAGGTCTGAAACTCTGGAGTTTCAAAAATAAAGTCATCTCTTAAGCGGTAGTCATTGAGCACCAAGGGATGTTCCATCATTCGGTAGAGGATATGGGCTTCCGCTCTCATCACTGCTGTCAGTTGCTTGGTAACAGACATAGTGATAGGACTAGGACTATAGGTCTCCTTAACCTTCTCCTTTCTCTGTCTGACACGACTTTCATTGACAATATGTTCGACTTGCTGATAGTCAAAAGATGGCAAGTGATCCGTCAAAATGTGAATGTAGGAATTCTGAGCTGTGATAGAGGGTTCCTTGGCGATTAAGGGAGCAATTTTCTCTATGAATTCAATCTGAGCTTGTAGATTTTCACTGTTTTCCGGTCTGAAATGATGGATGTAAAACTCAACTGGACTGATGCGTGTATTGGTTAAGAGATAAGCCAAGTCTTGAGGAGAGTTTTTCTGCAAGTATTCATCCGGATCCATCGCGTCAGGAATCTGAACGACTTGGACAGGTATATCTTTAAGCTCGTCCAAGGCTTTAGCCGTCGCAGCTTGCCCAGCCTTATCTCCGTCATAGGTGACGATCACTTTTTTGGTAAAGCGTTTCAGATGCTCCACATGTTCACTCGTCAGTGCGGTACCCATAGAAGCAACTGCATTTTCAATACCAGCACGATAAGCCGCAATGACATCCATAAATCCTTCCATCAGGTAGATTTCAGGAGCCTTGCCCGATCCTTTTTTTACCCTCTCCAAATGATATAATTCGTAACTTTTGTTAAAAATTGCCGTCGCTCGACTATTTTTATACTTTCCAGTTTGAGAATCGGCCTCTTGCCATATACGACCAGAAAAGGCAATCACCTTTCCTTGATCATTTAAAAGAGGAAACATAATGCGATTATGAAAAGTATCAAAAAATTGGTTACTCTCAGATAGATAAAACAAACCCGAATCCAGCAAGTCCTTCTCACTATAATCATCTGCTAAACGCTGATATAGATAAGAGCGTTCTGCTGGAGCTAAACCAATCATAAAATGCTTGAGAACATCATCTGTTAAGCCACGTTTATAGAGATAGTTTCTCGCCTCTTCACCCATTTTAGTCGTCATGAGAATGGCATGATAAAAACGAGCGGCTTTCTCATGCATATCGTAGAGATTTTGATGGGGCGACCTAGGCTGTACAGAACCTTGAACAGGCGCTGCCATCTGAATCCCAAGTCTCTCAGCTAATATCCTCACCGCATCCGCAAAGGTTACCTGCTGATATTCCTCGATAAACTTAAAAACATCTCCAGAACGACCACATCCAAAGCAGTGGTAAAATTGCTTATCTTCGACCACGTTAAAGGAAGGGGTCTTTTCACCATGAAAAGGACAGAGCCCTAAAAAGTTCCGTCCAGATTTTTGTAAAGAAATCACTTCTCCTATGATTTCGACAATATTGGTATTGTTTTTGATCTCTTCGATGAGTCTCTTGTCAACCATAGACAATACCTCCATTTTATCACAGTTTACTCTAACTAGTATAGCTTATTTCTGAAAAAAAGTAAACCATTTCATACACTTTACATGAGACTATTTCATAAGTTTCCAGCTGTCATGAAAAAGTGAATCTTTTGAGCAAACCATTCTAATATTTGAAAGAAAAATAGAAAAAATTAAAGACTATTTCACTTGATTTTCGAGATTATTTTTTAATATCCTGCTAATATACTGACCATCTTTTCTACTGATACAAGCTGTTGCATAAGTCAATGGTGCTTTGTATACCTCTCCTCTATAGGATGGATCAGTCAAGACAGGCATTGAATAATAGGCGTTCTTTTTATTTTTAAGATCAATAAACCATTTTCCTCCTAGGTGTTTGCGAAAGGTTTCACCGATATAAACGGTCAAATAATCCAACATCTTGCGGTCTGCTATCAAAGCATGGTGGTCTTCGTAGTGAGCTAAGATCCAAGCCTCCAAATCATCCAAGGACTGCATACTATAGTCTAAATTTAGCCCTTCTTTCTCCGCAAAATCCCTTGTGAAATAGTCCATCTTAAATCCAATCTGAAAAATCCATTCCTGAAAATCTTCTTGTGTGTATGCCATTGTTCTACCTCCTCTACTATTTAATATTTAATTCTTATATGGATTATACTATAAAAAGCATCAAGTGAAAAGATGAAGAAAATATATATAGCAGATTGAACTTAGAATAGTACACTACAAATTCTAAAACATTTTTAGAAATTGATTTGACTTTCCTAATCTCTTTGTTCATATCTTATTTCAATCAACTATATTTTTCTAATAACTTTTTTATAACAAAAAGACTTAGAAATAGGATTCCCACTTCTAAGTTTTTAATGATAGATGTTTTAAAAATTATCTACTCAAACAACTGATAGTAATCAGAAATTTTCATCTTAGCTTTTTCATCCTTATTCAAATCTTGGATGATTCGGCCTTCTTTCATAACAATCAAACGATTTCCGTACTTGAGGGCATCCTCCATATGATGGGTAATCATAAGCGCAGTCAGCTTGTCCTTGCTGACAAAGTCATCTGTCAACTCCATCAAGGCCACACTTGTTTTAGGGTCAAGAGCTGCTGTGTGTTCATCCAACAACAGAAGTTCCGGACGTTTTAGCGTTGCCATCAAGAGACTTAAGGCCTGTCTTTGTCCACCTGACAAGAATTCAATGGGTGTATCCAAGTGTTTTTCTATACCATTTCCAACCTTCTCAATAGTTGCTTGAAATTCTTCCTTGTAAGCTGAGAGTCTTCTTGGAAATAGACCACGTTTTTCTCCACGAAACTTTGCAATCAAGAGGTTTTCTGCAACGGTCATACGAGGGGCAGTTCCCATCTTAGGATCCTGAAAGACTCGAGAAAGGTACTTGGCACGTTTTTCAGGGCTAAAATGAGTCACATCCTCACCCATAATACGAATGCTACCACTGGTTAAAGGCAAAGTTCCTGCGATGCTATTAAAGAGGGTTGACTTGCCTGCACCATTTCCACCCAGGATTGTGATGAAGTCATGTTCGTAAATATCAAGAGAAACATCGTTTAGGATAATTTTCTCCTCGTCAAAGCCATTTGTCACAATTTTTGTGGCATTTCTTAATTTTACAATTGCTGTCATTTGCTTAACTTGACTCCTTTCAAGTATTTATCCTTAAGTGTTGGAATTACAAGACAAGTTGCTAGGATAAGAGCACTGTACAAACGGAGGTAGCTAGTATTAAAGCCGAGAGCAATAACGCCCCATACCAAGAATTGATAACTGATGGAACCAACTACAATGGTAACCAAACGTTCTGCTAGGGTAAGACTCTTGAACAGAACTTCACCGATAATCAAACTTGCAAGACCAACAACGATAACACCGATACCACGAGAAACATCCGCGTAACCTTCTTGTTGGGCAATTAAGGCACCAGCAAGGGCGATAACACCATTTGACAAGACCAAGCCCATGAGCTCCATACGGCCTGTATTGATACCAAAACTACGAGCCATATCTGGATTATCTCCTGTTGCGATATAAGCTTGTCCCAATTTAGTATCTAGGAAGAAAAGCATGAGAAGGATAACCAAAGTCACAAAAATCAAACCTGTCAGTAATTGATTAATCTCAGATGAAAATGGAAGAACATCTTGGATTTGCTTGGTATTTAAAAGTCCAAGGTTAGCCCGTCCCATAATCATGAGCATGATAGAATGGCAAGAAGTCATGACCAGAATTCCAGACAAGAGTGTTGGAATCTTTCCTTTAGTGTAAAGAAGACCAGTCGCTAAACCAGCAAGACAGCCTGCTCCAACAGCTACTAAGGTAGCAAGAAAAGGATTAACGCCTTGAGTAATCAGTGTTACTGCAACTGCTCCTCCTAGTGGGAAGGAGCCCTCAGTTGTCATATCTGGAAAGTTCAGAATTCGAAAGGTCATAAAAATTCCCAAGCCCAGGATAGCCCAGACCAATCCCTGTGAAATAATCGATATTATCATGTTACATTCATTTCCTTCTTTTAAAAATTGGAGGAGATGTCTCCAACTCCTCCTACATTCTTATTCAATTACTTGACCAGCTTCTTTGAGAACTGATTCAGGAATTGTGATTCCAAGTTCTTGAGAGACTTTTTTATTAATAACTGATTTACCAGTTGAGAAGACATTAACTGGTGTATCTGCAGGTTTTTCCCCCTTCAAGACTTTGGCAATCATCTTACCGGTAGCAACACCAAGATCGTGTTGGTCCACAACGACTGATGCCAAACCACCTGCTTCTACCATGGCAGTCGCACTTGGGTAGATTGGTTTTTTAGCTGTTTGGTTGCTTGATACTACAGTTGAGAACGCAGATGCGATTGTGTTGTCAATTGGAATCCAGATTGCATCTACTTTACCAGTCATAACATTAACTGTTGAAGCAATTTCGTTCGTTGAAGGAACTGCAAATGTTTCTACTTTCAAACCAGCTTTTTCAGCATAAGTTTTGAATTCTTCAACTTGTGATTTTGAGTTATCTTCACTACTTGAGTAAAGAGCTCCAACCGTCTTGACATCAGGAGTCAATGTCTTGATCAATTCAACCTGTTGTTGAGCAGGGTTGTGGTCAGACACCCCAGTGATGTTCCCACCTGGTTTTTCCAAGTTTTGTACAAGGTTAGCTCCAGCTGGGTCTGTAATAGCTGCCATGATAACAGGAAGGTCTTTTGTTGCACTTGCGAGACCTTGAGCTGCAGGTGTTGCAATTCCGACAACTACATCGTTTCCGTTTGCGACTAATTGCTTACTCATTGTAGCAACCTTACTTTGGTCACCTTCTGAGTTCATAAAGTCGATTTTAATTTGGTCACCTTTATAGCCTTCTTCAGCAAGTCCATCTTGGATACCTTGGTAAATCAAATCGAGTGATGGGTGGCTGACAAACTGTAGAACACCAACCTTAGCAGTTTTATTTGCTGTCTCAGCTTTAGTTTCCTGCTTCGTTAAGCTAGAATACACCAAGCTTCCTCCAACTACAAGTGCTAATGCTACGATAATACCGAGTAGACGTTTGTTTTTCATAATTTTCTCCTTATTTCTTCTTAACTTATTATTTTTTTATTCAATCACTTATTCAAGCGACGCCATCGTTTGATTTCCATAATTTTTCCTCCCCATAGAAAAAGTCCTCACACAAAAAACTTGTGTGAGGACGTCGATGCGCGGTGCCACCTCAATTATAGGAACTAGTCCTATCGCTCTTACTCGCTAAAACGAGTTGCACTGTAAGGTGTGCTCACCGAATTCTTATGATTTCAAATTCTTAATAACATTCAGCCCAATTTTCATCACTTCCATCTATCTGTTTCCACCAACCACAGACTCTCTAAAAAATTTCAATGATTACTTTCTGAATGCTTAAATTATATCATTTTACTAAAACTTGTCAAGGGTTTTCATAAAATATTTTTAAAAAAATGTAAAATCAGAGAGAGTAAGTTAATCATATGCCTGTGGGAATTGGCTTAACAATGTAACATTACAAAAATCTATATAAATTTGCAAATTATTTTAACCAAATATGAAACATATCTTCATCAACTATTTTTTCAAGAATGATAGTATTTTCATTTATATCATATGCAATCAATTTATTACCTGCTAAAACTAATAAAATATTATCTTCGAGAAGCTTAATATCTTTTATGTAGTCTGTTTCAGCTGAAAATCCAAATTGAGATAGATTGATAAAGGTTGATTTATGACTAGTTACATCAAATAGACTGAAAGCAATTTTTCCTGAATCATTACTCTCATGCTCAATTGCTAACAAATTTTCTCCTAATTCAATAATGTTAACTGGACCAATTTCATCTAAATCAAAAAATTCCTTAAGTCCTGATTCCATATCATAGTGAAAAACTTTCCCCCAAAGTACTTTTTCCTTGGTCGAGTTAATTCGATATCCACCGGAAACTGAATAGAGTTGTTTACCCTTCACAATGCTATCGTCAAAAAAATAAGTCAAGTTAGGATCATCATAGAGAATTTCTTTATTTTCAAACTGTAATTTCTTGTTCTTTAGTGAAAAATGATGTAAGTAGGTTGGGTAATTATCATTACTTTTAACATCTACTCCCAAAAAGTAGATATTATCACCATCGTTTGAAAAATCTGTAGCAAAAACAGAATTTTTGAAAATATATTTATCTACTTCCTTTAAATTTGTATCAAAAACTGCAATAAAACTATCATCTGTATTTGCTTCAGAAGTGAAATAGTAGTCTGGATTTACGCCAGCTGTTGAAAAAGCATAATCAGAGGTCTTATTATAGTGAATCTTTCCAGTTTCAAAATCAACTGATATTATTCTACCTACTACACCTAAGGGTGGACCTTCTTCAGAAAATAGCAAATAACGATTGGAAATTTCTGCACGCTTAACAACTTGATTAATCTGGCCCTTAACTATCTCTATTTTTTCATCAGAAACTTTCTCAAATGAACTATCTTTAAAATTATACCCCTCCACACTGTGATATCCTAATAAATAAAAATCCACATCTGACTGTATAGAAAATTGTTTTGATGATGCAGCAGAATATCTTTGGATAAAAAATAACACTCCCATTAAAATAATAATGGCTACAACAATAACATGACCAACTTTTTGTTTATTATTCATAATCATTTATTCCTATAAACAATAGTGGTCTTAGGATTAGAGACAAATTCTCCAGGGTGTATAGCAATAGCTGATCCTATGTCATTGTCACTTTTATTCAAATCAACCCCAGCAGTATAGTAATAAGCAGCCCAAACTAATTGAGAACAATAAAAACTATTAGTTTGTTTTGCATTCCAAAAATTAGTGTTATACGGTTTATTGACTTGGTTTCCCGCCCACTGGCCAGCATTCCAGTCTTGCTGAACACTTGTAGCGTTTACTCCAACTTGCCAAATAGTGTATGTACTACTTGTCCATTTACCACTTCTAAGTCGAACTTTCTCCGTCACCCCTGGTGCTTCGGCAACAGAATATAGTCTCTGTGGCACTACTATCGCTGCATGCCAACTGTTAATTCTTCGAGTTCCTATACCTTGATCAGTTACACAAATTAGACCGTCTCGCCAACTCCAATCACCTATGCGAGATCTAGAATAGTTTTTTACATCATACCTAACAGGTTCTGACATCCCATTTTCAAGATACTCTTGTGTCCTGCTATCCATACTATCCAAAATACTTTGTTGTTCTGGAGTCAGTTGAATATCATTCCCAATAAACTTATTAGTTTCAATATATAAATCGGTACTTTCATTTGCATAAATAGTTTCAATACTTATGGTTGAAGCTAGGCATAAAAAAGATAAACCACTCAAAATTATAGATTTTCTCATAGAAATTTCTCCTCTTAGAACTCTATTATTAAATTCAATTAAAACAACAAGCAATTCCTAAATACTTTATATTATCCCCTCCATTTTATAACTCTAGTCATCAGCCTAATAGTTATTAAACAACCTATAATAACTATTCTACTAATATAAGCAGATTAATCTTTACATTTACAATTGTAAGCCCTTTCCTCAATATATAGAATAGCATTATATTTATGTTTTGTCAACGAATTTAATGCTCTATTTCGTTTTATATATATTTAGTTGACTAAAAGAAAGTCAAGAAAAATTTTTCGAACATCAATAATTTAAGCTAGGAGAATGGTCATTAGGAAATAGATAAAGTTCTAGTTATAAGGTGAAACAAAACTGTTTGCCTCTCTTGGCTGATCGAAAGAGTAGACATTAAATCATCCCTATGTCTCTTGGGAAAGGGGAACTAATGATAATCACAACTGGCTGATTCGTATAGGATTCCCTAAAAGAAAAAAGAAAACGACTCCTAAAGAAGTCGCCTTCATTGATAATCGGATGAATAACTATCCTAAAATACACTTGGGCTACAAGTTACTTTGGAAATTGCTATTTGCTATCCAACTTGAACTTGAGACTTAGCCAATCCCTACGTTTTTGGAAAATCTTGCTTGTATCAACCTGAATTACGTAATCCTGTAGCAATTCCGTTGATAGTTGTATGGATTAATCTTTCTTCATCTGAAGATAACTCACCACGGCGTTGACGCTTAATCAATTCCAACTGAATATAGTTAAGGATATTGAAATAAGGCATGCGGTAGTTGAGACTGTCTTTCAAATAGGTATTTTCTGCCAAGAGCTCCTCATGGCCTTCAATAGCCAAGATAACGTCCTTAGTCAACTGCCATTCATCTAAAATGGTATAGTAAATTGCTTGTACTTCTTCACTTTCACACAGTTTAGCGTATTCAAAGGCAATGTTCATATTTGATTTTGACAAGACCATATCGACATTGGATAGGAGTGATTGGAAGAATGGCCAGTTTTGATACATTTCACGAAGGAATTCAATATTTTTAGGATCTTGATCGATAAATTCCTTAAAGCTTGAACCAACTCCATACCAACCTGGGAACATGACACGACTTTGTGACCATGAGAATACCCAAGGAATAGCACGTAGACCACCGATTTCGGTAATTGTTTTACGAGCTGCTGGACGAGAACCAATATTGAAACTTGAAATAGCCTTGATTGGACTAGATTCAAAGAAATAATCATAGAAATGTTCATTTCCAAATACAAGTTCACGATAAATATCGTAGCTACGTTCTACTACTTGATCCATGATTGCTTCATAACGATTTGACGTATTGGTATCACTCTTCTTCTTGGTAATCATACGGTTGATAGCTGCTGAAACCAACATTTCAAGGTTATAGTAGGCTGCATCCTTGTTTCCGTATTTGTTGCCGATAACTTCTCCTTGCTCTGTCAATCGAATACGATCCTTAATTGACTTGAGCGGTTGAGAAGCAATGGCATCATAAGTAGGACCACCACCACGGCCAACGGTACCACCACGACCATGGAAGAAGGTTACTTTGACTCCAAATTCGTCACCAATAGCAGTCAATTGTTGTTGTGCCTTATAGAGTGTCCAACAAGATGATAGATAACCGCCATCCTTGTTACTATCAGAGTAGCCAAGCATGATTTCTTGGTAATTGTTTTTAGAAGCAATCCATTTCTTAGCAAGTGGTAGAGAGAAATACTTTCTCATAGTTTCTTCAGAATGATCCAAGTCTTCGATTGTTTCAAAGAGTGGTACAATCTGAACACGCGCTTTTTCAGCATCCACAAGACCGACTTCTTTGAGCATAATAGCCAACTCAAGCATATCTGACACACTTGTTGCATGTGAGATAATCGTTTGACGAATGACATCTTCTCCTAAACGATCTTTTAATTCACGTGCAGTTTTGAAAATAGCTAATTCTTTTTCGAGAAGTTCAGACTTCTCAGCATGAGTTGCAGACAAGATTTGAGGATCTTCTAACAATTCATGCAAAAGCAAGTCGCACTTTTCATCTTCTGACAAATCGCTATAGTGGTCATTGATTCCAGCAGATGCTAACAATTCAGCTACACAGGCTTCGTGGACGCTTGAATCTTGACGCATGTCGATGGAAGCCAAGAAGAAACCAAAGACTTCTACAGCTTCTAAAAGTTCTGCAAATTCACCTGTAAGCAAGGACTCTGCCTTGTTTTCAAGTAATGAATCCTTAATAGTATATAGGTCTTTTTTGAACTCTTCAACTGTTTCGTAAAATGGTGGACGATCTTCAGCTAGCTCTTGAATAGCTCCTGAAAGTCGATTGCTAATATAATCTGTAATCACTCCTTGTTGATGCCCTTGAGTACCAAGAAGACGTTCAACAGGATGACGTTCATCAGCTGACGAGCCAACAACAGACCATTCTTTTAAATTCAAGAGTGTTTGAATCAATTTGGATTGAATCAAATGAAAGGCGCGACGATAGGGTTCTTTCTCACGAAAGACTGATGTATCTCCAGACTGAGCAGCCATTTCTTCAACAGCTTTACTAGTTTTTGATAAATTAGTCGAGAGAGAGAAGGTACGATAGAGACTAGAAATCTTACTGATATAATAGTTCAAAACCACTTCACTTTGAATGGTAGCAGAACGCAGAAGTGTCTCAGCTGTTACAAATGGATTTCCATCACGGTCTCCGCCGATCCACATCCCCATTGTAATTGGTTTAGCTTGTTTTAGGTCAATTCCTTGTTCCTTTGCTAGACGCTTATACTCTAGCATCAAGTTAGGGACAGCCTGTAGGAAGGAACTATTGTAGTATTCCATAACATTCGTGATTTCGTTGGTTACTTTTAGTTTCTTCTCACGAATCATATCTGTCTGCATGATAATCTCAATATAGCGACGAAGATCATTATGCCATTTTTCTTTGTTAATGAGCCCCATTCTCACATCACGATATTTACGCAAAAGGGTATGGATATGAGTGGTCAAATCCAACATACTCTTACGTTGAACCTGAGTTGGGTGGGCGGTCAAAACTGGTACCACGTTCAAGTGTTCAAGAATCTCAGCAGCGTTTTCTTTTTCAGCCACCATTTTGATCGTTGTTGACAATTTACCCAGATAGTCTTGATCTACATTATTTAGATGGTTAATCTCATAAGCCAAGTCAACATCTTCTGAGATGTTAATTAAAAGAGGCAAAATAGAGAAGTATCTAGAAATGTAGACCATCTCATCATTTGAAAGACCTGTTACTACTTTATCTAGCCCTTGATAGTCAAGTTTTGAAGAAAGTTCTTTCAAGTGCATAATCTTATCAAAGGTTTCAGCAGGAAGCATATTTTTTGTGATATCTTCCAGCATATCTGTCAAGATTTGCACTTCTTCTTGTACAACAGCTTTGTTACTATAATTTTCTAACTTTTGAAGAGACATTTTTTTCTCCTTGTCATATTATGTCTTAGAGTTGCGCTTCTAATTCGCGATAGAGTTTGGCACGTTTTTCACTGGCATCAATATTCAACACAAAAGCGATGGCTACTGATAGGACCAAGAGACTATTTCCTCCTTGCGATAGGAAGGGGAAGGTTACCCCTGTTGAAGGAATCAAGCCTGAAATACCTCCAATGTTAACAAAAACCTGTATTAGAATCATACCACCAATACCGATTGCTACCATTGAGTTGAAAGGATCTCTCGCTCGAATTCCAACCAAAATAATACGAAGAATCAAGAAGAATAGAAGAGCCAAAATAAGACTAGCTCCTACAAATCCAAACTCCTCTATCACAATCGAAAAGACAAAGTCTGTATGGGCTTCTGGTAGATAACCTCGTTTTTCAATGGAATTTCCTAAACCAAGACCAAACCAGCCACCGTTAACCATTGCATAATAAGAATTGGCTAACTGATGCCCAGATCCTGCTAGGTCATTAAAGGGGTTGAAAAAAGCACTGAAACGCTTGGCAACATAACCAAAGACAGGAATCTTTGAGAATTTTTCAACACCGATAAAGCGAATGGCTGTTAAGGAAATCATAGAAACACCAGCTAGTAAGCCCAGAATAGTTGTGAACCACCGATAAGCTATTCCACTGATGGTATACATGAGCAAGGATACTAAAATCAAGATGGTTGCATTTCCAAGGTCAGGGAAGATTGCCAAACTACCTATCATGACCAAGAGGACAAACCGCCAATCATTAAAGGCTCTTGGCAACCACTGATTGAGGGTTAAAATTTGGAAGTCATAAACTGCTATCTCATCTTGTTGTTTTGAAAAACGCTGAGCCAAGTACCAAATGATAATAATCTTTAGATACTCTGCTGGTTGAATCGTGATCGGGCCAACCTTGATCCAGCCATAGGCTCCATTGATTGGACTACCGATTAAACGTGCTAGAGCCAATAATATCAACTCGACAAACATGACGATAAAGAGTAATCGCTCATTTCGCAGAAATCCTAATTTTAATTTATAAATTAAGGCTATTAAGAATAAACTGGCTATCCAGAAAATCCCCTGATTTCGCACTAGTTGTAATGCACTCTTTCCTTCCTGAATGAGGGACGCACTAGTTGTCGAATAAACTACTATCAATCCTAAAACGGATAACAGTAAATAAGGAATCAAAATGGAATAATTCAGCAGGTGCCTTTTACTTATTTTCATATGTCACCTATCTATCGGAAAAATATTTTTATTTTCCCTTATTATTTCTAGTTTTACATGCTATTATACCATTTTTTAGACTAGAAAAAAACTCTTACAGTGAAAACATTCGAATTTTACTCAAAACAGACTCTGGACTAGAATGTCTTGAGTGATCCCCTTATCCGATCTATCGAGCGTTTTAAGTTACTAGGACTTATAAAACTATAATGTTGATATTTTATAAACTTAAAAACTACCTTCCAGATAGAGGAAGGTAGTTCATTACTATCTTAGTTTGAGGCGCTACTGCTGCTGTCAGAAGTTGTTTCGCTTTTGATGTATTGTGTAAAGATATTTTGGAAGGACTGGTCTTTAACTTTAATGTTTGCATCCTGTAATTCTTTACTAATGACACCTTGGACAAAGGTTGCATCATTTTGTTTTTGAGTCAAAATGATTGTTTTAAGTTTTTCTTTGTAGTCATCCAAGTTTGAAGATTTTTCAGACTTCTTAGTTAGTTTCACAATGTAGAAACTACTTGTATAAGCTTGAGTTCCTGGAGCAGTGATAACATCTGAAATTCCGTTAACATCAAGCGCAAAAGCAGCTTTTTTAACCACGTCTGGCAATTCTGTTGATGCAGAGTCAAAGGTAATTTCTCCACCATTTTCTTTAGTCTTTTCATCTGTAGAATTGTCTTTTGCAAGTTGTGCAAAATCAGCTCCAGATTCTTTTGCTTTGGCAAGAACTTCCTTAGCCTTATCTTCACTGTCAAGTTTAATAATTTGAGCCGTTACTTCTGGAGTATACTCTTCAAATGCTTTTTTATAGTTTTCATCTGTTAATTCAGCTTCAGCGGCTTTCTTAACAGCATACTCAACTAATTTACTTGTACGAATTTGAGCTTTACGGCTTTCTGCAGTCATACCTGAACGAGCTAGAACTGTTTGATAGCTATCACCATATTTCTTTTGTTCTTCTGCAACTGCATCATCTACTTCTTTATCACTTACTTCTGAACCATATTGTTTTTCAAAAACTTTTTGAATGGTCATATTCAGCAAGACTTGTTGAGCAGTCGCATTATTTTTGACTTCTTCAAAGAATTGATGCTCAGTAATAACATCGCCTTTCATGCTAATCAAGTCAGTTCCTTCAGAACTGTTTGAACAAGCAGCCAAAGTAGCTACTGACAACAAGGTGATGGCTCCTGCCATTAGTTTTTTCTTCATGTTTACTCCTTTTTCTAAAAACGGTCGAAAATTTCTTTAGACCGACTCAATCATTATACCATATTTTAAAGCAGATAACTTAAATAAGACTAAAAATACTAGCTTTTAAATTTTAAATGATTCCAGTTTTTCTTATTCTAAAAAGAACCTGAACAACAGTTCAAGTTCTTGTTTATCGTGAGTTAATTTTTTAGTGACGTCCTTTGTAAGTCAGACCAGCTAGACCAATACTTGCAAGTAGGAGGCCAAATAGAGAAAGTGAAGAACTTTGTTCACCCGTGTTTGGCAAAGCTGGAGTTTCTTTTTTCGAAGTAGGTTTGTCAGCTTTAGAGTTTGAAGTTTGCCCAACAGGTTTCACAGGAGCTGTTGGAGCAGTATTCGAATTAGTTTGTGGTTTAAGCTCTGGCTTAACTTCTGGTTTTGAAGTATCAGAAGGTTTAGTTTCTGGCTTAACCTCTGGTTTTGAAGCATCAGAAGGCTTTGGGGCCGGCTTAACTTCTGGTTTTGAAGTATCAGAAGGCTGAGGTTCTGGCTTAACTTCTGGTTTCGGTGTTTCTGAAGGCTTAGGTTCTGGCTTAACTTCTGGTTTTGGTGTCTCTGAAGGCTTAGGTTCCGGTTTTACTTCTGGTTTCGGAGTCTCTGAAGGCTTAGGTTCCGGTTTTACTTCTGGTTTTGAAGTATCAGAAGGTTTAGGTTCTGGCTTAACTTCTGGTTTTGGTGTCTCTGAAGGCTTAGGTTCCGGTTTTACTTCTGGTTTCGGAGTCTCTGATGGCTTAGGTTCCGGTTTTACTTCTGGTTTCGGTGTATCAGATGGTTTGGCATCCGCATTTACCTTCTTATACTCTAGAAACATATATAGATATCCATCCGAAGAACCAAAATATGTATCCATTATCCGGTAGTCCACATTAAAACCAGGCATCCAGCTATATTTCGAAACTACCTCATAGCCATCAATATTTTTATGGATATTGATAGTTTCACCAGAGTTTAAAACTCCATGTTCTCGAAACATTATTTCTCCCGTATCTTCATCTAAATAATCGATACGATATTTGAGGGGCTCTTGATTTTCGTCAGCCTTTACGATGCTAACTCCAAAAACAGGCACATCGGTTAAAGCTGGCACAACAACACCAAGAACAGCAACAGATAGCAAAGAAACACCAAGTTTGGTTACTTTATTCGTTTTCATCATTTCCTCCTTAGGAATGTAGAATTACTTTTTAGGTGGGCAAATACTACAAAATCCTAATTTTTTTGATTTTAGTATTTCGAAAATACACCTCAAGTGCTTGAGCGACAAGGGTTTTGGTGTATCGCCTAAGGACCGTCAAACGATACACTTAAAAAAACAAAAAATACCAATCCAACACAGGCTCAAAACCTTGTTAAATTCGTATTTTCTGAAATATTCAAATCGTTATTTTGAATGTTTCGCAAAACGGTCGTTAATCGAAACATATTTACTCCTTCATTGTAGCATTTTATCTTGTTTTTAGCAAGAATTTTGCGAAATATTTTTACGATTGATGGCTACCTTGTTTCGTTCCAAGACTTTATAGATGGTTGAGGTCGAAATTCGTTCTGTTTTTGCTATTGTTCTGATGCTTGATTTCCCTGCTAAATACAGCTCAATAATTCTCTCTTCCTTATCTCTTGACATTCGCTTGGCACCTAGTTTGACACCATTTTCCTTGGCTTTACGAAGTCCTTCACGGGTTCGAAATCGCAGATTTTCCAGTTCACTTTCTGCCACAAATCCCAAAATGACGCAAAGTAACCTACCGATGAGCGAGTCGGTTTCCAGTTTTTCATGCAAACTGACTAGCTGAATATCCGAAGCATTAAATCGCTCGATCAGTTCTAGCAATTTAAACATGGAGCGAGTCAGGCGATCTAACTTATAGATTGTAAAAGTGACCTTCTTGCCATCCTTTGCAAGGTCACAAGCCATTTTTAAGGCTTTTTCGAGTTCTGGACGTGCATTGTTTGAACCAGATTCACGTTCGATAAAGAGGTGGTCACAGTGCTTGAGAGCCTCCATTTGCACCTCCAAGCCCAGATCTTGCTTGTGGGTAGAAACACGAGCATAGCCTATATTGATGGTGGTTTGAAACATAAAAATCCTCCTGTTTTTGATACAGAAGGATTATACGATTTTTTAAAATTATTCCATTTCTGGTAGACTTACATTTTCCACATTTTTTCTCAGCATGAGAATCCCATCTCCAAGAGGAACCAAGCTAGCGGTTAAGCCAGGATTGTCTAAGGTTGCATCAAATAATCTTTGCAAGCCACGATAAATCGTCCGTTGTCCACGTCGGACTTCCATAATATCCCTCGCAATATCTCCTCCTTGGAAAATATCATCCAAGACAACGACTCCACCTACTTCGAGGTGTTTGAGGATTTCTGGTAGAAAGACGATGTACTTGGATTTAGCAGAATCCATAAATACAAAATCATAGGTCTCAGTCAACGTTGACAGGACATCTACCGCATCACCTTCTAAGAGAGTGATTTGTTTGCGTTGATCAAATTTGGCAAAATTCTCCTTGGCAAAACCAATCATCTCAGGATTTCGGTCAATAGTGGTAATTTTTGAATTAGGTGAATGCTCTGCCATTAAAAGTGCTGAAAATCCAATAGCCGTCCCGATTTCCAAAATGTTTTTTGGTTGAATTGTTTCCATAAGGAAACGAAAATAAGCGACGGTTTCGTGAGGGATGATAGGAATATTCTCCTTGCGAGCAAAGTTTTCTAGCTCTTTTAGGGAACCCGTCACCTGCTTTTGTCTGTGGCGCATGAACTCGACAATCTCATGCTTGACAACAGGACGACGCATATTGTGATTGGCATTTTTGCTATAAGACTTTACCATCTGCCTTATGCCAATCCTAATTTTTCAACAAGAGCTTCAAACTCATCTAAACGGTGTTCAAAGACAGCAAAGGCATCGTTGAGGTAGTCTTCCTTCTCCATATCAACGCCTGCTTTTCTCATGACATTAAGTGGATAGTCTGACTTCCCTGCCTTGAGGTAATCGATATAGCGATCACGATCTTCTTGGCTACCATGTACAATCTTTTCAGCCAAGGCTGAAGCTGCTGCAAAGCCTGTTGAATATTGATACACATAGTAGTTGTAGTAGAAATGTGGAATACGAGCCCATTCATATTGAATTTCAGGATTATCTTCCTTACTCAAACCATAGTAAGCTTCATTCAAGTCGGCATAAAGCTCATTTAAGAACTCACTAGTCAAAACTTCTCCATTTTGGTCAGCTTGGTGGATAGCGTGCTCAAATTCAGCAAACTGAGTTTGACGGAAGACTGTACCACGGAATCCATCTAGGAAGTTGTTTAAGATTGCAAAGCGTGTTGCATCATCTTGAACTTCTTGCAATAATTTTTCTGTCAGGATGTTTTCATTAGTAGTTGAAGCAATTTCTGCTAAGAAAATCGAATAGTCTCCATAAACGTATGGCTGGGTTTCACGAGTATAGCTAGAGTGCATACTGTGTCCAGTTTCATGGACAAGAGTAAAGAGATTATCTAGATTGTCCTGCCAGTTAAGAAGCATGAAGGCATTTGTATCGTATGATCCACCTGAATATGCACCTGAACGCTTGCCTTGGTTTTCATAGACATCAATCCAACGTTCGCTAAAGGCACGTTTAACTCGACTCAAGTAATCATCACCAAGAACTGCCAAAGCTTCTTCTGCCTTCTTCAAGGCCTCCTCATAAGTAAAGCTGTACTCCACTGAAGACAATGGTGTATAGACATCGTACATTTTGAGGTCAGGAATTCCCAAGATTTTTGAACGTAGTGCAAGATAACGATGCAAAAGTGGCAAGTGTTTGCGAACTGCTGACACTAGATTGTCATAGACACTTTCTGGTACAAAGTTAGCCGCAAGAGCTGCTTCACGTGCACTCTTGTAATTACGAACCTTAGCACGATAGTTTTGCACTTTAACATTGGTCTGCAAGGTTTTAGCGTAGGTGTGTTGGAACTGCTCGTAAGTTGCATAAAGTGCTTCATAGGCACAACGACGTACCTCACGATTTTTTGATTCCATCAAACGTATGTAAGTTCCGTGAGAGAGTTGCACTTCATTGTCTTCGTCATCCAAAACGTAAGGGAAAGTAAGGTCAGCATTGTCTAGGATAGCAAAGGTTTCACTTGCCGACCCAAAGATTTCACTGGCTCCTGCAAGCAATTCTTCTTCACGCTGTGAAAGAACATGATCTTTCTTTTGTAAGAGCTGATCAAAAAAGTGTTTATAGAGCTCAAGTTTAGGTTCAGCAGACAAGAAAGCAGTCATTTGTTCCTCAGTAATCTCCATAAACTCTGGCTCGTAGAAAGAAAGTGCCTGATCAAGCTGGCTATAAAGCGTCATAGCCTTAGCATAGTATTCTTGATACTTAGCTTCGCGGGTGTCTTGGTCATTTTTCATATGCGCATAGACATAAAGCTTCTCCAACTGGCGCTCTAACTCTAGAGAACGTTCAGTAATTTCAAGCAAGCTCTGAGCACTGTCTAAAAGATGACCTACATATTGGTCAACTGTTTCCACTTCCTCTGACAGTTGGTTGAGGGCATCTTCCCAAGCCTGATCAGTAGCAAAGATCGTTGATAGATCCCATTTGTCTTTTTCATTTATTTCATTTCGTTGTAATACCATAAGATTCCTCCATCCTTTCTATTTTACCACATTTTTTAAGAAATATTGCTGATAAAAAGCTGGGGGATAGAGCTTTTGTGTGTCAGTTTTGGGATTTTGTTGATAATAGGCCTGAAAATTGTTGTAATAGCCCTGCAAATCTATAGTTATCTGGCAAAATTGACCTTTTTCTATAGGCCTTACTTGAGGATACCAGTCCTGATTCTTCAGATTCAAAAGGTTCTCCCCTCTCAAGTATGCCTGAGCTTGTTGCTTCATCCAATAAGGAGTTTGATAGTAGAGTTGTTTTTGAATGTAATGGCAAATGTTCTTATCTTGTTCGACCGAAAAAGTGATAAGATTTTGTTGCTGATAAGGAGTCCGTAATATTTCTAGAAGATTTCCTTTGTCATAAGAAAATTCCTTGACTTGATAATGGAGTTTTCCTTTCAAATCTTGGTGAAGGAGATACTTGAGTCTCAAAACCTGTTTTTTATGGTCTAACTCCCAAATATGAAAGCCCATGTTATTACTAAAGTAAAGAAAATCTCTCTGAAGTTTAGTTAGACGCTCTCTTAGCCAGAGCTTTTCCCCTAGTAGCCAAAGAACTTGAATTCCCAAACTTCGATAACCATTGCTTCTATCCCTCAAAAGGTCACAAGAAATGGGACTACACTGGATTTCTAGAGCTAGTTGCTTATTGATAAAGATATCTGCGATTTGCTTCAGTTCAGGTATGAGATATTCCATCTCAACCTCATCATTATTCTTAACCCAATAAAATAAACGTTTCTTGTTTTCCAGATGCTCTGGTCCTTCATTTTCATGGAAAAAATCACATTTTTTGAGACTTTCATGGGCAAAATGCCTTCTCACATTTTTTCCTTTTCTCATGCGAACACTTGTTCCACAAGCTGGACAATAATAATCTTGTTTGACTAGTTCATCCTCCAAGGCATTGACTAGGCGCCCGTTTTTATCTCTAGCTAAAAACATAAAACCTCCTTTTCTACTTTATTCGAAAAGGATAAGAAAAAGGCTGAGAAAAACAGCCTTTTCATAGATTATTTAACGACTTAAGAGAGAGTTTTTATCTGCTTTTTCTTTTAAGTTTCTTTTCCAACATCGGAATGATGTTAGAAATCTGATCATTTTTTATGACCAAGACTCCGTATTCATGGCAACGATTGATGTATACTGGATTTATTTTCCCAGAACAAACAATTAGTTTTAGACAACTTTCCCCGGCAAAATGGGTGGCATAAAGTTTTAATTCATTTATAGCCTCTACTGATAAGTCTGTCATTTTACAGGAAATAAAAACAATGGACCTACCTTTACGAAGGACAACATCAATCTCATTTTGTACATTATCAGCCTCAGGGAAAATACCATTCCAATCAATTTCAGCCCCAATCATACATTCATCAAAATACTCTGACTCTAGCGCTAGAAGGTAAAGATAGAGTTCTAAAATATGGCCTTTGCTCCGACAAAGCAGTTGGGCCTCGGGGGTAGAAAAAGTATAACTAACGTGTTTAGAAGTTTCCTCTTCAATATGGAGCAAGCCAGCATCTGTTAATAAGGAAATGATAGATTTAGGGTAATAATAACGTTTCCCATTATTCTCTAGCACTTTTCCTGTTTCAGAATGAATATTACTCGTCTTTGCCAGCGCAAAAAATTGTGTTACTTTTAACCACTCTTCAGGATTTGTAAGGGCAAAATTTGCCAGTTTTTTGATAGCAGCAATCTGTTTAGGCGTATGGAAAGGTTGCTTGGACTTTAGTAGTTTACCACCACGTAGGGCAATCAACTGCTGGATGGTTAGAGTTGGGACCACCAGGTTCTTTTTCTCCAATTTCCCAAGCTTCCAGTCATACTGTAGACCATGGTCAACATCCATTGCAAGAAGTGGTATATTTCTCTCCAAAGCATACTGATAAAGAACCATTGCTAATAGATTATCTCCGCCAAAAGCATCGATGGTCACTGAATCATAGTTAGTCAAGAAAAGATTCAAATCATCCGTAATCTTATCTAGACTTATTTGCCGAAAATGCACTTGTTTTACATGGGAAACTTGATCCAGCAAAAAATGTTTCAAGGCCAATCTTTCATCTTCTGTAATTTTTTTCAAGGAGAGAAATAAAACCTCATCACAATCACAAATAAAAGTCTGATAAACATTTTTCTCGATAGTGTGATGATCAAAAAGTTCGACTAAAAGACTAGGCATATCGCTACCTCCCTATTAAAAATTTGCTAGTTGTATAGAAAATTTAAAATTACTTAGAATAAACTTCATAGAAATATGGGTTAAGAGATTGTCTTAATCATTTTCTACACTTCTAGTATAGCATAATTACAATAATTCATTCTCAAATCTTTATATAGAAAAACGAATAGAAGATTTTTCTATCCTCTATTCGTTTTATTAGCTTATTTTACCTTTTTAGCCAACATGGTCGCAAATCGTAGTTGGATACGATTGCCATTTTCGTCACGACGGTGCAAATGACCAGGATTTTCATTGTACTTCACTAACTCCCAGTCCTGGTAGTAATTTGCCAATTCCCCTTCTTTAAAGGTGAATGGGAAGTTCACTGAACATGGATAATCTTCTGTATCCATAGCACACACTATCAAATTGTAACCTCCAATTGAGGTTTGTTCTTGCATGTTTTGGATAATAGCAGGAATACGTTCTGCTTGTAAAAACATGAGCACAACCGTTGATACGATAAAATCATAAGTTTGTCCAATGCTAGCTGAATTGATATCGTAGAGACCTACAGGCATTTCTAAATCTTCTTGCTCTACGATACTTTGCAACATTTCAAGGGATAGCTCATTTTGATCTACAGCTGTGACATCAAATCCATGTTGAGCGAGAAAGAGGGCGTTTCTTCCTTGACCACATCCTAGGTCAAGTGCCTTACATGGCTTCACCGTCTGCATAGCTTCTAAAACCTCCGAATGAACTGGATTGCTATTGTATTTCTTTGGGAAATAATCCTCTGGTTTACAATAAAATTCCAGATACCATTCTACATCATCTGTGGCAGCTTCCACTCTGTGCCAAGCTTGAGGTTGCGCCATAGGATTATCGGCACCTGCTTCAAAGAGGTGCTCAGCTATAACTTCCCCCTCCTCAGTCAATTCAATAAACTTAAGAGCCCCTTTTAATACGGTAATCTTGCCCCAGGTTCCGACCTTAGTATTGTGTTTTCTTTGAACAGCTTCTGGCATGGTGTCTTTATTCCAGACAGGCATGCGTTTATAGGCAACTAGTTTTTCCATTTACTTCACTCTTTCTATCGATGGTTAACTGCTTTCATAACACGCGCAATGTCTCGGTCTTGCTCACGACGTTTAATCGACTCACGTTTATCGTAGTCATGTTTTCCTTTAGCAAGTCCTAAAAGAAGCTTGGCATAGCCGTCTTTGATGTAGACTTTAAGTGGAACCAGAGTCATCCCTGTCCCTTTGGTTTCTTGCTCCAATTTCTGGATTTGTTTTTTATGAAGGAGAAGTTTACGACGACGTTCTGGCTCCTGGTTCCAGATGTTGCCCTCCTCATAAGGAGCGATATGGACATTGCTCAGCCAAACTTCCCCATTCTTAACCTGAGCAAACCCATCTTTCAGATTGATGCGGGCTGCTCGAACACTTTTGATTTCTGTACCAGTGAGGACCATTCCTGCTTCAATGGTATCAACAATTGTATAATCGTGGCTTGCTTTCTTATTTTGTGCGACGACCTTTCCCTCGCCCTTTGCCATGCTTAGCTCCTTTCTTTGCTACTTCCTTATAAAAAGGTTTCTTGCTCTTTTTCTTCTTGTCTTTTGATGAATGCTTGCGCTTATCACTTGAGCGACCAGCTTTTCTCTTGTCTTCTTTCTTATCCGAACGACTACCTCTATCCTTGCGGCCAGAGTCTTTCAAACCTTTCTCAATCACATCAAATTCGCTTGGAATAAAGGAGAAATCAATCTCCCCTGTCATCTTATCGGCTCTTTCGACACGAATGCGTATCTGTTGTCCCACACGGAAGGTTGTCCCTGATTTCTCCCCACGAAGAGTCAAATCACGTTCGTTAAAATGATAGAACTCAGGTAAATTAGTAATGTGAATCAAGCCTTCGACTGTATTTGGCAATTCAACAAAAAGACCAAACTTGACGATACTTGAAACGACTGCATCATACTCTTCACCCACAAACTCTTCCATGTATTCAGCTTTTTTCATGGCTTCAACTTCACGCTCTGCCTCAATAGCTCTGCGCTCACGATTTGAAGACTGGGTCGCAATCTCAGGAATTACTTGTTCAAAATGCTCCGCTACTTCCTTAGAACGTCCATAGTCACGAATCATACGATGAACAAGGAGGTCCGGATAACGGCGAATCGGACTGGTAAAGTGAGTGTAATAGTCCGCAGCTAGTCCATAATGACCGTGATTATGCTCAGAATAACGAGCCTGTTGCATAGAACGCAGAAGCATCATAGAGAGAACATCCGCATAAGGCTCACCTTCAACAGCACGCATGATGTCTTGAAGAGCTTCCTGACTAATCTCACTAGCAGTCCCATAAATTCTCAAGCCAAAACTTGAAGCATAATCAATAAATTTCTGAACTTTCTCAGCTTTAGGCTCCTCGTGAATTCGATAAATAAAAGGAAGTTCCAACTTGCTAAAATGCTCAGCAACTGTTTCATTGGCAATCAGCATAAAGGACTCAATCATACGTTCTGCAGTACCGCGATGACGAAGAACAATATCTACTGGTTTCCCTTGCTTGTCAACCAAGATTTTAGCTTCATTGGTATCAAAATTAAGAGCTCCACGCTTAATCCGCATACCTTCAAGAATTTCATGGAGCTTGGCCATGAGTTCGATGCTAGGAACAATTTTCTTATACTCTTGTCTCTTCTCTTCATCACCTTCTAGGATATCATTCACATCACTATAAGTCATACGGAAACTTGTCTTGATAACTGTCTGCGTAATGGTGTAATTACGAACCCGACCATTTTTGTCAATCTCCATAATAGCAGATTGAGTCAAGCGGTCCACTTGAGGATTAAGAGAACAGATGCCATTTGAAAGGCGTTCTGGTAGCATTGGAACTACTCGGTCTGTCACATAGACAGAGGTCGCTCGATTGAGGGCTTCCTTGTCAAGGGCAGAACCCTCTGTTACATAGTATGAAACATCCGCGATATGAACTCCTAGTTCAAAATTTCCATTCTTCAATGGCTTGATGTGAACTGCGTCGTCCAAGTCCTTAGCATCTGCTCCATCTATGGTAAAGGTAATTTCATCTCTTAGGTTCAATCGTCCTTCTATATCCTTCTCTGATGGAGCATCTGGTACACTTTCTGCTTCTTTAATAACAGCCTCTGGAAATTCTGAGACAATATCCATAGACTCTAGGACTTCAAGGACATCAATCCCTGCATCCGTTGAATGTCCAACCACATCTAGGACACTCGCCACAAAGAAGTCGTGTTTCTTACTTGGGTACTTGTCAATAAAGACCTTGAGTACTTCTGTCCCTTCTAGTTTGAGAGATGGCTTTTTCACATAAATCGGTTGACTTATTTTTTGGTTTTTAGAACGGATATAACCTGCATACTTAGGCTTTTCCTCATCGAGAATAATTTGCCCGACAACTGTCGTGAGACTGTGTTCTAAAATATCGATAATCTTTGCTTCTGCTGCGGTTCCTTTGTTACGGTCAGCAACTTTCTTGATGACAACTTCAACAGTATCACCATCAATGGCATAATTAACATCACTTTTTCCAACAAAAAGATCGTCTTCTTCGCCTTCAAGACTTACAAAACCGAACCCATTTTTATGGGCATGGAAAATTCCTTTTAGGGTAATCTCATGTTTTTTCTTCTGTTCTAGGGTTAAACTACCATCTTCTTCAAAGCGAATCTGGTGCTTACGTTCCATCAAGGAAAGAGTTTTGATTAACTCACGGAAGTCCTTTGAACCATCCTTCCCGAGAGCACTGGCCAAGTCATTAACTGTGACACTCCCCTTCTCTTGTAAATATTCTTTTATTTTATCTTTCATGTTTACTTTCTAGATTTATAATATTTTCTTTTTGGTGTAAAACCTTATTTCTTTTAAAAATAAAAATAGGCAAAGACCTAGTCCCGCCCATTATTTTCTTATCTACTTGATAATACCGTCAATGCTAAGGCAATGGCTAGCCAGAAAAAGACTAAAATTCCTGTCAAACGTTGCATCACAGCTTCAAAACCGCGCGCTTTGCTACGTTCAAACAAATCACCTGCACTGGCATCAAATACATTGCTAGATTGGTTTTTAGTTGGTTGCATGAAAATTGCAATCACAATCACAACAGATAATACTAATAGAATGGTTAATAATAGGTTATACATATCAAACTCCTTAAAATCCCTATTATTCTACCATAATTTCTACTTAGATTCAAGATGTAGAGTCACTTTTCTTTCTTTAGGGCAATACTTTAAGACCTCAATCTTGTCTGGATGGGTTTTGGAGTTCTTACTGGTTAGATAATTGATGCTGCCACAAGAGGAGCATTTGAGATTGATTTTTACTCGCACTAGATTTCCTTCACTTTTAATAATGTTCTAAATTGGATAAGGTTAAATAAACAACTGAGAGCTACACAAAGAGCTGTTGCATAAAATACTGAGTGATAGCCAAATTGTCCCGCTACTGCTGATCCTGCTAAGGGACCTATCACCCCTCCTAGATAAAAGAAGACTTGATTAAAGGCAAATACCCTTGAAATGCCAACTTTAGGAGTCATTTTGCTTAGGAGAGCATTGACACCAGGTATTAGAGCTCCTGTCCCAAGACCAAATAGAAAACGATAGAAGCCTAATTGGAATGGGCTCGTCGCATTTGCACATAATAGATATATGAAAACTGAATATCCCTGAGCTACGACAAGAAGTCGATGATTACCCACTTTATCACCTAATTTACCCATGATACCTGCACTCATCATACTTGAAAATCCCATGCTGGATACAATCAAGCCAGAGACAAAGAGAAGATTCTCTTTCTGTCCAAGGTCTCGTACATACAGGGCAAGGATGGGACCAATAGATTGGGCAGCAAATTGAATCACAAAGCTAGTTAGAAATAGATTTATCAAGAGAACAGGATATTTAACAGAAGTAAAGAGCTCTTTTGTAGGGAGTGCTTTTTCTTTTGGCACTGGTTGAAAGTTTTCTTTGATAAAAAGAATGGTTAAGATAGCTGCCAAGAACAGGAAACTACCAACCAATAAAAAGACATTTCGAATTCCAAAAATTTCGGCAATGAAACCACCGACAAAGGGACCAGTCAAAGTTCCGGCGACAACACCAGTTGATAAAGTCCCTAGAGCGTATCCTGACCTATCTTTGGGAACTTGACTTGCAATTAAAGCTGTCGCATTGGGTACAAATCCTGTAAAAACTCCATTAAGAAACCGTAAGAACAAGAGCCAGACAACATTTGGAACAAATGCCAGACCTCCCATAGTAATGGTCATGGCTAGCCCAGCACGAATCATCATGGTTTTTCGACCATACTTGTCTGCTAAGATACCCCAAATTGGTGATACAAAGGCTGCAGAAATAGCAGAAACTGATATAGCTAAACCTGAATAAAAGGCAACTTGATCTCCTTCAATTCCTAACTGTTCGACAAAAATAGGCATGAAAGGAACAACGAGAGAAATGCTGGCTCCTGTTAAAAAGCAACCAAACCAAGCAATACGAAGATTATCCTTCCAACTAATCTCTTGCATGGGCATCGCCTCCTTCAAGTAAGGTCACTACTTGACTCAAAAGCCGCGTTCGACTGCCATTATTGTCTAATATATAAGTAGCAAATTTTTTCTTTTCTTCTAAAGGCCACTGTGAAGCTAAACGAGTTTCAGCTGACTCTTTGGATAACTGATCACGGTTCATTAAGCGATCCAGCTGGGTATCTAGCCTTACATAAACTAGCCAAGTTTCATCGAACCATGAAGCATAGTCCTGTTCAAAAAGCAATGGAATATCCATAAAAAATAGTTCTTCTGTTTCACTGAACTTGTCTCTCAAAGCCCTCAATTCGTCACGGATGATTTTTCCTTGAGTTTCTTTAGACCATTCTCTTTCCTCAGAGTTAGAAAAGATAAGACTGGCAAGTAATGGTCGATTCAGTTCCCCATCTTCTAGAAGGACTTTTTCACCGAAATGCTCTACTAAAATCTGATAAAGGCGACCACCAGGTTTTTGAAGTTGGTGAACAAGAGCATCCGCATCTACCACTTCAAACCCTTTTTGTCTTAGAAAATTTGTGACGGTGGACTTCCCGGATGCAATACCACCAGTGATTCCAATAATTTTTCCCATCACTTTCTCCTTTGACATTTTGGGCAAAAATGGGTTCCACGACCACCGAGTTGAATTTTTTCGATAATGGATCCACAACGTGAACAAGCTTGTCCAGCTTTATCATAGACTTGATGAAAGTCTTGCATGGTCCCATCTTCGCCAAATGCATTGGTATAGGTGCGAATGGTTGAACCGCCTTTTTCAACAGCCTGCCCCAAGACTGCAATGGTCTGTTCATGAATAGCTGTCGCTTCAGCTCTTGTCAAACTCTGAGAAGGACTAGCTGGATGAACCTTTGCCCTCCAGATAACTTCATCCACGTAGATATTTCCCAATCCAGCAACCAAAGTCTGATCGAGAAGATGCGATTTGATAGGTTTTTTAGATTTCTTCAAGGCACCTATAAAAATTTCTAAGTCAAAATCCTGTTCAGTAGGTTCTGGTCCAAGCTTTTTAGATACAAAGTAAGCATCTAAGAGTTCAGGAGCAAGCAATTCCATAGTTCCAAACTTGCGGACATCCTCATAAACAAGAGTTCCACCATCTTCAAAATGAATCAAAACATGGGCATGCTTACGCTCAGGAACCTGGTCTGGATAGTAAAAATACTTGCCTTCCATCCTTAGATGAGAAATCAAGACCTTGTCTGTCAGGAAGAAAAGTAAATACTTGCCACGGCGCCCCATCGATTGAATCTCTTGACCAGGCAATTCTTTCTGAAACTGATCCAAATCTGTCTTAATCATCTTAGGATAATGAATGTCAAGACTAGCAATCTTCTTAGCTTGAATCAGTTTTTCCAAGCCTCGACGAACCGTTTCGACTTCAGGTAATTCAGGCATAACTCCTCCTTCTCCAAAAACAAGAAGCAGGCTACTGCCCACCTCTTCTTAATATTCTTTTTCGTTATAGCCAAAGTCAGCCAAATCTAGCTTCTTATCTCGCCAGTTTTTCTTAACCTTGACCCAAGTTTCTAGGAAGACCTTGTCTCCTAGCATGAGCTCGATATCACGACGGGCCATAGTCCCAATTTTCTTGAGCATGGCACCACCTTTACCGATGACAATCCCTTTTTGGCTGTCACGTTCGACCATAATAGTTGCTCGGATATGAACCTTGTCTGTATCCTCGTCTCTTTTCATAGAGTCCACCACTACTGCAACTGAGTGTGGAATTTCTTCACGAGTTAAGTGTAGGACCTTTTCACGAATCATCTCAGAAACCAAGAAACGCTCTGGATGGTCTGTGATTTGATCCGCAGGGAAATATTGGAAACCTTCCTCAAGATTTTCACTGAGAATATCGACTAAACGTGAAACATTATTCCCCTGAAGGGCTGAAATCGGAACAATTTCCTTAAAGTCCATTTGATTACGGAAATCATCAATCTGAGACAAAAGCTGGTCTGGATGAACCTTGTCAATCTTGTTCACCACCAGAATCACAGGGACCTTGGCAGCCTTGAGACGCTCAATAATCATGTCATCCCCCTTACCACGCGCTTCATCCGCAGGCACCATGAAAAGTACGGTGTCCACTTCGCGAAGGGTACTGTAGGCAGACTCAACCATGAAATCTCCGAGAGCTGTTTTAGGTTTGTGAATCCCTGGTGTGTCGATAAAGACAATTTGCTCCTTATCAGTGGTGTAAATCCCCATGATTTTATTGCGCGTTGTCTGCGCCTTATCACTCATGATGGCGATTTTTTGCCCCATGACATGATTCAAAAAAGTTGACTTCCCTACATTTGGACGTCCTAAAATGGCTACAAAGCCTGATTTAAATGTCATAATTTCCTCTTACTGTTTAAAATAATAAATCCCAAATCCGTGGGAGAAAGATAAGTGCACCTGTCAAAGCGGCAAAAAGAGAGACCACAAGCACGGCACCAGCTGCCATGTCTTTAGCTTTTTTTGCCAACATAGAAAAGTGATAGTGACTGGCCAAATCCACCACATTTTCAATGGCAGAGTTGATAATTTCAAAGGCTACTACCAAGAAAATGCTCAAGAGTAGAAATAACCATTCGATTCGTGACACCTGAAAAACAAAACCTGCAAGAACAACTATTAGAGCTGTCACTGCATGCTTTCTCATATTACGTTCTTCCTTAATCGCAGTAAAAATTCCTGTAATGGCAAATTCTAAACTGGAGATTAGGTCACGATTTTTCCATTTTCGTTTATTGTCTTGTGAGTCCATAGGCTGTCAAAATTTCTTCTTGTAAACCGAACATCTCCGCTTCTTCCTCGGGAGTGTAGTGATCATAGCCGTTAATGTGTAAAAAACCGTGCACTGCCAAGAAGCCCATCTCACGCTCAAAACTATGACCGTACTCCTCAGCTTGCTCATGTGCCTTATCAATGGAAATGAAAAGCTCACCGATATAAGCATCAAATTCTGACATCATATCTGCCAAGTCGGGATCATTTTCCAGATCTTCCTCATCAAAGGCAATCTCTAACTCCGGCTTATATTCAAGACTGATAACATCTGTTGGACGATCGGTATCACGAAACTCTAGATTGAGTTCATGGCTTCGTTCGTTGGTCACAAATGTGACCGCCATTTCCTTGTCTTCTTTTCCAATTTTTTTTGCAGCAAATTCTAAAATTTCCTGTGTTTGTTCTAAAATTTCTTTTGAAACTTGTCCAGTTTCATCTACCATTTCAATATACATGTGCTTCTCGATTCTCTTTACTTGGCTTTATTATATCACATTTCTATGATTTTATTCTACCTTTTTGATATAATACTATGGAATACATTGACGAGGAGAGTACCATGTCATTTGATGGATTTTTTTTACACCACATGGTTGAGGAATTGCGAACTGAACTACTCAATGGTCGCATCCAAAAGATAAATCAACCCTTTGACCAAGAACTGGTCTTGCAAATCCGTAGCAATCGTAAAAGTCATCGCTTGCTCCTGTCTGCCCATCCAGTTTTTGGACGCATCCAGTTAACAGAGTCCACCTTTGAAAACCCTGCTCAGCCATCTACTTTTATTATGGTATTGAGAAAGTATCTTCAAGGAGCAGTTATTGAGTCAATCGAGCAAATTGAAAACGATCGTATCGTGGAAATCACGGTTTCCAATAAAAACGAGATTGGGGACCATATCCAGGCCACGCTTATGATCGAGATTATGGGCAAACATAGCAATATTCTCCTTGTAGATAAGTCTAGTCACAAAATTCTTGAAGTTATCAAGCATATCGGTTTCTCTCAAAATAGCTACCGTACCTTATTACCAGGTGCTACTTATATCGCTCCTCCAAGTACAGAAGCTCTCAATCCTTTTATGGTCAAGGACGAAAAACTCTTTGAGATTCTACAAACACAAGAGTTAACTGCTAAAAATCTTCAAAACCTCTTTCAAGGTTTGGGAAGAGATACAGCAACCGAGTTAGAAAGACAACTGCTTAATGATAAACTAGCCACTTTCCGGAACTTCTTTGGACAAGAAACCAACCCTTGCCTAACAGATAAATCCTTTTCTTGTGTGCCTTTTTCTAGTAAAACAGCAGAGAATTTTGACAGTCTTTCACAATTACTTGATATCTATTATAAGGATAAAGCCGAACGTGACCGTGTGAAACAACAGGCTAGCGAACTCATACGTCGCGTCGAAAACGAACTACAAAAGAATCGTCAAAAACTAAAGAAACAGGAAAAAGAACTTCTGGCTACCGAAAATGCAGAAGAATTTCGTCAAAAAGGTGAGTTACTAACCACTTTCCTCCATCAAGTTCCCAATGACCAAGATCAGGTCATTTTGGAAAACTACTACACCAACCAGCCTATCACGATTGCACTTGATAAGGCTTTAACTCCAAACCAAAATGCTCAACGCTACTTCAAACGCTATCAGAAATTAAAAGAAGCTGTTAAATACCTGACTGAACTAATCGAAGAAACCAAGGCTACTATTCGTTACCTAGAAAGTGTAGAGACAGTTCTCAACCAGGCTGGACTAGATGAAATTGCTGAAATTCGTGAGGAATTGATTCAAACAGGATTTATCCGCAGAAGACAAAGGGAAAAAATCCAGAAACGACAGAAACCTGAAAAATATCTTGCAAGCGACGGAAAAACCATTATCCTAGTTGGTCGTAACAACCTTCAAAACGACGAGTTAACCTTTAAAATGGCTCGTAAAGAAGAACTCTGGTTCCATGCTAAGGACATCCCTGGAAGTCACGTTGTTATCACTGCCAATCTCAATCCGACTGATGAGGTTAAAACAGACGCTGCAGAACTTGCAGCCTACTTCTCTAAGGGGCGTCTCTCAAATCTCGTTCAGGTAGATATGATTGAAGTTAAAAAACTCAACAAACCAACTGGTGGAAAACCTGGTTTTGTCACCTATACTGGGCAAAAGACCCTCCGTGTCACACCAGACCCTGAAAAGATTCAGTCCATGAAAATCAAATAAAGTCTTGTATACTGGTGGGCTGTTACTGCTATAGACTCAAATAAAAATGGGAGGTGTGTTCAATGCTACGGCATATCAAATCTATTTTAACTATTATATTCGGAGCTGCCATTTATGCCTTCGGACTCACGTATTTTGTTGTGCCCCACCACTTATTCGAGGGTGGAGCAACAGGAATCACCTTGATTACCTATTATCTCTTTAACATCCCTATCTCCGTGATGAACCTCATCATCAATATCCCATTATTCATTCTAGCCTGGAAAATATTTGGTGCGAAGACCCTGTACAGCAGCCTACTCGGAACCATTTCCTTATCCATTTGGTTAGCAATCTTTGAAAAGATTCCTCTCAGCTTTAATCTTGAGGGAGATCTGGTCATCGTTGCTTTAGTTGCGGGTGTTCTTTTAGGACTTGGTCTAGGTATTATCTTCAATGCTGGTGGTACCACTGGAGGGACAGATATCGTTGCTCGAATCCTGAACAAGTACACCAATATCTCCGTAGGGAAATTACTCTTTGCACTAGACTTCCTCATCTTAATGCTCATTTTAATTATCTTCCAAGACCTTCGTCTCGTTACTTATACACTTCTATTTGACTTCATCGTTTCAAGAGTTATTGACTTGATTGGTGAAGGCGGATATGCTGGAAAAGGTTTTATGATTATCACTCAAAAGCCTATGGAAGTGGCAGATAAAATCAATGAAGAGTTAAGTCGAGGTGTCACCTTCATATCTGGACAAGGTTACTACAGTCAAAAAGATTTAAAAATTATCTACTGTATCGTAGCAAGAAATGAAATGATTAAGATGAAAGAAATGATACATACCGTGGATCCGATGGCCTTTATTACCATCACTGAAGCACACGAAATTTTAGGAGAAGGGTTCACCTTCGTAAAAGAAGAAACTTCATAACATCTAGATATCAAAAATGAGGCTGGGACAAAAGTCCTAGCCTCTCAATTGTCTTTAGATTGTCGAGCAAGACGCAGTGGTTGAGTGGGCTCTACTTCGCTGATTTCATCAGATTTTACAGCCCTATTCAACTGTGCGTAGGTGGGACGACGAAATCGAATTCTAACGAATTACCGATTTCTGTCCCACTCTCATTTTTTGATGATAAAAACGGAAGAATTAAATCTTCCGTTTTACAAATCATTATTTTTCAGCTGTAAGTGCAGCCATTGTGATGTAATTGTATGGTTTGTTGAAGTGTGGCAAGAAGAATAGGTCTGTCAAGGCCAATTTTTCAATTGTAACGTGTTCTTGGATAGCAAGTGAGAACATGTGGATTCCCATAGCGATTCCAGGATCACGTGATACCATTTGAGCACCAAGGATTTCACGACTATCTTTGTCGAAGACAATCTTGATAGCTACTTCATGGTTGTCATGTTTCATAAATTCTGGTTTTTGAAGATCGTTGAAGCCAGTTTCAGTTGCATTGTAGCCTGCTGCTTTTGCTTTTTCAAGAGTCAAACCAGTTGAAACCATGTGAAGACCGTAGATAGAGATACCGTTTGATCCTTGAACACCGATTCCTTCAAGTTCATGTCCACAAGCGTTGTATGCACCTACGATACCAGTACGAACTGCGTTTGATGCAAGCGCGATGTAGCTAGTGTCTTTACGAGCGTTATCATAAACAGTCGCACAGTCACCCACTGCAAATACACCTGGGATAGATGTTTCTTGTTTTTTGTTAACAAGGAAAGCACCGTTGCGGAAGAGTTCAATCTTACCATCAGCAAGAGCTGTGTTAGGACGGAAACCAACTGCAAGGATAACCATATCAACGTCAAAGCTTTCTTTGTCAGTGATCAAGCGTTCAACTTTACCATCACCTTCGATAGCTTTTACAGTTTGACCAAGTGCCAAGCGGATGTTGTGGTCTTCCAAGTTTTTAGCCATCAATTGAGTGAAGTCTTTGTCATAGTATCCGTTCAAGACTGTATCTACGATGTCAACAAGAACAACTTCTTTTCCAAGACGTTCGAAAGCTTCAGCAAGCTCAACACCGATGTATCCACCACCAACAACAGCGATACGGTTAAGATTTTGGCTCTTATCTGCAAGTTTGTTGATAACTTCTTCAGCGTTTTGGTACAATTTAACGAATTGTACATTTTCAAGAGTAGCTTTGAACTCACGGTTACCTTTAACAATTTCAACACCTTCAATTGGTGGCAAGATTGGAGTTGAACCTGTAGCAAAGATCAATTTTTCGTATGATTCTTTGTGTTCTTTTCCATCAACTTCAGCAGTTACAACTTTGTTATCATAGTCAATTGAAAGAACTGGTGAGTTCATGTAAACTTTAGCACCTTTTGCTTCCAATTTTTCTTTATCTGAGTAGAAGAGACCTTCTGGACCATCGATTTGCTCACCAATCCAAAGAGCCATTCCACATCCTAGGAATGAAATGTTTGAGTTTTGGTCAAAAACAACGATTTCATTTTCATTTCCAAAATTGTCCAACATAGTGTTGATACAAGCAGTTCCAGCGTGGTTAGCACCCACGACTACGATTTTACTCATAAGATAATTCCTACCTTTAATTTTTTATTTACCTTCCTAGTATATCATTTTCTGTGAGCGTTTACAACCTTTTTACTCATTTTCACTTATTTTTGAAAAGATCGAAAACGTATATTAACTTATTTCCAGCGTTTTCAAATTTTATTTTAAGGGAATTTGGTTTATTTGAGCATATTTCTTGACTTTTTTAAAAAAACAAATTGTGAAAACGCTGACTTTATGATATTCTATTTATATGGAAATGAAATTTAAATCTTCAGATTGCTTTCATAGTCTGGATTTACAACTATTTCCAATTGATTTGAAGGGAGTTGATTTTTTGCCTCTCAGTTCATTATCTGAACGGTTAATGGGAACTACGATTACTATTTCCTTGGTACATGAACAAGCGGATAATCTTCTCCGTCAAGCTTTTGATTTGCTCAAGGAACTTGAATTTCGATTTAATGCGAATAGTATCGAATCGGAATTGATGGAAGTTAACTATCAGGCAGGAATTGCCCCAGTTAAGGTCCACCCTGATCTGTTTGAACTGATTTCTTTAGGATTAGAACACAGTCTAGCCTCTGGAAGCAATCTCAATATCAGCATTGGTCCCTTAGTACAAATCTGGCGTATTGGTTTTTCCGATGCAAAAGTTGCTAGTCCTGAAGAAATTTCTTCGGTTTTACCATTGATAGATCCCCGTTTTATCAAACTTGATTCAATTTCTTCTACTGTTTTCTTAGAAAAGAAAGGAATGAAAATTGATTTAGGTTGTTTAGCAAAGGGCTATAGCGCAGATAAGGTTGCTACTTTCTTAAAAGAAAATGGTGTCACTTCTGCTCTTATCAATCTTGGGGGAAATATCCTTACCATTGGTAATAACCAAGCCAGAAATGGACAACCTTGGCAAATTGGTATTCAAGACCCTAATCATCCACGTGGTAATCACCTGATGACCTTATCTATTACTGGAAAATCCGTTGTTACTTCTGGAATTTATGAACGGCATCTTGAAATCGATGGAAAGGATTATCATCACATTTTCGATAGTGAAACTGGCTATCCTATTGAAACGGATTTGGCTAGTTTAACGATTATATCTGACCGCTCTGTTGACGGCGAGATATGGACCACACGATTGTTTGGCCAACGTAGCGCTTCTATCATGTGGCAAATCGAAAATATCGATGGAATTGAAGCCATCCTTATTGATAAAGATGGACATATCGCTTGTTCATCCGGTATCCAAAGATAAATAATAAATAATGCAAAAAGAGAAAGGAAAGCTCATGCTAAAACTTATTGCTATTGTAGGAACTAACTCTAAACGTTCCACAAACCGCCAACTGCTTCAATATATGCAAAAACACTTTGCTGATAAAGCAGAAATCGAATTGGTAGAAATTAAAGACCTACCAGTCTTCAACAAACCTGCAGATAAACTTATTCCTGCAGAAGCCTTGGAAATCGCTGCAAAAATCGAAGCAGCTGATGGTGTGATTATCGGTACTCCTGAATATGATCACTCAATTCCTGCCGTTCTTATGAGCGCTCTTGCTTGGATTTCTTATGGAGTATTTCCACTCCTTAACAAACCAGTGATGATCACAGGTGCTTCATACGGTACACTCGGTTCATCACGTGCTCAATTGCAACTCCGTCAAATCTTGAATGCACCAGAAATTAAAGCAAATGTTCTCCCAGATGAGTTCTTGCTCTCTCATTCTCTTCAAGCATTCGATAAGAATGGTGACTTGGTAGATCTTGATGTAATCAAGAAATTGGATGCCATCTTTGATGACTTCCGTATCTTTGTTAAAGTGACTGAAAAATTGCGTAACGCACAAGAACTTCTTCGTAAAGATGCAGAAGAATTTGACTGGGAAAATTTGTAAGATAGGAGATCGAAAGAATGAAATTTGTTGGACTTGTTGGATCAAACTACGACCAATCATATAACCGCAAACTCTTGGAATTCATCCGTCGTAACTTCAAACTCAAGTTTGAATTAGAAGTTTTTGAAATTGATGAAGTTCCAATGTTTAATCAAGATGAAAAATGGGACGAAAGCTTCCAGTTGCGTCTTCTTTACAACAAAATTACTCGCGCTGATGGTGTGATTATTGCTACTCCAGAGCACAACCACACTATTTCTGCTTCACTTAAGTCTGTTCTTGAATGGCTTTCATACGAAGTACATCCATTCGAAAACAAACCAGTCATGATCGTCGGTGCTTCTTACTACGACCAAGGTACTTCACGTGCCCAAGTTCACCTTCGGAAAATCCTTGACGCACCAGGGGTAAATGCCTACACTCTTCCAGGTAATGAATTCCTTCTTGGAAAAGCTAAAGAAGCTTTTGATGCTAACGGAAATATTATCAACGAAGGAACTGTTAAATTCCTTGAAACTTGCTTAGATAACTTTGTCAAATACGTAGGAGTCGTTTCTAAATTGAAAAAACCAAAACCAATTGAACCAGAAGACTTGGATTGTGGAAAACCAATCGCTACAACTATTACAGAAGTTGATCCTGACGATCCAAACTGGGTAGAAAAAGTCGCAGAAATCACAGGTGCTGTTTCAGGTGATACATATGTTAAACTTGACCATGGTATCTTGACTGTTAACCAAATTGATATGTTCTTGAAAGCTATGCCTTTTGAATTGACATACGCTGACGATAACAACCAATTCCTCTACTACAACAACGCTCACCAAGATCCTGATACAATGTTTGCAAAACGTGTACCATCTCAATCTGGTAGCCGTATGTCAACAGTTCACGGTTCACTTCCACCAGCACGTATGAAAAATGTTGAGTGGGTTATTGGAACACTTCGCAATGGTAACCAAGAATACGTACGTACAATCGTTCCTGGTTCACCTGCTGGTGTTATCAACACTCACAACTACCAAGCAATGTACTATCCTGACGGATCATATGCTGGTATCAATGAAATTGTCTTTAACTTCCAACCATGGCTTGACTGGTACTTGAAAGAAACTGGTCAACGTTTGGTAGGAGGAAGCGGTCCGTTTGCTCCTGCTGGAGGCCACGGTGACGCAGATGCTACTTCTGGTGCTTCTGACTCAGCTGACGGAGGCCATGGAGATGCGGATGCTACTTCTGGTGCAAGTAACTAATAACTAACAAAAAGGAACCCAAAATGGTTCCTTTTTTTATAATAGAAATCTCGGTTCGCACACACAAACCGAGAATTTTTTTATTTATGAATTTGGATCGTCAAGACTACGACCATGCAAGCCTTTTTCACGTTGTACCTGACGAAGTTTCTCAGGAGTCACATCATTTCCATCTTCATCTACGATTTTGATTCCTTCAATGTGATGACGAACTGAACGACGATAGCCTTCGATATATTCCTCACGAAGTTTAGCCTGTTCTACTTTTTCTTCTGCAGTCAAGCCTTCAGTTTTTTTCTTTTTCGCAAGCTCATTAATACGAGCGATTTTTTCTGGTGTCATATTTGAACCTCCAATCTACTTTTTAATTTCTATTTTGTATTAAGAAGATTAAAAGCAGCGACTGTTTTTGCTTTATTCACAAGTTCAGTTAGAATAGCTAGGCGATTATTCTTAACATCAACATCCTCTGCCATAACCATTGTATTATCAAAGAAAGCATCAATAACTGGACTAAGAGCAAATAATTGCTCTAATTTATCACTAGCTGAACCTTTCAATTCTAAGCTTTCTACAGCTTGAGCTAGTGCTTTTTCTTGTTCATTTTCAAAGAGGCTAGTATCAACTTTGACTGAGCCTTCTGCTTTTTCCGCTAGGTTGAAGGCACGAGATAATGATTCAACTGATGATTTGTAGTTTTCAGTTTTTGCAGCTTCAGTTAAGGCTTCTGCTGCTTCAATCATATCTGCAACAACAAAGTTTGAACTTGCAAGAACAGCTTCCTTAATATCTTTTGCAGTAGAACCCATCATCTTATCAACACGAGCTTTGATAAAGTTAAGCACTTCTTCTTGATTATCGTAAGTTAGGCTATCAAATGATAAAGCATAAAGGCTAGCAATCAATTCGTCCATTGGAATATTCCATCCAAAGTCTTCCAAGATACGGACAATCCCTTGTGTTGCACGACGAAGAGCATAAGGGTCATTTGAACCAGATGGAATCAAGCCAACAGAGAAGAAGGACAAAAGAGTATCCAATTTATCAGCTAGTGCAAGGATTGCTCCGACTTTAGATTCAGGAAGAGCACCGTCTGCTGAATCAGGAAGATAGTGCTCACGAATAGCTTGTGCCACTGCTGCGTTCTCACCAGCGAGAAGAGCATATTTCTCTCCCATGATCCCTTGAAGCTCATCAAATTCACCAACCATACCGGTTAAGAGGTCAAATTTATAAATGGCTGCAGCACGAGCAAGATAAATAGTTTCATCAACTGATAAACCTGCTTTTTCTGCCAAAAGGATAGCAATTTTTCCAGTACGAATCATGTGTTCACGTAATGAACCAATCTTTTCATGGAAGGTTACATGTGATAATTTAGCTACAAGATCTTCAATCTTCAATTTTTGGTCTTCACGCCAGAAAAATTCACCATCTTCAAGACGCGCAACTAAGACTTTCTCATTTCCTCGGATAACATTATCCAAATACTCTGCATTTCCGTTACGGACAGAAATAAAGTTTGGTTTTAGATTTCCATCAAGGTCACGAACTACAAAGTAGCGTTGATGAGTCTCCATTGAAGTGACCAAAACTTCTTCTGGAACCTCTAGGTACTTAGGATCAAAATTCCCCATGAAGGCAGTTGGGTATTCAACCAAATTCAGAACTTCATTCAAGAGTCCTTCATCAATTTGTACCTGAACACCTTCTTCAGCTTCAATAGCCTTAATTTGCTCACGAATCATATTTTCGCGTTCAGTGCTATCAGCAATAACATAAACTTTGCGCAGGTCTTCTTCATAGCTGTCAGCATGCTGAATTTCTACTTCGTGACCAAGGAAACGATGTCCACGGCTAACTCTTCCTGAATGAATATCTAAGAAATCCATATCGAGTGCCACATCATCCAAAAGAACTGTCAACGTATGGACTGGACGGATATATTCAAAGGTATTGTTTGCCCAGTGCATACTTACTGGGAAGCTTAAGCTAGCCAATACTTCTGGAATTCCAGCCAAAACTTCCTCAGCTGGTTTTCCAGCTTCATGCTTAGTTACGTAGACATATTCTTCACCTTTGATTTCACGGAATTCGATATCATCTACAGTCAAGCCTTTACCACGGACAAACCCTTGCGCTGCTTTAGAAAAGTTTCCTTCTGCATCCAAAGCAATTTTTTTAGAAGGTCCTTTAAAATCTTCAGTCAAATCCGTTTGTTGGTCTGCCAAGCCAAGTACGCGAACAGCCAAATGACGTGGAGTTGAAAAAGTTTGAATTCCTTCGTATGAAAGGCGGTTATTATCCAAAAAGGCTGCCATTTTTTCACCTAGTTGTTTTTCACTTGGTGTGACAACGTAGGCTGGTAACTCTTCGAGTCCTAGTTCTACTAATAAATTTTTTGCCATGTTTTTTCCTTTACAAAATTTCTTCTTTTTGATAGGCACCTTAGATACTGGGGACGTTGCTAACTAACTTTGTGAGGCTGTATGAAAATCTGATGCCTCCTTGACATAGATTTCCAACAGTCTCATCAAAGTGGATTTAGCTAACTAATTTTTGAACCTAAAGTTTCAAAAATCCCCATATAGCAGTACGGCGGTGCCTATCCCTATAGCAAGTCTTCGACTTGCCTCTGGGTGCCATACGGGCTCACTTTGTTCGCCCTTTTTCTATTCTTGTAACTGTTTTTATTCTTCCTCTTCTGCTAAGAGTTTTGCACGTGTTGCTTCATCAAGAAGTGGGTATCCGAGTTTCTTGCGTTCTGCCACGAATGTTTTAGCTACGACACGGGCCAAGTTACGGATACGAGCGATATAACCTGCACGTTCTGTAACGGATACTGCTCCACGAGCATCAAGCAAGTTGAAGGTGTGTGAACATTTCAAAACGTAGTCATAGGCAGGGTGAACAAGACCCAATTCCAAGGCACGTCCTGCTTCTTTTTCAAATTTCTCAAAGTTTTCAAGAAGCATATCTTGATCAGAAACTTCAAAGCTGTATTTTGAATGCTCGTATTCTGGTTGAAGGAAGATTTCTCCGTATTTAACACCTGGAGCCCACTCAATATCATAAACTGAGTCTACTTCTTGGATGTAAGAAGCCAAACGTTCCAATCCGTAAGTAACCTCAGCAGTAACAGGACCAGTTGCCAAGCCACCGACTTGTTGGAAGTAAGTGAATTGAGTAATTTCCATACCGTCAAGCCAAACTTCCCATCCAAGACCAGCTGAACCAGTTGATGGATTTTCCCAGTTATCTTCAACGAAACGAATATCGTGTTCCAAAGGATTGATACCCAATTTTTCCAATGACTCTAGGTAGAGCTCTTGAATGTTTGATGGTGATGGTTTCATCACCACTTGGAATTGATGGTGTTGGTAAAGACGGTTTGGATTTTCCCCGTAACGACCGTCTGCTGGACGACGTGATGGCTCTACATAAGCTGCATTCCATGGCTCAGGACCAATGGCACGAAGGAAAGTGTAAGGGCTCATGGTTCCCGCACCTTTTTCATTATCATAAGCCTGCATCAGCATACAACCCTGATCATTCCAGTATTGTTGCAAAGTAAGGATGATTTCCTGGAAAGTCAATTTTTTAGACATTGTTTACTCCTTTAATTTATATTATCTTCTTAGATTTATTTATCAAGCAACCAAGAAAAGGCTGGGTCCTGAAAAATATGACGTTTAGGAACAGTTTGTAAATTCTGATCGCATTCATCTATTGTACCTAATTTCAAAGCACAGACTTCTGGTATATTTTCTTGAACAGTGAAAATTTGACTATGACAGTTCTGGCAGTAATAACGCTGTTTTCCTGGAGAAGAACTATAGGAAACAAGCTTTTCTTTTCCATGCAATACTAGCTTTTCACTGCTAACTTTAGCATTAACTGTATAGGCAGACGCAGTTGCTTTCCGACAAAATGAGCAATGACAAAAAACTAATTCCGATAATTCCTCATCTAGAGTGTAGGTCACTGCTTTACATAAACAAGATCCTTTAAGCATTATGCTCCTTTCTACTTAGGCATTAGACGAATTCAAAAAGAACCGAATTTCAACACCCAAGCCTTGCGACTAGGGGCGTCAGAAACGCGGTTCCACCCTAATTTATTACTTCATTATTTTTTAAAATTTACCAAAAGCGCCACACTCATCTCTCAACCACCTGACTCTCACTATCTCAGGCTCGCTTGGGATTTACTGATAAGATATTCTTTCTTGTCGTCTATTATATCAAAAAGGAATAAAAAAGTAAAATTATTTTATCATCACCCTTGTATTTTTCTCAGTATTAATTCTTACTGATCTTTCCAATTCTTTAGAATATTATCAATAGCATTCACTGATCGTATTCCTGAAACTAAAAGTACAAACTTCAATGACACATTTCTATAAGAAGAGCTGATAAAAATACACAATGATAATTTATTGACGATATGATCTTCTACTTTCTAGAAGCATTTCTAAATACTTCTTCGTTATTATGGAAAAATTTCTCTTTCTTGCGACTGAAAAATTACTTACAGAATAGACTACAATCGGATATCCATCTTTTGCGATAGTTTTTTTCAATAAGAAAATTTTTTCATACCTTGTACCTAGATGATCCCCCCCTCTTCTTGAACGATTTCAAATCTATCTATCCAGTTTTCGTCATATGTCGATTTTGACTGAAGGACTAGTCCTTCTGTGTCTATTCACATATTAAAGCAATAGCAAAGCCTTTTAGAATCAAGCTGACTTCACTGTTTTATCGTCAACCTTCAAGTCAGATTCTCACTAAGTCTTAACTAAATCATTTCAAAAAATGAGAGAATCTCCTAGTTCAACTATTAATCATTATCAAAACTAAACCTTCCAAAAGAAGTTCTGTTCACTCACTAGGACCTTAGAGACTTGAATATCTTGGCATGCAATCTCAATTAACATACTTGATAAAGTAATTGTAGCTTGTATCATATTGTTTTTCTCGGCGATAAGTCTAATCTCATGCACAGTGTGAGACATGAGATTTTCAAAAGGAATATCTTTCATATTGAAATTTCTTGTGCCAGTCTCACTTTTCCAACATGTCCAACCAGCGTCCGTCTCATAGTTTACCTTAAAGCAACGGTAGAAAACAATCTCCCAGCAATACTGATCCGATTGTCCATTTTCAACTTCAATATAGAGTCTACATTCATCTCCAAAAAATGAAGCTCTAAAGTCTAATGCATAGGCGTCCCAGTAGTTCGTACCCTCAATCTCTTCCTGTAGTTTTAAAATGTCCACTAGTCCCTCCCCTTCAATTTTTTTAATTAAAATCTAATAAAAAATGTATACATCTATAGAATAAACGAGAAACACTTGCTAAATCATTACATTTCTAGTTTGTTCATCATGTAATGTTACTGTCCTTTTATAGTCTTTTGAAAAAATTCTAGGTAAATGATTTCTAAAATGCTTTAGATTTTCTAATTGAGTTTTGACATAGAATTGACATCGATGGAGCCCCTCGTCATTATCTGCTACTTCCATATCCACTTCAATATTTAACTCTTCTCTTACATTAATAGGTGCAAAAGTGAAAACAAAATAACCACTTCCACCAACCCTATCATCTCCAAAAATGATCTTTCTTGCTAGATTAGGATTTTCTATATAATCATCCATGTCCAGTAATACCTTCGTCATCTCATCCTCAAAGAGATAGCACACTTGGTAAATTGTTAGAAACTTTGTTTTACAAGTAAGCCTAACTTCGCAAAACTTTTCCGATTCATCCAACCACTCACTTCGTAGTACTATATTATCCAATTTCTTCCCTCCTCTACACAATGACATATAACACATCACTCTATATTATAAAATTTAACAATAAAAATATGACCATAGATAGGTTATTCAGCCTTTAGCATTTAAACAAATGGTTTCCATGATAGTTTAATAAGTCAGATTTTATTTACGGCTGTATTCAAAATGATGACATTTCAAAAATCTACAAAATCAGTTTATTTTTTTTACACCTTAGAGTTATATGAAATAATAAAAATCGGAGTTTCAATAATTTGAATGGTTCATTGGATTTAAAAAATTCTTAGAAAATCCTTCTTCAGATACTTTTTACAACTACATTTTTACCTTCCTCAAGTGCGAATCTAAAACAAGTTAACATGACTTCAAATAAATCACTGCCTGAACTAGTTATAAAATATTGAGATAAATTTGTGATATGGGAAGCAATTTGATTTCCCCAAGGAGGAGTGACTGACAAATCTTCAAAATCCCATATGATGTCGTGAGGTGGAAATTTTTTCAACTCTTCTTGAATAGATAACAACTCTGCTATTCCACTCTCAATATCTTCCAAAGGAATATCGCCAAAATAAAGTTTATTCATGATAACGGGATACTTACTTCCCCAGTCATTATTCTCTAACTGAACATAAATAGTCGAAAAGAATGAATTAAAAAAGCTCCCTTCTCCTACTGTCCACCAATTATAACCTACCATTAAGCCTACAGACATAAAATCCACCTCCAAATTATTCTTAAATATTACTTCTACATCAACAGATGTCCTATCATTGTTAATAAAATCATCTGTCTACTGAAGATTAGCAAATGCTATCCCCTTTTTTCTATCTATTATGCACTATCTCTAGCAACTTGTCTTTCCAATCTTTATGGTCGAGATCAAACTTTTATACATCTATGCTTTAATTGTCAATATCCTATTCAATCTTTAATTTCCTTTGATTTCCTAGGAGAGCATGTTTACAGATAAATAAGATTGTTGATTACTTTAGTCGTGTCTGACTAATTTATCTCTTAAACTTCCTCTAATAATCTTAACTGTAACCAATGGCATCGTACTAGTAATTTTAACGATTAGATGGAATTTTTACTCGGATTTTAAAACTATCTGATATTCCTTTAAATCCCAGAAAGAAATATTGGCGAACATCAGTAAAAATAATAGAAACGACTATCAGTCTATCTTCCTATCTATCATTACTGAGCATAATCCCTACTTTTTTAATCCAATAGATTCTTTAAAATATACTAGCCGTCTATTCTTTTTAGTAGAAACTCTATAAAATCGCTAGCATAGTATTCTCCATCTCTAAAAACTGCTAACTCATCGGTCAAACTTTCCTGTTTTTGAAAATAAAACATGCCATCTTCTCCTTCACAGATGACTAATTGTTCAGAATTACTAAACCCTTCTTCTCGGTTCAGTTCATTTATGTATACGATATCCCTGCCTACAACACTATCAAAATCTAATCCATAGATACTGAATATTTCTTCTCCATAAATTTCTCCACCCATATAGTTTTTAAGCCACCATTTATAGCTTTCAGGAAAAATAAAATGTAATCTTTCCTCAGCTTTTGTAATCCATTCATCAGAAAGCCCCTCTCCAAATGGTCCGAAGTCCACACCATCAGTAGAAGCAATCTTCTTTTTTAATTCATCAATCATAATCCACCTTTATTTATTTAAATTTTTTGAACTATTAGCATTTGTCCAACCTGTCTAGCAATCATCTAGTCCTTATATATGCTTGTATTTATATCATATCAAACAATTAGTATTAATCTAGCAGATATACATTGAATGTTTTTCTTTTTCCATCAACTATGTATCTTTCAGCATCTTCTTTCCACCATGAAACTGTATCAGATAATATTTCTAAAAAAGTATTTTTAGAGTTTGCATCCTTGATAAAAAGATCATTTGAATTGTTTATAAAAATATTAATCCTCTCTGGATGTATATAATTAGAACGCTGGAGTCGATCAGATAATGCATCCCAATTACCATCTTGGAGATCATCAATATTAAAACTGTTCGCTAATATCTCTATCGCATCTCTTTCACTTTGTACTTTTTTTCCATCAATATTTAGATTGAAATCATTAAAGGATTTAACCATTAAATAGTTTTTCTCTAACTTTGTTATTCTTCTATAAACATTCACTTAAAGTTCCCCTTCATAAACTGTTTAAAAATTTTTTCAAATTCATACTAGTATCACTTTTTTATCCAGCACTCCGCAACTCTAGTAGTTCTTGTTGGCCTTTCTCCATCCCCATTCAAGCATTACTTTATATATTTTCAGGCATAATCTAAGGGTTTATTTTTTTATCAAAGAAAAAGGAATCTAGCAATAGATTAGCCATTCTTCATCTCTTACCAATACCCTATTTGCCCTCGAACTTTATTACATGTGACAAACTAATGTACTTAACGATAACAGTTCTAACTACCAGGTTTTATTGGTTTACTTGTTGAACTATCGCAACTAAAGTATTCAAGTCTATTACTAGAATCTCTGTTTTTTAACAATTTGGTTAGTCTTGAACAGCGCCTTCATAAACTAATAAATAGGCATTGTAATTCAAAGTATTTATAACCTTATAACTTGACAAAATAGATTGGGCAAGCCCCATAAATCCACCATTTAGGACTTGATAGACAAAATGATTTTCGGGATGGATAGTAGTTATATCTAACTCATATTCCGATTCAATTGAACGTAAATCCAGTCCTTCATCAATCAATCTAAAAGCAACATAATCGTCACATTTTATAAGTTTATCACTAATTTTAAAATAGAGTTCACTATCATTGGTTAAACTAGCTTCTACATAATATAAACCTTCCTCAATGTTTCCTACTTCACTTATTTTCAAGGGGACGCCCGATATTTTTTGCTCTTCAGTAGCTGTTTTTTCAAATTTAAATGTCAAGGAAACATTTATGAGTATTTCCATCATACCTTTATTAGAAAGGAAAACATAATGATTAAAATCATCAGCTGACCATATACCACAAGATCGATAACTAACTTCTTTCGATAATTTACTATCAAAAACTTGGTAGATTCCATAGCCATCAAGTTCATATTCTTTATTATATAGTTCACTATACTTTTTACTAACAAACGATAGATACTTAATATAATTAACTGATAAATTGAATGTCTGGGTTCCATCAAATATCTGAACTATATCTGCATCTTGGGTTTCATGAGCAATCTGAAAGGCAAAATCCATGTACTCTGAAGAAATCGTATCCGTAAATAATTTTATTACTCTACACACTTTCATACCTCAATATCTCATTTTTATATCTCAATCATCAATTCGCTAGATTATCTGATATCTAAAAACGTAAATCAGTTCTCTGACTATCATAATAGCTTGTGCATCAATTGTCAAGTTCAGCTTTCTCTCAAACTTATTCTATCTGAGCTATAAGTAAACTTTATATGACACCATAAGTAAAAAAATCTCCTGAAGAATAAATTCCTCAAGAGATTTTAGATTGATTTAACTCATAATCCTATGTCATCAAAAATCTAAACCGATAATTATCCATTCATCTACATAATCCCAAAAAGGTATCGGATATTCTGGCAACTCATCCTTTGACCAAAATACACCTCCTTCATCTATTGGTTTAGACAAGTCTAATACGAGATACGTTCCCATACCATTGCTAAAAAAATTGTAATAACTGGAAATGTCATTTGTTAACTGTTCCTCAAATTCCCAATCATAATCAGCTATTGGTTCAATCATATCTAGATCGTCTAAGCCCATGCTTTTACTGGTAAAATCATTAAAACCTGCATGAATGTGTGTATAGAAATCACGGATACTTCCGTCAAGTTCTAGTTTGGACTGATTAAAGTGATCTGTAAACTCTTGGTCCGAAATCGGCATTTTGCCCTCATAAAAAACCAAGCTATTGCTTTGATACGTTCTAATCGAATAAAGCAATGAGTAATTGTTTCCAATTTTGATAAGATCTATATCTTCTGAAAATTCCTCTAGATATGAGATTGTATTGCTGAGTTCCTCAGCTAGATATTTTTTCCATTCTCCTAGGATGATTTGTTTTCTTTTAGAAAAATCTGATGTTTGAAACGCATCCCGCCAATATTGTGGAATAGGATGATTGGACAGATTTTCAAAATTAGATAAAATCTCGACCATCTCTCCAGATGGCACATATTTCTTTAAAAAATTTAATTTTTATTCATAAACTACCTCCAATTTATTTATCATAGATAAAGTTATCTATCATGCTCTGAAGTTTCCTTTCTAAGATTACTTCTTTTCTTATCAAATCCCTCCAAAGTAACAAATTTTTTCTTTGGGAATATATGATCAGATTCTATTTTCTTAGTAATGACATTTCCTGGTATTGTAAAATCATTCATCGGCAGACCAATCCCTTTATTGACTCTCATTCAAAGATCTGATATGGAGGAGCATTATCTCTAAATTCTATATTCTGCAGCAGATAATTTATTTTTCCAATATCGTGCTTTAGATATTAAAGTACACGATTAACCGCAAACATTTAGAAATTTTCTACTGTCATTGGTAGATGCTTCGTCATCGCAATATCAGCCTAAGGAGCTTCAACTATTTGAATATTACTACTCCACTACTGACCATTACCCGACAGTCTCACTCTCATAATCACACATATATATCAAAGCGTTCTATGGAGTTCTATTATCAAAATATTTGGCACTTCCATTCCGAAATATTTCAATTCTTCTAGTATCGTATTTATGATTATCAATTTCAGAATAAATCCAAACAGGATAATCATCATCATGTTACCAATAAGTTCGATAGTATTCCATTATTGGCCCCCCGTCTGATTTTTATCATTAAAAAGTTGTAATGTTTTTTCAAAATCATTTTTTGAAATTTCTATTACGGTAATTTCCTCACTATCGTTGATAGATTCTAAATCTTCATCGGTAGGAAATTCACCCAACTCAAAGGGAGTATTAGCATCATAATAACTAATTTTTCCATCTAAAAAAATTTCTAGTTTTCTAATCTCATCCCCCTGATTATCAACTTCTGAAAATATCCATGTTGCATATTCGAGAGATGACTGCTCCCAATAAGTTCTATAATATTTCATTAGCTTCCTCCTAATTTTCACCATAATTTACAATACGATTTGTTATATCAAGAGAAGATTCACTAGGCGAATGGATTCCCTGTCGTGTCTGTAGTTTTTAATGATTATCGCAAAGTTCAAACTACTCAGTTTCTTCTAATAAGGAGGGATTAATAATTAATTCTCTTTCAATTGCCATTCCGATTCCACTGATGGTTGTTATTCCATGTATCCCTAATAATTTAGGCTCTTTATCCAATAATTCCCCAGTCTCTTTACAGAAAAAGTTACCTTTACAATGAATACTATAGAATCCAAAATCCAGCTTTTTCTCTTCCTCTGTTAAGGGAATATTAGCGATAGTATGGAAATATCCTTTTTTCCAATATGCATCACCTACAATAGCAGGTGGAATTAACAAGTTAGAATAATCTGGCTTGTATTTATCAATATTTTTTTCATGAGTATTTCCTTTAAAGATAAATACAACATGTTTCCCTTCCACAAAAGTATCCCGAACTTTTCTAACTATATTAGCAACTAGCACTTTACCATAAAAGTAGATTCCCTCCCTAGGAGACACAAGAAATACATCTCCCACTTTTGGAATTGACCTGCTTTTTTTAATCACTTTTAGTTGATGAGTAGCTGCCTTTGTATCATAAAAGTCATCTAACTCCTTCTGAATTTCTAAATTTAAACTTTCATAACGTTCTTTTCTTCTTAAAGCTATTAGATTTGTATTCATTATTCATTTCCTCCATTAAGATATTTTTCACCATTCCATGCATTAGATACCGTCTTTTTAACATAGTTCCAGCCTTTTTGATACTGTTCCAGAAGTGCACACTCGGGTCGGTATAGTTGACGGGGTTGTTCTGCACATAGCTGTAGCGGTTCTGGCTGAGAGGTTCTGTGTCCTCACCTGGGTAACTATCCTCGGTTAAGAAAGCACCTCCCTGACTATCATAATATCTTGCTCGTAAATAGTCAAGTCCGGTATCGTCACGATCCTCGCCGTTATAGGCAAATGGCTGAGCTGTTGGGTCTGTGCTTGTCTTTCTTGCCCCAGAGAGATTATAGCTGATGGTGATAGTATAAAACTCTCGATGAAAAATTTCTTCGAGAGTTTTTAATGATTATCGCAAAGTTCAAACTACTCAGTTTCTTCTAATAAGGAGGGATTAATAATTAATTCTCTTTCAATTGCCATTCCGATTCCACTGATGGTTGTTATTCCATGTATCCCTAATAATTTAGGCTCTTTATCCAATAATTCCCCAGTCTCTTTACAGAAAAAGTTACCTTTACAATGAATACTATAGAATCCAAAATCCAGCTTTTTCTCTTCCTCTGTTAAGGGAATATTAGCGATAGTATGGAAATATCCTTTTTTCCAATATGCATCACCTACAATAGCAGGTGGAATTAACAAGTTAGAATAATCTGGCTTGTATTTATCAATATTTTTTTCATGAGTATTTCCTTTAAAGATAAATACAACATGTTTCCCTTCCACAAAAGTATCCCGAACTTTTCTAACTATATTAGCAACTAGCACTTTACCATAAAAGTAGATTCCCTCCCTAGGAGACACAAGAAATACATCTCCCACTTTTGGAATTGACCTGCTTTTTTTAATCACTTTTAGTTGATGAGTAGCTGCCTTTGTATCATAAAAGTCATCTAACTCCTTCTGAATTTCTAAATTTAAACTCTCAAAATGTTCTTTTCTTCTTAAAGCTATTAGATTTGTATTCATTATTCATTTCCTACATTAAGATATTTTTCACCATTTCATGCATTAGAGACCGTCTTTTTAACATAGTTCCAACCTTTTTTGATACTGTTCCAGAAGTACCCACTCGGGTCGGTGTAGTTGACGGGGTTGTTCTGCACATAGCTGTAGCGGTTCTGGCTGAGAGGCTCTGTGTCCTCACCTGGGTAGCTATCCTCGGTTAAGAAAGTACCTCCCTGACTATCATAATATCTTGCGCGTAAATAGTCAAGTCCAGTATCGTCACGGGCTTCGCTGTTATAGGCAAAGGCCTGACCTGTTGTGTCTGTGCTTGTCTTTCTTGCCCCAGAGAAGTTATAGCTGATTGATGCGACGGCTTTTCCATCCTTGGTCAAACCTGTCACAGAGCCCGACTATTTTCCAAGTAGTTGTAGCTGTCACCTGTTTGGTTGTTGAGGTAGCTAGCTCGAACCTGACCATAGCTATAGGTTTCTAGAGCCTTGACATCATGGTCATAGGTTTCAAGGACTTCTATATGTTCACGATTGATATCATTGACATAGTTGCGTTCCTCGTAGTAGTTGTAGGTATCCTCTCGTATGGTATAAGGGATGAGGACATCCTGAACCTGACTGGCATAGGTTACTTCTCCCTGTCCAGGTAGGTTCCCAAGTTCTGGTGGATTGACGACGATTCCTTCCTTAGTTTCTCGACCCTTAGCCACTTTCTGGTGGTAGGCTCTCAACACATTGTCAAAGATGCTGTGCCAGATGCTTCCTACTGTCTGTGGTAGGGTGGATAGGGATTGGAGGACATTCTGGCTAAAGCCATACCAGAAGAGGGAGTTTTCTTCCCCACTTGGAGCTGTATATGGCGACTTACGACCTGACTTATCTCTACCTGCATGCGTTACCTGATCCCCAGATTGAGTATCCTCGGCTTTGCGTTGGAAGAGTTGATAGGTGTACTTGCCTTCCTTGCGGCTAGCAGTGAAAACACGATTCTCATCTCCGTCGTAAAGTGCAGCCATGAGAAGACCCTTCTTGTTCTTGATCGCAAGCAGGCAGTTCTCGGTGTCGTAGATGTAGTCTAGCTTTTCTGAGTTCTTCTCAAAAGCGATGTTTATAGCAACATAGTCAGCTAGCAGTAAACTTTATAGTGAACCATAAGTAAAATCTCCTGAAGAAAATCTTCAAGAGATTTATTGATTTTAATTAACAGATTGTCTACTAATCCACATAAATGCACATGCCTTCTAATAATCCCTTAGCTTCCTTAAAGCCCTCTAATCCATATTTAGATAAGATTTCTACATCATCAGCCAGTCTGATATCTTGTTGCGGATTAGACACTTTTTCTTTGAATAACTTTACAACTAAATTCAACTCCGCTGTATTCATATCATAGTAATTTTTCCAATGCTCTAAACCGATTTCAAAAGAAGAGAGTTGAGGAATCAAAATATCTCCACCGTTAGAGAATATATCCTTCCAACTATCATTAGATTCTAACTCATTCCCGTTATTCCAGAAACAAGCTGTAATAACTGGGAGAATTTCTCCATTCCTTTCATCCAATAGATATTGCAAGGTCTCTTCCTCAGCCAATCGAAAATTTTGAACTGGACAATTTTCAAAATAGTATGTATAAGGAAGGAAATGGCTTAAACGTTCACTATTATCAGACCGAATAGCACATACACAAACATCATTTTGAAACGTAACAGTTCCTCGACTGCCAAAACCATCCTGAACGGAATAACTAGCCCCGTCCCAAGAGTGCTCAAAAGATAGTTCTGGAAATTTAGCAGACATAACTGCGCAAGAAATACTTGCTAAATAACATCCTTCATATAAAGTCTTTACATTTACATCATAAGACATCTCAATCACCTCCTGAATCATCATCAGATTTCATTCTATTCTCAAATCTAGGAAAAAACTGTGCATTAGCATAGCTATTAGAACCACCTTTGGTTTTAGGAATAATATGATCTATTTGCCACTCGTTATGTTTACCAGCTTTTTGAGGTTTATATAAAATTTCTACAGGTAAGTCTGAACGAACTACTCCACCATTTCTTACCCTATTCTCTTTTATAATGAATTCCTTTTGAATCGCATCACTTATTGTTTCACCTACTGTATCACTCCATTTTAGAATGAAATGTGTTAACTACTTTTAGTATTCTCTGAAAAGGTAACAACATTCTAATTTCCACTTTTAATAATTCTAAGATACTCTTCACCGTCTTTTGTACTACTTATTCAGTCAGTAATCCTTTTTTAAAATATATAATGTTTCTCAAATCATTTGTCCACTCCACTATTTCATCATTACTCCATGTAATAAACAATATGATTTGAGATATTTGAAAATTAGTTGATACATTGTTCTTCACGTCAAGTCCCTAATTCGGTTTTATAAAAAACAACTATTGGTTCTTCAGTATAATATAATTAAAATTCCATCTGTATTTACGTAATGTGTAAAAAACAGCTCACAAAAAGTAGAAGCTAAAGAGTTTAACGAGACAGTGTCATTCCCACATAATTTCGTTATTATATTTACTTATAAAAGAATAGATTATTTGCGGATTCATAAATAAATAAACAATCTGGTCATATAGATTTTTATTCATGCCGAAATCCCCGCCTAAAAAGTGTAACTCAATGGTTCCAGCATCTGTATTCATCTCTAAATCTTCAAATTTCTTCATCTTACTTTTACGGAAGTAAGAATCTAAAAATTTTTCCCAATTATAACCATTCATGTAAATTCCAAAATGTACTTCAATATAATTTGAAATTTCTCTAACCAATTTGTCTCCAATATCTATCGTAATTATACCTTCATCATTTTTTATGAAACTATCAATTTTTTTGTAGACAGATTATCATTCTTTAATACAAAATTAGGAATAATAGATGGATTCATAATTAATGAACGGTTAATTTCAGCAGCTACTCCTGTAATTGTACAAAGTCCGTACATTCCTAAAATCTGAGGTTCATGTTCTAAACGCTCTCCACTTGAAGTACAAAATGAATCTCCTAAAGGATGAATCTTATAGAATCCTATCTCCAGTTTTTTCTCTTCTTCACTGAGAGGAGAATGTTTAATTACGTAAAAGTAACCTTTTTCCCAATATTGATTATTAACAATAAAAGGATCCGTCAACAATTCATGATAGTTAGGTTTAAATATTTCGATATCCATAGTATTTCAACATGTTGAAAATATTACGACAACATAGCTTCCACTCATCAGGCTATTGCTTGATACAATGTTTAATTCCATAACTTTCCCCAAAAAATAATATCCTTTTTTGGGGGATAAAACAAACAGATCCCCTTCTTTAGGCAAATCATTACTAGGTTTTATTACTTGGAGTTGATAATCACTCGAATCAAGCTCTTCAAACTTTTTTAATTTTCTTTGTACTTCTTTTGGAAGACTATTAATTTTTTTATCTCTTCTTTCTTTCATCAAGTTATTAAAAATCATAATCTCCACCTATCTATTATTTTGAGCCCACATAATAGCCTCATCATGAAATTTATTTTTTGGACTAATGCTGTTGATCTTATTCAATTTATTTGAGTTACCAATTGGATTTCCTATTAACACTCCATTAAAATCAAAGTACATTTTTTGTTGACAGGCTACTTAATAAATATCCTAATCCAGTTATTAACTTAGAAATTACCAACTAATCAATGAATCTTATAGTATTTTAGGAAAGTAAAGAAAGAGTTTCTAACAAAGAACTAGAATATATTTGCTATAGAAGTAAACATTTCTGCTCTTTTTGATTTTAAATGAGTTTTAGTTATGAACTCGGAGATTAGTTTAAGCAGAAAAGTTACCATTTGGGGATACCTTTACTTCAATGCTAAAGAACATAATCATTGGAAACTAAGAACTATAAGAAGGACCATTGAAACTCTATTTTAAAATTGTGTCGTTCCTTTTTTGTCAAAAAAACACAGGCTAGCGGCTTGGTAGATTTGCAATTGGGATTGGAAAAAATTATACTTGTTTATCTTTAAGATTAACTATCATCACAACTCTAATTTTTATATTCCAATCATCATTCCTGCTAATTTATCTGATGTTTTAATATTTAAATCCGTTCTCTGACTATCATAATAGCTTGTGCATCAATTGTCAAGTTCAGATTTCTCTCAAACTTGTCCTTTACTAGGAATATTTCTCAGATAGATTAGACCAAATCTATATAGTATCTATTTTCGCTTCATAGCACTCATCATTCTATGAAATCGTAAGTAGATGAAGTCAGTTTCAATACCCTAGTAAGATAATTTTTGACCACTACTTGAATCTATGAAATACTTCTTCTCACCTTCGTAAATAAGTATGAGTTCTGTTCCAATAGGCATGTTAAAAATTGATAATACTGCTGGTTCTATTTCAAGAATTGTACTCCAGTCACATATCGACATATTTTCAGCATGTGATAGATATTCTTCTGTATCTATTTCGGATAAAAAACGCCATCCGTTATCTAACTCATTAACACTGTTCTCGCGTAATATCCATTTTATATTGGCCTTATTTTCTAAAATATTATTAGATACTATTGAAGCGCCTAATCCCATTCCTTTATTACTCACATTTATAACCTCTATTTATGTTAGCTAGTTCTTAACTTGAATCAGACAAGACAAACTACTCAAACCCATCACCTTTTATATAGTGGATTGAAATAAGATGTGAACAAAGAGGTTAGGAAAGTCAAATTGATTTCTTAGAATCCATAACGTACTATTCTAAATTCAATCTACTATACAAAACTGTACACTGTGAATTCTAAAAAATGCTAAAAATTGACTTAACTGCTCTGGTAAATTTGTTCAGATTCTATTTCATTTCACTATATATCCCAACCAATAAAAAAACCGAAGCCTAAGCTTCGGTCATTTTTCAGGCTCTATAATATTTGTAGTGGGTAAATCCCCTATAGATATTATGGAGCCTATT
>NZ_CAUPII010000002.1:0-137016 GCF_963511325.1 uncultured Streptococcus sp.
GAACGCCGGAAGTAGTTGGGGGTTGCCCCCTGTGAGATAAGGAAGTCGCTTAGCTTTAATCCGCCATAGCTCAGTTGGTAGTAGCGCATGACTGTTAATCATGATGTCGTAGGTTCGAGTCCTACTGGCGGAGTATGTAAACGTTCTAAGGAACGTTTTTTTATTTATCTTTCAGGGGTCATCTTGATCCCTTTTTTATTTAGCTCTTTATTAATATTTAATATCTTTTATAAGTTTGTTAGATTTGAATGTTTCATTTTAGGTATTTTTAATAGGTCTTATAAGTAATTCTTTAATAGATTTTGTGGTGTTGTAATCAATCTTCAGATAAGTTTTTTATTATAAAGTAGACTACCATATTCCTACAGTGATTTCTTTTCATTATAGAAATTTTAGATCTTTTTTGAAATGTAGGATTGTTGAGCTGAACTGTTAATTTTTTTATCTGTTATTTATTTGAATATTCATTATAGTACATGATAGAAGTATCTTCCCTGGTTCTTCTATTTTTTTGTTATACTCATTTTATCAATAGAAATGGAGTCAAATAAAATGATTGAACAGATTTATGAACAATATCTTGATTTTTATGATGTTATTGAAAAGGAATATAGTAACTTGATAGATAATGATTTAGAATGGGAAGTTTTTCATCTTCGATTTTTACTCTATTATTTAGTTCGGTACAAGCTTGATACTATGCATCCTTTATTTTCTTACCACTATAGAGCTTGCTACCGTTTGTACATTGAACAGCTATTGATTTCAAATGACTATGTTGGGGGATAATTTATAATTTTCATATTTCCGAACGATTTTATAGTTTTTTCTTTTCATAATATAAATTTACAATATTTTTTTAATATTAATTTTCTAATTTTCTCTAATTCCCTAATGATTCTAGTCTTTGGTCTTGAAAAAATTGAGAATCTTTATTATAATAAATTGTAAGATATAATTGCAGGTGAGATTCCTGCCATGTATGTGAGAAAGGAAGAGCCTAAGGGCTCAGACAAGATTATGACTTCAGTTGTTGTTGTAGGTACCCAGTGGGGTGATGAAGGTAAAGGGAAGATTACAGACTTCCTCTCAGCTAATGCAGAAGTGATTGCACGTTACCAAGGTGGTGATAATGCTGGTCACACAATTGTGATTGATGGAAAGAAATTTAAGTTGCACTTGATTCCTTCTGGAATTTTCTTCCCTGAAAAAATTTCTGTCATTGGGAATGGGATGGTTGTAAATCCTAAGTCACTTGTGAAAGAGTTGAGCTATCTTCATGATGAAGGTGTTACAACAGATAATCTACGTATTTCTGATCGTGCGCATGTTATTTTGCCGTATCACATCGAGTTAGACCGTCTGCAAGAAGAAGCTAAGGGTGAAAATAAAATTGGTACTACTATCAAGGGTATCGGACCAGCTTATATGGATAAGGCTGCTCGTGTTGGAATCCGTATTGCAGATCTTTTGGATAAAGAGATTTTCCGTGAACGTTTAGAACGCAATCTTGCTGAGAAAAATCGTCAATTTGTAAAATTGTATGATAGCGAACCTATTTCATTTGATGATATTTTTGAAGAATATTATGAGTATGGCCAACAAATCAAGCAATATGTAACAGATACTTCTGTTATCTTGAATGATGCACTTGATAATGGCAAACGCGTTCTTTTTGAAGGTGCACAAGGGGTCATGTTAGATATTGACCAAGGAACTTATCCGTTTGTTACTTCTTCAAACCCTGTTGCTGGTGGTGTGACAATTGGTTCTGGTGTTGGTCCAAGCAAGATTGACAAGGTTGTAGGTGTATGTAAGGCCTATACAAGTCGTGTAGGAGATGGGCCTTTCCCAACTGAGTTGTTTGATGAAGTGGGAGAACGCATTCGTGAAGTAGGTCATGAGTATGGTACTACAACAGGTCGTCCACGTCGTGTAGGTTGGTTTGACTCAGTGGTTATGCGTCATAGTCGCCGTGTTTCTGGCATTACGAATCTTTCTTTGAACTCTATCGATGTTTTGAGTGGTTTGGATACAGTTAAAATCTGTGTTGCTTATGATCTTGACGGTCAACGCATTGACTACTATCCAGCTAGTCTTGAACAATTGAAACGTTGTAAACCTATTTATGAAGAATTACCAGGTTGGTCAGAAGATATCACTGGAGTACGTACTTTGGAAGATCTTCCTGAAAATGCACGTAACTATGTTCGTCGTGTTAGCGAATTGGTTGGCGTTCGTATCTCTACTTTCTCAGTAGGTCCTGGTCGTGAACAAACAAATATTTTAGAAAATGTTTGGTCATAAGAGATTTTTTAAGATTTGTTTAAGTTAGGTCGGGTATACTATAGACAGTTACAAGAAGACCTCCTAACTTGTTGTAACAAATATCCTAAACTTTTCTTTTTCATAATAATCTCCCTATAAAGTCACCGCATTCGGTGGCTTTTTTTTTCAGTTTTTAAGTCCTATCTGGGTGTCTTCTTGAAAGTAGGATATGAAGAAAAAACATTGGGCATTAAGTCTCTAGATTAAGTCTTGATTTGGTAGCCCCAGATCTACGAGTTTTCAACATTTGGGTAAATTAGTTAAGGTTGTGAATGGAGAAAAGAATTTTTGGTAAAAGTAGCTTTTTGAATTCTCAAATACCAACAAATCGTTCAATTTGCCATCACATCAAAGGCGCATAACTAAGAAAAAATGAGGTTGGGATTTCTGATCCCAACCTCATCAGTGAACTAGTTTCTTGAGAATTTGTAAGTTAGACAAACTTGAATTTATATGAATCAGCTTAGTTGATAACTTGATTATCTGATTTATCACTTTGAAATTGCTGTATTTCGTGCATAAAAGCATCTGCCTTTAGTTTATCTGTGATGATACTGACACTTTTTAGCTTATTTATTTTTTTCCCATGTAATCCCACACAAACAGGATTTTTAAATTTGATGGTTAGCTTTACACAGTTAAAGGGACGCTTTTTAATGGTTAGTTGTTCGATATCTTGAAGGCTAAATTGATAATGTAATAGGCTGTGGCCTCTACTGCTATAGGTATAATACTGAACAATATTGTTTTTATAAATTTCTAATTTTACTCCATTTATGAAGAGATAATACCCCATAAACCATATAAGGAGGGGAGCATAAATCAGCGCTACCGCCATAACAATCTTGTCTGCAAAATCAGTATTGTAAGTCATCAGACGCTTCAGAATCCAGAGAATCATAACAGATATAGATATCATGGATGGTCCCCCTACTCTATTAAATGTATCTTTATATGGAAACATCAAGGTAAGTTTTGGTTCATCCTGTAAAAATTCTAATTTCATTATTTACCCTTTCATCTTGTTTATTATTTAAATCTCAGGATAATCATCTCTTGGAGACTTATAGTTAAAAATCTTCCGACAGATCTGGACATTCTGTATCAGTTGTCTCCATTACTCTCAGTTCATGATTTCTAGTGTTTCTCTAAATTTTGCTACTATTATACTCTTTTTAAAACATTATTTCTACAAACCAGAGATTGAATAATATCTAAAGTTAGTAACTGCAAATATTATAGAGCTCTTTTTTTGTCTAGGAAAACATGCTATAATGATAGAATTGATAGGTGAGAAAAGAGAGAAGCTATGGATTATACAGTTGAAGAAAAAAAAGCATTTATGAGAGAGGCCTTAAAGGAGGCAGAGATTGCTTTAGAGAATGATGAAATCCCAATAGGTTGCGTAATTGTAAAGGATGGAGAAATCATTGGTCGGGGGCACAATGCACGTGAGGAGTTGCAACGTGCGGTCATGCATGCGGAAATTATGGCCATCGAGAATGCGAATCTGAGGGAAGAGAGCTGGCGCTTGCTGGATTGCACGCTTTTTGTGACCATTGAGCCTTGTGTGATGTGCAGCGGGGCGATTGGGCTTGCCCGTATCCCAAAGGTAGTCTATGGGGCTAAAAATCAGAAATTTGGTGCAGCTGGAAGTCTGTATGATATCTTGACAGATGAGCGTCTTAATCATCGTGTAGAGGTTGAGACGGGCATTTTAGAGAGTGACTGTGCTGGCATTATGCAGGAATTTTTTAGAAATCGACGGAAAAAATAATTTCTCTTTTAAAATCTTTGGGAATGTGGTATAATAACTAATGGAGCAACAGTTCTGCGTGAAGCGGGTCAGGGGAGGAATCCAGCAGCCCTAAGCGATTTGAATTGTGTGCTCTTTTTTTGTGCTTTAAAGAAAATAGTTTAAGTGTGGCTAAAAAAGAATGAGTTTGTTAATAAAGGGGAAAATAAGTGACATTTGAAATATCTTTAAATTTTTTTGTATGATTTTATTGTTTGCTTTTTGATAGGACACTTTTCTTTATTTAATATAGAAGATTTTTCGTGCTTTTTTCGAATAAATAAGATAAAATAGCCTAGAATGAAAGATTAAAAAGAGGGAAAATATGAAAATTCGTGGTTTTGAATTAGTTTCTAGTTTTACAGATGAGAGTTTGCTACCCAAGCGTGAGACAGCACATGCAGCTGGTTACGACTTAAAGGTTGCTGTGCGCACAGTCATTGCTCCAGGAGAGATTGTCCTTGTTCCAACAGGGGTTAAGGCCTATATGCAACCGACTGAGGTTCTCTACCTCTATGATCGTTCTTCAACCCCTCGTAAGAAGGGCTTGGTTTTGATTAACTCTGTGGGTGTCATTGATGGAGATTATTATGGTAACCCAGGAAATGAAGGACATATCTTTGCACAGATGAAAAACATTACTGACCAAGAAGTGATTCTTGAAGTTGGGGAACGTGTGGTTCAGGCTGTCTTTGCTCCATTTTTGATTGCGGATGGCGATGCGGCAGATGGTGTTCGGACCGGTGGATTTGGATCAACTGGACACTAAGATGAAGATTATCTTTGTACGTCACGGGGAGCCAGATTACCGTGAGTTAGAGGAGCGTTCCTATACTGGATTCGGGATGGATTTGGCGCCCTTATCTGAGAAAGGAAGACAACAAGCTCAGGAACTTTGCAAAAATCCTTTGTTTGGCTCAGCTGATATCCTGGTGTCTTCTGCAGTGACGCGAGCTTTAGAAACGGCTTTTTATGTATCCTGTGCTACTAGCCTTCCTTTGAGAGTGGAGCCATTATTGCATGAATGGCAAGTCTATGAAAGTGGCGTAGAGAATTTTGAAAAAGCTCGTACTCTTTTTCTAGAAAATAATGGATCCTTACCTCCTAATTGTCCTATTCAATATGAGACAGCTGAGGAAATGAGGTCTCGGTTGCTAGAATCTATGGGCAAGTATCGAGACTATCAGACAGTCGTTGTTGTCACCCATCGAATGCTCATGCGCCAATTTGTACCAGACGAGAAGATTGATTTTTGCCAAGTGATTGAGTGTGAGATAGAGATATAGAAAGAAGCACAATTAAATGAGCTATAAGGATTTTCAAGCTTTTACCGCAGAAAATTGTCAAGGGTATAAGAAGGTGTATGAGATTAGTATTGGAGGTTTTCTTTACTTGGCTTTTCTTCCAGGAGACTATCAAAAAATCCTTTGCATTTCTTCAGAATATATGTCCATCATCGATAGTGAAAAAAATCAAGTCACTCCAATAGATGGGGATTACGATGAGATAGAGTTAGTAGCTATGTGTGAAGTTTACGACTCTCCTATCCCTATCGCTGGACAATATGGTGGAAACCTTCCTTTGTATAATGGTAAAGACATCCGAGTGACAATGGCTAAAGACCAATCTGAAGAATATCCGATTTTAACCATTTATTGGGAAGAGAATAAAGAAACTAGGACTCAAATTTATCAAGGTTATTTACCCTATATTTTTGGTTTTAGTCCTGATGGGAAGTATTATGTCCATGCGGATGATGGTGGACTGATTGTTCTGAAAAGAAATAGTTACTGATTTGGAAAATTAATAAGAGATTTTAAAATGAAAGGATTAGAATCATCGCAAAGAAAAAAGCGACATTTATATGTCAAAATTGTGGGTATAATTCCCCTAAATATCTAGGACGTTGTCCAAACTGTGGGTCTTGGTCTTCTTTTGTAGAAGAGGTTGAGGTTGCCGAGGTCAAGAATGCGCGTGTGTCCTTGACAGGTGAGAAAACCAAGCCCATGAAACTGGCTGAAGTGACCTCCATCAATGTCAATCGAACCAAGACAGAGATGGAGGAGTTTAACCGAGTTCTTGGTGGAGGTGTGGTACCAGGAAGTCTTGTCCTGATCGGTGGGGATCCAGGGATTGGGAAATCAACTCTGCTCTTACAAGTCTCAACCCAGCTGTCTCAAGTAGGTACTGTTCTCTACGTTAGTGGGGAGGAGTCTGCCCAGCAAATCAAACTCCGTGCAGAGCGTTTAGGTGATATTGATAGTGAGTTTTATCTCTACGCAGAGACCAATATGCAGAGCGTGAGGACAGAGGTGGAGCGCATCCAGCCAGACTTCCTCATTATCGACTCCATCCAGACCATCATGTCTCCTGAGATTTCTGGAGTTCAGGGTTCTGTTTCCCAGGTACGTGATGTGACTGCAGAACTCATGCAGTTGGCTAAGACTAATAACATTGCCATCTTTATTGTCGGGCATGTGACCAAGGAAGGAACCTTGGCTGGGCCTCGGATGTTGGAGCATATGGTGGATACAGTGCTTTACTTTGAAGGGGAACGCCACCATACCTTCCGTATCTTGAGAGCGGTCAAAAACCGTTTTGGCTCTACCAACGAGATTGGAATCTTTGAGATGCAGTCAGGTGGATTGGTTGAGGTTCTTAATCCTAGTCAAGTTTTCTTAGAAGAGCGTTTAGATGGTGCGACTGGTTCGTCTATCGTAGTGACCATGGAAGGGACCCGTCCAATTCTTGCGGAGGTTCAGGCCTTGGTAACACCGACTATGTTTGGTAATGCCAAGCGGACTACAACAGGCCTTGATTTCAATCGTGCAAGTCTGATTATGGCTGTTTTGGAAAAACGGGCAGGGCTTCTTTTACAAAATCAGGATGCTTATCTCAAATCTGCTGGTGGTGTCAAATTGGATGAGCCTGCTATTGACTTGGCAGTTGCGGTTGCTATTGCTTCGAGCTATAAGGACAAGCCAACCAATCCTCAGGAATGTTTTGTAGGAGAATTAGGTTTGACGGGAGAGATCAGACGTGTGAATCGAATCGAGCAACGGATCAATGAAGCAGCGAAACTTGGTTTTACAAAAATCTACGTACCGAAAAATTCCTTGACTGGTATCAAGCCACCTAAGGAAATTCAGGTGATCGGAGTGACGACTATCGGAGAAGTCTTGAAAAAAGTATTCTCCTAATAGTTGTACTCAGGTTTAGATTACTAATTATTTTATTGCTAACATTTATTAAAAAAAGGAGGAATTTCTGATGAAATTTTCTATGGATAGTCATATGCAATTTCCTTTGGTAGAGTTGTCACTCAATCAGGGAGAAACGGTCTTTATCCAGCGCGGTAGCATGGTCTACCATACACCCAATGTAAGTCTAAACACCCAGCTCAATGCCAGCGGTTCTGGTTTGGGACGTTTTGTCAAAGCTGTAGGACGTTCAATGGTTTCTGGCGAAAGCACCTTCATTACTCAAGCAGTTGCAGAGTCTGACAACGGCAACCTTGCTTTAGCACCAGATACTCCCGGTCAAGTGATTGCTCTCGAGCTAGGAGAAAAGCAATATCGATTGAATGATGGAGCCTTTCTAGCTCTTGATGGTACAGCTTTCTATACAATGGAGCGCCAATCTATTGGGAAAGCTCTTTTCGGGGGTCAAGGTGGTCTTTTCGTGATGACAACCCAAGGTCAGGGAACTCTTTTGGCTAATGCTTTTGGATCTATTAAGAAAATTGAGCTTCAAAACCAAGAAATAACTATTGACAATGCCCATGTGGTGGCTTGGAGTCAATCTTTGGACTATCATATCCACTTAGAAAATGGTTTCTGGCAATCTATTGGTACAGGCGAAGGAGTGGTGAATACTTTCCGAGGTACTGGTGAGGTTTATGTACAAAGTCTCAATCTTCAAAGCTTTGCAGGCTCTCTCAACAAGTATATCCAAAAAGAATCATAACAATAAAAACTAGGATAGGGACCCAAGCTAGATGCTAGAAGTTTCTGTTCTAGTTTTTTTATATGGAAGTTGAAAACTGACAAGACAAAGAAAAGATGGTAAGATAGAAGATAAATAATTTGGTTTTCAAATTATCTTAAAAGTAAGAAAGTGTGTTGTCATGTCGTATTTTGAACAGTTTATGCAAGCTAACCAGGCTTATGTTGCCCTGCATGGGCAGTTAAATCTGCCAATCAAGCCGAAAACAAGAGTAGCCATTGTGACTTGTATGGACTCACGTCTGCACGTTGCACAAGCTTTGGGGCTAGCACTTGGAGATGCTCACATTTTACGGAATGCGGGCGGTCGAGTGACAGATGATATGATTCGCTCACTCGTGATTTCCCAGCAACAAATGGGAACAAGAGAGATTGTGGTTCTTCATCATACAGACTGTGGTGCTCAGACATTTCAAAACGAAGAGTTTCAAGAACATTTAAAAACAGAATTAGGGGTTGATGTCTCGGGTCAAGATTTTCTCCCTTTTCAAGATGTTGAGGAGAGTGTTCGTGAGGATATGAAATTACTTCGAGAATGCCCATTGATTCCAGATGATGTGGTTATTTCAGGGGCTGTTTATGATGTAGATACAGGCAGTATGAGAGAGGTATACTAACTTTTCCTTTGTGAGTTCCTATCTTCCTATGAGATAGAATGTCTAAGTTGTCACATTTCAGCTTGAATATAAGGAATATAAATGAGCACAAGACAAGGGGATAAATGTCCATTCTTGTCTTATTTTTTATTGAAAAATCAAGAAAAAAGCGCTACAATGGTAGTTGGAAAAATGTTGTGAAAAAACACAAGTGATACATAAATACTGGAGGAAATCATGTCTTTTTCTGATTTAAAGCTGTTTGCCCTTTCTTCAAATAGAGAATTGGCAGAGCGTGTGGCGCAAGAGATTGGGATAGAGTTGGGAAAATCGACTGTACGTCAATTTTCAGATGGAGAAATTCAAGTTAATATCGAAGAATCGATCCGTGGAAAACACGTCTTTATCCTACAATCAACTAGCTCACCTGTAAATGACAATCTGCTAGAAATTTTGATTATGGTAGATGCTTTGAAACGCGCCAGTGCAGAATCTGTCAACGTTGTTATGCCTTACTATGGCTATGCACGTCAGGATAGAAAGGCGAGAGCGCGTGAGCCAATCACTTCAAAACTTGTGGCAAATATGCTAGAAGTGGCTGGAGTGGATCGTTTGTTGACGATTGACTTGCATGCTGCACAGATTCAGGGATTCTTTGATATTCCTGTCGATCACTTGATGGGTGCTCCTTTAATTGCAGACTACTTTGAGCGTCGTGGCATGGTTGGTTCTGACTATGTGGTTGTCAGTCCAGACCATGGTGGGGTGACTCGTGCTCGTAAATTAGCAGAGTTCTTGAAAACTCCAATTGCTATTATTGACAAACGTCGTAGCGTGGACAAGATGAATACCAGTGAAGTGATGAATATCATTGGTAAGGTGGAAGGTAAGACTTGTATCTTGATTGATGATATGATTGATACAGCTGGAACTATTTGTCATGCGGCAGATGCACTTGCTGAAGCTGGAGCTGTCGAAGTTTACGCAAGCTGTACGCACCCAGTTCTTTCAGGGCCTGCTATGGATAATATCCAAAAATCAGCTATTAAAAAATTGGTTGTTTTGGACACTATCTACCTACCAGAAGAGCGTTTAATTGATAAGATTGAGCAAATCTCTATCGCTCATCTCTTGGCAGATGCCATTATCCGTATCCACGAAAAACGTCCTCTATCTCCATTATTTAGTATTGAGAAAAAAATCTAACGAATTCGTTGGATCAGACAAAACTCCTAACAAAGTGATAGGCCTTGTTGGGAGTTTTTTGGTAGCAGAATTCTGCAAACCCTTTCAAAATATGCTATACTGATGAAAAAGGAGGATTTTTATGACTCAAGAATTTATCAATCCAAGTGATGGCGTGATTCGTCAGTATCTAGAAACCAGTAAGACTCTAGCAGTAGTGGGCTTGTCTGACCGTGAGGAAACAACTAGCAATCGAGTGACAAAGGAAATGCAGGCTCGTGGCTATAAAATCATACCAGTAAATCCTAAGGCTGCAGGTGGGGAAATCTTAGGAGAAAAGGCTTATGCCAGTCTAGCTGAGATTCCTTTCCCTGTAGATATCGTCAATGTCTATCGTCGTAGTGAGTTTCTGCCCGATGTGGCACGAGATTTTCTCAAGGCTGATGCTAAGATTTTCTGGGCGCAACTAGGACTTGAAAGTCTAGAAGCGGAAGAAATCTTGCGTGCTGGAGGTTGCAATGATATCGTGATGAACCGTTGTATTAAGAGAGAACATACACGCTTAATTCTTGAACAATAAAAAGGTAGCTTGCGGGCTACCTTTTGTCTTATGTGACTTTCAGTCCGTCTCGCTCCGTTAGGTGCGAGACAAAAAAACCACCCGCTATGCGGGTGCGCATCGAAGGTTATACCAAAAAACTCCAAACGCGATACAATTAAGGTGTTCAAGCCAATTGTAAAGCGAAAGGAGAAAAATATGGCTCAAAAAGCACATAGTTTATCACACACAAAATGGATGTGTAAATATCACATTGTGTTCACCCCTAAGTATAGATGAAAAGTGATCTATAATCAATATCGAAGTAGTTTGGGAGAAATATTCCATAGATTATGTAGTTATAAAGGTGTTGAGATTATCGAGGGCCATTTAATGCCAGATCATGTTCATATGTTGGTAAATATTCCACCTAGAATTAGTATTTCAAGTTTCATGGGATATTTAAAAGGTAAAAGCGCTCTAATGATGTTCGATAAACACGCAAATCTGAAATATAAGTTTGGAAATCGACATTTTTGGGCAGAGGGATATTATGTGAGTACAGTTGGCCTCAATGAAGCCACAATTAGGAAATATATTCAAGATTAAAGAAATTATCCAGTGGATGATTTCTTCACGAGTATAAAAAATTGAGAACGAGTAAAGCATGATATAGCACTAGATAAATTAAGTGTTAAAGAATATGAGGATCCCTTTAGGGATAGTGGTAAGTAATACTCACGCCTCTTTAAGAGGCAAGTGACGAGTCAAGAGCAATGAGGCTTGAACAAGGTGAAAGCCAGAGTCTTTAGGCGCTGGCTAGTTATCTGGGCTTATAGCCCTGGTACAAATCACCCGTTTGACGGGTGGTCATGATTAGAAAATACCGATGAGCGTTTGCATGCCGAGGCTAGTCAGGATGATGGCAATCCAGCAGAGGGCACCAAGAAGAATGGATTTACCGCTGGACTTAATCATAGCAATGAGATTGGTTTTGAGGCCGATAGCGCTCATGGCCATGATGATGAGGAATTTAGATAGTTGTTTGAGAGGTGCAAAGAAGCTACTGCTGACACCGAAGGAAGTAAGGAAGGTGGTTAGCAGGGAAGCTAGGATAAAGTAGAGAATGAAAACAGGGAAGATTTTTTTAAGTTTTACTCCTTGGTTGTTGCCTTGTTGACGGCTTTGCCAGTAGGAGAGGAAGAGAGTGATGGGAATGATAGCTAAGGTGCGTGTCAATTTGACAATAGTAGCAGACTCAAGAGTGTTTGTGTGGTAAAGACTATCCCAGGCGCTGGCAGTGGCTGTTACAGAGGAAGTATCATTGACTGCAGTACCTGCAAAGAGGGAGAAGCCCTCGTTTGATAGGTGAAGCCAGGTTCCTAGGGTTGGGAAAATAAGAGCTGCCAAGACATTGAAGAAAAAGATAACAGAAATGGCTTGGGCCACTTCTTTTTCCTTGGCGTGAATAACAGGAGCAGTCGCTGCAATGGCAGAACCGCCACAGATAGAAGATCCAACTCCAATCAAGGTAGCTAGCTTTGTATCTAGGTTAAAAAAGCGCTGGAAGAGATAAGCGATGATCAACGCAATAGAAATAGTTGAGAGGATGACAGGGAGTGAAGATTTTCCAACTGCGAAAACTTGAGAGATATTGAGTCCAAACCCAAGCAAGATAACAGCATACTGAAGCAATTTCTTGGAGCTGTAAGTCAAACCAGCATCTAGTTGTTTATAGGAAGTGAGAAATGGGTGGAGAATCATGCCAATAAAGATGGCAAAAACAGGAGCTCCTACAACAGGCAGAAAGCCTCCTAAAACCCAAGAGATGATAGAAATGATCAGACAGGCTAACAGTCCTGCCCAATTTTTTGATAGAAATGACATAAAAACCTCCGAAAATAAATACTCCTTATTATAATCTTATCTCGGAAAAAAGTAAATAGAAAGCCTTTGGAAGGCTAATTCTGGATGTAATTTTGCGGTCAGAGAGCTTTTGTAGTATAATAGACATATGTTCTTTAAGCAAGGAGGGTATCTATGGACTTAACCAAGCGATTTAATAAACAATTAGATAAGATTCAAGTTTCCTTGATTCGTCAGTTTGACCAGGCTATTTCAGAGATTCCTGGAGTCCTGCGGTTGACCTTGGGAGAACCAGATTTTACAACGCCAGATCATGTCAAGGAGGCTGCAAAGCGAGCCATCGATCAAGACCAATCCTACTATACAGGGATGAGCGGTTTGTTGACCTTACGCCAAGCAGCTAGTGATTTTGTAAAAGAAAAGTATCAGTTGGACTACAATCCTGAAAATGAAATCTTGGTTACAATTGGTGCGACAGAAGCTTTATCAGCTACTTTGACAGCCATTTTGGAGGAAGGAGACAAGGTTCTCTTGCCAGCTCCTGCCTATCCTGGCTATGAGCCAATAGTTAATCTAGTTGGTGCAGAGATTGTCGAAATTGATACAACTGAAAATGGTTTTGTTTTGACGCCTGAGATGTTGGAAAAGGCAATTTTGGAGCAGTGGGACAAGCTCAAGGCAGTTATTCTCAACTATCCAGCCAACCCTACAGGAATCACTTATAGTCGCGAGCAATTAGAAGACTTGGCAGCTGTTTTACGTAAGTATGAGATTTTCGTAGTCTGTGATGAAGTCTACTCAGAATTGACCTATACAGGGGAAAATCATGTATCGCTGGGTACTATGCTGAGAGATCAGGCCATTATCATCAATGGTCTATCCAAATCCCATGCCATGACAGGTTGGCGTTTAGGTTTTATCTTTGCACCAGCAAACTTTACAGCTCAACTCATCAAGAGTCACCAGTACTTGGTCACTGCCGCAAACACCATGGCTCAACACGCAGCGGTAGAAGCTTTGACAGCTGGTAAGAATGATGCGGAACCTATGAAGAAGGAATATATCCAACGTCGGGACTACATTATCGAGAAGATGACTGCACTTGGTTTTGAGATTATCAAACCAGATGGTGCTTTTTATATCTTTGCTAAGATTCCAGCAGGCTATAATCAAGATTCCTTTGCTTTTCTGAAAGATTTTGCCCAGAAAAAGGCTGTCGCCTTCATCCCTGGTGCTGCCTTTGGACAGTATGGAGAGGGCTATGTTCGCCTATCTTATGCAGCTAGCATGGGAACCATCAGAGAAGCTATGAAACGACTTGAGGAGTACATGAGAGAAGCATGATTCAATCTATCACAAGTCAGGGTTTAGTACTTTACAATCGAAATTTTCGAGAGGATGATAAGCTTGTTAAAATCTTTACAGAACAGGCAGGCAAGCGCATGTTTTTTGTGAAACACGCTGGTCAATCAAAACTGGCTCCGGTTATTCAGCCCTTGGTGCTAGCTCGTTTTCTCTTGCGCATCAATGATGATGGACTCAGTTATATTGAGGATTATCATGAGGTGATGACCTTTCCAGGGATCAATAGTGATCTCTTTACCATGGCTTATGCGACCTATGTGGCAGCCTTGGCTGATGCGAGTTTGCAGGATAATCAGCAGGACGCTCCTTTATTTGCTTTTTTGCAGAAGACATTAGAGCTGATGGAAGAGGGCTTAGATTATCAGGTCTTGACTAATATTTTTGAAATTCAGATTTTGACACGGTTTGGGATTGGTCTAAACTTTAATGAGTGTACTTTTTGTCATCGAGTAGGTCAGGCCTTTGACTTTTCTTTCAAATATGGAGCCTGTCTTTGCCCAGAGCATTATCATGAGGATGAGAAACGATGTCATCTAAATCCCAATATTCCTTATCTGCTCAATCAATTTCAAGCCATTGATTTTGATACTCTGGAGACTATTTCGCTCAAGTCAGAAATTAAGCAAGACTTGCGTAAGTTTATGGACCAGATTTACGAAGAGTACGTCGGGATTCACCTAAAATCAAAGAAATTTATTGATTCCCTAGCCGATTGGGGACAATTACTAAAAGAGGAAGACAAATGAAAAAAATCGCAGTAGATGCAATGGGTGGCGATTATGCACCTCAAGCTATTGTAGAGGGAGTCAATCAAGCTCTTGCTGACTTTTCAGATATTGAGATTCAACTTTACGGAGATGAAAGTAAAATTAAGCAATATCTAACAGCTACAGAGCGCGTTAGTATTATCCATACTGATGAAAAAATCGATTCAGACGATGAGCCTACAAGAGCCATCCGTAAGAAGAAAAATGCCAGTATGGTCTTGGCGGCCAAGGCTGTCAAAGATGGAGAGGCAGATGCTGTTCTTTCTGCAGGAAATACAGGTGCTTTGCTTGCGGCCGGATTTTTCATCGTAGGTCGTATCAAGAATATCGATCGACCTGGGCTTATGTCAACCTTGCCAACTATTGATGGGAAAGGTTTTGATATGCTAGATCTCGGTGCCAATGCAGAAAACACAGCCCATCACCTTCATCAATATGCCATCCTAGGTTCTTTCTACGCTAAAAATGTTCGTGGAATTGCAAAACCACGAGTTGGTTTGCTTAATAACGGGACCGAGAGCAGCAAGGGAGATCCACTCCGCAAGGAAACTTATGACTTGCTAGTAGCTGATGAGAGTTTGAACTTTATCGGTAATGTGGAAGCGCGTGATTTAATGGATGGCGTTGCTGATGTAGTCGTAACAGATGGTTTCACGGGAAACGCTGTGCTCAAATCCATTGAAGGTACAGCCATGGGAATCATGGGCTTACTAAAAAATACCATTACAGGTGGCGGTTTGCGAGCTAAATTAGGTGCTCTTCTTCTTAAGGATAGTCTTAGAGGTTTGAAAAAGCAGCTCAACTATTCTGACGTTGGAGGTGCAGTCTTGTTTGGTGTCAAGGCGCCGGTTGTCAAGACTCATGGATCAAGTGATGCCAAGGCTGTGTACAGTACGATTCGTCAGATTCGTACCATGCTAGAAACAGACGTAGTTGCTCAAACTGCGCGTGAATTTTCAGGAGAATAATATATATGACAGATAAAGAAATTTTTAACCGTATCGTGACCATCATCCAAGAACGTCAAGGAGAAGACTTTGTAGTCACAGAGGCCTTGAGCTTGAAGGATGATTTGGATGCTGATTCGGTAGATTTGATGGAATTCGTACTAACCATTGAGGATGAATTTGGAATTGAAATCAGTGATGAAGAAATCGACCATCTTCAAAGTGTGGCAGATGTATTAAAAGCCATTAAAGATAAAATCTAACATATAGCAACATGCAAGTCATGTTGTTTTTTTGTTTTTCGAAAAAGATAAGATTTTGAAATTTTATAGTTGAGTTTACGAATAAAGAGATAAGAACAAAAAAGGAGGATTGCTGATGTATGTGACAGGTCTTTATCCGTGGTTGATCAAGTGGTTTTTAAAATAAATTTGATTTAATTGTTTATTTTAAAATGATTTCTCGAATAGACAAGTGAGAAGAAGAGGAAGGAGATTACTTCATGTTTATACCAAGCTTGTATCCATGGTTAATTAAGTGGTTTTTGAAATAAATAAATTTATTTTAAATTATTTTTCGAATAGATAAGTAAGAAGAAAAGGAAGGAGATTAGAAATGATTATTTCAGTTATTTATCCAATTTGGCTTTTAAAATGGTTTAAAGGTTAAAAATTGCAAACAAAAAACTATAAAAATAAAGGAGAAAAAAGATGACAAACTTTGACAAAATGGAACAGAACTTTGTAGCTCTTACAGAAGAAGAGCTAATGGAAGTGGATGGGGGGTCGGTTACCGCCGTAGTTGTAGGAGGTGTCTTACTAATTGGTGGTATTGCTTGGGGCTATTTTATGTAATAATAAGGAGAGAAAAAATGAATTTAAATAAATGGACAGAATTGACAGAAGAAGAATTGATGAATACAGAAGGTGGATCAATTACCATAGCCACGGTTGGTGCAGGATTGGCAATTTTCCTTGGTGGTCGATTAATTGGTCAAGATTTAAAACGTAAATTTGGATAGAAGTGAACTTGTATGAAAAATCTAAAAAATGTAATGGGAGCCTTTTTAATTATTTTTGGAGTGCTTTGTATATTGGGGGATTTACATGTAATCACCTTTAATGTTGAAAAATATTTCCAAACAGAGTTATTTGTTCCGATGCTTATTTTGATGATGAGTTATTTAGATTCAGGTAAAGACAAGGTTTAAAGAGAACTATTATTAGTATGTGGCAAATGCTATAGAATAATCATCTTTTAGTTGTTATCAATGAAATAAGAACTAAAAAAATGGAGAAATAAATGAATATCTCAGAAGAATGTGCGGCTATAATTATATCAGCCTCAGGAATAGTAGGACTTTTGGTTGGAGTAGCTATTGGATTAGCTAGTATTATTTAAAAAGGAGTAGATGAAAGATGAAGAAACTGGATGAAAAATTTGCTATTATGACAGAGGAAGACTTGGCTGTAACTAAGGGAGGTTTCATTGTTACTACTTCTACAGCAGTGGCTTGGGGTGTTTTAGGAGTCGTTACCTATATGTATGGGCGTCATTTGGGAAGTAGACGTTAATTTAAAAATTTGTGGCAAATCGTAAAAGAAAATCAAGTATGAATCGCAACACTGATCTCAATACATTGTTACCATAGTTCCTTTGGTGGCAATGGGTCTCAATCTCGTACTTCATGTAATTCGTACAGGTTCGTTGTTATCCTTTGATTGGAAATGGTATTTAGTTGGATTGATTGCCTCAGGCTATTTTGGGATTTTTTGCAACGATTTGTCAAAAAATAATCCAAACTATAAATGATGAATCTGAATGAAAAGATTTTGTGCGTGTGAATGGCGGAAAAACTCTGCCATTCTTGTCAGATAAATAGGAGTCTGCTATGAAAACATTTTTATTAGGATTTGCTGAAGGTTATTTTATCGTGTCAGTCATTATCTATATCGCAACGTATTTGATTTTGAAAAAACCGATCAATACCTTGTTTTATCTAGAAAACTATCCAATTCTGCTTGGTCTGTTTTATGTAGGATACAAGTATCAAACAAAAGGAAGTAAGATTGGGAATTGATGGACCATCAAAATGGAGTTTGAGATGAAAGTCGTTCAAGTGTTACAAAAAGCTTGTCTATAGTTTACTGTATGCTGCAGTTCGATGGTTTATATCATTGTTAGAATAGTCGCTGATGTAAACAAAATAAATCTACCTACATGGTTTGAAAATTTTGACATACCTACAATTTCACTATTCTTGATGGTATTTATTTTACTTTGTAGAAGTGAAGAAAAATGTGATAAAGGTTGATTAAATAGATCTGAACTTTGTGGCTCCAGTATTAGGGCAATCTTGGGGAATGTTTGGGTGTTAAGCTGATGAACTGTAGTCTGATTTTAGTTAGAAAGATATTCGTATGTTTAAAAAAGAAGTGATATTATTAGGGCTGCTTCTACTAGTACGTATTGTACTTTCTATCATGCAAGTTTTAATAGACTATAAACTATTGCTAGGAAAGTATAGTATAAATTTCATGGAACTTTCAGATTTATTCTCTTATCCCCTACTTTTTTTAATCATTTACATAGCGGTAAAATATCATGCTATCCAGAAAATAAGAGGTAAAGAAGATAATCAGGATGGAGATGAATAAGACTTTAAAAATCTTTCTAACATTCCTTTTCTTATTTCTGATGAATATGTTTATTCTCAAGATACTAACAACACTTGGATTTCAGATGATAGTGAGTGAAAAAAGTTATCTTGTACCATCCTTGTTTTCATTTATAGTTTTGTATATGATTGACAAAAAAAATTGGAAAAGGTAAGAAATATTAATCATTATATTTTCTAGGTAGGACGTTTGTTCTACCTATTTTTATTTATGAAAAAGTGCTGTTCAGGTGCAGTTATTGTTTTTTTAGAAATAATTTTCTTTTTGCTTCTTTGTTTGGATAAAATAATCTTACAAAGTTTTCTTTGGATATTGTTAGGAAAAGGAGTAGGATATGAAATTTAGTAAACGGCATTATCGTCCTCAGGTAGACCAGATGGACTGTGGTGTGGCTTCATTAGCCATGGTCTTTGGTTATTATGGTAGTTATTATTCTCTGGCTCACTTGCGAGAGTTGGCCAAGACGACCATGGATGGGACTACGGCTTTAGGTTTAGTCAAGGTTGCTGAGGAGATAGGTTTTGAGACGCGAGCAATAAAGGCGGACATGACCTTGTTTGATTTGCCGGATGTAACTTTTCCTTTTGTGGCTCATGTGCTTAAGGAAGGGAAATTGCTCCATTATTATGTGGTGACTGGCCAGGACAAGAACAACATTCATATTGCTGATCCAGATCCTAGTGTTAAGCTGACCAAGATTTCTCGTGAGCGCTTTGCCAAGGAGTGGACAGGAATCACTATTTTTATGGCTCCATCTCCGAGTTATAAGCCTCATAAGGAACAAAAAAATGGGCTTCTCTCCTTTATCCCTATATTAGTGAAACAGCGTGGCTTGATTGTCAATATCGTTTTGGCGACCCTCTTGGTGACCTTGATTAACATTGTGGGTTCTTATTATCTGCAGTCTATCATTGACACTTATGTACCAGATCAGATGCACTCGACACTGGGAATTATTTCGATAGGGCTAGTCATCGTTTATGTCCTTCAGCAAATCTTATCTTATGCCCAGGAGTATCTTTTACTTGTTTTGGGGCAACGCTTGTCGATTGATGTGATTTTGTCTTATATCAAGCATGTTTTTCATTTACCTATGTCCTTTTTTGCGACACGACGGACAGGGGAAATCGTGTCTCGTTTCACGGATGCGAATAGTATCATCGATGCACTGGCTTCAACTATTCTGTCAATCTTTTTGGATGTATCTACTGTCTTGATTATTTCAGTAGTTCTATTTTCGCAGAATAGCAATCTCTTTTTCATGAGTTTACTAGCCCTTCCTATCTACACAGTGATTATCTTTGCTTTTATGAAGCCCTTTGAAAAGATGAATCGGGAAACTATGGAAGCCAATGCGGTTCTGTCTTCTTCTATCATTGAGGACATCAATGGTATTGAGACCATCAAGTCCTTAACTAGCGAAAGTTCACGCTATCAAAAGATTGACAAGGAATTTGTAGATTATCTGAAAAAATCTTTTACTTACAGTCGGGCAGAAAGTCAGCAAAAGGCTCTGAAAAAGCTTGCCCAACTCTTGCTCAATGTTGCCATTCTCTGGATGGGGGCTCTCCTAGTCATGGACAATAAGATGAGTTTGGGCCAGTTGATTACCTATAATACTTTGCTTATTTACTTTACAAATCCATTGGAAAATATCATCAATCTGCAAACCAAACTTCAGACAGCGCAGGTAGCCAATAACCGTCTCAATGAAGTTTATCTGGTTGCATCTGAGTTTGAGGAAAAGAAAACAGTCTCGGATTTGAGCTTGCTAGAAGGAGATATGACTTTTAAGCAGGTTCACTACAAATATGGCTATGGTCGAGATGTCTTGTCGGACATCAATCTAACCATTCCGCAAGGCTCTAAAGTGGCTTTTGTAGGGATTTCAGGATCGGGTAAGACGACCTTGGCTAAGATGATGGTTAATTTTTATGATCCAAGTCAGGGGGAGATTAGTCTGGGTGGTGTCAATCTCAATCAGATTGATAAAAAGACTCTACGCCAGTATATCAACTACCTGCCTCAGCAGCCCTACGTCTTTAACGGAACGATCTTGGAGAACCTTCTTCTTGGAGCCAAGGAAGGGACGACCCAGGAGGATATCTTGAGAGCAGTGGAGTTGGCTGAGATTCGGGAGGATATCGAGCGGATGCCACTGAATTACCAGACAGAATTGACTTCGGATGGAGCGGGCATTTCAGGTGGTCAACGTCAGAGAATTGCTTTGGCGCGTGCTCTCTTGACAGATGCACCTGTCTTGATCTTGGATGAGGCGACCAGCAGTTTGGATATTTTGACAGAGAAGCGAATTGTCGATAATCTCATGGCTTTAGACAAGACCTTGATTTTCATCGCCCACCGCTTGACCATTGCTGAGCGGACAGAGAAGGTTGTCGTTTTGGATCAGGGCAAGATTGTCGAAGAGGGGACACATATGGATTTACTGGCTCAGGGTGGTTTTTATGCCCACTTGGTGAATAGTTAGAGAGGAGAAAAGATGCAATCAGAATTTTTAGAAAGTGCTGAGTTTTACAATCGTCGTTACCATAATTTTTCTAGTTATGTGATTTTTCCAAGTTTTATCTTGTTTTTGTTCCTGATCGTTTTTTCAATCTTTGCCCAAAAGGAGATAAGCTTGACAGCTGGAGCTACGGTAGAACCTGCTCGTATCATTGCTACCATTCAGTCTAGTAGTAATAGTAAGATTGTGGCGAATCATTTGGCTGAAAATAAGTTTGTCAAGCAAGGGGATCTTCTCGTTCAATACCAAGAGGGAGCAGAAGCCGTTCAGGCTGAGAATTATGCCAGTCAGTTGGAAATGCTCAAGGATCAGAAGGTTCAACTGGAGTATTTAAAAGCAAGCCTTCAAGCAGGAAGTGATCAATTTCCAGAAGCAGATAAATTTGGCTATCAGCATAGTTTTTTAGATTATCTAAATCAAGTTGCTAGTTTACGGAGTCAGGTTGAGCAACAAAATGCTAGTATATCATCTCAAAATGCAGCAGCCAGTGGTAGTCAGGCAGAATTAGGCAATCTCATCGGAGAAACCCAGTCCAAAATTAAAGAATATCAGCAAGCCAAGTCTGCTATTCAGGGTGATGGACACTTAGAGAGTGATCATCCAGCTTATGCTATTTATCAGTCGACAAAGGAGCAAGGATCGGAAACCAAACAGCAGGCCTTATCTCAGCTAGATGCTCAAATCACTCAGTTGGAGTCAACTCTTGCAGGTTATCGAGTACAGTATGCAGGTTCAGGAGCCCAGCAAGCTTATGCATCTGGATTGGGAAGTCAGTTGGAGTCATTAAAATCTCAGCAACTAGCCAAGGTAGGCCAGGAATTAACGCTCTTGGATCAGAAAATTCTTGAAGCGGAGTCGGGTAAAAAGATTCAAGGGAATCTTTTAGAGAAGGAGAAAATTACAGCAACAGAAGATGGTGTTCTACATTTGAATCCTGAGCATAGTCGATCTACCATCATTCCAGAAGGAACTATCCTCGCTCACCTTTTTCCGCAGTTGGCTAGAGAGAGGAAGGCAAAACTGACAGCTTATATCAGTTCTAAGGAAGTGGCTGGTCTCAAGCCTGGAAATGAGGTACGATTTACAACGGTAACGGATGCCAATAAGCAGCTAGTATTGACATCCAAGATTACGAATATCGATACCAGTGCGACTCAGACAGAAAAGGGCAATTTCTTTAAATTAGAGGCAGAGACGGATTTGAATGCTGAACAAGCAGAAAAACTTCGTTATGGACTTGAAGGTCGTTTGACTATGATTACAGGTAGGAAGAGTTTTTTACGCTACTATCTTGACCGCTTTTTGAAACAAGAATAAAGTTCTCATTTTAACTCAAATCAATCTTAGAAAATCGCAAATGAAAATTCGTTTGCGATTTTTCTGTACTTTTTCAGATATGATATCAAATATAGTTCGTGAAATATTTGATTTTTAGTGTCTGTTGTGTTAGAATGATGTAAAGTAATACGAAAGGCGAACAAGAAAATGTCCAGTAAACTTATTTATACGGGAAAAGCTAAAGATATCTATACTACAGAAGACGAAAATGTGATTAAGTCGGTCTACAAGGACCAGGCAACCATGCTGAATGGAGCTCGCAAAGAGACCATTGAGGGTAAAGGTGTGTTAAATAATCAGATTTCGTCTCTTATTTTTGAAAAATTGAATGCTGCTGGTGTGGCGACACACTTTATCGAACGTATTTCTGACACAGAACAATTGAATAAAAAAGTGACAATCATTCCTTTGGAGGTTGTGCTTCGTAACGTAACTGCAGGTTCTTTCTCAAAACGTTTTGGTGTGGAAGAAGGTTTGGACTTGGAGACTCCAATCGTTGAATTTTACTACAAGAACGATGATTTGGACGATCCATTTATCAATGATGAGCATGTCAAGTTCTTGGATATTGCCAATGATGAGCAAATTGCTTATATCAAGGAAGAAACGCGTCGTATCAATGAATTGCTGAAAGATTGGTTTGCACAAATTGGTCTTCGGTTGATTGACTTCAAATTGGAATTTGGCTTTGATAAGGATGGCAAGATCATCTTGGCAGACGAATTCTCACCAGACAACTGCCGTCTTTGGGATGCGGAAGGGCACCATATGGACAAGGATGTTTTTCGTAGAGATTTAGGCAGTTTGACAGATGTTTATAAGGTTGTGTTAGAGAAATTGCAAGGCTTGAAGTAACTTGTTTGAAACGGAAAACCTTCGTCTTCGATAACCTATTTGAATAGAAATAAAGGAAATAAAATGGATAAACGTATTTTCGTTGAGAAAAAAGCTGATTTTCGTGTGAAATCTCACTCTTTAGTAAAAGAATTACAGCATAATCTTCAGTTGAAAACTTTGAAGGATCTTCGGATTGTTCAAGTTTACGATGTTTTTGGTTTGGCAGAGGACTTGTTTGCGCGTGCAGAAAAACATATCTTCTCTGAGCAAGTGACTGATACTGTTTTGGACGAGGCTGCGGTTAAGGCTGATCTTGAGAAGTATGCTTTCTTTGCTATCGAAAGCTTGCCTGGTCAATTTGACCAACGTGCGGCATCTTCACAAGAAGCTTTGCTGTTGCTTGGTAGTTCAAATGATGTAACGGTGAACACAGCACAATTGTACTTGGTTAACAAGGATATTGATGCGAATGAGTTGGAAGCTGTCAAAAACTACCTCTTGAACCCAGTGGATTCTCGTTTCAAAGATATCACTCTTGGTATTGCTAAACAGGATTTCTCTGAGTCTGACAAGACCATTCCAAGCTTGGATTTCTTTGAAACTTATACGGCAGAAGATTTTGCACAGTATAAAGCTAATCAAGGATTGGCAATGGAAGTGGATGACCTTCTCTTCATTCAAGATTACTTCAAATCTATTGGACGTGTGCCAACTGAGACTGAGTTGAAGGTTTTGGATACTTACTGGTCTGACCACTGCCGTCATACAACTTTCGAGACTGAGTTGAAAACCATCGATTTCTCAGCTTCTAAATTTGAAAAACAATTGCAAGCGACTTACGACAAATATATTGCCATGCGTGATGAGTTGGGACGTACAGAAAAACCTCAAACCTTGATGGATATGGCGACTATTTTTGGACGTTATGAGCGTGCCAATGGTCGTTTGGATGACATGGAAGTGTCTGATGAAATCAATGCCTGCTCAGTTGAAATTGAAGTGGATGTCAATGGTGTCAAAGAACCATGGCTTCTTATGTTCAAGAACGAAACCCATAACCATCCAACGGAGATTGAACCATTTGGTGGAGCGGCTACTTGTATCGGTGGTGCCATTCGTGACCCATTGTCAGGTCGTTCATACGTTTACCAAGCCATGCGTATTTCAGGTGCTGGTGATATTACAGCTCCGATTGCTGAAACTCGTCCTGGTAAATTGCCACAACAAGTGATTTCTAAAACAGCGGCTCACGGTTATTCTTCATACGGTAACCAAATTGGTCTTGCAACAACTTATGTTCGTGAATACTTCCACCCAGGTTTCGTTGCTAAGCGTATGGAGCTAGGTGCCGTTGTCGGTGCAGCTCCTAAGGAAAATGTGGTCCGTGAAAAACCTGAAGCAGGTGATGTGATTATCTTGCTCGGTGGTAAAACTGGACGTGACGGTGTCGGTGGTGCGACAGGTTCTTCTAAAGTTCAAACGGTTGAATCTGTTGAAACAGCTGGTGCTGAGGTTCAAAAAGGGAATGCCATCGAAGAACGTAAGATTCAACGTCTTTTCCGTAATGGGGATGTGACACGTCTGATCAAGAAATCAAATGATTTTGGTGCTGGTGGTGTCTGTGTGGCTATCGGTGAATTGGCAGATGGTCTTGAAATTGATTTAGACAAAGTGCCATTGAAATACCAAGGCTTGAACGGTACCGAAATTGCTATCTCTGAATCTCAAGAACGTATGGCCGTAGTGGTTCGTCCAGAAGATGTAGATGCCTTCGTTGCTGAATGTAACAAAGAAAATATTGATGCTGTTGTCGTTGCGACAGTAACTGAAAAACCAAATCTTGTCATGCACTGGAATGGTGAAACAATCGTTGATTTGGAACGTCGTTTCCTTGATACAAACGGTGTACGTGTGGTTGTAGATGCTAAGGTGGTTGACAAGGATGTCAAGCTTCCAGAAGAACGTCAAACATCTGCTGAAACCCTTGAAGCTGATACTCTTGAAGTCTTGGCTGACCTTAACCATGCCAGTCAAAAAGGTTTACAAACCATCTTTGATAGCTCAGTTGGTCGTTCAACAGTTAATCATCCACTCGGTGGTCGCTACCAAATCACACCAACGGAAGCTTCTGTACAGAAATTGCCAGTTCAACATGGTGTGACAACAACTGCTTCTGTCATGGCGCAAGGATTCAACCCTTATGTAGCAGAATGGTCTCCATACCATGGTGCGGCTTATGCGGTCATCGAAGCAACTGCTCGTTTGGTTGCTGCTGGTGCAAAATGGTCTAAGGCTCGTTTCTCTTATCAAGAATACTTCGAGCGAATGGATAAACAAGCAGAGCGTTTTGGTCAACCAGTGGCTGCTCTCCTTGGATCCATTGAAGCTCAGATTCAACTTGGTTTGCCATCTATCGGTGGTAAAGACTCTATGTCTGGTACCTTTGAAGAATTGACAGTACCACCAACCTTGGTTGCTTTTGGTGTGACAACAGCAGATAGCCGTAAGGTCCTATCTCCAGAATTTAAGGCTGTTGGTGAAAATATTTACTATATTCCAGGTCAATCTTTGGCACAAGAAATTGATTTTGATCTTATCAAGTCTAACTTTGCTCAATTTGAAGCCATCCAAGCTGACCATAAAGTCACATCTGCATCAGCTGTTAAATATGGTGGTGTGGTTGAAGCTCTTGCCCTTGCAACATTTGGTAACCATATTGGTGCAAACGTTGAATTAGCTGACTTTGACACTAGCTTGACAGCTCAATTGGGTGGATTCGTCTTCACATCTCCTGAAGAAATTGCAGGTGTTGCCAAGATTGGACAAACAGTAGCTGACTTTACACTTACTGTCAATGGTGTAACACTTGATGGACACAAACTTGACAGTGCCTTCCAAGGTAAATTGGAAGAAGTTTACCCAACGGAATTTGCACAAGCAACTGAGTTGGAAGAAGTACCTGCTGTGGCATCAGATGCTGTGATTAAAGCTAAAGAAACAGTTGAAAAACCAGTAGTTTACATCCCAGTATTCCCAGGTACTAACTCTGAGTACGATTCAGCAAAGGCCTTTGAAAAAGAAGGTGCCAAAGTCAACTTGGTACCATTTGTAACACTTAATGAAGAAGCTATTGTCAAGTCTGTTGACACTATGGTTGACAATATCGAAAAAGCTAACATTATCTTCTTTGCAGGTGGTTTCTCAGCAGCCGATGAACCAGATGGATCAGCTAAATTTATCGTGAACATCTTGCTCAATGAAAAAGTACGTGTAGCCATTGATAGTTTCATCGAACGTGGTGGTTTGATTATCGGTATCTGTAACGGATTCCAAGCCCTTGTTAAATCTGGTCTTCTTCCATATGGTAACTTTGAAGATGCAAGTAGCACGAGTCCAACTCTATTCTACAATGATGCCAACCAACACGTGGCTAAGATGGTGGAAACACGTATTGCCAATACTAACTCACCATGGCTTGCCGGAGTAGAAGTTGGTGACATCCATGCCATTCCAGTATCACATGGTGAAGGTAAATTTGTCGTGACAGCTGAGGAATTTGCAGAGCTTCGTGACAATGGTCAAATCTTTACCCAATATGTTGACTTCGAAGGGAAACCAAGCATGGATTCAAAATACAATCCTAACGGATCTGTCAATGCTATCGAAGGTATTACAAGTAAGAACGGTCAAATTATTGGTAAGATGGGTCACTCAGAACGTTTCGAAGATGGTCTCTTCCAAAATATTCCAGGAAATAAAGACCAGCACCTCTTTGCATCAGCTGTGAAATACTTTACTGGGAAGTAAGATTTGCAGATTTTTTAATAGATAACCATCAGTGAATGTAAAATCAAGTAGATGTAACTTGCGATAATTGCAAATGATTTATTGTTGCGAGTGAAACGAGCTTCTACCGTATCATTCCGCTCTAGTATCGCTAAGGAATGATGCAGAAATGAAAATTAGGTATATAAAATGACATACGAAGTAAAATCTCTTAATGAAGAATGTGGTGTTTTTGGTATCTGGGGTCACCCAGACGCTGCCAAATTGACCTATTTTGGACTCCATAGTCTTCAGCACCGTGGTCAGGAGGGGGCAGGAATCCTCTCTAATGACCATGGACAATTGAAGCGTCATCGTGATATGGGGCTTTTATCAGAAGTCTTCAAAAATCCTGCTAATTTGGATAAATTGACAGGAACTGGAGCGATTGGACACGTGCGTTATGCGACTGCGGGAGAAGCTTCTGTAGACAATATCCAACCTTTCCTTTTCCGTTTTCATGACATGCAGTTTGGTTTGGCTCATAATGGGAATCTGACCAATGCAGAATCACTCAAGCAAGAATTGGAACAAAGAGGAGCAATCTTTAGCTCGACTTCTGATTCAGAAATCTTGGCTCACTTGATTCGCCGTAGCCACAATCCAAACCTGATGGGGAAAATCAAGGAAGCGCTCAGTCTTGTCAAAGGTGGTTTTGCTTATCTCTTGATGTTTGAGGATAAGCTGATTGCAGCGCTGGATCCAAATGGTTTCCGTCCTCTGTCAATCGGGAAAATGGCCAATGGAGCAGTAGTGGTTTCATCTGAAACCTGTGCCTTTGAAGTCATCGGTGCTGAGTGGATTCGCGATGTGAAACCAGGCGAGATTGTTATTATTGATGACAATGGCATCCAGTATGACAGTTATACAAACGATACTCAACTGGCAATCTGTTCCATGGAGTACATCTACTTTGCCCGTCCTGACTCCAACATCCATGGTGTTAATGTTCATACGGCTCGTAAGAGAATGGGAGCTCAATTGGCACGTGAGTTCAAGCACGAAGCTGATATTGTAGTTGGGGTACCAAATTCCTCACTCAGCGCAGCGATGGGCTTTGCGGAAGAATCAGGTCTGCCAAATGAAATGGGTCTCATCAAGAACCAATATACGCAACGGACCTTTATCCAGCCGACTCAAGAATTGCGCGAGCAAGGAGTTCGTATGAAACTGTCTGCCGTTTCTGGTGTCGTCAAAGGAAAACGTGTGGTCATGATTGATGACTCTATCGTACGTGGAACAACATCACGTCGCATTGTCCAACTCTTGAAAGAAGCAGGAGCATCAGAAGTACACGTTGCCATTGGTAGTCCTGCTCTTGCCTATCCATGTTTCTACGGAATTGATATCCAGACACGTCAGGAGTTGATTGCGGCTAATCATACCGTTGAGGAAACTTGCCAAATCATTGGTGCGGATAGTCTGACTTATCTTTCTATTGATGGCTTGATAAACTCTATTGGGATTGAAACAGATGCACCAAATGGCGGTCTCTGTGTGGCTTACTTTGATGGGAACTATCCAACTCCTCTCTATGACTATGAAGAAGAATATCGTAGAAGTTTGGAAGAAAAAACGAGTTTTTACAAATAAAATTCCCCATTGAAGGAAAGGAAGAGGAATAAACAAATGACAAATAAAAATGCGTATGCCCAATCGGGTGTGGACGTTGAAGCAGGTTATGAAGTTGTTGAACGGATTAAAAAACACGTAGCACGTACAGAGCGTGCGGGTGTTATGGGAGCTCTTGGTGGTTTCGGTGGCATGTTTGACCTTTCAAAAACAGGTGTCAAAGAGCCAGTTTTGATTTCAGGGACGGACGGAGTCGGAACCAAGCTCATGCTGGCTATCAAGTACGACAAACACGATACGATTGGCCAAGACTGTGTGGCTATGTGTGTCAATGATATCATCGCTGCAGGTGCGGAGCCCCTCTATTTCCTTGACTACGTCGCTACTGGAAAGAATGAACCAGCTAAGCTAGAACAAGTGGTTGCTGGTGTGGCAGAAGGTTGTGTGCAGGCAGGCGCTGCCCTCATCGGTGGGGAAACAGCTGAAATGCCTGGTATGTATGGCGAAGATGACTACGATTTGGCTGGTTTTGCAGTCGGTGTGGCTGAAAAATCTCAAATTATTGACGGTTCAAAAGTAGCAGAAGGTGATGTTCTTCTCGGACTTGCTTCAAGTGGTATCCACTCAAATGGTTATTCACTCGTGCGTCGTGTCTTTGCGGACTATACAGGTGAAGAAGTTCTCCCAGAATTGGAAGGCAAGAAACTCAAAGATGTTCTTTTGGAACCAACTCGTATCTACGTCAAAGCAGCATTGCCACTGATCAAAGAAGAATTGGTTAACGGGATTGCCCACATCACAGGTGGTGGTTTCATTGAAAATGTACCACGTATGTTCTCAGATGACTTGGCTGCTGAAATTGATGAAAGCAAGGTTCCTGTTCTTCCAATTTTCAAAGCCCTTGAAAAATATGGCCAAATCAAACATGAAGAAATGTTTGAAATCTTCAACATGGGTATTGGTCTCATGCTTGCGGTTAAACCAGAGAATGTGGAACGTGTCAAAGAACTTCTTGACGAACCTGTTTATGAAATCGGTCGTATTGTGAAGAAGACAGATGCAAGTGTGGTGATTAAATAATGTCTAAAAAAATTGCTGTTTTTGCCTCTGGTAACGGCTCAAACTTTCAGGTGATTGCGGAACAATTTCCAGTAGAATTTGTCTTTTCAGATCATAGGGATGCCTATGTACTTGAGCGTTCAGAGAATCTTGGTATTTTAACCTATGCCTTTGAACTTAAAGAGTTTGAGAACAAGGCAGACTATGAAGGAGCCATTGTCGAACTCTTGGATGAACACCAGATTGACTTGGTTTGTCTTGCAGGCTACATGAAAATCGTCGGTCCAACCTTGCTAGCAGCTTATGAAGGCCGTATCATCAATATTCACCCAGCCTATCTCCCTGAATTCCCAGGTGCTCATGGTATTGAGGATGCTTGGAATGCAGGCGTTGACCAGTCTGGCGTGACTATTCACTGGGTGGACTCTGGTGTTGATACCGGTAAGGTCATCAAACAGGTTCGTGTACCACGCCTTGAAGGGGATACCCTGGATACTTTCGAAACTCGCATCCACGAAACAGAGTACAAACTTTATCCAGAAGTCTTGGATAGTTTGGGAGTGGAGAGGAAGCAAGCAGGAAATCAGAGATGATTTTGTAGCAGGGCTAAAAGCCATCAGCTAAGGAGAAGTTTATGGGGTTGTTTGATTTTTTTAAGAAAAAATCTTCTGGCGAAGAAAAACCGATTAAAGATGAAGACAAGATTGTTGTTGAATCTGAAAATACAGATGATAGTGCACCAGGGTGGGAAGCTATTGATGCAGAGTTTAATCGTATATACCCTGATCAGCCAAATCCTCTTCATTATGGAACGGTTATCAAGTATATGTTAGGTGGGCCAGATCCGCTTGATGGTATTAGTGTTTATGATGCAGGAGAATTTTGGCATTTTGTTAGCTACGGTTTGTCAGAATTATATACAAAAGAAAGCGAAGACCCTGAATACAGTGGTTATGGGATTGAATTGACTTTTAAGTTAAAGAAATCAAATAATGACGAAGAAGAAATAAAAAATGGTTGTGGTTTGCTACAGTATGTGGCAAGATATATTTTTAAAACATATTGCCAGAAGAATACATTTATACCAAGCAGACAGAGGGAATCGATGCCCAGCAGAAGTCTAATCTGACAGGATTTTTGACTGCTGCTGATGATTTAGCTGATACCATTGATACTCCGCATGGAAAAGTGGAATTTGTAACCTTGATTGGTGCGACAGATGCCGAACTGCGAAGTGTTTACGAAAGTGAAACCAGTAGGCTTGAGGTCAAGAAATTGTTGCAAGAACTGGGAAATCAGCTTACAGACTATAATCGTCAGTCTCTAGTTTAACTGATGTGAAAGAGCCTCTTGATTCAAGGAAAGGAAGAAAAATGACAAAACGTGCACTAATTAGTGTCTCAGATAAAGCGGGCATTGTAGAATTTGCCCAAGAACTCAAAAAACTCGGTTGGGATATCATCTCGACAGGTGGGACCAAGGTTGCTCTTGATAATGCTGGGGTGGATACTATCGCCATTGACGATGTGACTGGTTTCCCAGAAATGATGGATGGTCGTGTGAAGACTCTCCACCCAAATATCCACGGTGGTCTCCTCGCTCGTCGTGACTTGGATAGCCACCTAGAGGCTGCTAAGGACAATAAGATTGAGTTGATCGACCTTGTTGTGGTCAACCTTTACCCATTTAAGGAAACGATTCTTAAACCAGACGTGACTTACGCTGACGCAGTTGAAAACATCGATATCGGTGGTCCATCCATGCTTCGTTCTGCAGCAAAGAACCACGCTAGCGTCACAGTTGTGGTAGATCCTGCTGACTATGCGGTTGTTTTGGACGAATTGGCAGCAAACGGCGAAACATCTTACGAAACTCGCCAACGTTTGGCAGCAAAAGTATTCCGTCACACAGCAGCCTATGATGCCTTGATTGCAGAATACTTCACTGCTCAAGTGGGTGAAGAAAAACCTGAAAAATTCACATTGACTTATGACCTTAAGCAACCAATGCGTTACGGTGAAAATCCTCAACAAGATGCAGACTTCTACCAAAAGGGTTTGCCAACTGCTTACTCAATTGCTTCAGCGAAGCAGCTTAACGGTAAAGAATTGTCCTTCAACAATATCCGTGATGCTGATGCCGCTATCCGTATCATCCGTGACTTCAAAGATCGTCCAACTGTTGTGGCTCTCAAACATATGAACCCATGTGGGATTGGTCAAGCTGACGATATCGAAACTGCTTGGGATTACGCTTATGAGTCTGATCCAGTGTCTATCTTTGGTGGTATTGTCGTTCTCAACCGTGAAGTAGATGCTGCGACAGCTGAGAAGATGCACGGCGTTTTCCTTGAAATCATCATCGCACCAAGCTATACGGATGAAGCGCTAGCTATTTTGACCAACAAAAAGAAAAACTTGCGGATCCTTGCCTTGCCATTTGATGCTCAAGACGCTAGCGAAGTAGAAGCAGAATACACTGGTGTTGTTGGTGGTCTCCTCGTTCAAAACCAAGACGTGGTCAAAGAAAGCCCAGCTGACTGGCAAGTGGTGACTAAACGCCAACCAACTGAGACAGAAGCGACGGCCCTTGAGTTTGCATGGAAAGCTATTAAATACGTCAAATCAAATGGGATTATCGTAACCAATGACCACATGACACTTGGTGTTGGTCCTGGTCAAACCAACCGTGTGGCTTCTGTCCGTATTGCTATTGACCAAGCTAAAGACCGTCTTGAGGGCGCTGTCCTTGCTTCAGATGCCTTCTTCCCATTTGCGGATAACGTGGAAGAAATCGCCAAAGCAGGTATTAAGGCCATCATCCAGCCTGGTGGATCCGTCCGTGACCAAGAATCCATCGAAGCTGCTGATAAATACGGCTTGACCATGGTCTTCACAGGCGTGAGACATTTTAGACATTAAGAAAATAAAAGGGAAGAAAACAGTTTCTTTCCTTTTTTTACTTTAAAAGCGAAACGAAACAAGATTAAAACGAACGTTTATGGTATAATATTGGTAAATAATTCGCAAAAGAGGTTGAAAGATGAAGCTGTTAGTTGTCGGCTCGGGTGGTCGTGAACATGCCATTGCTAAGAAGTTGCTTGAGTCAAAAGACGTTGAAAAAGTCTTTGTAGTTCCTGGAAATGACGGGATGACTCTGGATGGTCTGGAATTGGTGGATATCTCTATTTCCGAACATTCTAAATTGATTGAGTTTGCAAAAGCCAACGATATAGCTTGGTCCTTTATCGGGCCAGATGATGCCCTTGCATCCGGAATCGTGGATGATTTCAATGCAGCAGGTCTCAAGGCTTTTGGTCCGACTAAAGCTTCGGCTGAGCTGGAGTGGTCTAAGGATTTTGCTAAAGAAATCATGGTCAAATATGATGTTCCGACAGCAGCCTATGGGACCTTCTCAGATTTCGAGGAAGCCAAGGCCTATATCGAAGAAAAAGGCGCTCCAATCGTAGTCAAGGCAGACGGTTTGGCCCTTGGGAAAGGTGTTGTCGTTGCGGAGACAGTCGAGCAAGCAGTCGAAGCTGCTCACGAGATGCTCTTGGACAATAAATTCGGTGACTCAGGTGCGCGTGTGGTTATCGAGGAGTTTCTTGCAGGAGAGGAATTTTCACTTTTTGCCTTTGTCAATGGTGACAAGTTCTACATCATGCCAACAGCTCAGGACCACAAACGTGCCTATGATAACGACAAGGGGCCTAACACTGGTGGGATGGGTGCCTATGCGCCAGTTCCACACTTACCACAGAATGTAGTTGATACGGCAGTGGAGACTATTATCAAGCCAGTTCTTGAAGGTATGATCAAAGAAGGCCGTCCGTATCTTGGTGTCCTTTACGCAGGTCTTATTTTGACAGCTGATGGACCCAAAGTTATCGAGTTTAACGCTCGTTTTGGAGATCCTGAAACGCAAATCATCTTGCCTCGCTTGACATCAGATTTTGCACAAAACATCACTGACATTTTAGATGGTAAAGAGCCAGCTATTACTTGGACGGATAAGGGTGTGACACTAGGTGTGGTTGTAGCATCAAACGGTTATCCACTCGCTTATGAGAAAGGTGTCAAGCTTCCTACCAAGACAGAAGGCGACATCATCACTTACTATGCCGGTGCCAAATTCGCTGAAAACGGCCAAGGTCTCATCTCAAACGGCGGACGTGTCTATATTCTCGTCACAACAGCAGATACCGTTAAAGACGGCCAAAACATTATCTACAAGGAACTCAACAACCAAAACACAGAAGGCCTCTTCTACCGAACCGATATCGGAAGCAAGGCAATTAGATAAAGATATAAGAAAAGGCGACGCAGTCGCCAAACACGACAATGGTCGCCGTGGTGAAAAGACCAGAACAGTATCTGTTCTGGTCTAGGGAAAATTTGAGACCTTAGGCTCAAATTTTAGGAATGAAACCGAAGGTTTGCTTCCGTCCCCACCACCTAAGACCATTATCAAAAAAGAAGAAAAAGGAAAAATTATGACTAAACCAATTATTTCCATCATCATGGGCTCAAAATCCGACTGGGCAACCATGCAAAAAACAGCAGAAGTTCTAGACCGCTTCGGCGTCGCTTACGAAAAGAAAGTTGTTTCCGCCCATCGGACGCCTGACCTCATGTTCAAACATGCCGAAGAAGCACGTAGCCGTGGCATAAAGGTCATTATCGCAGGTGCGGGTGGCGCTGCTCACTTGCCAGGTATGGTAGCTGCCAAAACCACTCTGCCTGTCATTGGTGTACCAGTCAAAACACGTGCTCTTAGTGGCGTGGACTCGCTCTACTCTATCGTTCAGATGCCAGGTGGTGTGCCAGTCGCAACCATGGCTATCGGTGAAGCAGGTGCGACTAACGCTGCCCTCTTTGCCCTCCGTCTCTTGTCAGTAGAGGATCAGGCTATCGCGACAGCTTTGGCAGATTTCGCAGAAGAACAAGGAAAAATCGCAGAGGAGTCTACAAATGAGCTCATCTAAAACAATCGGAATTATCGGTGGCGGTCAGCTTGGTCAGATGATGGCCATTTCTGCTATTTACATGGGTCACAAGGTCATTGCACTTGATCCTGCTGCGGATTGCCCGGCCTCTCGCGTGGCGGAAATCATCGTGGCACCTTATACCGATGTGGATGCCCTCCGTCAGTTGGCTGAGCGTTGCGATGTCCTCACCTATGAGTTTGAAAATGTGGATGCTGATGGCCTTGACGCCGTTATCAAAGAAGGACAGCTCCCACAAGGGACAGATCTGCTTCGCATTTCTCAAAACCGTATTTTTGAAAAGGACTTTCTCTCAAATAAGGCCCAAGTCACCGTGGCACCTTATAAGGTTGTGACCTCAAGCCAAGATTTGGCAGATATTGACCTATCGAAAAACTATGTCCTCAAGACTGCGACAGGTGGCTACGATGGGCATGGACAAAAGGTCATTCGCTCAGAAGCAGACTTGGTAGAAGCCTATGCATTAGCAGATTCAGCAGACTGCGTTTTGGAAGAATTTGTCAATTTCGACTTGGAGATTTCTGTCATTGTGTCTGGGAATGGTAAGGATGTGACGGTTTTCCCAGTTCAGGAAAATATCCACCGCAACAACATCCTATCTAAAACTATCGTTCCTGCCCGTATTTCTGACAGTCTAGCTGACAAGGCCAAAGCCATGGCGGTGCGAATTGCTGAACAACTGCACCTATCTGGCACCCTTTGCGTGGAAATGTTTGCGACTGCTGATGACATCATTGTCAATGAAATTGCGCCACGTCCACACAACTCAGGCCACTACTCTATCGAAGCCTGCGACTTCTCCCAGTTTGATACCCATATTTTAGGTGTTCTGGGAGCACCATTGCCAGCTATCCATCTGCATGCCCCAGCCGTCATGCTCAATGTCCTCGGCCAGCATGTCGAGGCCGCTGAAAAATATGTCACAGAAAATCCAAGCGCCCACCTCCACCTGTATGGTAAAATAGAAGCAAAGCAGAATCGCAAGATGGGACACGTGACTTTGTTTAGTGATGTGCCGGATGAAGTAGAGGAGTTTTAAAGAGTTATTATGCCATTACCAAAAAGTAGTCAAGAAGAAATTCAAAAATATTGTGAAAGTCACCTACCTAAAGAAGATTGGTATGAAGAAGAATTTGATTTTATACAAGATTCTGATTTAAAAAAACGGATTATAGAGGAATTTCAATCTGTTAGATACGCTTATAAATTATATGAGGGACTAGAAGCAACTGATATACATTTAAGATTTCAAATTAGGAGTCAAATTCTCTCTTATGCATCTATCTATGAAGCGGTGTTAGAGTATGTTTTAAATACCTATTATTCAGATACTCCTGAGTATGAAGATTTAACTCATCAAGATAATGTACCTACCAGTATATGTATTCCACAAAATAAGAAGGAGAAATTACAAGCTGAATTATCTCATGATGGTAAAGAAATACACACTATATATTATAAGAGAAAGAAAAAACAAAAGACTTCGATTCGATTTGATGATAAATGTCGAACAGCTGAGAAATTGAACTTAATTGGTAAAATTCATAGGGAAGATAGTGTAATAGATTTGCCAGCAGAAATAATTGAGATTTATAGTTATAGAAATGGAATCCACTTGATTGCTGAACAAAGGAAAGAAATTAAATATGAGTTAGAGCTTGGCAAATTAGCGTATAGACGTCTTAAGCCTTTTATTGAGCAAATAAAAAATAGGTTGAAGATAGATGGAAAGTATTATCAGTAAAAGAATTGAAAGGATGGGGTAGGTTGTGGTTGAACGAGCGTATAGTTTAGAATTGAGTGAGACCATTAGTGCACTTGAGGCGCAAAAATATTCCCTTGAAGGAAGATTGAATTCTGAAAAACAATTTAGGTGTATTGATAATAATTGTGAAATTCCTTTAACATGTACAAACTGGAAAAGAAGAGGTGGGAAAAGGTTTTATTTTAAACCATCTCATAATGACGAACTACATGTTGAAGGTTGTACTTGCATATCCCCACAAGAATTTAAGGAACAGGTGAATAAGGAAGTTTTAGGGGCTAAAGGAACAATTTCAGATAGTGGAATAATATCTGTTAAGAAGTCATTGAGTAAAGCGAAGGTAAATGGTAAAAAAAGTGTTGCTTCACTTGATACTACAGAGCATTCGATAACTTTCTCTAGAACAAATATTTATAGAAAACAAGTTCATGATAGACAACTTTCTGCTGTGGCAACGTTTGTAGAGCTTTATAAAGATCCGCAAATTGATAAAAGTTTAAAAAATATCAGAATAGAAAATGAATTACTTTCTCTGGATGAATATTTTGTTGATATTAAAAAACCTCTTGTGAAGGATAAACAAAAGATATTTTACGGTCTAGCTCAAGTTTCTATTGCAAGTTTTAATAAAAAAATACTACAGATACAATTTATAAGCTCTAACTATCCGAATATATATTCAAGTTTAGAGCAGATACAAAAACGTTCTAATACAAGAAATATTGCTGATTTAATAGATAAAGAACCTAAGTATATTTATTTTAGGGGAAAACTAGATAGTCAAGACAATAAATTTAAATCTTTTAATGACAAATTCTATAAAGATTTATATACACCAAAAGATTAAGGAGAAACAACATGATCGAACGTTACTCTCGCCCCGAAATGGCGAACATTTGGACTGAAGAAAATAAATACCGTGCTTGGCTTGAGGTGGAAATCTTGGCTGACGAGGCATGGGCTGAGTTAGGGGAAATCCCTAAGGAAGATGTGGCTTTGATTCGTGAGAAAGCGGACTTTGACATCGACCGTATTTTGGAAATCGAGCAGGAGACTCGTCACGATGTGGTGGCCTTCACACGTGCGGTTTCTGAGACTCTTGGTGAAGAGCGCAAGTGGGTCCACTATGGTTTGACTTCTACTGACGTGGTGGATACTGCCTACGGTTACCTTTACAAGCAGGCCAACGACATCATCCGTCGTGACCTAGAAAACTTCACCAACATCATCGCTGACAAGGCTAAGGAGCACAAGTTCACCATTATGATGGGTCGTACCCACGGTGTGCACGCTGAGCCGACAACTTTTGGTCTTAAATTGGCAACTTGGTATAGCGAAATGAAACGCAACATCGAGCGTTTCGAGCATGCGGCTGCTGGTGTGGAAGCTGGTAAAATCTCTGGTGCGGTTGGTAACTTTGCCAACATTCCACCATTTGTTGAAAAATACGTCTGCGACAAGCTTGGTATCCGTGCTCAAGAAATCTCTACACAGGTGCTTCCTCGTGACCTTCACGCTGAGTACTTTGCAGTTCTTGCTAGCATCGCAACTTCTATCGAGCGTATGGCAACGGAAATCCGTGGTCTTCAAAAATCTGAGCAACGCGAAGTAGAAGAGTTCTTTGCTAAAGGGCAAAAAGGGTCTTCAGCTATGCCTCACAAACGCAACCCTATCGGTTCTGAAAACATGACAGGTCTTGCGCGTGTCATTCGTGGTCACATGGTAACAGCTTATGAAAACGTAGCCCTTTGGCATGAACGTGATATCTCTCACTCATCAGCTGAGCGTATCATCACGCCAGATACGACCATCTTGATTGACTACATGCTCAACCGTTTTGGAAATATCGTCAAGAACTTGACGGTTTTCCCTGAAAACATGATCCGCAACATGAACTCGACTTTTGGTCTTATCTTTAGCCAACGTGCCATGTTGACCTTGATTGAGAAAGGTATGACCCGTGAGCAAGCCTATGACTTGGTACAACCAAAAACAGCCTACTCTTGGGATAACCAAGTTGACTTCAAACCACTTCTAGAAGCAGATCCAGAGGTAACTTCTCGCCTCACTCAAGAAGAAATCGACGAAATCTTCAACCCTGTATACTACACCAAACGAGTGGATGATATCTTTGACCGCCTCGGACTCGGTGACTAATATGCTGTGATAGGTTCACAAGTAAAACAGTACTTATATTCAACACAAAAAAGCGAGACTTAAGTCCCGCTTTTTATCTTATATCAAAAGATTCATCTTTAATCTTTTTTCTTGCTAAGTCCATAAGCTGTGAGAGCTGACATAAGACCAGTAGCAATCAACCATTCTGAACCTTGGCTTCCTGTCTCAGGAAGTTTATTTTCTTTTGCAACAGGAGCTGGACCCTGAGGAAGTGCTTTGTTTTCCTCAGCAGGAACAGTTGCTGGAGCTGGCTCGCTTGGGATTTCTAGTGTTGGTTTTTCTTCGGCGATAGCAGCTTGTCCATGTTCATCACCAACATGAGTGACAGGGTTCCCCACTTCAATCACTTGAGCAACAGGTTCTTGCGCTACGACACTTGTAACCAATGTTCTAACTTCAGTTCCGTCTGCAGCCGTAGTTACAGAATAGAAATGACTACGACGACCGTTTACACCTTCAGTCACGATACGAGATTGTCCTTTAGGTAATTGATTAGTTTCACGAGTGATGGTTGTAAATGGAATTTCTTCATTTTGGATGTCAACTCTTGGTTTGTTTTCAGCAATAGCAGCTTGCCCATGTTCATCACCAACATGAGTGACAGGGTTCCCCACTTCAATCACTTGAGCGACAGGTTCTTGCGCTACGACAGTTGTAACCAATGTTTTAACTTCAGTTCCGTCAGCAGCAGTAGTCACAGAGTAGAAATGGCTACGACGGCCGTTTACACCTTCAGTCACGATACGAGATTGTCCTTTAGGTAATTGATTAGTTTCACGAGTGATGGTTGTAAATGGAATTTCTTCATTTTGGATGTCAACTCTTGGTTTGTTTTCAGCAATAGTAGCTTGTCCTTTTTCATCACCAAGGTGAGTGACAGGGTTCCCCACCTCTACCACTTGGGTGATAGGTTCTAGGTTTACTTCACTGCTTATTAGAGTTTTAACTTCAGTTCCATCAGTAGCCGTAGTTACAGAATAGAAGTAGCTGCGACGACCGTTCACACCTGCAGTTACTAGACGAGTTTGTCCCTTAGGTAGCGAAGGAGTCTCGCGAGTGATGGTTGTAAATGGAATTTCTTCGTCCTCGATGACAACACGTGGTTTTGCATCTGCAACAGGAGCAACTCCTTCTTCGTCTCCTACGTGAGTGACTGGAGTTCCAACTTCTACCACTTGAGTGATAGGTTCTTTTGTGACTTTGTCTTCAAGAACTGTTTCGGTTTCCATACCATTTTCAGTCACGACAGAAAGGTAATTTGTACGTTCTCCTTTGACACCGACAGTGATGACTTTTTCTTGTCCTGCTGGGAGGTTAGGATTGTCTTTCTTAACGATTTCAAAAGGAATTTCTTCTGTCTTAACGAGAAGCTCTGGTCGGTTTTCAACAGCAGCAGGAGTTTCGCTTTCATCAAGACTTCCTGAGTGAGTTGCGGCTGGTTTAAGACCAATTCTAGCAGCTTTAAGGTTAGCTACAAGTGCATCCAACTCAGTTTGCTTATTACGGTTGAGGTTGTAGTTAAGAGCGTCTTTAGCAACCTTGAGAGCGTCGAGACTTTCTGTGCTATATCCTTCTAAGTTTTCAGGGATTTGAGCAAGTTCTTCGCGTAGTGCTTTGTAGTCAGCACGGAAGTAGTCTTTGTTGTGATCTGCAAAAGCAGTTATAAGTTCAAAGATTTCTTCTTCCTTGTATTCAGCGCTTGGTCTATCAGCCCAGATAGCTAGCATACTACCAATAGTAGGTAGGTCAACTTCAGGGTATTTAGTTGAAGCTAGCTGGTTAAATGGAGTTTTTTCAGTATTTTCAATAGCTTTTTTGAGGAAGCCACCACCATCTTCTGGTTTTTGACCGAGAATGTAGTACCAATCTCCATTCGTGTTAAGGAATTTGTACCCCTTACTTGCTAGGTATTGAGGAGATGCAAGGTTGTAACCCCACCATCCTTTAGACCAGTAAGAGATGATAACGTCTTTATCAAACTCAACATCATCCTTGTCTTCGTAGTAGAAACCGTCGTTAAAGGCCATTGGTTGAAGACCTTTTTCTTTAGCCATGGCAGCTAGGCTATTAGCATAATCCGCAAACTTACCATAGAGGCCATACCACTTGAGGTAGTACCAACCTTGAGCGTTGGTAGCATCATTGGCATACTCATCTGTACCATAGTTAAAGATCTTAGTTTTGCCTGCAAAGAAGTCCATGTACTTGCCGATAAGGGCTTTCGTAAAGTTCATTGCTTCTTCGTTTTCAAGATCCATGGTTGTTTTTGAAACCTTGTCAAAGTTAGCTTGAGGGTTTGCGATGCCTAGTTTTTCCATAGCGACAAGCATAGCATCCATGTGGCCAGGGCTGTTGATAGCAGGGATAATTCCAATGCCTCTATCTTTAGCATACTGGATAAGTTCAGTAATTTCAGCTTGGTTCAAAGTAGTTCCATTAGGATCATCGTAGTAAGATTTTGTTCCTTCAATGATGGCATTTTTCACATCGTCACTAGCATAGGTCTTGCCGTTTGCAGTGATCGTCATATCATCCAAGAGGAAGCGAAGTCCATCATTTCCAAGGAGCAAGTGGAGGTCAGAGTAGCCGAGCTCACTAGCCTTGTCAACGATACGTTTAAGTTGATCAAGAGTAAAGTATTTACGACCAGCATCGATAGAGATAACCTTGTTCTTAGCTAGTTTTTCAACTTCGCGTTTAGCGTCCTCTTCTTTTTGAGCTTCTGGAGTGAAGGTCAAGTTACCAACAGCTTCTTGGAGTTTTGCGATTGCTTGGTCAATGCTATCTTGTTCAGCACGGCTAAGGTTGCTATCAAGAGAACGAATGGCTTTTTCAGCCTCTTTAACTGCGGCAACACTTTCTTCTGTATAGCGACTAAGATCAGTTGGCACTTCTTTAAGAGCTTGTTCAGCAGACTCGTAGTCAGCAGCGAAATATTCCGCATTTGAATTTGCGAATTGACGCATAAGCTTGAATAGACGAGATGGAGAGTAGCGAGCAGATGGAGTATCAGCCCAAGCAGCTACCATACCACCGATAATAGGAACGTCAGCTCCTTCTGTTTTTGGTACAGAAGTAATCGGTGTGCTCTTAATACCGTTCAATCCTTGATCGAGGTTGTACCAACCTTGCCCGTCAGCATTACGGCCGAGAACGTAGTACCAAGCATCGTTAGTATTGAGGATTTCGTGTCCTTTTTCAGCTAGTAATTTAGAAGAAGCGACATCGTAACCGCCCCAGCCACCAGTCCACATAGAGACGATGATGTCCTTGTCAAAGGTACCAAAACTTGTATCGCTATTATAGTAGATACCGTCGTTGAAGGCCATAGGTTTTAGACCGTGAGATTTGACGATACGAGCTAGGTCATTAGCATAGGCGATGAATTTGTCATAGCCCTTGTCTGGGAATCCATCTTCTGGATACCATTTATAGGCTTGAAGTACGCTCCATCCTTTAGCATCCGTAGCATCGTTAGCGTACTCATCCAAACCGATGTTGAAGATTTCAGATTTACCAGCAAAGTAGCCTGCATACTTATCAATCAAAGCTTTTGTGAAGGCAACTGCTTTTTCATTGTCAAGGTCGACAGTACGTGCTGATTCTTTACCAAAATAGTTAAAGTTAGGCTTTTCAATACCCAGTTCTTTCATGGCATTAAGGATAGCGTCCATGTGACCAGGACTGTTAACAGATGGGATAAGTCCAATACCTTTATCTTTAGCATAGTTAATCAAGTCGGTCATTTGGCTTTCAGTTAGATGATTGCCGTTTGGATCGTTGTAGTAGGCGTTTGTTCCGTTTTCAACAGCGCGTTTGACATCGTCGCTCGCATAAGTCTTGTCTCCTACAGTTAAGGACATATCATCTAGCATAAAACGCAAACCATCATTTCCGACTAGGAGATGAAGATCAGTATAGCCATAGTGTTTGGCTTTGTCGATGATTTCTTTCAGTTGTTCAGGAGAGAAGTATTTACGCCCTGCATCGATTGAAACGATTTTCTTTTTAGCCAGTTTTTCATTGACTTGAGCTGCTCTCTCTGTAGCGACTACAGGAGCTTCAACTTTAGCAACTTCTTTGTTTTCTGCCTTTTCTGGTTCTGGCTGCTTAGCTTCTTCAGTTACTTCTGGTTTTGCTGGAGTTTCTTCGGTTGTAACAGTTTTTTCTACGATAGGAGCAGGAGTAGCTTCAACTTTTGGTGCTTCAGTGTTTGTTACAGGTGTCACTGGAGCTGCAGGAGCTACGGCTTCTGGTGTAGGACTAGTTTCAAGTTTTTCTTCGCTGGCCTGTGGAGACGATTCTCCTGCGGCTTGGATAGTAGGTTGATTCTCTGTTGTAGTAGGTACGACTCCATCAGCGGCAACAGCTTGCGCATGAAAGGCAAAGCCGATCAAGACAGAAGCTGCTCCGATTGCGTATTTACGAATAGAGAAACGCTGTTTATTTTCTGGTTTCATTAAATAACCTCCTAATTTATTGTTTTGGTAGCGTTTTCACAAACTGATTTCATTGTATTATCTGAATCTAGTAAAGTCAAGTATTTTAATAAAATACCTATAAAAAATATAAGAAGTTATTTAATTTGAACTGCTTTTCAATCTTTACTCTGTTTTTAGTAAAATTTCTCCAAATTATAGTTTAAAGCCATTTGATATTTCCTACTAAAAGCTGGCGTGCTATAATGAAAAACAGAAAAGCCTGAAACAATTGTCTCAGACTTTTTAATGTTTAGTGATCGCGATCACATGAGATAAATTTAATATTATAGAAATCAGAACGTTTGTAAGTTTCAATGTATTCCAACACTTGGCCAGTTGACTCAAGTTTAGTTGTCTTGGTTTGGAGAACAGTTGGGAACTGAGAGTCGACTCCTAGGATAGAAGCAGCATGTTCTGGAGTTGGAAATACAATTTCATTGATTTCTTCAAAATGCTCGTCATTCATGTGAATGTGGTAGTCCAATTTGAAACGATTATAGATAGAACTATAGTATTCAAGATTTGGATAGTTTGCATTGATGTATTGTTCAGGGATATAAGATGTGTGGTAGATATAAGTAACACCGTTAGATTCACGGATACGTTCGATTTTGTAATAAAATTGATCGCCACGCAATCCTAATTTTTCTAAGTAGTTAAGATCGTTACCGCGTTCAATGGAAAGAACAGTGACTTTATCGTCCTTGGTTTCAAAAATTTCTACATCAGAAAATTCTACGAGTTTGTGCTTGCGAGCGCGAGCCACAAAGGTTCCCTTTCCTTGTTGGCGGACAATATAACCGTCTTTAGCAAGGTCGTTTAAGGCGCGAACAACAGTGATTGAACTTACGTCATACATTGCAATCAATTCTGCTTCAGTGTAGAACTTGTCGCCACTTGCAAATTGACCTGAAATGATTTTGTTTTTCAATTCATCTTTGATATATTGATACTTTGGAATTGCCATATTTTCACCTCATTTTTTCCTTCTCCATCTTTGATTTTATCATAAATGGTTTGAAAATGATAGTAAATAATGTAAAAAAATAAAATAATATTCTAAGTGATTGACTTACATATTATTTGAGGTTATAAACTTATATATTTATGCTATCTGGATCAAGAATATTTAAGAAAAAAATTTTTTTTATAAGAATTTTAGAAAACAATTCAGTAAAAAAAAGAAAAATTTTAAATAATTTTCGAAAAATCTATTGACAAGATGGATTCATTAGTTTATCATTTAATATAACAACAAATGAAAGCGCAAACGAAAAGTATGAGGTGGTAAAATGACAAGATTTAAAATTGAGGATGATTTTTACCTAGATGGGGAACCATTCAAAATCTTATCTGGTGCCATTCATTATTTTAGAATTCCTGAAGAAGACTGGTATCATTCATTGTACAATCTCAAGGCTTTAGGTTTTAACACTGTTGAAACATATATCGCTTGGAATTTGCATGAGCCAACTGAAGGAAACTTCAATTTTGAAGGCAATCTTGATATTGAAAAATTTCTTCAGACAGCTCAGGACTTAGGCTTGTATGCTATTGTTCGACCATCTCCCTTTATCTGTGCAGAGTGGGAATTCGGTGGTTTACCAGCATGGCTTTTAAATAAAGACATGCGAATCCGTTCCTCTGATTCAGCCTTTGTTGAAATGGTAGGACGTTACTATGATCATTTACTTCCACGTCTTGTTTCAAGATTGTTGGATAATGGTGGTAACATCCTCATGATGCAGGTTGAAAATGAGTACGGTTCATACGGTGAGGACAAAACCTACTTGCGTGAGATTCGCCGATTGATGGAAGAACGTTCAGTGACTTGTCCGCTCTTTACATCTGATGGTCCATGGCGAGCAACTCTGAAAGCTGGTACCTTGATTGAAGATGATCTCTTTGTGACAGGGAACTTTGGTTCAAAAGCAAACTTTAACTTCTCGCAAATGCAAGAGTTCTTTGATGAGTATGACAAGAAATGGCCACTCATGTGTATGGAATTCTGGGATGGATGGTTTAACCGATGGAAAGAACCAGTCATCACGCGTGAGCCAGAGGAGTTAGCAGAAGCCGTACATGAGGTGCTAGAGCAAGGCTCTATCAACCTTTATATGTTCCACGGTGGAACTAACTTTGGTTTTATGAATGGTTGTTCAGCTCGAGGAACTATTGATTTACCACAAGTAACATCTTATGATTATGACGCTCTCCTTAATGAAGCTGGCAATCCAACTGCTAAATACATGGCAGTTAAAGAAATGATGGCTACTTATTATCCTGAGTATCCACAATTAGAACCGCTTTACAAAGAAAGCATGGAAGTTGAAAACATTCCATTGGTTGAGAAAGTTTCTCTATTTGAAACCTTAGATAGTTTAACAACTCCAACTGAAAGTCTCTATCCTAAGAAAATGGAAGAGTTGGGACAAAGCTACGGCTACCTTCTCTATCGTACAGAAGCTAGTTGGGACGCAGAGGAAGAACGCATCCGCATCATTGATGGACGCGATAGAGCTCAGCTGTTCGTAGATGAGAAATGGGTCGCAACTCAGTACCAAACTGAAATTGGAGAAGATATCTTCTATCAAGGAGAAAAGAAAGCGCTCTCTCGTTTTGACATCCTTATTGAAAATATGGGGCGTGTCAATTACGGGCATAAGTTCCTAGCAGATACACAACGAAAAGGGATTCGTACAGGTGTCTGCAAAGACCTACACTTTATGCTGAATTGGGAACACTATCCGCTTCCACTAGATAATCCTGAAAAGATTGATTTCTCAAAAGGATGGACAGAAGGACAACCTGCCTTTTACGCCTACGACTTTGAAGTTGAGGTGCCAAAGGATACCTACTTAGACTTATCTGAGTTTGGCAAAGGGATTGCCTATGTCAATGGCCGTAATCTAGGCCGTTTCTGGAATGTTGGTCCAACCTTATCACTTTATATTCCACACAGCTATCTCAAAGAAGGTGCTAACCGTATCATTATCTTTGAAACTGAAGGGGATTATAAAGAACACATACATTTAACTCGTAAACCTACACTAAAACACATAAAGGGGGAAAACTTATGACAATTGTAGGATGCCGTATCGATGGACGTTTGATCCACGGACAAGTAGCCAATCTTTGGTCTGCTAAACTCAATGTTTCACGCATCATGGTCGTTGACAATGAGGTTGTGAACAATGACGTTGAGAAGAGCGGATTGAAACTTGCAACACCACCAGGTGTAAAACTTAGTATCTTGCCGGTTGATAAAGCTGCAGCCAATATCCTTGCTGGCAAATATGACAGCCAACGTCTCTTGATTGTAGCACGCAAACCTGACCGTTTCCTTGGTTTGGTTGAAGCAGGCGTACCGCTTGAAACAGTCAATGTCGGCAACATGTCTCAAACACCAGAAACTCGTTCTATCACACGTTCAATCAACGTTGTAGATAAAGACGTAGAAGATTTCCACAAATTGGCGGAAAAAGGTGTAAAACTTACTGCTCAAATGGTTCCAAATGATCCAGTTTCAGACTTTTTGAGCTTATTAAAATAGGAAAAAATTTTTAGGAGGTCATTGTTATGATACAATGGTGGCAAATTTTACTTCTCACTTTGTACTCAGCTTATCAAATCTGTGATGAGTTGACGATCGTTTCTTCTGCAGGTTCCCCTGTATTCGCTGGTTTCATTACTGGTTTGATCATGGGAGATTTGACAACTGGTTTGCTTATCGGTGGTAACTTGCAGTTGTTTGTCCTTGGGGTTGGTACCTTCGGTGGTGCTTCTCGTATCGACGCAACTTCTGGTGCGGTTCTTGCAACAGCATTCTCAGTTTCACAAGGGATTGACGCACCTCTTGCAATTACAACAATTGCGGTTCCTGTAGCGGCACTTTTAACTTACTTCGACGTACTTGGTCGTATGACTACTACATTCTTCGCACACCGTATTGATGCTGCGATCGAACGCTTTGACTACAAAGGAATCGAACGTAACTACCTTCTTGGTGCGCTTCCATGGGCTGCTTCTCGTGCCCTTCCAGTATTCTTCGCCCTAGCTTTCGGTGGAGAATTCGTACAAGCAGTTGTAAACTTTGTTAAAGAATTCCAATGGGTTGCAGACGGTTTGACTCTTGCAGGTCGTATGCTTCCAGGTCTTGGATTCGCTATCTTGCTTCGTTACCTTCCAGTTAAACGTAACCTTCACTACCTTGCTATGGGATTCGGTTTGACAGCTATGTTGACTGTTCTTTACTCATACGTAACAGGTCTTGGTGGAGCAGTTGCTGGTCTCATTGGCACTCTTCCTGCTGAAGTTGCAGAAACTATCGGTTTTGCTAACAACTTCAAAGGATTGTCTATGATCGGTATCTCTATCGTAGGTATCTTCCTTGCAGTTGTTCACTTCAAAAACAGCCAAAAAGTTGCTGTAGCAGCACCTTCTACACCATCAGAAAGTGGGGAAATTGAAGATGACGAATTCTAATTACAAATTAACAAAAGAAGATTTTAATCAAATTAACAAACGTAGCTTGTTCACTTTCCAATTGGGATGGAACTACGAACGTATGCAAGCATCAGGTTACCTTTACATGATCTTGCCACAATTGCGTAAAATGTATGGAGATGGAACTCCTGAGTTGAAAGAAATGATGAAAGTTCATACTCAATTCTTCAACACTTCACCATTCTTCCACACAATCATCGCTGGTTTTGACCTTGCCATGGAAGAAAAAGATGGCGTTGTCTCAAAAGATGCGGTTAATGGTATCAAGACAGGTTTGATGGGACCATTCGCTCCTCTTGGAGATACTATCTTTGGTTCACTTGTACCTGCTATCATGGGATCTATCGCTGCAACAATGGCTATCGCTGGTCAACCTTGGGGTATCTTCCTTTGGATTGCAGTTGCAGTAGCGTATGACATCTTCCGTTGGAAACAGTTGGAATTTGCCTACAAAGAAGGGGTTAACCTTATCAACAACATGCAAAGCACTTTGACAGCTTTGATTGAAGCTGCATCTGTACTTGGTGTCTTCATGATGGGTGCTCTTGTAGCAACAATGATCAACTTTGAAATTTCATACAAATTGCCAATCGGTGAAAAGATGATTGACTTCCAAGACATCTTGAACTCAATCTTCCCACGCTTGCTTCCAGCAATCTTCACAGCCTTTATCTTCTGGTTGCTTGGTAAGAAAGGTATGAACTCTACAAAAGCTATCGGTATCATTATCGTGCTTGCCTTGGCACTTTCTGCCTTTGGTAAATTTGCACTTGGAATGGGCGCATAATTTATGACTAAATCATTGATTTTAGTGAGTCACGGTCGTTTCTGTGAAGAACTTAAAGGTAGCACAGAGATGATTATGGGTCCACAAGACAACATTCATGCAGTAGCTCTTCTTCCAGAAGATGGGCCAGAAGATTTTACTGCGAAATTTGAAGCTGCTGTTGAAGGTTTGGATGATTTCCTAGTCTTTGCTGACCTCCTTGGTGGAACACCATGTAACGTGGTGAGCCGTCTGATTATGGAAGGTCGTGACATCGAACTTTATGCAGGAATGAATCTTCCAATGGTGATTGAATTTATCAATGCGAGCCTAACTGGCGCTGATGCAGATTATAAGAGTCGTGCTTCAGAGAGCATTGTCAAAGTTAATGATTTATTGGCAAGCTTCGATGACGATGAAGATGAATAAGGTGTAATAACGGAAATACTGTTAGAACATATTTCATAGAATATAAATGGGAATGGGGCTTACTCCCATTCCCATATTTTAAATAAAAAACAATATAATAATAGATTAGAGGAACTCAATGCTAGATTATACAAAAGAAGAATTGCTTGAGTTGGGAGCAGAAATCACAACTCGCGAAATTTACCAACAACCAGACGTTTGGAAAGAAGCTTTTGAAGTTTATCAAGCACGACGTGATGAAATTGCAGCCTTCTTACAAGGAATTGCTGACAAACATGACTACATCAAAGTTATCCTGACTGGTGCTGGAACTTCTGCTTATGTAGGTGATACTCTGGTTCCTTACTTTAAAGAAGTTTATGATGAACGTAAATGGAATTTTAATGCTATCGCGACAACTGATATCGTAGCAAACCCACAAACTTATTTGAAAAAAGATGTGGCGACTGTTTTGGTATCATTCGCACGTAGCGGAAACTCGCCTGAGAGTGTAGCAACCGTTGACTTAGCAAAAGCTTTAGTTGACGAACTTTACCAAGTAACAATCACATGTGCGGCTGAAGGGAAATTGGCTCTTCAAGCTCATGGTGATGACCGCAACCTCTTGCTCTTGCAACCAGCTGCTTCCAACGATGCTGGATTTGCGATGACTTCAAGCTTCACTTCAATGATGTTGACAGCGCTCTTGGTATTTGATCCGACAGACTTTGCTGTTAAAGCTGAACGTTTCGACGTGCTATCTAGTTTAGCTCGCAAAGTTCTTGACAATGTGGCAGATGTCAAAGAGTTGGTTGACCTAGACTTTAACCGAGTGATTTATCTAGGTGCAGGTCCATTCTTTGGTCTGTCTCATGAAGCACAGCTTAAAATTTTGGAATTGACTGCTGGTCAAGTAGCGACTATGTATGAAAGTCCAGTTGGCTTCCGTCATGGTCCAAAATCTTTGATCAATGAAGATACAGTTGTTTTGGTATTTGGTTCAACCACAGATTACACTCGCAAGTATGATTTGGACTTGGTTCGTGAAGTTGCAGGCGACCAAATTGCTCGACGTGTTGTTCTCTTGAGTGATCAAGCCTTCGGCCTTGAAAATGTGAAGGAAGTAGCACTTGGATGCGGTGGGGTTCTGAATGATGTTTACCGTGTCTTCCCTTACATCGTTTATGGTCAGTTATTTGCTCTCTTGACTTCACTTAAAGTTGGTAACAGACCAGATACACCATCACCTACAGGTACAGTTAACCGTGTAGTTCAAGGTGTCATTATTCACGAGTTTGAAAAATAAGGAGTTATTTATGAGTAAATTAAAATTAAGCCCAAATAAACGTGCTTGTATGCAAAAACTCTCTGATGAGAATGGTATCATCTCAGCTCTTGCTTTTGACCAACGTGGTGCTTTGAAACGCCTTATGGCTCAATACCAAACAGAAGAGCCAACAGTAGCTCAAATGGAAGAACTTAAAGTATTGGTAGCGGATGAATTGACAAAATACGCTTCATCAATGCTACTTGACCCTGAGTACGGACTTCCAGCTACAAAAGCTCTTGATCCAAATGCAGGTCTTCTCCTTGCTTATGAGAAAACAGGATACGATACAACAAGTACAAAACGCTTGCCAGACTGCTTGGACGTTTGGTCTGCAAAACGTATCAAAGAACAAGGTGCAGATGCCGTTAAATTCTTGCTTTACTATGACGTAGATAGCTCTGACGAACTCAACCAACAAAAACAAGCCTACATTGAACGTATTGGTTCTGAGTGTGTAGCTGAAGATATTCCATTCTTCCTTGAAATCTTGGCTTACGATGAAAAGATTGCGGACGCAGGTTCTGCAGAATACGCTAAAGTAAAACCACACAAAGTTATCGGTGCTATGAAAGTCTTCTCAGACCCACGCTTCAACATTGATGTCTTGAAAGTAGAAGTTCCAGTTAACGTGAAATACGTTGAAGGCTTTGGTGATGGCGAAATTGTTCATACACGTGAAGAAGCAGCTGCTTTCTTCAAAGCACAAGATGAAGCGACTAACCTTCCTTACATCTACTTGAGTGCAGGTGTATCAGCTAAACTCTTCCAAGAAACTCTTGTCTTTGCCCACGAATCAGGTGCAAACTTCAACGGTGTTCTTTGTGGACGTGCAACATGGGCTGGATCAGTTGAAGCTTATATCAAAGATGGTGAAGCAGCAGCTCGCGAATGGCTTCGTACAACTGGATTTGAAAACATTGATGAACTCAATAAAGTACTTCAAACAACAGCTACTTCATGGACTGAACGTGTAGAAGCATAGATCAGAAATAGAAGAAACGACTTTTGTTAATAAAATATCTATGGTTTCTTGACAAAGGTGTCTGTAAATCATAAAATAAAACCATAGAGAGTGAATGCGCTTTCTATGGTTTGTTTACTTAATTGAATTAGAAAAAGGAGAGAAGGATGAAAGCATACACAGAACGTGTATTTGGGAAAGTTGATGGCAAGGATGTCCTCGCTTACCGTTTTGAAACGGAGGCAGGATACCAACTGGAAATCATGACTTATGGAGCAACAATTCTACGCTATGTAACTCCAGATAAGGCTGGAAATTTTGCCAATGTTATCCTAGGTTTTGACGATTTTGAAAGCTATGTGGGAAATAGCCCTAAACATGGAGCAAGTGTAGGTCCAGTTGCAGGTCGTATTGCAGGAGCGACTTTCGAACTTAATGGTAAGACCTATGATCTTGAAGTCAACAATGCTAGCAACTGTAACCACAGTGGCTCAACTGGTTGGGATTCTAGCTTGTTTGAGCTAGTTGAAGTGAATGATAATGGTTTGACTCTTTACACAGAAAGAGCAGACGGGACAGGAGGTTTCCCTGGAAATCTTAAGATCTGGATTAGCTACAACTTGGAAGAAAGTGGTGCCTACGAAGTTAGTTACAAGGTAACGACAGACCAGGATACCTTGGTCAATCCAACTAACCATAGCTACTTTAACTTATCTGGTGATTTCACGCAGACAGTTGACCGCCATGTATTCCAATTGAATACAGAGGGGATTTATCCAATTGCTCCTGATGGTGTTCCAGCTAAAGCTCCAGATGCTAATCGTGATGTGGTCAAACATATCTATAATGGTGCCTTGTTGAAGGATATCTTTGCAGAAGAAGATGAGCAAATCCAACTCGTATCTGGTTTGGACCATCCATTTGCTCTGCCTGCAGGACATGATAATGCTGGTTTCCTCTATGACCAGGGTTCAGGTCGTTTCTTACTCTTTAAGACAGAAGCACCTTGCTTTGTAGTTTATACAGCAAACTTTGTGGATGAGAGTGTCATCATCGCTGGTCAGCCGATGATTCAGCACAATGGGATTGCTCTTGAAGCACAGGCTTTACCAGATGCTATTCATAGTGACCTTAAAGACCAAGTCATCCTAAAAGCAGGTGAAACTTTCACCAGCAAAACTCGTTACGAGCTTGTCGTGAAATAATGAAGTTTCTATGAGTAAACCTAGATTTTAACCGTTAGTTATTTGCTAGCTGTTAGAGTTTAGGTTATTCTTTTGATTTTCGGATGATGGCAGAGAAGACTTATAGAGATTTGAAAATCCAGATTATGCCCGATTGAGAATTTTATAAGATGGCTTTTTTGCTAAAAATAAGGTATAATTAAAATGGAATAAATCTAGGATTTTGACTAAAAAATACTAGATTTTTATAAAGATTTTTGGGAAAAAAACTCTCTATAGAAGATTCGTGTTCTTGGTCAAAGTTATAAGGGGAAGATTAGCAATGGTATCAGTATCTGGAAAATTCTGTATCTTTTCACATAAAAATAAGCAACATCAGCGCTTTTTTCAACTGTTACCCGATGGTCAAATCAAGGATATTGGTGGAACCGGTCAGAGGAGTTGACTACTGAGAGGCTGGATAAAATCATGAGTAAAGATATTTCAGCTTTCATCAGAGAATTTTTCCGCAAACTATAGAAAGCTAGTAGTGAATTGGGAATCCTACTGAAGAACCGTTTTTCATAACTTTGGAAAAGTATAAAGAGAAATATAAAAATGACAGAAAAATTAGTATAATTGTATCAGTTTACAACGTTGAAAACTACTTACGACAATGTCTAGATAGTATTCTCAATCAAACCTATCAAGATCTAGGGAAAAACTGTGCTGCCCTTAGATATTGTAGCCCATCAAGCAGAACTCTTTGATAAAGTAATCGCCCATGAAGAACCTCAAAAATGGTAGATGAAATTCGACAGATTTTATTAGTTAATAGAAAAAGAAAATAAACGTTAGATAAAAGGGATTGAAAAATGAAGAAAGCAATCGTACTTGGAGCAGATAATGGATATATGGATAAGGTGGAAACTACTATCAAGTCTGTTTGTGCTTATAACGATGATATAAAATTTTATGTTTTTAATGACGATCTACCTTCGGAATGGTTTCGTATTATGAATCAGCGATTGAAAGCTATTCATTCAGAAATTGTAAATGTAAAGATTTCTAATAATCATCTCCGAAAATATCGTTTACCAACGGCGCATTTATCATACGCAGCTTATTTTCGCTTTTTTATTCCAGACATACTGAAGGAAGATAAGGTTTTATATCTTGATTCGGATATTATTGTCAATGGAGATTTAACACCCCTTTTTGCAATAGATCTAGGTGATGGCCCAGTCGCAGCAGTTAGAGATGAATTGCAGCAAACAAATTTCAATTCAGGCGTTTTATTGATAAATAATGCCCATTGGAGAGAGCATGCGATTTCAACAAAATTGTTTGAATTAGCAGATCAGTACCATGAAGTTGAGTTTGGTGATCAAGGAATTTTAAACCGATTTTTTGTAGGGCAATGGAAAGAGCTAGACGTCAATTACAATTTTATGGTTGGAATGGATACTATTGCGACACGTTTTCAAAAAGATGAATGGTATGTAAAAGCGAATCAATATGAATCAGAGGTTTCTGTTATTCATTATACAGACGAAAAACCATGGTCAGCTGTATATAATAATCGCTTGGGAGATAAGTGGTGGTTCTTCTATACTTTAGATTGGTCAGATATTATCTTACGGAAAGAGATTATCAAACATGGTTTAGATGAGCTTACAGAAAAAGAAAAATATCATACTGCAATCTTTACAAATGCTTGCGAGATGGAGCACTTGGAGTTTTTGATAAAAGCACTACCTGAGGTTCATTTTCATATTTTGGCTCATACAACTTTTGCCTCCCAAGTGGTCGATTTACAACGATATTTAAATGTGTCCATTTATCCACAGTTCAATCCTTATAATTTTGAAAATGTTCTTAGCAAAATCGATTTTTATTTGGATATCAATCATTTTAACGAAATTATGAATATCACTCAGGAGATTCATAAATTAGGGAAACCGATCTTTGCTTTTGATAATACCAGTAAGGACCCAACAGGAGGAAGTCAGATTTTTTCTTCACAAACTCCTGAAGCGATGGTAGTGGCGATTAAAGCTTACCTCAATTCGTTAGATAAATGAGAAAGTTTTAGTAGATAATCTAATCATTCGCTAGTTCACTTCTTTTATGGAGTCCATGCTTTGATGCTTGTGATTAGAGTTTAGTTTGGAGTTAAAGAATGCTTTACACTTTTAATCTTATGGTGGGTTTAGAACCAAATGGTGTAGATGTTGCTCAAGCATATCGTGGGAAGGTTTTTCGCGACTTGGACCTTCCTGCCAGTTTTGTTTTTACACAGGTCCCTCCTCGATTTAAATGGGACTATTACCTTTCTTTGGGTCATCTTGAGGAAGAAATCCTATTAGCACATATGTTGTTGACAGATCAGCGTGATATGAGCTTGGGGATCCGTATAGATGATATGAAGCAGCTCTTACACCTGACTGCTGAATATAAGGAAAATAATTGTGAAGTGATTTTTCAAGAACAAGATGGTGTGACTACCATTCTACATAAAAACAGTCTAAAACCGGATTATGTGGATTATGTAGATTATTATGTATTTGGTCGTTTACTTCGTAGAGAACATTATGGTAAGAAAAAGCTGTTCACAGAATTTTTTACAGCAGTGGATGCTGGATTTGGTATAGTAGCTAGAGTTGTTCGCCGACTGTTTCATAATAGAGATGGTTCCATAGCCTTTGAAGAGATTAAGAAAGAACCAGGTGAGGATACTGAAGCAGTTTATCGGTGTGGATCGGAGTGGTTCTATAGTGAGTCTGAATTTTTAGAGCGAGCCTTATCAGAGTTGCAGTTTAGTAAAGAGGATCATGTATTTATTGATCGTCTAGAGAATCTTCCCTTCACATCACCTCTTTTACGTTTAAAAGGAGAAGCAAGATTATCCTGTGTTGTGCACTCTATTCATTATTGGGGAGATCAGATCAATTCTGAATACTATCACCTTTTTCAATATGCCGAGGAATTTGATGATATTTTAGTATCAACGCAATCACAGAAGGATGAATTGGAAAAACATTTAGCATTACTAGGGAAAACTGGTCAAGTTCGCGTTCTTCCAGTAGCTGCCCTAGAACAGTTGCAATTAGCTGATGAACGAAAACCTTATTCTGTGATGATTGCCGTGCGGTTTGAACGCCGAAAACGGTTAGACTTAGCAATCAAAGCCATCGTTGCTTTTCATGAAATTTTTCCAGACGTCAACTTAGATATCTATGGGCAAGGGATGCTATGGCAGGATATTGAAGCAGAGATTGCCAATCTAGGAGCACAAAATTATATCCATCTTAAGGGGCATCAGACAATTTCAAACCGTTTCAAAGAGTATGAACTTTATTTGGCTACCTCGGAATGGGAAACTTTTGGTATAACTTTATTAGAAGCAATTGGTTCTGGACAAGCTCTTGTTGGTTTAGATGTACCATATGGAAATCAGACCTTTATTCAAGAGGGTAAAAATGGTTATTTAGTTCCTTTTGCTGCTCGTTCGGATGAGGAAATTGTGGTTGATTTAACAAAAGCTTTAGAGAAAGCCTTCAAACAAATCAAACAGCTGAGGGAAGGATCTTACCGCTTGGCTGAAGAATATTTATCAGACCGCATAATAAAACAATGGTATGAATTTTTGACTAGAGAATGGAAATAAAAAAGAAATGATGTATTATTATCTGACAAGGGAATGGTCTTCAGATGACGATCGCCTAAAAAAAGATTTAGAACTTATGGGGAAGAATCTGAAATCATTAACGATTAACAATATTTTTACTAGTTTTTTTTCTAATCATGAAAGTTCAAATCCCTTACACATGACTCAACTTCCCTTACCTCGATTTTGGGAGGTTCTTTCTACAGGTGATATCGTAGCGGAAGGAAATAAAAAAGGGAAGATTTACTGCTATCCTCAGTGGCCACAAATGGTGGAGGTAGTCGAATGGTATGATAACAAAGGTATTTGTTGTGCAAAAGATCATTATGATTTATCGGGAACTTGTTTTCAGAGAGAAATTTGGAGTGGTGGAAAAAAAGAGATAGACATTTATGGTCAGGAAAATCAAGAGCAACTCTATCTTTTTTCATCTCATAATCGTGCACTTTATCGAGAAGCAAACGGTCGGGAACAGGGCCTTTCTTCAATTGATGAAGCAAGAAAACTGATTTTAGATAAACAATTATCTACATGTGATTGTTTAGTATTATCAGATATAAACTTGCTTAGGGATATGCCTAACCTCTCATCTAATCAGATAATGTTTTATATAAGAGAAGAGTTATCTGTCGAAGATATTTCGTATTTAAAAGATCGTTGTGGGAAACTACTGACTCGAGATTTGAAATTAAAGACAGACAATATGAATCTTCCCCTGATTTATCTACCAACGTTTCTTGGGGCCTTTAGGGAGTTTCGCCCGCATATTTTAATTTTGACAGATACGCAAGAACTAGAGCAAATTGAAGTCCTTGTATCTGCCCTACCGAATTTTGAATTTCATATTGCTGCGCTAACAGTAATGGGAGGGCGTTTATTAGATTTGGATTGTCATGCAAATGTTCATCTCTACCCAGGCCTGTCTAGAGAGATATATGAGAAACTTTTACAAACGTGTAGCATTTATCTGGATATTTCTCATGCGCAGGAAATACTTGATGGTAGCCGTACAGCTCTTGAAAATGGCATGGTCCTTTATGCTTTTAAGGACACGTGTCACCAACCAGAGTTTTATGTTACTGACCATGTGTTTCCAAGGGATGGTGTAGCAGAGATGATTGACAAATTATCCCAACTTGCAAATCCAGAAAAATATCAATCTACTTATGATAAACAAAAGATGAATCCGTACTTAGCGATCAGGGAAGAGTTGAAGTTACTTTTTTAAATGATGGATAAATAAGAGAAGTATCGTGAAAGCTTTAGAGTAGATCTTCCTAGATAAAGATATCAATAACTATATAGCGTTTAGCTTAGTACTTCACTTGCTGACAATTTGTATTTCAATCATCAACTTAGTATGGAAGAAATATAATCAAGAGTTTGTGGCTAAGAGAATATGATTGTATCAATCCAGCGATATTTGAAGCACTTAGACTAAAAATTGAAAAAATAAGTGTTATCGTTCCTGTTTATATGTCAGAGGCCTATCTTGAAAATGTTTAGATAGCATTCTTCAACAAACTTATCAAAATCTTGAAGTTATTTTAATCAATGATGGCTCAACGGATGGTTCAGCAGCTATTTGTCAACGATATAAGAATCAAGATGCGCGTGTTAAAGTTTACCATAAGCCAAATGGAGGAGTTGCTTCCAGTCGTAATCGTGCCTTGGAAGCTGTGACAGGTGATTACATTGTCTTTGTGGATAATGATGATTGGCTAGAGTTAGACCATATCCAAAGCCTTTATGATTTATTGAAAAAAACGGATGCAGATATTGCAATTGGTAATTTTACTCAGTTTATTGAAGATCAGGGAAGTTTTTTAATTCATGTAGGTGCAGACAACTATTTTGAACAAGTGTATAGCCCTTTTGATTGGTTCCATCATCAATATGACGGAAAATATAATCTTAGTCAATGTTTTACTGTTCCGTGGGCAAAACTCTATAAAGCGGAGCTTTTCAAGGATATTGTCTATCCAACGGATCAGAAGGTAGAAGACGATTATACGACCTATAAGGTTTATCTTCAAGCAGATAAGATTGCCTATATGAATAAAGCCATTTATATTCATAGAAAACGCTCCACAAGTGTAACTAGAACAGTTAATCTTGCAGATGTTTATCCCTTAAAGAGCATTGAAGAGCGTCTGACTATTTTGAATCTGATTGGGGCACCTCAGGAGTTGTTGGATAAGGAAATTCAGGCTTATAAATGGCGATTATCCATTCATGAAGAAGAATCATTGGAACGCGGAGATATGGAAGCTTATCAACAGATTTTGGTGAAAAAAGCTATTGAGACTAAGCAGCGGTAAGAGTTATAAGTCTTATAGACTAGTTGATTAAAGAAAAATAATTGCTACAATTTATCATAAAATAACAAAAATTCTCTGAAGACATAGGACTTCAGAGAATTTTTTCTTATTCTTCATCTGGTGTGAGAATCATCGGAATGATGATTGGTTCACGTTCAGTATTTTCGTAAAGGAATGGTCGAATGGCGTTTACGATAGCGCCATTGACAGACTGGACGCTGGCATCCTTGTTTTTCAAAGCGATGCGAATAGCATTGAAAAGGATACGTTGGCTTTGGCGAATCAAGTCGCCGGACTCTCTCATGTATACAAATCCACGGCTGAGAATATCTGGTCCAGATAGGATCATTTGAGACTTGAAGTCAACGGTTGCGACAGCCAGTACAACGCCATCTTCAGATAGATCGCGACGATCTTTAAGCACAGCTGCACCGATTTCGCCGATACGATTTCCATCGACGTAGATATCTTGAGCATTAAAATGACCAGCGATACGAGCAGAATTTGCAGTGAGGGCAAGCACATCACCATTACTCATGATAAAGATATTGTCCTTCTCTACGCCAGTATCCACCGCTAGTCCAGCGTGGACTTTCTGCATGCGGTATTCACCGTGAACAGGCATGAAGTATTTTGGCTTAATCAAGCGGAGCATAAGTTTTTGCTCTTGCTGACCACCGTGTCCAGATGTATGGATATTGTTCACTTTACCGTGGATAACTTCGACACCAGCTTCAGAAATGATGTTAATCAACTTGTTGACGCTAGTGGTGTTTCCTGGAATTGGGCTAGATGAGAAGATAACCGTATCACCTGGTTGGAGTTGCACCTGACGGTGGGTTCCGTTGGCGATACGAGAGAGGGCTGCCATCGGCTCACCCTGACTACCTGTACAGAGGATGAGAACCTCGCCTGCAGGATAGTCTTTGATTTCATTTGGCTCGATAAAGGTTCCCTTAGGAGCCTTGATGTAACCTAGTTCAATCCCGTTGACAATGGCTTTTTCCATAGAGCGTCCAAAGACAGCAATCTTACGCCCGGTCTTAACAGCAGCTTCCGTTGCTTGCTGGAGACGGAAGATATTTGAGGCAAAGGATGCAAAGATGATACGTCCTTCGATACCTTGGATGATCTTCATAATCGACTGGCCGACAACCTTTTCAGAGTTTGTAAAGGTTGGCACTTCAGCATTGGTCGAGTCAGAGAGTAAGCAAAGCACTCCATCTTCACCTAGGGCTGCCATACGGTGCAAGTCTGCAGGTTCACCAACTGGTGTAAAGTCGAACTTGAAGTCTCCCGTACAGACGATTTTTCCTTGAGGTGTATGGATGACGATTCCCAATGGCTCTGGAATCGAGTGGGTTGTTCTAAAGAAAGTTGCTTTAAGGTTTTTAAAGGTCAACTCCGTGTTGTGGTTGATTTCGTGAAGTGTAGCATTGCGCAAAAGTCCATGCTCTTCGAGTTTTCCACGGATTAAGGCAAGGGCCAGTGGACCAGCATAGATAGGGATGTTTGCTTGCTTGAGCAAGAAAGGAATCCCTCCGATATGGTCCTCGTGTCCGTGTGTAATCAAGAGAGCCTTGACGCGGTCGATATTTTCTACAATATAAGAGTAATCAGGGATAACGTAATCGATACCAAGTAGGTCATCCTCAGGGAATTTAATCCCTGCATCAACGATGATAATTTCGTCTTGATATTCGATACCATATGTGTTTTTTCCGATTTCTCCTAGACCACCAATGGCAAAAACGCCGACTTCTTCTGGTTTAAGAGTGTAGGCCATATTAGAACTCCGTAATTTCGAATGCGCCAGTTTCTTTTTCGTAGTCTAGTAATTTGTCAGACAAGAGTTCGATATACTCGATATTATATTCTGGACGATTTTCTTCGACAAGTTGGCGAGCAGCGATACGTCCTTCAAGTTCTGAACTAGCATCGATGTCTAAGTATAGTGAGCGTGTTGTTTCACGACGTGGGCTGCGTTCTTTTGTTTCTTGATAAAAAACTTTGTAAATCATATGTTTCCTTTCTGCTTTCAGGTCAGCTATATTCAAAAATGCTCAGTTTGAAGCTGGTTTGATTCCAGTTCATTTTTTGTCTCGATTGACCTTGATTCGTTACAATTATCTCAATTATAACATAAAAAGGGGAATTAGTAAAAGCAGGAAACATGAAAGTAAGGAGCTTGAAATGGGTTCCATTTTACCTTGTATAAGTATTTGAAGACATCAGATGCAAGTGCTATAATAAAGTTATAAGAGACATTTCTATATCAAGGAGGTTGAAAGATGAATGGCCTATTTACTTTTGCTATCGGTATTCGTTTGGTAGCTTTTATGATTTTTGTTGCCTGTGTTTACGGAGGAAATGTTTTGTATACTCGGCTAGAGCATCGAAAAACCAAATTTCTTTGGAAGATTGGTTTCGTGACTCTGTATTCCATTTTCCTCCTTCTTGTGACCTATGTGGTCTGGCTTGTATTTTACTTTGGTTTGAATGTTTAAGTACTTGTCCTGTCTGTTTGGCAGGACATTTTTGTTTCAAAACAAAGAAAATTCCCATGTGTCGGCTTTTGTAGTATAATAGTAAACAGACAAAAAGATAGGAATGTGTTATGAAAGTATTAGCTTTTGATACGTCCAGCAAGGCTCTTTCTCTTGCTATTTTAGAGGACAAGCAGCTTCTTGCCGAGACGACAATCAATATCAAAAAAAATCACAGTATTACCCTTATGCCAGCCATCGATTTTTTGATGACCAGTCTAGATTTGACGCCCAAAGATTTGGATCGAATCGTTGTCGCAGAGGGGCCAGGTAGCTACACAGGTTTGCGAATCGCGGTAGCAACTGCCAAGACCTTGGCTCATACCCTGAACATTGAGTTAGTGGGCATGTCCAGCCTTTTGGCTCTGGTACCGAACCAACAGGAGGGTTTGATTGTCCCTTTGATGGATGCACGTCGCAACAATGTTTATGCAGGATTTTATGAAAATGCTCAGCCTGTCTTTCCAGAGGCGCATCTGTCCTTTGCAGAAGTTTTGGAGCAAGTCAAAGATGCTGAACGGGTAACCTTTGTCGGTGAAGTGGGAGCCTTTGTGGAGAAAATCAAAGAACACTTGCCACAGGCTAACTATCTAGAAACCTTACCAAACGCAGCTAACCTAGCCCTCTGGGCCTGGGACAAGGAAGCAGACTCCTTGCACGACTTCGTGCCGAATTACCTCAAACGTGTCGAGGCTGAGGAAAACTGGCTCAAGAATCACACTGAGTCTGGTGGGTCCTACATTAAACGCCTATGATAGAAATCAAACGAATCCAACAGCAACCTGACTTGGCTCAAGCCATCTATGCTGTCATGGTAGATGTATACCCAGTCAGTCCTTGGACTCTGGAACAAATCCAAGCAGACCTGTCCCAAGACCAGACCTGGTATGCTCTAGCTTACGATTGCTCTGAAGTGATTGGTTTTTTAGCCGTTCAGGAAAATATCTTTGAGGCAGAAGTCTTGCAAATCGCTGTCAAAAAATCCTATCAGGGTCAGGGGATTGCGTCAGCCTTGTTTGCTCAATTGCCAGCAGACAAGGAGATTTTTCTCGAAGTCAGGAAGTCTAATCAACGAGCGCAAGCATTTTACAAGAAAGAAAAAATGGCAGTCATCGCTGAGAGAAAGGCCTATTACCATAATCCAGTTGAGGACGCCATTATCATGAAGAGAGAAATAGATGAAGGATAGATATATTTTAGCATTCGAGACATCCTGTGATGAGACCAGTGTCGCTGTCTTAAAAAACGATGATGAGCTCTTGTCCAATGTCATTGCTAGTCAAATTGAGAGTCACAAACGTTTTGGTGGCGTAGTACCAGAAGTAGCCAGTCGTCACCATGTCGAGGTCATTACAGCCTGTATCGAGGAGGCATTGGCAGAAGCAGGAATTACCGAAGAGGACGTGACAGCTGTTGCGGTTACCTACGGACCAGGCTTGGTCGGAGCCTTGTTAGTTGGTTTGTCAGCTGCTAAGGCCTTTGCTTGGGCACATGGATTACCTCTAATCCCTGTGAATCACATGGCCGGTCACTTGATGGCGGCTCAAAGTGTCGAGACTTTGGAGTTTCCCTTGCTAGCCCTTTTAGTCAGTGGTGGACACACAGAGTTGGTCTATGTTTCTGAGGCTGGTGATTACAAGATCGTTGGTGAAACTCGAGATGATGCGGTTGGCGAGGCCTATGATAAGGTCGGTCGTGTCATGGGCTTGACCTATCCAGCAGGTCGGGAGATTGACGAGTTAGCCCACCAAGGTCAGGATATTTATGATTTCCCACGTGCCATGATTAAGGAAGATAATCTGGAGTTCTCATTCTCAGGTTTGAAGTCTGCCTTTATCAATCTTCACCACAATGCTGAGCAAAAGGGAGAAAGCTTGTCCAAGGAAGACCTATCGGCTTCCTTCCAAGCAGCAGTTATGGATATTCTCATGGCAAAAACCAAGAAGGCCTTAGAAAAATACCCTGTTAAAACTCTAGTTGTGGCTGGTGGTGTAGCAGCTAACAAAGGATTAAGAGAACGCTTGGCAGCTGAAATCACTGACGTTAAGGTCATCATTCCACCCCTGCGTCTCTGTGGAGACAATGCGGGTATGATTGCCTATGCCAGCGTTAGCGAGTGGAACAAAGAAAACTTTGCAGGCTTGGAGCTAAACGCCAAACCAAGTCTTGCTTTTGATACTATAGAATAAAAAGTCAGCTTGAAGCTGGCTTTTTTGCTAAAATATTTTATAATATGTTAAAAAAGTAAAAGTTTTTACGAATAGAATAGTAAAGGGAATATTTAAAAGAGAGTTTGTCCATGATTGAAAAACAGGAATTAGGAGAATTTTACAAGGAATTGCGCTTGGCTAGAAAGCTCAAGCAGTCAGATGTGGCTGGTGCTGGACTAACAGCCTCTCAGTTGTCAAAGTTTGAGCTAGGGCAGTCTATGCTATCTGCGGATAAGTTGATCCTAGCCATCCAAGGGATCAATATGAATTTTGATGAGTTTGGTCATAAGCTCAACAATTATCAAGAATCCCTACATATGCAAATTGGTAGAAAGGTTGTGGATCGCTTTGCCCACCAAGATATAGATGGTTTAGAGCAACTATTAGAGGAGGTCAAGCAAGAACAGATGGCAGAGACCTATCGTCGTTTGAATGCTATTGTAATCAAAGATGCCATCCATTCCTTAGATAAAAGCTATCCGCTAGCAGAGAAGGATAGCGAATTTTTGACCACCTACCTCTATGCTATTGAGTCTTGGACCTGGTTTGAACTCTATCTTTTTTGCAATACCATGCCTTTCTTGAGCAACCAAGATTTGATATTTTTATCAACCTCGTTACTTGAAAAATCCAAGGAATTTAAAGAGTTAGTACATAATAGACTGTATATGAAAAGTGGATTTCTGAATATTATATCAGAACTCATGGAGCGTAAGCTATTTTCTTATATTCCAATCTTTGAGGCCGAGTTGGAGAGCATGCTTCGTCCATACGATGTTTTTGAAAAAGTATCGTGGCAGTTTTTTTTTAAAGAAGATGAGTGTCTTTCTTCAAACCAAAGGAAGTAATCAAAAAGAGATTGAACACTTTATCCAATCTCTGCAAATATTAGAAAACCCACAATTAACAGCCATTTTTGAATTACGTTTACAGCAATATAAAGAGCTTATCGATTAGTTAGAAATGGCAAAATAATAATAATCTCAGCAACGATTGTCAATAATGCTATGATTTGTTTCTTCATTTCATGTCCTCCTACATAATGGTAACTATATTATATCAGTGAAATAATTAAATCAATCAAAATCGCAAATGTGAAATTTTCATGAGAAAAAATATCAAATATGCGATTTTCTAAAATAAGCCAATTTTCGTGTTATACTGTCCTTGTAAGACATTTGAAGCAAATCCTAGGTCGCAGAAGTGGTTTACAAATAAAATAATTGAAGGAGTGTAAATGATGTTGAATTTACAATTTGCAGAAACAATGGAATTGACAGAGGCAGAATTGCAAAAGGTTAGTGGAGGAAGGGCATATCCTCCATTGGGCTCTGGTGGAGGAGGTGCTCTATGGCAAAACTACTTTAACTTTGCTCCTCCAGCTCCTGAGACTAGACGTCGTTATTGATGTTTAAAGCCCTTGCCTTTTTCTTGGGTAGGGGCTGTCTTTATTTCATAGTATAGGAGAAAATAAAATGAAAAAGATAACTTCAAGATACTACTTTTTTATAGCCATTCTACTTGTCATTGCTTACCAGTATCTCAGTGGTCTGATTTTACATAGCGACTTTGCCCTTGGACTATCTGACTTTGGCTATTATCTGTCGGATATGACATTGCATTTTCTTGTAATTCTTATTACTCTTATTTTCATGGTTCAGTCAAGGAAATGGCAGGAAATTAACAGTAAGAAGTTTCGTTGGTCCTATTTGTTTTATTGTGTCTTGGCTTTTTTTTTGTTGTTCGTTTGGAATAGAGTTACCTTTTCTCTTTTTCCACCTACTAGAAATGCAATTTCTTATCAACATTACGCTCCAACTTTTACAGGCGCTACGGCATTTTTGATGTATTTTTTCTATCCTGTGATTGCAGGGCCCATTTTTGAAGAGATGATTTATCGTGGATTGGTGATGACCGCTTTGGAAAAAGGGAAAAAATGGGGACTGGACGTGCTTGGTTCTGCTGCTTTATTTGGAATTCTGCATATCAGTGATTATGGTTGGGTCTTGACAGACTTTTTCGTATATATGGGCGGTGGTATCATATTTGCACTCTTGTTTAGAGTGACAAAGTCTATTTATTGGCCTATTGGACTGCATATAGTCTACAATGGTATTGGTCAAATACTTATGTTCTTGCACTAGGATTTAAAAAGATGAAAATTTCAGAGTATTTGATTTTGGTAAAAAGTTTTGAGTTGCTACGAGGAAACTTTATTTGAATTTGAGTTGGAGAGCATACTTCGCCCGTATGATGTTTTTGAGAAAGTATCATGGCAATTTTTAAAGAAATTGAGTGTTTTCCTTCAAACCAAGGGAAGCAATCAAAAAGAGATTGAACACTTTATCCAATCTCTGCAAATATTAGAAAACCCACAATTATCAGCACTTTTTGAATTACGTTTACAGCAATACAAAGAACTTATCGATTAGTTAGAAATGGCAAAATAATAATAATCTCAGCAACGATCGTCAATAATGTTAAAACTTGTTTCTTCATATTACTTCCCTCCTCATTAGTAATAACTTTATTATACCAGGGAAATAATCAAATCTACCAAAATCGCAAATCTGAAATTTCTATAAGAAAAAATATCAAATATGCGATTTTCAAAAATAAGCCAATTTCTGTGCTATACTATTCTTGTAAAGCATCTGAAGCAAATCCTAGGTCGCAGAAGTGGTTTACGAATAAAAAATAATTAAAGGAGTGTAAATGATGTTGAATTTACAATTTGCAGAAACAATGGAATTGACAGAGGCTGAATTGCAAGCAGTTAGCGAAGGAAACACTGTGGTTAACCCAGGCAATGGTGGTGGAATTGCTTTACCGATTTGGGGAGGCGGAGGTATTGGACCAAGCCCTTACGGAGCTTTTGATTGGATGAAAGGACTCTGGGTAGGTTTGGCTGAAAGACGACGTAAATAAAACTTAAAAGGATCAACTATGAAAGGGAAAGAAACGAAATTTTATCTAGGGACCATTTTGGTGCTTGTGTCCTATTACTTGATTTTTAATCTTGTAGCAAAATTAGACTCAGTGAGCCAGTTATCTGATTTGGGATTTTATGGGATGCAAATTTTATTGATAGTAATTGAGGGAATTGTTGCTACTGTCATTCTTGTTAAGAGTCAACGTTGGAAAGAGTACGGTCGCTTCCAGTTTCGTTGGTCCTATCTGGGTATCTTCTTTCTTTCCTTTATATTGATGTTTTTGTGGGTAAATATAACGACTCGGATCTTTCCCAGCACGCAAAATGGGAGTGCTATAAAAGAAACCGTAGCCAATTTGACGGGAATTAGTTATTTTGTGACACGTATTCTCTACGGCAGTCTTATTGCTCCGATAGTTGAGGAGTTAGTTTTCCGTGGACTTCTGATGACAGCCCTATCTAAATTTAAAAAATACTATATTGACGTCATCATTTCTTCCACACTCTTTAGTCTCATCCATGTTTTACAATATGGATGGGTGTTAACAGACTTCATCGTTTATGCAGGAGCAGGTCTGCTACTCTGTATGCTCTTTCGTTATACATGTTCAATTTATTGGTCAATGGTCCTTCACATCTTGTGGAATACCTTTTTAATTATCGTGAGCTTATTGGTGTTTGGATATTAGAAAGATGAAATATGAAAAAGAGAATCTCACGCTACTACTTGTTTATAGCTATTCTACTTGTCGTTGCTGACCAGTTCTTCATTCGTCTGGTTTTACACAGCGACTTGGCTGCTGGTCTATCTGATTTTGGCTATTATTTTTCGGATATGATGTTGAATTTTCTTGTGGTTTTGCTTGCTCTTGTTGCCATGATTTGGTCAGGAAAATGGCAACAAATCAATAGCAGAAAATTTAAAGTGTCCTATCTTTTCTATTCCTTTTTAGCTCTTCTAGCTTTTTTTGTTTGGAATTTCGTTACATTTTTTATTTTCCCGTCCACCCAAAATGAAATTTCTTATCAACTGGATCTTCCTACTTTTACAGGTCCTACTGCATTTTTGATGTATTTTTTCTATCCTGTGATTGCAGGCCCCATTTTTGAAGAGGTGATCTATCGTGGATTGGTGATGACAGCTCTGGAAAAAGGGAAGAAGTGGGGACTGGATGTGCTTGGTTCGGCTGCTTTATTTGGGATTTTGCATATCAGTAGTCATGGTTGGGTCTTGACAGACTTTTTCGTATATATGGGTGGTGGTCTAATAATGGCAGTCTTTTTTAGAGTGACAAAGTCTATTTATTGGGCTATTGGACTGCATATAGTCGATAATGCCATTGCTCAAATTCTACCTTTGTTATTTTAGTGGATTTTGAGAATTGTAAATAAAGGGAAAAGTCCTCATTGTGGTGTGAAGGAACTTCAGGGATCTTACTTTATTTTGAATTATTATATGACAAAAGGTATTCAAAAATAATTTCAAAGTTTCAACAACTTGCTTTCAAATTCAATCTTATTCAGTCAAGTTGTTTTGTCATGGTTTATCCAGTTTGTTGCAAACTCTAAACTATCAGTATAATTTAAATGTACGTGAGGATGTGATTGAGTTTTTATTAAGTAGATCCAAAAGAGATAAAAATAGTATTTTGGTATTTGAATGTGAAGAAAGTTCAGATACATTATTTGATTTTGGTATCGGAAATCTAGGGATTTATTGGTCTATCCTTGGGAAAAGATTCCCATTTGAATTTAAAAAGGAGTTGTGATGAAAGTATTTCTTCAAAATAGAGATTTTAGACAATTAACCATCAACCAGTGGATTTCAACGGTTGGGGATACGATTTTTTATCTGGCCTTTTTGAATTATGTGGCAGATGCATCTTTTGCCCCTTTGGCGATTTTACTCATTACGATTTCAGAAACCCTTCCTCAAGTTCTACAAATCTTTCTGGGAGTTTTAGCGGATTTTCAACATCATCGTGTCCTAAAATATACAATTATTAGTTTTGCAAAATTTTTGCTTTACTCTATAGTGTCCCTATCGCTTTCAGGGCAGTCCTTTTCCTTGTTATTAGTAGCATTTATTTGTCTGATTAACCTCTTGTCTGACACATTGAGTTATTTTTCAGGTGCCATGCTCACTCCGATTTTCATTAGAATTATTGGAGAAGACCATCTGGCAGAAGCTATTGGATTTAAACAGTCAACTGTTAGTTTAGTGAAAACAATCAGTAATATTTTAGGAGGAGTCTTATTAGGTATTCTATCCATCCAGTTTATTTCCTTACTGAACGCTCTTACCTTTTTAATCGCATTTTTAGGTATCCTATTCATAAAAAATGATCTCTTGAAAGTAGAAAAAACGATTAGCTATCAAGAAGGACTCTCTGTAAAATCCTTTTGCCAGCATTTGGTCCAGTCATCGAAATTGATATGGAATATGAATCATGTGCTCTTGGTTTTGTTTATTATCTCTATTAGTCAAGCAGTGATAAATGTTACAGTTCCTGTTTCTACTCTGTTTTTGAGGAATCAGCCCTTTTTGAATTTACAAACAGGTCAATCTCTTGCCTTGCTATCCACTCTTGAATTAGCAGCCCTTATTGTCGGAAGCCTTGTAAGTGCCTATCTGAAAAATACGATTGCTATAAAAACAGCCCTCTATGCCTCGCTTGTCATCCAGTTGCTTCTTCTAGTAGGATTTGCCACAGTTCGTTTTGACTGGATTCTCATCTTTAGTGCTTTGGACGCCTTTTTCGCAGGTGTTCTCTCTCCTCGACTACAGGAACTCGTTTTTAAACAAATACCTGAGGAGTCAATGGGAGCAGTTCAATCCTCTATCGGCGCCATTACGGTTGTTTTACCTAGCTTATTTACAATAGCTTTGGTAACCATTGCTACTAGCTTTGGAACTCTGGCAGTTAGCCTTGTTTTATTGCTATTCCTTCTAGTTGCCTTTGTCATGCTCTCGAATATTCGTGAAAGTATTTAACGGAGAATTTGTATAATATATGTTTGAGACTGGCCTCCCAGTCTTTTTCTGTTCTTGTCAGTCAGCAGACTTTTTTCTATTTCACGAATATGTTATAATGATGTTTGCTGTGACTGTTTGGAAAGCAGTTGCTGAAGGAATGATTAGTGAGGAAATCTATGAAAGAAAAAGGATTTTGGGAAGGTGTGCAGGCTGCGGTGCCGACGGCTCTGGGCTATGTTAGCATCGGCCTTGCCTGTGGGATTATCGGTTCGCCCTATGTGACACCAGTAGAAATGGGGCTGATGAGTCTCTTTGTTTATGCTGGGAGTGCCCAGTTTGCTATGATAGCCTTGATAGCAGTTCAAGCTCCAGTAGCTGCTATTGCCATGACGGTCTTTTTGATTAATCTGCGTCTCTTCTTGCTCAGTTTGCATGCATCGACCTATTTTCGTCATACTAGTCTTTGGCACAATATCGGCATGTCCAGCCTCTTGACCGATGAGACCTATGGCGTTTTGATGGGCGAGTTGGTGCATACGGATAAGGTCAATCCTATGTGGATGCACGGGAACAACCTTAACAGCTATGTAGCTTGGTTTGTTGGAACTGTTGTCGGAACTGCTCTAGGTGGACTTCTACCAAATCCAGAAATTTTTGGCTTAGATTTTGCCCTAGTGGGGATGTTTATTGGGATTTTTACTTCCCAGTTTCAGATTATGCAAAAACGGATTCCTTTGCGCAATCTCTTCATAATTTTAGCAGTTGTAGCTGTATCTTTCTTTTTGCTCTTGACGGTGGTGTCTCAGTCATTAGCTGTTCTGTTTGCGACCTTGCTAGGTTGTACCATGGGGGTGGTCTTGGATGATCAGTAAGTATATTTTATTAGCAATTGTCTTTTCTGGCTTGGTGACTTGGATTCCAAGAATGATTCCTTTTATCCTAGCCAAGTACAAGGGTTTGCCGCCTATCGTAGAGCGCTTTTTGAAATTTCTACCAGTTTCTATTATCTTTGCCTTGATTCTTTCAAGTGTGGTGGCAGGAAAAGTTGGAAGTTTCCCGCAGATAAAGTGGTTAGACTTTTTAGCAGTCTTTCCAACGGCTTTTGTAGCCTTTCGTTACCGCAATCTGGTGGGGACTGTTCTCTTTGGGGTGGTCTTGATAGCAGTCTTACGTTTGGTCTTTTAAATCAGCCATAAAGAAAACCTATCACAAATATAGAAATCATATAATAGCGTAATTCCTTTTTTTCTGTTAAGATAAGATTGTATTCTATTTTGGAGGAAATATCATGAAAAAAATCGTTAAGTATTCATCACTTGCTGCCCTCGGGCTTGTAGCCGCAGGTGTATTGGCAGCTTGCTCAGGTGGTGAAAAGAAAGATGCTGCATCTGGTGAAGCAACATCTGGTAAAAAAGAAATCGTCGTAGCAACCAACGCGTCACCAAAACCATTTAACTATGAAGAAAACGGTGAGTTGACTGGTTTTGAGATTGAGGTTGTTCGCGCTATCTTTAAAGACTCTGACAAGTATGATGTCAAGTTTGAAAAGACAGAATGGTCAGGTATCTTTGCAGGCCTTGACGCAGATCGTTACCAAATGGCAGTTAACAACATCAGCTACACTAAAGAACGTGCAGAAAAGTACCTTTACGCAGCACCAACTGCTAAAAACCCTAATGTTCTCGTAGTTAAGAAAGATGATAACAGCATCAAATCACTTGATGATATCGGTGGAAAATCTACTGAAGTCGTTCAAGGAACAACATCAGCTAAACAATTGGAAGAATACAACAAACAACACGCAGATAACCCAACTGTCCTTAACTATACAAAAGCTGACTTCCAACAAATCATGGGACGTTTGAGCGATGGACAATTTGACTACAAGATTTTTGATAAAATCGGTGTAGAAACAGTTATCAAAAACCAAGGTTTGGATAACTTGAAAGTCATCGAACTTCCAAGTGACCAACAACCTTACGTTTACCCACTTCTTGCAAAAGGTCAAGATGAATTGAAATCATTTGTTGACAAACGCATCCAAGAACTCTACAAAGACGGAACTCTTGAAAAATTATCTCAACAGTTCTTTGGTGGTTCTTACCTCCCAGCAGAAGCTGACATCAAATAAGTTTGTAAATCATCCATTCTCTCGTAGGTGGATGATTTTGTAACTTTTAGACATATAGTTTAAAACTATATGTCTGCCTATCTAATAACAATTTGCGAAATCAAATAAAGTGTGAGATACTATTACAGTATTATTTTTAAAGGAGAACGAATCATGAAAATTAAAAAATGGTTAGGCGTAGCAGCTATCGCTACAGTAGCAGGCCTTGCACTTGCAGCTTGCGGAAATTCAGACAAGAAAGCAGACAACACAACTACAGTTAAAATTGCGACTGTTAACCGTAGCGGTTCAGAAGAAGCACGCTGGGACAAAGTCCAAGAATTGGTTGAAAAAGACGGAATTAAATTGGAATTCACAGAGTTTACAGACTACTCACAACCAAATAAAGCAACTGCTGATGGTGAAGTAGACTTGAACGCTTTCCAACACTACAACTTCTTGAACAACTGGAACAAAGAAAACGGTAAAGACCTTGTAGCGATTGCAGATACTTATATCTCACCAATCCGCCTTTACTCAGGTAAAAATGGGGAAGAAAACAAGTACACTAAAGTGGAAGAAATCCCAAATAACGGTGAAATCGCAGTTCCAAACGATGCTACTAACGAAAGCCGTGCCCTTTACCTTCTTCAATCAGCTGGTTTGATTAAATTGGATGTTTCAGGAACTGAACTTGCTACAATCGCAAACATCAAAGAAAATCCAAAGAACTTGAAAATCACTGAGTTGGACGCTAGCCAAACAGCTCGTTCATTGACTTCAGTTGATGCAGCAGTTGTAAACAACACTTTTGTTACAGAAGCAAAATTGGACTACAAGAAAGCACTCTTTAAAGAGCAAGCTGACGAAAACTCAAAACAATGGTACAACATCATCGTTGCGAAAAAAGATTGGGAATCATCACCTAAAGCTGATGCAATCAAGAAAATTATCGCAGCTTATCATACTGATGAAGTGAAAAAAGTCATCGAAGAAACTTCAGACGGCTTGGATCAACCAGTTTGGTAATAAACACAGGGAGGTGGGAGAGATTTTTTCCACCTCTTGATTTTATATAGAGACTAAAGAAAAGGAATATCCACTTGTATTGATTCTAAAGGTACAAGTCCTAGTAGAAAGGTAGAGAGAAAATGGTTTTCCCTAGCCAAGAAGAACAAATTGAAAAGTTTGAAAAGGATCATGTAGCGCAACATTACTTTGAAGTTTTGCGTACCTTGATTTCTAAAAAATCAGTCTTTGCCCAACAAGTCGGCCTTAAAGAGGTGGCTCGTTATCTAGGCGAAATCTTCAAGCGTGTAGGTGCAGAGGTCGAGATTGATGAGAGTTATACGGCACCCTTTGTCATGGCGCATTTTAAAAGTTCACGCCCAAATGCCAAGACTATCATTTTCTACAACCACTATGACACAGTACCTGCGGATGGCGACCAAGTCTGGACAGAGGATCCATTTACGCTTTCTGTGCGTGATGGCATTATGTATGGACGCGGGGTTGATGATGACAAGGGGCATATCACTGCCCGCTTGAGTGCTCTTAGAAAATACATGCAGCATCATGATGATCTACCAGTCAATATCAGTTTCATCATGGAAGGAGCTGAAGAGTCTGCCTCTATGGACTTGGACAAATATTTAGAAAAACATGCGGACAAGCTTCGTGGTGCAGATTTATTGGTCTGGGAACAAGGGACCAAAAATGCCTTGGAACAGCTAGAAATTTCTGGTGGAAATAAGGGGATTGTGACCTTTGATGCCAAGGTAAAAAGCGCTGATGTGGATATTCATTCTAGCTATGGAGGAGTCATAGAGTCTGCTCCCTGGTACCTGCTCCAAGCCTTGACCAGTCTTCGTGCTGCTGATGGCCGTATTTTGGTAGAAGGTTTGTACGATGATGTACAAGAGCCAAATGAACGTGAATTGGCCTTGGTGGATACCTATGCTCAACGAAATCCAGGGGAAATCAGCCAGATTTATGGTTTGGAATTGCCTCTCTTACAAGAGGACCGTGCAGCCTTTCTAAAACGTTTCTTTTTTGAACCTGCTCTCAATATCGAAGGGATTCAGTCAGGTTACCAAGGACAAGGGGTTAAAACGATTTTGCCTGCAGAAGCCAGTGCCAAGTTAGAAGTTCGTTTGGTTCCTGGCCTAGAACCCCATGATGTTCTGGAGAAAATCCGGAAACAACTAGACAAAAACGGCTTTGATAAGGTAGAATTGTACTATACCTTGGGTGAGATGAGCTATCGGAGCGATATGAGTGCGCCAGCCATTCTTAATGTAATCGAGTTGGCTAAGAAGTTCTATCCACAGGGCGTTTCAGTCTTGCCGACTACAGCTGGGACAGGACCTATGCATACGGTCTTTGATGCTTTAGAAGTACCTATGGTTGCCTTTGGTCTAGGAAATGCCAACAGCCGAGATCACGGTGGGGATGAAAACGTGCGAATCGCCGATTATTACACCCATATTGAATTAGTAGAGGAGCTGATTAAAAGCTATGAGTAGAGATATTATCAAGTTAGATCAGATCGACGTGACTTTTCACCAAAAGAAGAGAACTATCACAGCGGTCAAGGATGTGACCATTCACATCCAAGAAGGGGATATCTACGGGATTGTAGGATATTCTGGAGCAGGGAAATCAACCCTAGTTCGTGTTATTAACCTTTTGCAAAAACCATCTGCAGGTAAGATTACTATTGATAATGATGTAATTTTTGATGGCAAAGTTACCTTAACTGCTGAGCAATTACGTCATAAACGTCAAGATATTGGGATGATTTTCCAACACTTCAACCTCATGAGCCAGAAAACAGCAGAGGAAAATGTAGCTTTTGCCCTTAAACACTCTGGACTCAGCAAGGAAGAAAAGAAGGCTAAAGTAGCTAAGTTGTTAGATTTGGTTGGTCTTGCAGATCGTGCCGAAAACTATCCTTCACAATTATCTGGAGGTCAAAAACAACGTGTGGCTATTGCGCGTGCCTTGGCCAATGATCCAAAAATCTTGATTTCAGACGAGTCAACTTCAGCTCTTGATCCAAAGACAACGAAACAAATCTTGTCACTCTTGCAAGAATTGAACCGTAAACTAGGTTTGACGATTGTCTTGATTACACACGAGATGCAGATTGTCAAAGATATTGCTAACCGTGTGGCAGTGATGCAGGATGGCCGCTTGATTGAAGAGGGCAGCGTTCTTGAAATCTTCTCTGATCCTAAGCAACCATTGACTCAGGACTTTATCTCGACTGCGACAGGTATCGATGAAGCTATGGTCAAGATTGAGAAACAGGAAATCGTAGAGCACTTATCTGAAAACAGCATTTTGGTACAACTCAAGTATGCAGGCGCTTCTACAGATGAACCACTTCTGAATGAATTGTACAAGCACTACCAAGTAACAGCCAATATTCTCTATGGAAACATTGAAATTTTGGATGGTACTCCTGTAGGTGAACTTGTGGTTGTCTTGTCAGGAGAAAAAGAAGCCTTGGCAAACGCTCAAGATGCTATCCGTCAGGCTGGTGTGCAACTAAAAGTATTGAAGGGAGGACAGTAAGATGGCAGAATTGATTAAAGCATACTTACCAAACGTCTATAAGATGGGTTGGTCTGGTCAAGCTGGCTGGGGAACAGCAATCTACTTGACACTTTATATGACGGTTCTTTCCTTCATCATCGGAGGTTTCCTAGGGCTGGTTGCAGGGCTTTTCCTTGTCTTGACAGCTCCAGGTGGTGTCTTGGAAAATAAAGTTGTTTTCTGGATTTTGGACAAGATTACCTCTATCTTCCGTGCGGTGCCATTTATCATTCTCTTGGCTGTCTTGTCACCCTTCTCTCATCTAATCGTAGGGACCAGTATCGGACCAAATGCGGCTATTGTACCCCTATCTTTTGCAGTCTTTGCCTTTTTTGCCCGTCAGGTACAGGTGGTATTAGCAGAGCTAGATGGTGGTGTCATCGAGGCAGCTCAAGCCAGCGGAGCTACTTTCTGGGACATCGTAGGTGTTTACCTATCAGAAGGTCTACCAGACTTGATCCGTGTGACAACGGTGACCTTGATCTCACTAGTCGGTGAAACAGCTATGGCGGGAGCGGTCGGAGCAGGTGGTATCGGTAACGTAGCTATTGCCTATGGATTTAACCGTTTCAATCATGATGTAACAGTCCTTGCGACGCTCATCATTATCCTGATTATCTTTGCAATTCAGTTCTTGGGAGACTTTTTGACCAAGAAATTAAGTCATAAATAAAAAAGAGCCAAGTGGCTCTCAGATTGAAGAAAAAGTCAATTTTGGACAATTTTCTTCAATCTTTTTCTTTTACTAGAGAAAATAAAAAAACTCTTAAAAATAGCATGTATCAGCATTTCTAAGAGTTTTCAAGATGTAGTAAAATTACCGAAAGGGTTTGTCTACCTACTGAGAGCCGTGTGGCTCTTTTTCTATCACATTTTGTCTGCAAACTTCTTACTCAGCGCTTGTCCAATAAGGGCGCCAAGTAAAGCACCGATAAGGACGCTTGCTACAAAGAGAAGGATAGTACAAGGGTTAGGCGCGACCATGATGCGGTCAATATAGTCCTGAGATTTTCCACGAGCGACTAGAGTTGCGATATAGGCTTGAGGGGTCAACCACATGAGTAGGATGGGACCAGTAGTACCAAAGGCAAAAACTAGGAAGGAAAGAAGGTTTTTAACCTTATCTTTGTAGTGGCCAAGATGAGCGATGCCATCTGCTGCAAGACCGCAGATAATTCCTGGCAGAAAGGCTCCAGCACCATGCTTGCTCCCGAGGAAAAATAGAGAGATTACAAGTCCAATCGTAGTAATCGCTCCAAAACGAGGAACCTTTGCTAAAAGGATCATATAGACGCTACCACCCACAAGAGCAGAAAAGGCAGGGGCGTAAAACATATTTCCAGTGTGGTCGACAAGGTTTCCTAGTAGAACACCCACTCCGATACAGAGAAAGTAGACAAGGGCAGCTACAAGGGTCGTCAAGATATTCTTTTTCATAAGTTCTCCTTCGTATATCTGATGTTATTCATTGTATCATGCCTGTGGCAGATTGTAAATGCTGGTTTGGAACTAGTATTTATTAGGAAATGTGGTAAAATAGGAAAAAATAAAAGACGAGTGGTAAGAGGATGAAGAATTTAGGAAAAGTTTTTAAAGAGTTACGAGAATCAAGAAAAATTTCCTTGAGAAAAGCAACAGGTGGACGCTTTTCAGCATCCTTATTGTCGCGTTTTGAAAATGGTCAGAGTGAAATATCTGCTCCAAAGTTAATAACAGCTTTGGAGAATATTCATGCGAGTATGGAAGAATTGTTATTTTTGGCGAGAGGTTTTCATCAAGATGCCTATTCTGAATTTAGAAACAGAATAGTTGAGGCTATTGACCCTCAAGATTTGACATCCTTGCGCACTCTCTACCAGAGAGAGTATCAACAACTTCCTTTTTCAAAAGATAGACAGCAACACATTCTCAATGCTATTTTAATAAAATCCTATATGAAAGCCATTGATGAGATGGTTACATTGACCGCTGAGGAAGAAAGAGTCCTACATGATTATCTATTTTCTGTCGAAATTTGGGGACACTATGAACTGTTGTTCTTTTCTTCCTGCTCTCCGCTTTTATCAGTCCAGCTTTTTACAAAGTACTCTCGAGAAATGTTGCGGAAGTCAGATTTCTTGCAAGGAGTTGGGAAAAATCGAAATATGATGCATACCTTGCTCCTCAATGCTTTTATGGCCTGTATTGAAGTTGATGATTTTACCAATGCCCTCTATTTTAAAAAACAAATTGAAAAGAACTTCTTTGAAGAAAATGAAACCTATTTTCGAATAGTCTACCTATGGGCAGAAGGTTTGCTTGATAGTAAGCAAGGAAGAGTAGAGGAAGGGCAGAGAAAGATGGAGGATGCTATTCGTATTTTTGAGATGATTGGTTGTAGCAGATCTGCTGACTATTATAGAAGTGCCATGGAGTGTTGAATATCTGCAACTAGATAAAATAACTTGAAACGATAGGACTGTGAAGATACTTATTAGTAGTAGAAAATTCTAGCGTTTTCGTTATTCGTTTAGTTTGTTGCATATATTCAAAAAAGTATTCTCGAGGGATTCTTGATGCTATACTAGAACTACCATAAAAGTAGAATGTGAGAAAGAAAGGAATCTATATGAAACTATTACTAAGAAATCAAGCATACAGAGTTTTGAGCTTATCACGCTTTTTCAATGCTTTTGGTGCTTCCATTTTTAATTTAGTATTCGTGGTCTATGCCTCGACTTTGCCAGAGGCTTCTGTTGCCGTTGCTATGGCGAATGTTGTGATGATGCTTCCAACTCTTTTTACAGTTTTTGTAGGAATTCGTGCAGATTATACCAAGGACAAGGTCAAATGGATGACCTATGTCGGTTTATTTCAGGCGGTTTTATTTTTTCTAGCAGCCCTAGTTGTTCAGCAAGCTAGTTTCTTTGCCTTTTCGACCCTTTGCCTCATCAATGTCCTTAGTGATGTAGCCAGTGATTTTGCTGGTGGCTTGCGAATGCCTCTCGTTAAAGAAAAGGTAGCAGAGTCAGATCTGATGGAGGCCTATTCCTTTTCGCAGTTTATTACCTACATCTCTGCGATTGGCGGCCAAGCTTTTGGAGTTTGGCTATTAGGGGTGTCAATACAGAACTTTTCGCTCGTAGCGGGAATCAATGCCATATTTTTCCTAGTGTCAGCTCTCATTCTCTTTTTAGGAAGGGCTGAATTAAGCTTATCAACTCCACTTGTTGATAGTAAATCACTGAAAAATGAGAAACTTTCTATCAAAGATCAATTTTTAACGATTTACCGAAACTTACGTCTCGTTTTTCTTAAAAGTGGACATAAAAACTTTGGTTTTATGCTCTTTGCTATCTTGCTTATCAATGCTTTGGGTGGTGCCTTAGGTGGGATCTATAACATCTTCCTTTTAAATCATTCCTTACTGAATTTTTCCTACAAGGATGCATTGTTTATCTTACAATTGATTACCTTATTAGCGGTTATCATCAGTAGCCTTACGGGCAATGATTATTTTGGGAAGCAATCTCTGCCTAGATTGATGATGTGGGTTACATTAGGAGCCAGTCTAGTTGGTCTATCTAATTTGTTAAACCAAGTCTTGCTCGGGATGCTTTTCGTCTTTTTTACCATGTATGTTTCTGGGAAAATTTCTCCAAAAATTAGTGCTCTGCTCATGAAAAATCTTGCTCCAGAGGTTCTCTCTCGTACCAGTAATTTTTTAGGTTTGTTGTTTACTCTATCTATACCAGTGGGGACGGCCTGTTTTTCACTGGTGGCAGTATGGGATATACAGTTAACATGGGCTCTGTTTGTTGGGCTTTCCTTGCTTGCGATTCTCCTAGCTAGTCTTAATCTCAAAAATGAAATTTAGGTGTTCGTCTTCTTTTCACACTGTCCCAATCCTCTCATTTATGGTAAAATAGGACTATTAAGTTATAAAGAGGATTCCCTATGAAATTACAAAAACCAAAAGGAACGCAGGATATTTTACCTGCTGAGTCTGCCAAATGGCAGTACGTTGAAGGATTTGCGCGTGAAATTTTCAAGCGCTACAACTACGAAGAATTACGTACCCCAATTTTTGAGCACTACGAAGTCATCAGTCGTTCTGTCGGAGATACGACTGATATCGTAACCAAGGAAATGTATGATTTCTATGACAAGGGTGACCGTCATATTACCCTCCGTCCAGAAGGAACTGCGCCAGTTGTTCGTTCTTATGTGGAAAACAAACTCTTCGCACCAGAAGTTCAAAAACCAAGTAAGTTCTACTACATGGGGCCAATGTTCCGCTATGAGCGCCCACAAGCAGGTCGTTTACGCCAATTCCACCAGATTGGAGTGGAGTGCTTTGGATCTAGCAATCCAGCGACAGATGTGGAAACAATCGCTATGGCAGCCCACTTTTTGAAAGCAATCGGTGTTCAAGGTGTGAAACTGCATCTTAATACTCTTGGAAATCCTGAGAGTCGTGCGGCCTATCGTCAAGCCTTGATTGACTACTTGACACCGCTCAAAGATAGCTTGTCTAAGGATAGTCAACGTCGCTTGGAGGAAAATCCTCTCCGTGTTTTGGACTCTAAGGAAAAGGAAGACAAGCTAGCTGTGGAGAATGCACCATCTATCCTGGATTACCTTGATGAAGAAAGCCAAGCTCATTTTGATGCTGTGCGTCAAATGTTGGAAAACCTTGGAGTAGATTACATCATCGATACCAATATGGTTCGTGGTTTGGACTACTACAACCACACGATTTTTGAATTCATTACTGAGATTGAGGGCAATGCCTTGACAGTCTGTGCAGGTGGTCGCTACGATGGCTTGGTTGCCTATTTTGGTGGTCCTGAGACTGCTGGATTTGGTTTTGGACTTGGTGTAGAGCGTCTGCTTCTCATCCTTGAAAAGCAAGGTGTGTCTCTCCCTATCGAAAACGCCCTAGATGTCTATATCGCCGTTCTCGGTGAAGGAGCACATCTTAAAGCCTTGGAGTTGGTACAAGCTCTTCGCCTACAAGGTTTCAAAGCAGAGCGTGATTACCTCAACCGTAAACTCAAAGCTCAGTTTAAGTCAGCCGATGTTTTTGCTGCTAAGACTCTTATCACTCTTGGAGAGAGCGAAGTCGAAAGCGGACAAGTGACAGTCAAGAACAACCAAACACGAGAAGAAGTGCAAGTGTCACTTGAAACTATTAGCAAAAACTTCTCAGAAATCTTTGAAAAATTAGGCTTTTAATAGTATTTAAAACTGGTCAGGACCGTACTCCTGACCTTTTTCTTTTGCAAAATGACAAAAATAATAAACTTTTTGACAAATATGATTGTCAAAAAGAAAAAGATGTGTTACAATGTAAGCAAGTTAAGAGAAAAGGAGAAAGGAACAATTATGTGGGCATTAGGATTTGTACCTCTTGTGTTTATGTTTTATCTCTATCATACCCAAAGGGTCAAGAAACTAGAGAATAAAATCAAAAGAATTGAGCAAAAACAGAAAGGAAATAAAGAAATGTCAAGATTATTAAAAGAATTGATTGGGAAAAAACCAACAATCTTTGGACAAGTTTTTGGGACAGACAATTGGGAAGTTGTAGATGTTGATGAGGAGTGGGTCAAGCTACGCCGTGTAAATAAAAAAGGAAAAGAAAAATTCAAACTACAACGCATTGAGGATATCCAAACCGTTGAATTTGACGGAAAGTAGGTGTGTGACATGCAACTAAAAAATCGTCTAAAAGAGCTTCGGGCTCGCGATGGTCTCAATCAAACCGACCTAGCCAAGCTGGCAGGGGTTTCCAGACAGACTATTAGTCTATTAGAACGGGACGAATACACCCCGTCCATTATCATTGCCCTGAAAATATCTCAAATTTTCAACGAAACAGTCGAATCGGTATTTCGCTTGGAGGAGGACGAGTGATGAACAAGTATAGAGTGCTTTATCATATGAGTGTTCTTGCCCTTTATGTGAATGCTTTTGCTATGATTGGAACATTACTGGGGTGGTTTTATTTTGATGAAAGTAAGTATTTGTTTTGGCTTAATTTAGCCCTCTTGTCCATTTTCAATCGGTTGAAGAAAAAGGAGAAAAATGATGAACAAGTATAAAGGGATTTATTATGTAGTTGCCATAGCTTTATTAGTCAGCATATTTCTACTGATTGGGATGGACTTAGGATGGTTTAATCCGTATCAAAGCGACCAATTTATTTGGGCCTACTTTGCCCTCATCCCAGTAATTGAATGGATTGAAAAGAAATCCAAAAATCTAGCAAGTGAAAAAGGAGAATGAAAATGAAAGAGTTTTTAGCAGGATTTCAAGTAGATACAGAACAAAAAGAACTTGCAGGTGTCTGTGCAGGTTTAGGAAATTATTTTAATATCAAGACTAACGTCATCCGTTTAGTAGCCATTTTGCTGTTTCTTTGGTCAACAGAGTTTGGGATTTTAACAGTCATCCTATATGCTTATCTAGCAGGTTGGCTTGGGAGAAATCCTTTAGGAGAAGGGGCGAAAAAAGCCAGAAACCAAGCTATTCTCTTGTTTGCTGTTTGTTTGATTTTAGTATCACTTGGAACAGAGGGATTGACAGCAATTTATGAATCAGGTAAAGTCTTTGGTCAGTGGTTAGTTGGATTAGTTTAGAGGGGGATGAATATGAAAAAGAAACGAATTTTATACTTCTTAGCGATTGGTGTTTTAGGATATTTTACAGGTATGCTTGCAGGTCGTGCTTGGGCATTGGGCACAAGTTTTAATCTGAATACTCTAGTTCCTTGGATTTCAGCTTCCTGTTTATTGTTAGCTTTGATTAGCATTTTTTTAACTATCTATTTCTTAAAAAAGAGTCGGAAATTCCATGCTTTATATCAAATGGAAATAGATGACGATGTGAATGAAACCTATTATGTGCAAATGTACCGGAATCTTGAGTTTGGTACGATTGCTTTTAACATTGTGTCAGTTATGACTATATTAGCTTTATTCATCTCTATGAATGAAGTGGTGATACTCCGCACAAGTTTTATCGTTCTAGGACTTTCTGTTCCAGCTCTTATTTTAGCTGCAGTACTTCAAAAATATCTTTTCAAGACGATTTCGATTGTTCGTCAGTTTGATTTGGCATTTTTCTCTATTCCAAAGGATGTGTTAGATTATGTAAATTCTTACGATGAAGGAGAACGACAAGCTAATTTGGAACAGAGTTTTCGAATTTTATTTCAATTAAACCAATATGTTTTACCAGGTTTGTATATTTTGATTGATATCGTTTCTGTACTTACGGGAGAAATTCAGTTATTAGGTCTTTTAGCTGTAGCTGTAGTCCATATTTATATCAATATAATGCAGATACCTATGGTGAAACGTTATTTTAAATAGAAAAGATCACTTAAACTATTTAAGGTTATTGGCTAGTTTAGATAGAGGTCAGAAAATGAAAAATAATCGTAAATGGTTGAGAGTAGTAGTGTGTATGTTAAGTGCTTTTGTAGGAGCCTTTGCTTACACTCTTAGAGGTATAGCTGAACAGATTCAAATGTCACAAGTCTTACACACTGTTTATGGACTCGCTCTCGTTATTGGAGGAATTTCCTTCATCTTAGCCATGTATTATCTTGGCAAAAGTCGAGAAGTTTATACTCTTTATCAAAGGGGGACAGAGGAAGAAGATAGTGATCAGACCTATGTAAGAGCCTATCGTTACTTAGATTATGGTTCGGTTTCTTCAAATGTTTTGATGATAGCAATGATGACCAGTGGGATCATATTGATTTCTCCGATATTTAAGAATACCTTGCTAATTCTTCCTGCTCTTATTCTATTATGCTTATACATTATTGTTGCCAATTACTTGTTGCGAACTATTTTTATCGTTCGACACTATAAACTGTCTGTTTATTACACTCCAAAAGATATTTTAGCCTATCTTAACAGTTATGATGAGGGAGAAAAGCAGGCAGAGATGGAAAGTGCCTATTTAACTCTGTTTAGGTTGAATCAGATTTTACTGCCATCACTCTATTTTTTATTGATAGTATTATCAGTTGTTTTACGAGAAATACAAGTGGTTGCCTTAGTTCTTTTAGTCGTCATTCATTTTTATATAACTATCGCACAATTAAGAAAAACAAAACGTTATTTTAAATAGGAGTCTTTTATGAAAATACTTAAAAACATTGGCTGGTTTGTTCTAGCTTTCTTATCATTTTTGTTTATCTACGGTTTTATTCAGACTTTACCTCTGATTGCTCTTGGTTCAGGTGCACCTATAGTCGGTGTTCTTCCGCTTTATATTCTATTAGCAGGAGCTTTTACCTTCTTAACATACAAGTGGTATAAGACAGGAACTGTTACGATAGAAAAAACGGGCCTTAACAAATACATCTGGTTGCCTGCCTTGGTATGGGTCCTTATCATTGTTGTACAAAATTTCTTACCAAATGATCCATCTGTCAGTCAACAGACGGCAGAACAATTGACTCATAATCAACCTCTCTTCTCTTTCTTCATGATTGTTGTCTTTGCACCCCTGACAGAAGAGTTGACCTTTAGAGGTCTGTTAGCTCGTTATGTCTTCCCTCAGCAGGATAACGTCAAGCAGACAGTACTCTTTCTTCTTGTAAGTACTATCATTTTTTCCCTTGTTCATTTCCCTGGCACTCCTCAACAATTCCTAGTGTATGGTTCCCTCGGTTTGAGCTTGGGCTTGGCATATATCAGCAAAGGTGGTTTGGCATACAGCATTGCTTTACATGCTTTAAATAATTTAATCGGATTTTTAATGATTCTCATGCTATAATAGACTCAGGAGGAAGTCATGAAACGAGTGATATTATTAGCAGTGATTCAGGCAGTTGTACTCTTCTTCATTATTGGAGCGCTTGCCTATGCTTTTAAAGGGGATTTCTTTTATAACCATCTAGCAGTTATCTTTGCACCAATCGCAGGTATTATGCGATTTGCGACAGCCTATGCAACGGAGATTGTTCTCCCTAAAAAGGCTGCAGAGATTGCTGAAAAGCGAAAAAAATAAAGAAATACCAAGTAAAATAAGGTCCAGCGAATGATTTTGCTGGATTTTTTCATTTATAGCAGGATTCTTCTCAACTTTTCTGATGATTTTCATGAAGAGCCTGCGCTTTTATGGTAAAATAGTAACAGAATAAAAGAGGAGAGAAAACATGAAACGTAGTATGTATGCTGGTCGTGTTCGTGAGGAACACATCGGACAAGAAATTACCTTGAAAGGATGGGTAGCCCGTCGTCGTGACCTTGGTGGTTTGATCTTTATCGATCTTCGTGACCGTGAAGGAATCATGCAGTTGGTTATCAACCCAGAAAAAGTATCTGCAGAGGTGATGGCAACAGCTGAAAGCCTTCGTAGTGAATTTGTCATCGAGGTGACTGGTCAAGTTGCTGCACGTGAGCAAGCCAATGATAAGTTGGCGACTGGTGCAGTTGAATTGAATGTAACAGCTCTTTCTGTACTTAACACAGCCAAAACAACACCATTTGAAATCAAGGATGGCATTGAAGCGAACGATGATACGCGTCTACGTTACCGTTATCTTGACCTTCGTCGTCCAGAAATGTTGGAAAATCTTAAACTTCGTGCCAAAGTAACACATTCTATCCGCAACTACTTGGATGAGTTGGAATTTATTGATGTGGAAACGCCATTCCTTTCTAAGTCAACACCAGAGGGGGCACGTGACTATTTGGTGCCATCACGTGTCAATAAAGGGCATTTTTACGCACTTCCTCAAAGTCCACAGATTACAAAACAATTGTTGATGAATGCGGGATTTGACCGTTACTACCAAATCGTCAAATGTTTCCGTGACGAGGATTTGCGTGGTGACCGTCAGCCTGAATTTACTCAGGTCGACTTGGAAACTTCATTCCTTACTGAGCAAGAAATTCAAGACATCACAGAAGGCTTGATTGCGCGCGTGATGAAGGAAACAAAAGGAATCGAAGTGACGCTGCCATTCCCTCGTATGAAGTATGATGATGCCATGGCCCTTTATGGATCTGACAAGCCTGATACTCGTTTTGAGATGTTGCTTCAAGACTTGACAGATCTTGTCAAAGGTGTGGACTTTAAAGTCTTCTCAGAAGCACCTGCCGTTAAAGCAATTGTAGTTAAAGGTGCAGCAGACAACTACTCTCGTAAAGATATTGACAAGATGACAGAGGTGGCCAAGCAGTATGGTGCTAAAGGTCTTGCTTGGGTCAAGGTGGTTGATGGAGAATTAAACGGACCAGTTGCCAAGTTCTTGACTGGTATCCAAGAAGAATTGACAACAGCGCTTGCTCTTGAAGATAAAGACTTGGTTCTCTTTGTGGCTGATACGCTTGAAGTAGCCAATGCAACACTTGGGGCTCTTCGTGGACGTATTGCCAAAGAGCTTGGCTTAATTGATAACGACAAGTTTAACTTCCTCTGGGTAGTTGACTGGCCAATGTTTGAATGGTCTGAAGAAGAAGGCCGTTATATGAGTGCCCACCATCCATTTACCCTTCCTCAAGCAGAAACTACTCATGAGCTTGAAGGTGATTTGGCTAAGGTCCGTGCCATTGCCTATGATATCGTCCTAAACGGTTATGAACTAGGTGGTGGTAGCCTTCGTATCAACCAAAAAGAACTTCAAGAACGTATGTTCAAGGCTCTTGGTTTCTCAGCTGAAGAAGCAAATGACCAGTTTGGTTTCCTTTTGGAAGCTATGGACTATGGCTTCCCACCACACGGTGGTTTGGCTATCGGTCTTGACCGTTTTGTCATGTTGCTCGCTGGAGAAGAAAATATTCGCGAAGTCATTGCCTTTCCTAAGAATAACAAGGCTAGCGACCCAATGACGCAAGCCCCATCAACAGTAGCCCTTAAACAACTAGAAGAACTCAATCTACAAGTAGAACAAGATGAAACAAACGAAGCGAACTAAGCGGTGGCGCTACTATCTGCGCCGCTTTGCTTATCAGATAAAGATGTTGCGTGTGTTACAAAGCATTTCAAAGGAAAAATATGATGAGAAGATTTCAGCTTCTCTGGTCTATGGCTTTTTATCAGCAGTAGCGGTCAATTTCTTTTTCCAACCAGGACATGTTTATTCAAGTGGAGCAACAGGTTTGGCTCAGATCATTTCTGCGCTTAGTAATCACTGGTTTGGCTTTTATTTCCCAATTTCAGTGGCTTTCTATGCTATCAATATTCCACTCATGATTTTGGCCTGGTACCAAATTGGACATAAGTTTACGATTTTTACCTTTATCACGGTATCTATGAGCTCGCTCTTTATCCAGTTTGTGCCAGTGGTGGTCTTGACAGAGGACCCAATCATCAATGCCCTTTTTGGGGGAGTCGTCATGGGACTAGGAATCGGCTTTGCTTTACGCCATAACATCTCCAGTGGTGGAACAGATATTGTCAGTCTGACTATTCGCAAGAAGACAGGTCGTAACGTTGGAAGCATCTCTTTCTTGGTGAACGGTACCATCATGTTGATTGCTGGAGTGACCTTTGGTTGGAAATATGCCCTTTATTCCATGATTACCATCTTTGTCTCAAGTCGTGTGACAGATGCAGTTTTCACCAAGCAAAAACGCATGCAGGCCATGATTGTTACTAGCAATCCAGATGCCGTCATTGAGAAGATCCATAATAAATTGCACCGTGGCGCAACCATGATCCATGATGCTGAAGGAACTTATAATCACCAGCGTAAGGCTGTTTTGATTACGGTTATCACTCGTGCAGAGTTCAATGATTTTAAATTAATCATGAAGCAAGTTGATCCAACAGCCTTTGTTTCTGTTTCAGAAAATGTTCATATCCTAGGCCGATTTGTCGAAGTCGAAAACTAAAGATTTCAGGACATCTTCAAATTCCATTAGTGATACCTTGCTCTAGTTTACTAATAGTTATTTATAACAATGAATAGAACGAAAAAGCCCAACTCTTGAACACATTGTCAGAGTTGGGCTTTTTTATTTTTCAACGATTTTGTGGGCAATCAACTGGCGGTAACAAATTTGTTTGTTGTTTTTAGCATCATTGATGATCTGGAGAATAGTTTCAAAGGAAACACGACCAAGCTCCAAACTATTGATATCGACATAGGCCGCCAAGTTGAGTTTGGGATTGACTGAGTCGAAGCTGAGGACAGGGACATCCAGTTGGTGTTTTGCGATGTAATCACAGACCCCTGCAGCAAGGAGACTATCAATGGTAATAATAGCGTCAATATTTGGATTGTGTTTGAAGAGAAGTCTACTAAAGCGATAACCATTATCTTCAAGAAATTCAGTAGCAAAGTAAGTCAGATTAGTATCGAGAGGAAGTTGGTGTTGTTTTAGAGCTAGCTCGTAACCTGTCAGACGGTCTAGTGTTACGAAGAGTCGCTTAGTACCTCCGATAAAGGCAATTCGCTTGCATCCTTTTTTGATGAAATACTCTGTCGCATCAAAACCAGCTTGGACATTGTCATTATCGACAAGTGGAATGAAGGGAGATAGAGATTTACCTAAGATAAGGAAAGGAAATTGCTCGTCTACTACTAACTTAACCAAAGGGTCCTCTTCTTGGGCATAGAGGAAAATCAAACCGTCTACACGCTTACCATAGACCATCTGAGAAATAGCTTTAAGACGCTCTTTGGCATCTTTACCTGTCGCAATCTGAATGGCGTAGTGGTTTTCAGAGGCGACTTGGGCGATACCACGGAGGACAGATGGGAAGAAAGGATTTTGATAGAAGGCATCTGAGTCGTCAGGAAGCACCAAGCCAATAACTTGGGTATAACTGCTTACCAAGCTACGAGCGTTGAGGTTGGGGTGGTAATTGAGCTCCTTCATAGCCTTGCGAACGCGTTTTTTTGTTTCATCGCTAATGGTTGATTTATTTTGAATAACACGGGTTACGGTTGAAGGTGAAACACCAGCAGCCTTGGCCACGTCTTTAATCGTAACAGGCATAATAATCTCCTACTTATGGTAGTCTGGATCACGGAAATGCGTTTTGTAAAAGATAGTGACCAGGTATAGAACAAATAAAATATTTTGAACAGTAATCAAAGTTGCCATATTTTGGCCTAGGAGACCGAGAATCATGGCAAGTAAGGTTGGTAATCCTAAACAGTTCAAAATGAAATGATAGCACTCTTTGTAGCTTTTAAATGAAAAGAGACGCGATTTTTTCGTGAAGTAGATCAAGAGGCTAGCACCTAAAGCAACAATAAAAAAATTAAGTCCAAAGAGGAAGCTAGAACCAAGCACAAGAAAGAGACTAATATAGACGCGATTCTGTTGATACCAGTCTTTAGAAATGGCTTGTGTTAAACTTTCCTTGCTTTGGAAGCTCTCAGTCGTTATCGCGTGATAGCGAATGCTGGTCAATTCTTTTCCTTGCTTGCTGATGATGAGTTTCTCAGGTTCAAAGTTCAGAAGTAATTCCTCAGGGAAGTTTGAACTAGAAGGGTCTCCGATTTGGATAGAAGCTTGATGAGGAGATGAACCTGTATAGCTCAACTTACCATCTACAATCTTTGCATTGGCAGCCAAATCCTGAACCACACTATCCGCCAAAGGAGTGTAGACATCATCGATGAAAGTTTCTAAAGGATAAGTTTCCTGAGAACTGTTCTGGATGGCAATAGGGACCATAGACAAGCTAATCAGGAAAATACTGGTAAAAATCAGTTGAAACCAGTTGAGACCAAAACGTTGAGATAGGGGCTTACGAAATCCCCAAATACTATTAAAATAAGAAAATGGATATGGCAACATAATTCTCTTTCTAAGGCATTTTTCTATATGAGTATTATATAGAGAAATGTGTTTAATTTCAAGTGGGTCAGGTACAATGCTGGTTGAAAGTAGGCTTTTGCTTTAAATTGTTCACAAACAAGAAGCCTTACCTTAAACTTTTATTTCTCATCAGATTATCTAAGTAAGGACAAGTTCCAAAATGAAAAAGGGTGGCGGGGGGTATATTACCCCTTGTCGCCACCGCTTGTAAGTCCTGAAACGAAGTTCTTTTGCAAGAAGAAGAAAAGTGTACAGATTGGAAGAGCGATGAGGATAGCACCTGCTGAGAAGTAGGCAATCTTCAAGTTCTTCGCATTGCTAACGAAGGTTTGTAGACCAACGGCAACTGTAAAGTATTCTTTCTCACGAAGCAAGAAACTAGAGAGGATGTAGTCTCCGAAAGGTCCCATGAAGGCCCAGAGTGCTTGTACCGCCACCATTGGGCGAACAAGAGGGAGAACGATTTGCCAGAAGCGGCGGAAGTGTCCTGCACCATCAAGTTTTGCAGACTCATCAAGAGACATTGGCACGGTGTCAAAGTAACCTTTCATCAACCATGCATTCATAGGGATACCACCACCGACGTAGAGGAAGATGAGGAACCAGCTATGATTAAGGGCGTTCAACATGAGGGCCATAACGAAGAAGGCAGTCAAAGCAGCCATTGTAGGCACCATTTGGATAATCAAGAAGAAGACCAAACTTTGCTTACGAGCCAAGAAGTTGTAACGGCTGTAGGCATAACCAGCAAGTACGATAATACTTGTTTGTACAACCATGGTGATCAAAGCGATGATCAAAGTATTAAGGTACCATGTACCGTACAAGGTTTCTGTAAAGAGCCCTTTGAAGTTATCAAGACTAAAGTTGACATTGCTGTCGAGTTTAAAGGCCACAACGTTACCAGCCTTGAAGGCAGACATAATCGTGATTAAAAGAGGATAGATAATGACGATTGAAAGTCCGATCAAGTAGAGGTAAGTGAGGGTTTGAGTCAGTCTACGTTTGAGTTTGATTGAGTTATTCATCTTAGACGTCCTCCATATCAAATGCGTGTAGTTTCTTGAAGGCAATCATAGAAATAGAGATGACAATGATTGAAATAATCAAGGTAACGGCAGCTGCCATAGAGTATTGAGGAGCTGTACCTGTTGTTAAACGGTAAATCCATGAGATCAAGATATCGGTTGAACCAGCTCCACCACCGACACTACCAGGACCACCGCCATTGAAGAGGTACATGATAGAGAAGTTGTTGAAGTTGAAGGTGTATTGGCTGATCAAAGTAGGCGCCGCAACAGCCAAGATCATTGGGAAAGTGATGTTGCGGAATTTTTGCCAAGCGTTTGCACCGTCGATATAAGCTGCTTCATACAAGTCGTTTGGAATAGACTGTAGGATACCGAGAGTAAGGACATAGATATAAGGGAATCCAAGCCAACCTTGCATCATAATCAAGGCAACCTTAGTCCAAGTAGGGTCTGTTTTCCAAGGGATGAGTGCCCCGTCAAGGAATGGAAGAACCTTAGCAAAAAGTGGCAAAACTTGAGTGTTGATAGCACCAACACTATCGTTGAACATGTTTGAGAATGTCAAGATAGTGATGAAGGCTGGAACAGCCCAAGGTAGAAGGAAGATAACACCAAAGATACGTTTCCCTTTGATGAATGGTTGGTTAGCAATAATAGCTGTAAAGATACCGAGTACGATTTGCAAAGTCGATGCAGATAAAGCCCAGATAATAGTCCAAGAAAGAACAGAACCGAAGGCTGAACGGAAGGTACTCAAACTCCAGATATTTGTGAAGTTAGTCAATCCAACCCAATCCAACAATTTATTTGGTGGTAAATGTTGGAAATCGTAGTTAGTAAAGGCAATCATCAAGGTTACAATAACCGGGAAGATGATGGCAAATGTCATGGCAACGTAAGATGGGATAATGAGCAAGTATGGGAATCCATTTTCATAGATACCTTTAATCATATCCTTAAGTGTCAATGGGACAGGAATGCCATTATTGATACGTTTTGCAATAGTGTGGGCGTCTTTAATATTGAGAATATAAAAGGCTAGATAAACAATTACAAAAATAGAGTGAAATGCACCACGAATCAACATAAAGAGAGAGTTGTCACGGCCAGGTTTTTCCCCAAGTGTGATCAAGTTGCTCAATTCAGGTGCTGCAAGTACTATAAAATAGAGGACAAAAGCTAATGTTACAGCAAGGAAGATAAAACCTTTGGCTTTTTGTTTGTTATAGATTTGCCCCAACCCAGGAATCAATGAAAGCAAGGCTGCTTTTCTTGGTTGTTGTTCCATGAGTGCTCCTTTCATAAGATGTGAACGTCAAGCTGAGTTCTGTTAATATCTAAAAATCAAGGGGGATAAGTTTTAAATCCCCCTTGAATCAATCAATTAGTTACCAAATTTTTGTTGGATTGTTTCTTTGATCAATGTTACAGCATCATTTGCAGCTGTTTTAGCATCTTTCTTACCGCTTACAGCGTCAAAGAGCATTGTTTTAGCTGGGTCCCAAACTGTTGACATTTGAGAGATGTTTGGCATTGGTTGAGCATTTTGGAACTGTTTGATAACAGCAGTAGTCAACTCATCATTTTTACCTTCAGCGTAAGTACGAGCTTCAGTGTTAGCTGGGATTTCGTTTGTTGCATCGTAGAATGCTTTTTGTTGGTCAGTTGAAACAAGGAAGTCTACGAATTTTTGAGCTCCTTCAAGGTTCTTAGTGCTTGATGGGATGATCCAAGCTTTACCACCACCAAAGGCTGCGTAGTTTTTACCGTTTGGAAGAGTTGGGATAGTTGCAACACCGTAGTTTACTTTAGCATCTTTGAATGCTTGAGCTTTCCAAGGTCCATCAATGATAGCAGCTGTTTTACCTTCTTGGAATTGAGTTTGGATCAAGTTTCCAGCACCTTCAGTATCTTGCATACCTTTAGGCCATTTGTCATACCAAGTTTTAGCATAGTTGATACCTGCAATAGCACCATCGTTAGCAAGACCAATATCTTTAGGGTCTTTACCGTTTTGTCCAAACACGTAGGCACCATTACCAGCAAGAAGTCCATATGCGTAGTAGAAGTTAGTCCAGTCAGCTAGGAAAGCAGTAGTTTTTCCGTCTTCACCAGCGAAGGCATATTTGCTATCTTTAGCAAGTTCTTCCAAGTCAGCAAATGTCTTAGGAGCTTCTTTCACTAAGTCTTTGTTATAGTACATAACAAGTGACTCGATAACGGCTGGAGCCCCATAAACTTTACCACCAACAGTTACAAGAGATTTAGTAGTATCGTCTGTTTTAGCACCGTCACTCAAAGTTACTTCTGAAAGTTGTCCGTCAGTACCAAGGCTACCTACACGGTCGTATGGTGCCATCATGACGTCAGCAGCTTTACCTGATTGGTTATCAAGTGAAAGATTGTCAAGTCCACCTAATTGGTCACCTGTTTTAATAGTAACTTTTACACCAGCTTCTTTTTCGTAAGCTTTGGCAGCTGATTCTGCAAAAGCTTTATATTGATCTTCAACGTAGAAAGTGATTTCTTGACTTCCTGATGCAGAAGAGTCAGCAGCTTTGTCAGAAGTTTTACTTCCGCAAGCTACCAAAAGTAAGCTAGCAAGAGTAGCAGTACCAAGTACAGCTGCGCTCTTCATGAATTTAGTTGACATAATGTATTCCTCCTAAAGAATAACAAATTTTGATTCCGAGGAAACGCAAACGTTTTCTCTTATGAACTTAGTATAGCACAAACAGAAAACGGTTGCAAGCGTTTTTTGAAAAAATTTTTAAAAAGCATGTAACTGAATAATTCCTAAATTTGGTTATATAATAGGAAGAAAAAGGTGAAATCATATAAATTTCAATTCAAAAATAATTGAAGGAAAACGATTGCATGGTTTGTCGATGTTTTTGTAGATGTGAAAAAATAAGAATATAGTTTTATAGCAAAGCTATAAAGACAAATAATTTGAAAAAGATTTTGTTGAAACGCTTGCATTTATTTTAGAAATGCGTTATACTTTAGTTAGCGCAAACGTTTGCGTTCGTAAAAATGTAATATCTAACTATAAACACATGAGGTGCTTATTATGCAAAAACGTCAAAGTGGTGTGTTGATGCACATTTCTTCTCTTCCAGGAGCATACGGAATCGGATCATTTGGTAAAAGTGCTTACGACTTCGTTGATTTCTTGGTTCGTACAAAACAACGTTACTGGCAAATCCTTCCATTAGGAACAACTAGTTACGGGGATTCTCCTTACCAGTCTTTCTCAGCCTTTGCAGGAAATACTCATTTTATCGATTTGGATATCTTGGTGGAGCAAGGTTTGTTGGAAGCAAGTGACCTTGAAGGAGTTGACTTTGGTAGCGATGCGTCTGAAGTTGACTATGCTAAAATCTACTATGCACGTCGTCCTCTTTTAGAAAAAGCGGTGAAACGTTTCTTTGAGGTAGGAGATGTTAAAGATTTTGATAAATTTGCTCAAGACAACCAATCATGGCTTGAACTCTTTGCAGAGTATATGGCTATCAAAGAGCATTTTGATAATCTTGCTTGGACTGAATGGCCAGATGCAGATGCTCGTGCTCGTAAAGCTTCAGCACTTGAAAGCTACCGTGAGCAATTAGCAGACAAGTTGGTTTACCACCGTGTGACTCAATACTTCTTCTTCCAACAATGGTTGAAATTGAAAGCTTACGCTAACGGCAACCACATCGAAATCGTTGGGGACATGCCAATCTATGTAGCGGAAGATTCAAGCGATATGTGGGCAAATCCACATCTCTTCAAAACAGATGTCAACGGTAAGGCGACTTGCATCGCAGGATGCCCACCAGATGAATTTTCTGCAACTGGTCAGCTTTGGGGTAACCCAATCTATGACTGGGAAGCAATGGACAAAGACGGCTACAAATGGTGGATTGAACGCTTGCGTGAAAGCTTCAAAATCTACGACATCGTTCGTATCGACCACTTCCGTGGTTTCGAATCTTACTGGGAAATCCCTGCTGGTTCCGATACAGCAGCACCTGGTGAGTGGGTGAAAGGTCCTGGTTACAAGCTTTTTGCAGCTGTTAAGGAAGAACTTGGTGAGTTAAACATCATTGCTGAAGACCTTGGCTTCATGACAGATGAAGTTATTGAATTGCGTGAACGTACTGGCTTCCCAGGAATGAAGATCCTTCAATTTGCCTTCAACCCAGAAGACGAAAGTATCGATAGCCCACACTTGGCACCTGCTAACTCAGTTATGTACACAGGGACACACGATAATAATACGGTCCTTGGTTGGTACCGTAACGAGATCGATGATGCGACTCGTGAGTACATGGCACGCTATACTAACCGTAAAGAATACGAAACAGTGCCACATGCTATGCTTCGTACAGTCTTTTCATCAGTTAGCTTCATGGCAATTGCAACTATGCAAGATTTGCTAGAATTGGATGAGACAGCTCGTATGAACTTCCCATCTACCCTTGGTGGAAACTGGTCTTGGCGTATGACTGAAGATCAATTGACACCAGCTGTCGAGGAAAGTTTGCTTGACTTGACAACAATCTATCGCCGAATCAATGAAAATTTGGTAAAATTAAAGAAATAAGACAATAATCAGGAGACAACTAAACATGTTATCACTACAAGAATTTGTACAAAATCGTTACAATAAAACCATTGCAGAATGTAGCAATGAAGAGCTTTACCTTGCTCTTCTTAACTACAGCAAACTTGCAAGCAGCCAAAAACCAGTGAACACTGGTAAGAAAAAAGTTTACTACATCTCAGCTGAGTTCTTGATTGGTAAACTCTTGTCAAACAACTTGATCAACCTTGGTCTTTACGACGATGTTAAAAAAGAACTTGCAGCTGCAGGTAAAGACTTGATCGAAGTCGAAGAAGTAGAATTGGAACCATCTCTTGGTAATGGTGGTTTGGGACGTTTGGCTGCCTGCTTTATCGACTCAATTGCTACTCTTGGTTTGAACGGTGACGGTGTTGGTCTTAACTACCACTTTGGTCTTTTCCAACAAGTTCTTAAAAACAACCAACAAGAAACAATTCCAAATGCATGGTTGACAGAGCAAAACTGGTTGGTTCGCTCAAGCCGTAGCTACCAAGTACCATTTGCAGACTTTACTTTGACATCAACTCTTTATGATATTGATGTTACTGGTTATGAGACAGCAACTAAAAACCGCTTGCGTTTGTTTGACTTGGATTCAGTTGATTCTTCTATCATTAAAGATGGTATCAACTTTGACAAGACAGATATCGCTCGCAACTTGACTCTCTTCCTTTACCCAGATGATAGTGACCGTCAAGGTGAATTGCTCCGTATCTTCCAACAATACTTCATGGTTTCAAACGGTGCGCAATTGATCATCGACGAAGCAATCGAAAAAGGAAGCAACTTGCATGACCTTGCTGACTATGCAGTTGTCCAAATCAACGATACTCACCCATCAATGGTTATCCCTGAATTGATCCGTCTTTTGACAGCACGTGGTATCGAGCTTGATGAAGCAATCTCTATCGTTCGTAGCATGACTGCCTACACTAACCACACAATCCTTGCTGAAGCCCTTGAAAAATGGCCTCTTGAATTCTTGGAAGAAGTGGTTCCTCACTTGGTACCAATCATCAAAGAATTGGACCGTCGTGTGAAAGCAGAATACAAAGATCCAGCTGTTCAAATTATCGATGAGAGCGGACGTGTTCACATGGCTCACATGGATATCCACTACGGATACAGTGTTAACGGAGTAGCGGCACTTCATACTGAAATCTTGAAAAATTCTGAGTTGAAAGCCTTCTACGACCTTTACCCAGAAAAATTCAACAACAAAACAAACGGTATTACTTTCCGTCGTTGGCTCATGCATGCTAACCCAAGATTGTCTCACTACTTGGACGAGATTCTTGGAGAAGGTTGGCACCATGAAGCAGATGAGCTTGAAAAACTTTTGTCTTATGAAGACAAAGCAGCTGTCAAAGAAAAATTGGAAAGCATCAAGGCTCACAACAAACGTAAATTGGCTCGTCACTTGAAAGAACACCAAGGTGTGGAAATCAATCCAAACTCTATCTTTGATATCCAAATCAAACGTCTTCACGAGTACAAACGCCAACAAATGAACGCTTTGTACGTAATCCACAAATACCTTGACATCAAAGCTGGTAACATCCCTGCTCGCCCAATCACAATCTTCTTTGGTGGTAAAGCAGCTCCAGCCTACACAATCGCTCAAGACATCATTCACTTAATCCTTTGCATGTCAGAAGTTATTGCTAATGATCCAGCAGTAGCTCCACACTTGCAAGTAGTTATGGTTGAAAACTACAACGTTACTGCAGCAAGCTTCCTTATCCCAGCGTGTGATATCTCAGAACAAATCTCACTTGCTTCTAAAGAAGCTTCAGGTACTGGTAACATGAAATTCATGTTGAACGGAGCTTTGACTCTTGGTACTATGGACGGTGCTAACGTGGAAATCGCTGAGTTGGTTGGAGACGAAAACATCTACATCTTCGGTGAAGATTCAGAAACTGTTATCGACCTTTACGCAAAATCAGCTTACAAATCAAGCGAATTCTATGCTCGTGAAACTATCAAACCATTGGTTGACTTTATCGTGAGCGACGCTGTTCTTGCAGTTGGTAAGATTGAACGCTTGGAACGTCTTTATAACGAATTAATTAACAAAGACTGGTTCATGACTCTTCTTGATTTGGAAGACTACATCAAAGTGAAAGAGCAAATGCTTGCTGACTACGAAGACCGTGACGCATGGTTGGATAAAGTCATCGTCAACATTGCTAAAGCAGGATTCTTCTCATCTGACCGTACAATCGCTCAGTACAACGAAGATATCTGGCACTTGAACTAATACTCTTCGAAAATCAAATTCAAACCGCGTCAACGTCGCCTTGCCGTACTCAAGTACAGCCTGCGGCTAGTTTCCTAGTTTGCTCTTTGATTTTCATTGAGTATAAGATACGAAATTTTATAGTTATTACACTATCTAGCAAAAAAGCGAGTTTCAATTGAAATTCGCTTTTTTTGAATGTTATGGATTTGAGGTTGACTGGTCTCAAAAGAAAAAGTAATTTGTCAATAATTTCTAGACTTAAAAATCAAACCTAGAGAACACTAAGAAGGTTGGTTGTACTACCTTTAAGCCTAAGGTTCTTCTTAGCTGCTACCTCAAATTTCTTGTATTCGTTTACAAACAGTATTATAATAGTATTGTAGTAAAGAAGGAGGATGTTTTTATGTGGAAAAAATATTTTTCAAAATATAAATGGACTGATTTATTTTGGATTCTTTTTGTAATTTGGTCATGCCTTTATATGGGTAATAGTTCTTCGTTTCCACTTACTCATCAAGAAATCTCTTTTCATGGATGTTGTTATGGGGCAGCACTTGCCTTATATCACTTGCTATTTATTGATAAATTTGTCATTTCAAATCGAAAATAAATGGAGAGGTTAAAATTTTTCCACTTTTCGGATAGATACTTGAAAAATCGTGATTTAAACCCGCATCTCAAGAAGAGGTGCGGGCTTTGTAGTATCTCAAAAATATATTTACAGTGCTTTCCCAACCAAAATCTCTGCTTCAATGGTAATCTCTGTCAGTTGGCTCCAGTCAATCTTGCTTTGGTCAACGTGAAAGAGGAGGGGTGTCATGCTGAGTAAAGCTTGTCTTTGCTCTGCTGTAATGGATTTGGTCAGGGAAGCAGTCTGGATAGATTGGATGCTGAAATGTTCCTGGAAATGCTCCTTGATATCTTGGTTAGAATAATCTTTGTTTGTCAGCTGGTCCTGTACTCTTTGACGGATTTCTTTGAGGTGATTTTCAGTTGGGATAATCTTTATCAAGATACCGTCTTTGGATAAAACGCGACGAAATTCTCCATAGTTGGCAGGCGAAAAGATATCAAGCAGGATATCCATGCTAGCGTCTTTTATAGGAAGACGAGCCAGGTCACCAACGAACCAATTGACTGCCCAGTTGGGTTCGCTCTTGGCAGCGATTTGAACGGAATCTTTGGAAATATCAAAGGCATAGAAGGTTTTGTCAGGATGACTTTCTTGGAGCTTGCGAGAATAGAAACCTTCGCCACAACCGATATCTAAGATTGTGGTGCTAGTTTCTGAATTTGCTAACAAGTCAGATACAGCATCTAAAATAGCTTGGTAAAAGCCAGCTTCTAGGATTTGTTGGCGATTTTGAAAGTTTTCCTTGTCGTAGTTGGCAGATTGCTTGATTTGAGGTGCCAGATTGACATAGCCGAATTTCGCCAAGTCAAAAGAATGACGGTTGCAGCACTTGAGACTAGTCTCTACCAGAGTCAGATTTTCTCGACAGATAGGGCAGGCAAAGGCAGTCGCAGAAGCAAAACGCTGGAGTTTAGGTTTGAGATTTGTATTCATAGTTTAAGTGTATCAAAAGAGGCAAATGAAAGCAACTTTAGGATGATTTGTAATAGAATTAAATAGTAGTATAATTACTTTTTAAAGTACCAAAATTAAATTGCTTTTATATCTAAATTGCTATATAATAATATCTAGGAGGAAATAAGTATGTTAAAAGAAGTATTAACCGTTGCAAAAGTTGCGAAAAAATCATCACTCTTTTTGGGTGGTGTCGCATTTGGTACCCTTGGTTTGAAAATCTTAGCAAGTAAGGAAGCTAAAAAAGGTTATTCTAAAGCTTTGGCTAAGGCTTACAAGTTGAAAGACGGGCTAGATGCATCTGTTTCTGTTGTGAAACAACATGGAGACGATGTCTTGCAAGATGCCAAATATTTGTATGAGCAAGAGAAAAAAGAAGAGCAATTAGATAGCCTTATAGGGGAATAGTATGTCTTTTAAAGTGCTACATAGAGGATACCAACATATCCGACTATCATCTTCTTTTTCACTCACCTTGGATATTCAAGACTATCTTCGTTCCTTGGTGAGAGATGAAAAGGGGATTGAGTCTATCCAGTTTTACATGGATCAACAGCACTTTACTCTACGCATAAAAGAAGGCTTCTCTGTATTAGACAATGCAGAAGCCTTTTTAAAAAGAATTGATAAAGGGAAAGTTTCTGAGTTGATGACTCTTCCCATTCGTAGAGAAGAGAGTGCTTATTCTATTGTTTCAGGTGCAGCGATTAAGCGTATGATTTTTCGTAGTTTTGTGCCGTATCCTATTCGCTATATATGGACTTGTTATCAGGCTTTGGGTTATATTAGAGAAGCCTATCAAACACTAGCGCGTAAGGAACTAACGATGGAGGTCTTGGACTGTTCGGCGATTTTATTGTCCTTGTTTATGAACCAATCCAAGACAGCTAGCAATATCATGTTTATGCTTGATTTGGGGAATCATTTAGATCAGTGGTCCTTGAAAAAAACTGCAACAGATTTAGAACAAAGCCTTCTTGCAAAAGAGAGCGACGTATTCTTAGTACAGGGGGATATGGTCGTTAGTATCAAGAGTTCCGATGTTCAAATAGGAGATGTCTTGGTCCTATCTCAAGGAAATGAAATTCTGTTTGATGGACAAGTAGTTTCAGGTTTAGGTATGGTCAACGAAAGTTCCTTGACGGGAGAGAGTTTTCCAGTTGAAAAAAGAGAGTCTGATTTGGTTTGTGCAAATACAGTATTAGAAACTGGAGAGTTACGCATTCGTGTAACCGATAATCAGATGAACAGCCGGATTTTACAACTGATTGAGTTGATGAAGAAATCTGAAGAAAACAAGAAAACGAAACAACGCTATTTCATCAAAATGGCGGACAAGGTCGTCAAATATAATTTCTTGGGGGCTGGTCTGACTTACCTATTAACAGGTTCTTTTTCTAAGGCTATTTCTTTCCTATTGGTCGATTTCTCCTGCGCTTTGAAAATCTCTACTCCTGTAGCTTATTTGACAGCTATCAAGGAGGGGTTGAATCGTGAAATGGTGATTAAGGATGGAGATGTTCTGGAGAAATATCTGGAAGTTGATACTTTCTTGTTTGATAAGACGGGAACAATCACAACTAGTTATCCTATAGTTGAAAAGGTGTTACCTTTTGGGGACTATAGTGAGGAGGATATTCTAAGAATCAGTGCCTGTCTTGAGGAACACATTTATCATCCTATTGCTAATGCCATCGTCAAGCAAGCTGAGATGGAGGGGATTGAACATGAGGAAATGCATGGGAAACTCCAATATATCGCAAGCAAGGGAATCAAATCTCATATAGATGGCCAACCAGTTCTTATTGGGAATTATGTCTTGATGCAGGATGAACAGATTCATATCAGTTCAGAACAAAATGCTTTAATTGAAGAGTACAAGAGTCACTACAATCTCTTATTCTTAGCCTACCAGAATGAATTGATTGGAATGTTCTGTATTCATACTCCTTTGAGAAAAGAAGCAAAAGCAGCCTTGGAGAAACTTAAGGCACAAGGGAAAAAATTGATTCTGGCAACAGGGGACACCTTGGTTAGAACAGAGGAATTAGTCAAAGATTTGCCCTTTGATCAGGTCTATACAGACTTGAAACCTGATGGGAAATTTGAGCTAGTAGAGGAACTGCAGAAAGCAGGTCACACTATTTTGATGGTTGGAGATGGATTGAATGACTCAGCAGCTCTAACCCTATCAGATATCGGTGTGGTGATGAATGAGAGTGCAGACATTTCTAAGCAGATGAGCGATATCTTATTGTTAGATAATCGCTTGGATTTCTTCCAAGAGTTGGATTGGCTATCATCATCTTTGCAAACACTCATCAAGAAGAATATTCAAGATACCGTTATCGTAAATAGTAGTTTGATTGGCTTTGGCTTGTTTAATTGGCTCAGTCCTTCAAATCTCTCTATCTTACATAATCTAACAACCTTACGTATTGTACTGCGTAGCCTGTCTATTAAGGCTAGATAGATATGGTTATCAACAACAAAAAGGAGTTACCTTTCTCGAGGTTAACTCCTTTTTTTATAGGTAAATGTTGAACAGTTTAGTAAGTCAATACAAAATATTTTTTCTTCCCACGTCGGATAACAGTGAGTTCGTTCTCTAACTTATCTGCGTCACTCAAGACATAGTCAAGGTCTTGGATGCGGTCGCCGTTGACGTAGATGGCACCGTTTTGAACATCTTCACGGGCTTGGCGTTTTGAGTTAACCACGCCAGAAGATACGAGAAGTTCAACGATGTTGTGATTTTCGTCTGCCTGTACTTGGTAGTTTGGCACTCCACGAAGTCCTTGTTTGAGTTCTTTAACTGAAAGGTTCTTAATATTTCCAGCAAAGAGTTGTTCAGTGATGTTAAGGGCTTCTTTGTAGGCTTCTTCTCCGTGGACAAGAGTCACGACTTCACGAGCCAAGACTTTTTGAGCCAAGCGTTCGTGTGGTGCTGCTTCAAATTGTTTGCGGATGTCTTCAATCTCATCAAGTGTCAAGAAAGTAAAGATTTTCAAGAATCGAACAGCGTCAGCGTCCATAACATTCATCCAGAATTGGTACATTTCGTATGGAGAAGTCTTTTCAGGATTGAGCCAGACTGCGTTTCCTTCTGATTTACCAAATTTCTTACCAGTTGCATCTGTAATCAATGGAACAGTGATAACGTGACCAGTCTTGTCAGCCTTACGACGAAGCAATTCAGTACCAGCTGTCATATTTCCCCACTGGTCAGAACCACCGATTTGAAGCGTTACGTTATGGTCTTGGTTAAGAACGAAGAAGTCGTAACCTTGCATGATTTGGTAGGCAAATTCAGTGTAAGAAATTCCTGTTTCAATCCGTTTCTTCACAGATTCCTTGCTCATCATGTAGTTGACAGTAAAGTATTTTCCGACGTCACGGAGGAAGTCAATGAAGCTGATGCTGCCAAACCAGTCGTAGTTGTTGACCATGACAGCTTTATTTTCGCCATTTTCAAAGTCAAGAAAACGAGAAAGTTGTCCTTGGATAGACTTGACCCAGCCATCTACTGTGTCTTTTGTTTGGAGACTACGTTCAGCATCTTTGAAGGACGGATCTCCGATGAGACCTGTAGCACCGCCAACGAGCGCATAAGGTTTGTGACCTGCTAGCTGCAAGCGACGACTTGTCAAGATTGCGACAAGGTGGCCTAGGTGAAGGCTGTCAGCAGTTGGATCGTAGCCAGTATAATAAGAAACTTGACCTTCTTCTAGGGCTTTACGCAAAGCTTCTTCATCAGTCGTTTGAAAAATCAAACCACGCTCTTTTAGCTCATCAAAAATGTGCATGTGTCTTTTCTCCTTTTTAAAAATATTGTTTCTACCTATTGTATCACAAACTTGGTAAATAACCTAGTAAAATCGGGAAGAAAGTTGCTACCTGGACTTTTTTTGGAAACAGGTGAAATATGGTATAATAGCACTAGCTTATTTTCAGAGAAATAGATAAAAATCGTTAAGAAAGGGGCTGAAAGATGTCTCATATTATTGAATTGCCAGAAGTCTTGGCCAACCAGATTGCAGCAGGAGAAGTGATCGAACGTCCTGCCAGTGTAGTTAAAGAGTTGGTTGAAAATGCTATCGACGCTGGCTCAAGCCAGATTATCGTTGAGATTGAAGAAGCTGGTCTTAAGAAAATCCAAATCACAGATAATGGTCACGGGATTGCCCACGATGAGGTAGAGTTGGCTCTCCGCCGTCATGCTACCAGTAAGATTAAGAATCAAGCGGATCTCTTTCGGATTCGGACCCTCGGTTTCCGTGGTGAAGCCTTGCCTTCTATCGCTTCTGTTAGTGTACTGACTCTTTTGACTGCAGTAGAGGGTGCAAGTCACGGGACCAAGTTAGTTGCTCGTGGGGGAGAAGTAGAAGAAATCATCCCAGCGACCAGCCCTGTTGGGACCAAGGTTTGTGTGGAGGATCTCTTTTTCAACACACCAGCTCGTCTCAAGTATATGAAGAGCCAGCAGGCAGAGTTGTCTCATATCATTGATATCGTCAATCGTCTAGGCTTGGCCCATCCTGAGATTTCCTTTAGCCTGATTAGTGATGGCAAGGAGATGACACGAACAGCTGGTACGGGTCAACTGCGCCAAGCCATTGCTGGGATTTATGGTTTAGCCAGTGCCAAAAAGATGGTTGAAATTGAGAATTCGGACCTAGATTTTGAAATTTCAGGTTTTGTTTCATTGCCTGAATTGACACGGGCTAATCGCAACTATATCAGTCTTTTTATCAATGGCCGTTATATCAAAAACTTCTTGCTCAATCGTGCCATTTTAGATGGCTACGGCAGTAAGCTCATGGTGGGGCGTTTTCCACTAGCCGTTATTCACATTCATATCGATCCTTATCTGGCGGATGTCAATGTACACCCAACTAAGCAAGAAGTTCGGATTTCCAAGGAAAGAGAGCTGATGGCGCTGGTCTCAGAAGCTATCGCAAAAAGTCTCAAAGAGCAGACCTTGATTCCAGATGCTCTGGAAAATCTTGCCAAATCTACTGTTCGTAATCGTGAAAAAGTAGAGCAAACGACTTTGCCGCTGAGAGAAAATACGCTCTACTATGAGAAAACAGATCCGACAAGACCTAGTCAAGCTGAAGTAGCTGATTATCAGGTGGAATTGACTGAGGAAGGACAGGATTTAACCCTATTTGCCAAGGAAACCTTGGAGCAGCTGACTAAGCCTAGCAAACTGCATTTTGCAGAGAGAAAGCCTGCTATTTATGACCAACTAGACCATCCAGAGCTAGATTTAGCCAGTCTGGATAAAGCCTATGATAAGCTGGAGCGAGAAGAATCTTCAAGCTTTCCAGAGTTGGAATTTTTCGGGCAAATGCATGGAACCTATCTCTTTGCCCAAGGGCGAGATGGGCTCTACATCATAGACCAACATGCGGCGCAGGAACGGGTCAAGTACGAGGAGTACCGTGAAAGCATTGGCAATGTTGACCAGAGCCAGCAGCAACTCCTAGTGCCCTACATCTTTGAATTTCCAGCGGATGATGCTCTGCGTCTCAAGGAACGAATGGCACTTTTGGAGGAAGTGGGTGTCTTTCTAGCAGAGTACGGGGAAAATCAATTCATCTTACGTGAACATCCTATTTGGATGGCAGAAGAAGAGATTGAATCAGGCATCTATGAGATGTGCGACATGCTCCTTTTGACCAAGGAAGTTTCTATCAAGAAATACCGGGCAGAGTTGGCCATTATGATGTCCTGCAAGCGGTCTATCAAGGCCAACCACCGTATCGATGACTACTCAGCTAGACAGCTCCTCTATCAGCTCTCTCAATGTGACAACCCATATAACTGTCCGCACGGACGCCCTGTTTTGGTCCACTTTACCAAGTCAGATATGGAAAAGATGTTCCGTCGTATTCAAGAAAATCACACTAGCCTACGAGAACTAGGCAAATACTAATACTCTTCGAAAATCTCTTTAAACTGCGTCAGCCTTACCTTGTCTAACTTAAAGTTATGCCTACGGTTAGCTTCCTAGTTTACTCTTTGATTTTCATTGAGTATAAATTGAAGGGAAAATTATGTACGAATATCTAAAAGGTATCATTACCAAAATTACTGCTAAATACATCGTCCTAGAAGCAAACGGCATCGGCTACATTTTGCACGTGGCTAACCCCTATGCTTACTCAGGACAAGTCAACCAAGAAGCGCAAATCTATGTGCATCAAGTCGTTCGTGAAGATGCTCACCTGCTTTACGGCTTTCGTTCAGAGGACGAGAAAAAACTCTTTCTCAGCTTGATTTCGGTGTCGGGCATTGGCCCTGTTTCTGCTCTTGCCATTATTGCAGCTGATGACAATGCAGGGCTCGTTCAAGCCATCGAGACCAAGAATATAACCTACCTGACCAAGTTCCCTAAAATCGGGAAGAAAACAGCCCAACAGATGGTCTTGGACTTAGAAGGTAAGGTGGTTGTGGCCGGTGACGACCTTCCTGCTAAGGTGGCAGTGCAAACCAGCGCTGAAAACCAAGAACTGGAAGAAGCAATGGAGGCCATGTTGGCCTTGGGTTACAAGGCGGCTGAGCTTAAGAAAATCAAGAAATTCTTCGAAGGAACGACTGATACAGCTGAAAACTACATCAAATCTGCCCTTAAGATGTTGGTCAAATAGGAGGTTCCTATGCCAAAACGTTGTGGCTGGGTCAAAATGAACAACCCTCTATATGTAGCCTACCACGATGAGGAATGGGGGCAGGCCCTCCATGATGACCGAGCGCTTTTTGAGTTGCTCTGTATGGAGACTTATCAGGCAGGCTTATCTTGGGAAACGGTACTCAATAAACGCCAAGCCTTCCGAGAAGCCTTTCATGGCTATCAAGTTCAAGCTGTTGCGGACCTGACTGATGAAGAATTGGAAGCTTTGATGGATAATCCAGCCATCATCCGCAATCGTGCCAAGATATTTGCGACGCGAGCCAACGCTCAGGCTTTTCTACAAGTTCAGGCAGAATTCGGAACTTTTGATGCTTATCTTTGGTCTTTTGTCGGTGGGAAGACGATTGTGAATGATGTACCTGACTACAGCCAGGCGCCTGCCAAAACAGCTCTATCTGAAAAATTATCCAAAGAATTCAAAAAACGTGGCTTCAAGTTCACAGGACCAGTCGCTGTTTTATCCTTTCTACAAGCTGCAGGGCTAGTTGATGACCATGAGAATGATTGTGAATGGAAGGGGAATTAAATAATGTCTAACAAATATAAGAGAGTTCTGATTTTTGGGCTCCTATATACCATTCTCTTTGTGTTTGATGGTATACGAGTATTTGATGCTCCATTATCTTCTTCTGCAGGGACATATTTAGTCTATACCATCATGTTTGTGTATGGTTGCTTCTTATTTAAGTCCCTATTGCTCCAAAAGTGGGAAGAGATTAGAAAGGCTAAAAGAAAATTCTTCTTTGGTGTCTTAACAGGATGGCTCTTTCTCATTCTGATGACTGTTGCCTTTGGATTTGTATCAGAGTTGTTGAGGCAGTTTTTTGGGCTGGTCGAACAAGGTCTAAATCAGTCGAATATTCAAAGCACCTTTCAAGAGCAACCAATACTGATAGCAGTTTTCGCCTGCATCATTGGACCTTTGGTGGAAGAACTCTTTTTCCGTCAGCTCTTATTGCATCACTTGCAGAAAAGTCTGCCAAGTTGGTTAAGCATTCTTCTGGTAGGATTTATCTTTGCACTGACTCATATGCATAATTTAAGTTTATCAGAGTGGGTCGGTGCAGTCGGATACCTAGGTGGTGGCCTTGCCTTTTCTATTATTTATGTGAAAGAAAAGGAGAATGTCTACTATCCCCTACTTGTTCACATGTTAGGCAATAGCCTCTCCTTTATTATTTTAGCCATCGGTAGTATGTGATGAAAATGCTAATAACGATACTGAAAAAAGCTGAGAAATTCATCTCAGCTTTCTTTGTTATAGTCAAAGCGAATGACTTGCTCCATTGCGTCTACATGGGCGTGGACTCCGAAGGGGACAATTGCTCTTGGAGTTGCATGACCAACATTTAGATTATAGACAATCGGGATATTGCTATCAATGATATCCAATAGTGCCTCTTTATAGTCGTCATAGAAAGTTTCATCCATAGGTTTCCCGACCAAGAGTCCTCTGATGACCTCGAATATACCAGTTTCCTTTAAAGTCCGCAACATCTTTTTGAAGTCGTCAGGTTCAGGCTTTTCTTCACTTGTTTCTAGCAATAAAATCTTTCCTTCCCAGTCGGATAAGTCAGGGAAAAGTTTGTATTTTTGGCAGAGGTCTGTGCTATCTGCGTATCGAGAGTTGTCAAAGATATCATAAAGAGATTCAAGACAACCGCCGAGAATTTCTCCCTCAAACTGAGCACTTCCTTGCAACAAGTCAAAACCAGTATTTGTATGACTGACACGAGGTGTTCCCAAGGCTTTGGGACTAAAATCAGTCCGTTCCTCATACCAAACGTTACTGGGGCGAATTTCTGAGATTTTTCCAGTCTCAATCAATTCTTTAAAGTAGTGGCAGCTATATGGCAACATTTCTTTGTCTAACTCACAAATGTCTGCTAGAAATGATTGGCCGTAAAAAGTCTTAATTCCTAGTTTATGCAACATTAGATGGTTCATGGTCGTATCCGAGAAGCCAAGAAAAATCTTTTGTTTGATAACTTTTTCTAGTTGGTCATTTTCAAAAAGATAGGGTAATAAACGATAGGTATCGTCTCCACCGATGGCGCATAGGATCATGTCGATGCTATCATCAGAAAAGGCCTGAATCAAATCCTCTGCACGTGCTTCAGGATGGTCCTTGATAAAGTCTAAGCCTTTTAGCGAATGGGGTAAAAAGATAGGATTGAGTCCTAGATCCTTGAGACGTTGAATACCCAAGTCCACTTCGTGTTTGACAAAGTCTTCTCCGATAATGCCACTAGACAAACTAACAATACCAATAGTAGAAACCATATCTCATCCTCCTAGAAATGAATTGATGCTATTGTATCACAAAAGAAGAGGGGAAACAACAAGAATTAGAATCAGAAAAAGGCTTTTAAATCAAGAAAGTAAGCAAAAAAGCAACCGCTCGATGTGGTTGCTTTTTATAGTAGTTGCATTCTTATAGAGCAGTAAGGAAGGTCAGTCCTCCAAGGACAACCCCGGCCGAATTTGGAATGATTAGAATCCAGTCTTTCTTAGGTTCTTTTGTCCATCCGTAAATGACCCAGATTAAGCAAGAGACTGCTGCTGATAACGGTTGGAAAGGTTGAGCTTTATTTCCTTGTAAATTGGCAAAAATTTGGGGGATGTAGGCTATAAATACAATAATTCCGATAAAGGCACCAATTGAACCGACAATTTGATTAATTCTCTGTTTAGTCATATATATTTCTCCTTATTACTTTATTATCATAACAGAAAAACAACTTGAATTCAAGGATAAAACATAGGGATTTTAAGGGGAGCCGTTACATTAGAACGTTTTTAGAAAATGTAGCTACTTTTCTTTGGAGAATCAAAAAATACTTTGGAACCATAATAAAAGTAGTCTGTCTGCAAAACACACTACTTTTATTGTTTATCTTAATATCTAGCTGGTCCTGCACTTGCGCTCTTGATGTTGAAGCGTTTTTTGAGGTAGAAACGTAGGGCAAGGAGAGCTCCTCCAATCACCAATAAAACAAGTGGTGGTAAGCTGATGTTGATGGCTTGTGGAAGGAAGTTACTCAAGAAGAGGATGAAGACCCAAGCAAACATAGTCGCTAACATAACTAAAAGTGATTTCCAGAATGGAGGGCGTTGGCTGCGGTCGGTATCTGGTCCGTAGTAACGGTAAATAAAGTGATAGAGAAGGTAGAAGGCAACTCCACCAAAGGCTCCTACACTGATAAGTGTCACCAATCCGTAGGCAACGGGTTGGTTTGAGAAGAAGCTCATCAAGGCACTAACTACTGCAAACAGTCCTGTAATGAAAAGGGCTGAATCCAACATCATCAATTTTGGATCGTCGTTTTCCTTTGGATGTTCTTTTTCATATTGCTCTTTTTCGCTGAAGCTGTGAGCCCAGTGAGTTGGTGCTCCGTAGATAGAGCGAGCAGTCACACCTTTTGGTTGTTCTTCAAGGATGTGAGGGATGACTTCTTCAAGGATAGCCTTGATTTCGGCGTCAGTTTTTCCATCCTTGAGAAATTGCTGGGTTGCAATGTGGATAAATTCTTGGTTTTTCTTGGTTAATTCTTTTAAATCAATCTGTGACATAATAACTCCTGTTTAGAACCATTTTTTATGGATGAGGTAAAGAGTGAGAGAAACACTCATAGCAAAGGCGATAAAGACGATGAGCCAGAAAGCATGCGGTTCTCCGTTTAAAGGAATTTCATTATCCTTAAAGTTCATTCCGTAGGCTGAGAAAATCATGGTCGGGATGGACATAACGATAGTCACAAGTGCCAAGGTTTTCATGATATTGTTCTGGTTATTTGAAATGATAGAAGCAAAGGTCTCTGTCATAGAGTGAAGGACGTTTCCATAGATGTCCGCCATCTCGATGGCCTGTTGCGTTTCAATCAAGGTATCTTCCAGTAAGTCTTCGTCTTCGAGATATTTCTTGATATTGCTAGTTGCGCTGGTCAATTTTTTAATCACGCGCTCATTTGTCTTAAGTGAAGCTTTGAAGTAGACGATAGTCTTTTCCAACTCCATGAGTTCAATCAATTCTTCGTTTCGAGTAGATTTGTGAAGTTGACTCTCAATCTGCTCACTCTTACGTTCAATCGAACGGAGGGCAGTTAGGTAAATCTCAGCATTACGGTAGAGAATCTGGAAGATGAAGCGCGAACGCATGAAAGTATAGAAATTTCGAAGCCTACGATTGATAAAGACATCAAGAAGTGGGAGAGGCTCCAAGCAGGTAGTGATGATAGCCTCTTCTGTGATGATAATCCCCAAGGGAATAGTCACGTAGTAGGTCTGATTATTTCTTTCCTCTGTGATTGGGACGTCTACGATAATCAAGGTGTACTCATCTTCGATGGTGATACGTGACATCTCTTCCGCATCGAGCGGTGCACGGAGGTCGGCGATATCAATATCAAAGGCCGAGGCGATTTCCATCGATTCGCTTTGAGTAGGATTGACGAGATTGATCCAAGTGCCCGGCTGGAGCGTATCAATCTCTTTAAATTCAGTTGTAGTTGAGAGAAAGACTTGCTTCATATCTCCTATCCTTTCCTAATCTAATCCGTGTTACAGTGATTTTTGACACCGTACTATTATACTATAAAATCGGCTTTTTTGGTAATAGAATTTCACTTTTTTTGGTATAATGGAAAGCAACAATGAACTAGAAAGAAGTAATATGCAAGATAAGATTGTCATCCATGGGGCACGCGCCCATAATTTAAAAAATATAGATGTGGAAATTCCGCGTGACAAGCTAGTTGTGGTGACGGGACTATCTGGATCAGGAAAGTCTAGTTTAGCCTTTGATACCCTTTATGCAGAAGGGCAACGTCGCTACGTTGAAAGTCTGTCAGCCTATGCTCGTCAGTTCTTGGGCAATATGGAAAAGCCTGATGTAGATGCCATTGATGGTCTCAGCCCTGCCATTTCCATTGACCAGAAAACGACCAGTAAAAATCCTCGTTCGACGGTTGGAACAACGACGGAAATCAACGATTATCTACGTCTTCTCTATGCACGTGTAGGAACACCCTACTGTATCAATGGGCACGGAGCTATCAAGGCTTCGTCTGTAGAGCAGATTGTGGATAAGGTTTTGGAATTGCCAGAACGCCAGCGTCTGCAGATTTTGGCTCCTGTTATTCGTAAGAAAAAAGGGCAGCACAAGACGTTGATTGAAAAAATTCAAAAGGATGGTTACGTCCGTGTCCGTGTCGATGGAGTTGTCTACGACGTGACTGAAGTTCCTGAACTTGAAAAGAATAAACAACACAACATTGACGTGGTGGTAGACCGTATCATTATCAAGGATGGTATCCGTAGTCGTCTCTTTGATTCCATCGAAGCAGCCCTTCGTATCGCAGAAGGTTATGTGGTCATCGATACTATGGATGATTCAGAGTTGCTTTTTTCAGAACACTATGCCTGTCCAGTTTGTGGCTTTACGGTTCCAGAGCTAGAACCTCGTCTCTTCTCCTTCAATGCACCTTTTGGCTCTTGTAGTGAGTGTGATGGTTTGGGGATCAAGCTAGAGGTTGATAGGGACTTAGTAGTGCCTGATGCTAGTAAAACCCTTCGTGAGGGAGCTTTAGCACCTTGGAATCCTATCTCTTCTAACTATTATCCAAATATGCTGGAGCAAGCCATGACAGCCTTTGGAGTGGACATGGATACGCCTTTTGAGGACTTGTCTGAGGGGGAGAAACATCTCATTTTCTATGGTTCAGATGGTAAAGAGTTCCATTTCCACTATGAAAATGAATTCGGCGGAGTTCGCGACATCGACATTCCTTTTGAAGGTGTTATAGGGAATATTAAGCGACGTTACCATGAAACCAATAGTGACTACACCCGTACACAAATGCGTCTTTATATGAATGAGCTAACTTGTGGCACTTGTCATGGTTATCGTCTCAATGACCAAGCCTTATCTGTTCGTGTAGGAGGAGAGAAAGGACCTCATATCGGAGAAATTTCAGACCTCTCCATCGCAGACCATTTGGAGGCTATTGATCGGTTGGCTCTATCAAAAAATGAAGCCATTATTGCTCGTCCAATTCTTAAGGAAATCAAAGACCGCTTGACCTTCCTCAATAATGTGGGTCTCAACTATCTGACCCTTTCTCGTTCAGCAGGAACCCTATCAGGTGGGGAGAGCCAGCGTATTCGCTTGGCGACTCAGATTGGTTCCAATCTCTCAGGAGTGCTTTATATCCTAGACGAGCCGTCCATCGGTCTTCACCAGAGGGACAATGACCGTCTGATTGCCAGTCTGAAAAAGATGCGTGACTTGGGGAACACCTTGATCGTAGTAGAACATGATGAAGATACCATGCGTGAGGCGGATTATTTGATAGATGTCGGCCCTGGTGCAGGGGTCTTTGGTGGAGAGATTGTAGCAGCAGGAACGCCTAAGCAGGTGGCTCGCAACAGTAAGTCAATTACAGGACAGTATCTATCAGGAAAACGTGCCATTCCAGTGCCGTCAGAACGCCGCGTTGGAAACGGTCGCTTTATCGAGGTGACTGGGGCGCGTGAGAATAACTTGCAAAATATCACCGCTCGTTTCCCACTCGGGAAATTCATTGCGGTGACGGGTGTGTCAGGTTCTGGGAAATCTACCTTGATTAACAGCATCCTCAAAAAAGCCATTGCTCAAAAACTCAATCGCAATTCAGACAAGCCTGGAAAGTTTAAGACTATCTCAGGGATTGAGCATATCGATCGTCTGATTGATATTGACCAGAGTCCTATTGGAAGAACACCAAGGTCCAATCCTGCAACCTATACAGGTGTCTTTGATGACATTCGAGACCTCTTTGCTCAGACAAATGAGGCCAAGATTCGTGGTTATAAGAAAGGGCGTTTCAGTTTCAATGTTAAGGGTGGTCGCTGTGAGGCCTGCTCAGGTGACGGGATTATCAAGATTGAGATGCACTTCTTGCCAGATGTTTATGTGGCTTGTGAAGTCTGCCACGGAACTCGCTACAACAGTGAAACGCTTGAAGTTCATTACAAGGAAAAGAATATTTCGCAAGTCTTGGATATGACTGTTAATGATGCGGTGGAGTTCTTCCAACATATTCCGAAAATTCAACGCAAACTTCAGACTATCAAGGATGTGGGACTTGGTTATGTGACCTTGGGGCAACCTGCTACCACTCTTTCTGGGGGAGAAGCCCAGCGTATGAAGTTGGCTAGTGAACTTCACAAACGATCGACAGGAAAATCTTTCTACATTCTGGATGAGCCGACGACAGGACTCCATACAGAGGATATCGCTCGCTTGCTTACAGTCTTGGCTCGCTTTGTAGACGATGGCAATACAGTTCTCGTCATTGAGCACAATTTAGACGTTATCAAGACAGCAGACCATATTATTGACTTGGGGCCTGAAGGTGGTGTCGGTGGTGGAACCATCATCGCAACAGGAACTCCAGAAGAAGTAGCGGCCAATGAAGCCAGCTACACAGGACAGTATTTGAAAGGAAAGTTACATCATGAATAAACGTGTACAAGCATTTTTAGATAAAATGCAAGAAAAAGAATTAGATGGAATCATTATCAACAACCTTAAAAATGTCTACTATTTGACAGGATTTTGGGGTTCAAATGGAACGGTCTTTATCAGTCGTGACCGTCAGGTATTGGTGACAGATGCCCGCTATATCATCGCTGCTAAGCAAGAAGTTACCGGTTTTGAGATTTTTGCTGATCGTGATGAGTTGGCTGTTATTGCAAAGATTGCAAAAGAAATGGGCCTTTCTCGTATCGGGTTTGAGGATGAAATCTCGGTTTCTTATTACCACCGCATGCAAGCCGCTTTTGAAGGTTTGGAATTAATTCCTCAGACACAGTTTGTTGAAGCGCTTCGTATGATAAAGGACGAGACAGAGATTGCGACTATTCGCAAGGCTTGTTCAATCTCAGACCAAGCTTTCCACGACGCGCTTGAATTTATCAAGCCTGGTAAGACAGAGATTGAAATTGCCAACTTCCTTGATTTCCGTATGCGTGAATTAGGAGCGGCAGGTTTGTCTTTTGACACAATCTTAGCGAGTGGCATCAACTCTTCTAAACCCCACGCTCATCCTATGCATAAGCCAGTAGAACTAGGCGAAGCTATCACTATGGACTTTGGGTGCCTTTACGAGCATTATGTGAGTGACATGACAAGAACTATCTACCTAGGCCATGTCAGCGACGAACAAGCAGAAATTTACAACACTGTTTTGAAGGCTAACCAAGCATTGATTGACCAAGCTAAGGCTGGCTTAGGTTTCCGTGACTTTGACAAAATTCCTCGTGATATCATTGTGGAGGCAGGCTATGGACAATACTTTACACACGGTATCGGGCACGGTATCGGACTTGATATCCACGAAGAACCTTACTTTAGCCAAACTTCCAAAGAAGTTATCAAAACTGGTATGGTCTTGACTGATGAACCGGGTATTTATATTGAAGGTAAATACGGGGTTCGTATCGAAGATGATATCCTCATTACAGATACCGGTTGTGAGTTATTAACCCTTGCTCCAAAAGAATTAATCGTAATCTAAGAAAAATGAGATAAATCGTTGACTTTTATATTTTAAAGGTTTATACTGAAAGGCGAAGACGGTAGGTGAGGCTACCATAGGGATACGGATGACTACCGCAAAGCAGTGGAGACACTACTCGTTGGTCAACAGTCCTGGTCGCGAAGGTCAAGACTAAGCTCATTACATCGCCCTATGGAGTTAAAGCTTGAACGAAAACAGATCATAAGTTTTTTAGTCCTGCCATTTTATGGCAGGACTTTCTGCTGTTTTAGAACAAAGAAGGGAGACAAACGATGCAAATTGACGATCATCCAGAACCGCACATACACAGCCAATCGCTGATTTGTGTCGTTCTGTCCTTATAAAGTGATTGGTCCCTGTGTATGAAATTACCATTCATACAGATAGGAGAAATCAATGAAAACTACAAAAGAAAGACTAGCAACAGCTATTCAAACTCCATTCAAAGAAAGTCTAGCTTTTTACCATACAAGTCTAAAAGGTTTAGATTCAGAACAAGTTCAAGAAAACCGCGATCTATATGGTGAAAACACCATCACCAAGGGTCAAGAGGATTCTATCTTTAAAAAGATTTATGAGTCCATTATCAATCCTTTCACAATCATTTTGCTTGTAATTGCCTTTATCTCTCTCGTTACAAACGTCTGGCTTGCCAAACCTGGTCAAGAGGATCCAACGACTTCTATCATTATCGTTGTCTTGGTTTTGATTTCAGGAGGTATTCGTTTTGTCCAAGAGTTGCGGAGTGACAAGGCGACAACCAATCTTTCAAAAATGATTGTCAACACTGCAACCGTTATTCGCGATGGTCTTGAACAAGAGTTACCCATCGATGAGTTGGTTGTGGGAGACCTCGTGAAATTGAGCGCTGGAGATATGATTCCAGCAGATGTCATCTTATTTGAATCCCGTGACTTTTTCGTTCAACAGTCAGGTTTGACTGGAGAAAGTGATGCAGTCGAAAAGCTTGCTTTAAATAAAGCGACTAGTCAAAATGTAGATAGCCTCTTAGAAGCAGAATCTTTGGCATTCATGGGGACAAACGTTATCTCAGGAAGTGCTACAGCTATGGTCCTAGCAGTTGGGGATGACACCATGATGGGAGCCATCGAGCAAACTCTCAACACCTATGATGAGCCAACTTCTTTTGAACGTGAAATGAATAGCATTTCTTGGCTCTTGATCCGCTTGATGCTTGTCATGGTCCCAATCGTATTTTTCGCAAATGGATTGACCGATGGAGACTGGCTAGAGGCTGGAGTATTTGCCTTGAGCGTGGGTGTCGGACTGACACCAGAAATGCTTCCGATGATTATTACAGCCAGCTTAGCAAAAGGTTCCATTATTATGGCCAAGGAAAAGGTAGTCATCAAAAAACTCAATGCTATCCAAGACTTAGGAGCAATCGATATCCTTTGTACGGATAAAACTGGAACTCTAACGCAAGATGAGATTGTTTTAGAATATCCCTTGGATATTCATGGTGATTTGGATATGGCGGTCTTAAGAAGAGCTTATCTAAATTCACATTTTCAAACAGGTTTGAAAAACTTGATGGACCGTGCCATCATCAGTAGAACTGAAAAAGAAGCTAAAGAACACGTTATTCTACAAGATTTGGATAAAATCTTCCAAAAGATTGATGAACTGCCTTTTGACTTTGAACGCAGACGCATGAGTGTCATCGTCAAAGACGACAGCAATGTCGTTAGTATGGTTACCAAAGGCGCTTTAGAAGAAATGTTGATCATTTCGACTCATGTGGAATATCGCGGAGAAATCATTCCCCTAACCGAAGACATTCGCCAAGAAGTATTAGCAGAAGTTGGTCAATTAAACCGTCAAGGTTTGCGTGTTTTAGGTGTTGGTTACAAGTCAGGTCTACGTGAAGATTATGCCTATGCTGTGACTGATGAAAGTGACATGATCCTTACGGGGTACCTTGCCTTCTTGGATCCGCCAAAACCATCTGCAGCACCAGCTATTCAGGCTTTACTTGAGCATGGTGTCAAAACAAAAATTTTAACTGGGGATAACGAAAAAGTAACTCAAGCTATTTGTGAAAAGGTTGGTTTGGATGTTGAACATATGCTCTTAGGGGCTGACATTGACCAAATGACAGACCAAGAATTGGCAGAAGCGGTTGAAAGTGTAACAGTATTTGCTAAATTGTCTCCTGATCAAAAAGCTCGAATTATTCTACAGTTAAAGAAAAATGGTCACGGTGTTGGTTATATGGGAGATGGGATCAACGACGCTCCATCCATGAAGGTGGCTGATGTTGGAATTTCTGTAGATACAGCAGTCGATATCGCTAAGGAAACAGCGGATGTTATTTTGCTAGACAAGGATCTCATGGTTCTGGAAACGGGTATTATTGAGGGCCGTAAGGTCTACGCCAACATGACCAAGTACATCAAGATGACCGTTAGTTCAAACTTTGGGAATATCTTCTCACTCCTTGTTGCGAGTATCTTCTTACCATTTTTACCAATGGCTCCTGTTCATCTCATTGTCCTAAACCTAGTCTACGATTTATCTTGTGTGGCATTGCCATTTGATAATGTGGATCAAGATTTCCTCAAACAACCCCATACATGGGAAGCAAAATCCATTACGCGATTTATGGTTTGGATGGGACCAATCTCATCTGTCTTTGATATTTTGACCTTTATCTTCCTCTACTTTATCATTGTTCCTTTGGTGACAGGTCATCATTATGTTCACGGATCTGAATCTGCCCTTCAGTTTATTATCTTGTTCCAAACAGGATGGTTCATCGAATCGATGTGGTCTCAAACCATGGTTATCCATATGCTTCGTACAGCAAAAGTTCCTTTTCTACAAAGCAGACCAGCTTGGCTTGTGATTTTGATGACTCTGGTTGCAGCCTTTTTCGTAACCAGTCTACCTTATGGACCACTGGTAAATATTCTTCGTCTAGCACCCTTAGGAGTTCCTTACTTCTTGTTCTTAATCTGTATTATTTTCTTGTATATGTTTAGCGTTACAGTTATTAAGAAATTTTACATTAAGAAGTATAAAGAATGGTTATAGTTCGTGTTTTGTCAAGAAAAAAGTTTAAAAATTGCCAAAAAAGTTAAAATTTTTTAAAAATAGGTCGCAAGTCCGATGTTTTTTATGGTATAATAGTCTAAACTGATAGTAACATGTAGCGAAAGGGGTAGGTACATGATCAAAATTTATACAGTCTCAAGTTGTACTAGCTGTAAAAAAGCGAAGACCTGGCTCAATGCCCACCAGTTAAGTTATAAAGAACAAAACCTCGGTAAGGAAGGAATCACGAGAGAAGAACTACTTGATATTTTGACAAAAACAGATAATGGAATTGCAAGTATCGTATCATCGAAAAATCGTTATGCAAAGGCCCTTGGTGTTGATATCGAAGATTTGAGTGTCAATGAAGTGCTCAACCTGATTATGGAAACACCTCGCATCTTGAAAAGTCCGATTCTTGTAGATGAAAAACGTCTGCAAGTCGGTTATAAAGAAGACGATATCCGTGCCTTCTTGCCACGCTCTGTCCGTAATGTGGAAAATGCAGAAGCGCGTTTACGTGCGGCTCTATAAAACATCAAGGCTGGGAGTGACTCCTGGCCTTCTCTAATATTTAATACTCTTCGAAAATCAAATTCAAACCACGTCAGCTTCACCTTGCCGTACTCAAGTACAGCCTGCGGCTAGCTTCCTAGTTTGCTCTTTGATTTTCATTGAGTACAAATTGGATAACATGTGAGGATTTATGAAAAAGTTAGTCATTGGAACATTCGCAGCACTATTTTTGCTCGTTGGATGTGGTCAGAAAAAAGAAACAGCAGCTTCAACTACTGAGAGTTCTCAAGAAGCTCTACAGTCTACCTTGCCCGTATTAGAAAATGCAACCAAGAATACAGTTGTTACAAAGACCTTGGTTTTGCCAGCTGATGAGAGTGGAGCACAGCAAACTCAAATCATTACCTACAAAGGCAATCAATTTTTGAGTTTGACTATTCAGCAAAAACGTCCTGTATCAGAAGATTTAAAAACTTATATTTCTGAACGAGGATTAGATGAAGCTAAAAAAGCTCTTAAAGAAGCTGAGGACAAGGATGAGTCTGTGCAAGCAGCTCGAAAAATTTCAGGCTTTACCATCGAAACGACTCTTTTAAATGAGAAAGAAATGGAAACCAAAACTAGCTATGATTTCCAAACGATGGATATTAAAAAAGCCAGTGAAAACGAATACTTGAAGAATGTTGGACTGGAAAATCTATTGAAAAACGAACCAGAGGACTATATTGCTAATCGTGTTGCAAATGGGGCAACAGTCCAGTAAAAAGTCAGAGAAAATCAGCAGAATCAGACTGTGTGATTTGTAGAACGACCGCGAATGTGCTATAATAGTACTATTCTAAGGAAAGAGGGTGTTAGAATGGGATTTACTGAAGAAACCGTACGTTTTAAATTGGACGATTCCAATAAAAAAGAAATCAGTGAAACATTGACAGATGTCTATGCTTCTTTGAATGAAAAGGGCTATAACCCTATTAACCAGATTGTGGGCTATGTTCTCAGTGGAGACCCAGCTTACGTTCCTCGTTATAACAATGCACGAAATCAAATCCGTAAGTATGAGCGAGATGAAATCGTTGAAGAACTGGTTCGCTACTACCTTAAAGGACAAGGAGTCGATCTATAATCTATGAGAATTATGGGATTGGACGTTGGTTCAAAAACGGTAGGGGTAGCGATTAGTGATCCACTTGGGTTTACGGCTCAAGGGCTTGAAATCATCCAAATCAATGAAGAACAAGGTCAGTTTGGTTTTGAACGTCTCAAAGAATTGGTTGAAGCCTATAAAGTGGAGCAGTTTGTTGTCGGTTTGCCTAAAAACATGAACAACACAAGTGGCCCACGGGTGGAAGCTAGCCAGGCATATGGCGAGAAGTTGGTAGAGCTCTTTGGCTTACCGGTAGATTATCAAGATGAACGCTTGACTACGGTTGCCGCTGAGCGTATGTTGATTGAGCAAGCAGATATTAGTCGCAATAAGCGAAAGAAAGTCATTGATAAGTTAGCAGCTCAGCTGATTTTACAAAATTATTTAGATAGAAAATTTTAATATAAAGGAGAGGCTATGTCACACGATCATAACCACGACCACGAAGAACGTGAATTAATTACACTAGTAGATGAGCAAGGAAACGAAACTTTGTTTGAAATCCTTTTGACCATTGACGGAAAAGAAGAATTTGGTAAAAACTATGTCCTTCTTGTACCAGTTAATGCAGAAGAAGATGAAAACGGAGAAGTTGAAATCCAAGCTTACTCATTCATCGAAAATGAAGATGGAACAGAAGGCGAATTGCAACCAATCCCTGAAGATTCAGAAGATGAATGGAACATGATTGAAGAAGTCTTCAACAGCTTTATGGAGGAGTAAAAACGTCCGGGGGATGTTTTTACCCCTGCGCTAGAAATTGGAAACGCAGGTAGTCTGGGAGACTGTATCAGCCCAGCTCCTTGAATTAAGAGAGAGCTGGCGAGTTCGTGGAACGTTTTTAGCCCAACTCCTAGAAACTGGAGAGAGTTGGAACGTCCGGGGGACATTTTTCTCCCACACTAGAATTAAATACTAGCTAATGAAGTAAAAAGCGAAGAGAATCTTCGCTTTTTTGTTAAGGATTAAGGAGATTAAGCGTGTTTGAAGTAGAAAAATGGCTTCATAGTCGAATCGGTTTGAATTTCAGATCAGGTTTGGGGCGGATGCAGAGGGCAGTAGATTTACTGGGGAACCCTGAGCAAGCCTATCCTATTATCCATGTGACAGGGACAAATGGAAAGGGTTCAACCATTGCATTTATGAGAGAGCTCTTTATTTCTCATGGTAAGAAGGTGGGGACCTTTACTTCGCCTCACATTGTTAGCATCCATGATCGGATTTGTATCAATGGTCAACCCATATCGGATGCAGACTTTATCCGTTTAGCAAATCAAGTTAAGGAAATGGAGCAAAGACTTCTAGAAACCCACGATCAGCTATCTTTTTTTGAGTTGCTGACCTTGATTGCTCTACTCTATTTTAGGGAGCAAGAAGTGGATCTGGTTTTGCTGGAAGTTGGAATTGGTGGACTGCTTGATACCACTAATGTGGCAACTGGAGAGATTGCTGTTATCACGTCCATCGGCCTCGATCATCAGGAGACTTTGGGCAATAGTTTAGCAGCTATTGCTGAGCAGAAAGCAGGGATTTTTAAGCCAGGCAAGTCAGCTCTTATTGCCAATCTAGCACCGGAAGCCCAGCTCGTTTGTCAAAGAACTGCTCATGATTTGGATGTGACTCTCTACCAAGCTGATCGAGATTTTTCTTTCAAGAATGGTCATTTTTCTTCTTCTCTTGCGAATCTGAACCAACTAAAACTAGGTTTGGAAGGGGCCTATCAGGAGGAAAATGCAGCTCTTGCCTTGCAGGCTTTTCTATTGTTTATGAATCAGAGAGGTGAAAAGGTCGATGAGGAAGTTGTCCGGTGTGCTCTGAAAACAACCAGTTGGGCTGGGCGTCTAGAAGCTGTTACGGAGCACATTTATCTAGATGGTGCCCACAATCTACCAGCCTTGGAGCGGTTAGTTGAATTTATCCAGCAAAAAATTCAGCAAGGTTATCAACCTCAAATCCTTTTTGGAGCATTAAAGCGTAAAGATTACAGTGGCATGCTTGGTTATCTGACAGATCATTTACCTGATACAGCTCTCTATGTGACGAGTTTTGACTATCAGGGGTCTTTGGAGGAGCAGGATTTGAGTGGCTATCATAGAGTTGCTTCCTATCGAGATTTTATAGATAATTTTGATAGTTCTGCAGGCGAGAAAGATTTATTGTTTGTTACAGGTTCCCTCTATTTTATATCTGAAGTTCGTGCCTACCTTATAAAAACATAGTTGCTTGATAGACCTTGTTTCCTTTATTTGATATAGTAGAGGTGAAATGGCTCAGCAGTATTATGCTACTTCATAGTTGTTAAAAGAAAGGAGACATTATATCACTAAAAAAATTCACACTTTCTCTTGCTGCTTTGGCAAGTCTTAGTCTCTTAGTTGCTTGCTCCCCAAAAGCGCAGTCAACTCCTTCCTCTCAAGCAAGTACTAGTGCAGAAGCGAGCATTAGTCAGAAATCGGAAACATCTGCTTCTAGTTCAACAGCTAGTTCAGTAACTAATATTGATGGAACCTATACGGGACAAGATGATGGCGACACCATTACCTTGGTCGTTACTGGAAATACTGGAACATGGACGGAAGTAGAGCCTGATGGTGATCAGAAAATTAAAAAGGTAACCTTCGAACCAGAAAACCAGCGAGTCTTTGTTGGAGACGATATTAAGGTTTATGTAGCAGAAGAAAACCAGATTATCATTGATGATATGGATCGTGAGATTTCAGACCGTATCGTGTTAAAGAAATAAATAAATATCATTTTAGGGATTTGAATCTAAATAAAACAGATTCAAGTCCTTTTTTCTTCCATCAATTTCTGGTAATTAAAAAAATCCATACTTGTAAGGTAGCTAAATTCTACCCTAAAAGTATAGATTGGATGAAGTTAAAGGAAAAATTCCTGTAAAAAGTGAGCAACCCCATCTTCCTCGTTGGTTAGTGGCAACTGTTGGTCAGCGAAAGGAAGTAGAGCAGGATTAGCATTTTTCATAGCATATCCTGTGCCTGCAAAGGAAAGCATCTCTTGGTCATTGTGTTCGTCGCCAAAGGCGATCAAGTTTTTTCTATCCACATTCATGACATTGAGGAGGTATTCAAGAGCAAAGGCCTTGTGAACACCTTTAGGTGTACATTCGAGGATGTTTAAAGGACCACCCCAAGTGTTAATATTTAGTTGGTGCTTGTAAAACTGATTCATCTCTTCTGCTAGGGCATATTTGTCACTTGCGCGAGTCTGCAATAAAATGCAGTTAGGATCCTTGGTGACAAGCTCAGAATTAAATTGATTTTCAGGTCTGAAGTTTTCAACACCAAATAACCTAGGGTCGGCAATCTCCTTGTCTGGAGCCGTAATGTAAAACTTTTTACGGTATTCACCAGCGATAAAGTCTGCCTCGATTTCCTCTTTTCGTTGAACCATATCTAAGAGATATTTTTTATCAACAGTCAGGCATTTTTCATGCTCCCAAACCTTACCAGGCAGGTGAGTGAGTGAACCATTGAAATTGATCATAGGCGTTTCAAGTTCAAGCTGATCATAAAAATCTTTAGCCATACGATAAGGGCGACCTGTTGCAATTACGACATGGTGGCCCTTTTTAGATATTTGTTTGATAGTATCCTTGGTAAAATCCGATAGTTTGCTTTCGCCATTAAGTAAGGTTCCGTCCAAGTCGACGGCAATCATTTTTTTAGTCATAAGATCCTCCCGAATCTAGTTTCAGATAAGATGTTTTCTATTATATCAAAAAGCGGAGAGAAAAGCTGACTCTAAGCGAAATGAGGGAGAACAATATTCACTAGCATTTTTTAATTTTTTAAAAAAACACCTTGAAAAGGTGAATGATTGATGATATAATGGTTCTATTGTTCGTAAAATGACAAAGGAGATTAAAAATGGACAAACTATTTAAACTAAAAGAGCACGGGACAGATGTCCGAACAGAGGTGCTTGCTGGTTTAACAACATTCTTTGCAATGAGTTATATTCTCTTTGTAAACCCTCAAATGCTTTCACAAACTGGAATGCCAGTTCAAGGTGTTTTCTTGGCGACAATCATTGGTTCTGTTGTAGGAACTTCAATGATGGCCTTCTATGCGAATTTACCATATGCTCAGGCACCAGGTATGGGTCTAAATGCCTTCTTTACCTTTACGGTTGTATTTGGGATGGGCTATAAATGGCAAGAAGCCCTTGGTATGGTCTTCATTTGTGGTATCATTTCTTTGATTATCACATTAACCAATGTTCGTAAAATGATTATCGAGTCTATTCCTACGACGCTTCGTTCAGCAATTTCTGCTGGTATTGGTGTATTTCTTGCCTATGTCGGGATTAAGAATGCTGGTCTTTTGAAATTCTCAATTGACCCAGGGACTTATACAGTTGCAGGTGAAGGGGCAGATAAGGCTCAAGCAGCACTTACTGCAAACTCAGCAGCTGTTCCAGGATTGGTAGACTTCAACACTCCAGCTGTCTTGGTAGCTCTTGCAGGTCTTGCCATTACAATTTTCTTTGTTGTTAAAGGGATTAAAGGTGGTATCATCCTTTCTATCTTAACAACTACAGTTCTTGCAATTGCAGTTGGTGTTGTTGATTTGTCTAGTATTGATTTTGCAAGCAACAATCTTTCATCAGCGATTAACGATTTGGGAACTTTGTTCGGTGCAGGTCTTGGATCAGAAGGTTTGGGATCTTTGATTTCAAATACTTCTCGTTTACCAGAAACTTTGATGGCTATTCTTGCCTTCTCATTGACTGATATTTTTGATACAATCGGTACTCTTATCGGTACAGGTGAAAAAGTTGGTATCGTTGCAACAAACGGTGAAAACCATGAGTCAGATAAGTTGGATAAAGCTCTTTACTCTGATTTGGTGGCGACTTCTGTTGGTGCTATTGCAGGTACTTCAAACGTTACGACTTATATTGAGTCAGCAGCAGGTATTGGTGCTGGTGGACGTACTGGTTTGACAGCATTAGTAGTTGCAATCTGTTTTGCCCTATCTAGCTTCTTTAGCCCCCTTCTTGCTATTGTACCTTCGGCAGCGACAGCACCAATTTTGATTATCGTCGGAATCATGATGCTCTCTAACTTGAAAAACATCCCTTGGGATGATATGTCAGAAGCAGTGCCTGCTTTCTTCACATCTATTTTTATGGGATTCAGCTACTCAATCACACAAGGGATTGCTGTTGGTTTCTTAACTTATACTTTGACGAAGGTTGTCAAAGGTCAAGTGAAAGATGTGCATGTCATGATTTGGATTTTGGATGCTTTGTTCATCTTGAACTACATCAGTATGGCTCTTAACTAATGATAAAAACAAAAAAAGAGGGGAGTCTCCTCTTTTTTTGTTGATGGAAATATCACAAAATAAAACTTTTTGGTATAATAAGTACATGTACACAAAAAATGAAGATGAGTTGGTTGCACTTGGGGAAAAGCTAGGGAACTTGTTAGAAAAAAATGATGTGTTGATTTTGACTGGTGAATTAGGTGCTGGGAAAACAACGCTAACAAAGGGTCTGGCTAAGGGATTAGGCATTCATCAAATGATTAAGAGTCCTACTTATACCATTGTTAGAGAATATGAAGGACGTCTACCCTTGTATCACTTAGATGTTTATCGTATTGAAGGTGATGCAGATTCTATCGACTTGGATGAATTTCTTTTTGGTTCAGGTGTAACGGCTATTGAGTGGGGACATCTATTGGGGGAAAATCTTCCATCGGATTATCTGGAGTTAGAAATCCTTAAAAAAGATGAGGGCCGAGAAATCGTCTTTCATGCTCATGGCCAAAGAGCGACAGAACTTTTGAAAGGATTGACGGATGGAGTATGATCTTTTAATCCGTGAAGCGGAAATCCAGGATGCTTCAGCGGTCATTGCTCTCTTGGATCAGATTGGTCAAGAGTCTAATTTTACCAGTCTGGATGAAAATGGGATTGCAATGAGTGAGTCTGAGATGCAACATTTTTTGGATAAGCAGGCCCAGTCGGATAATCAAATTACCCTACTCGCTTTTTTGAATGATGAGTTAGTAGGAATCATCAATATAACAGCTGATCAACGTCCGCGAGTCCGTCATATTGGAGATGTCTTTTTAGGAATAAAAAAAGCTTACTGGGGAAATGGTCTCGGTAGTATCTTGATGGAAGAAACTATTGAATGGGCCAAATCAAGTGGTAGTATTCGACGGTTACAATTGACAGTTCAAAAAAGAAATCTTGCTGCGGTGCATCTGTATGAAAAAATGGGCTTTAACATAGAAGGATTACAGGAACGTGGTGCTTGTATAGAAGGAGGAGAGTTTCTAGATGTTTACCTGATGGGTCAACTGATAGATGAATAAAAGTATGGCAAAAAAGATAATCGGAATGTTTTTAGGCTTTGTTCTTGTGACAGTACTTGGTGTAGGAGCTTATGCCTATACGATCTACCAACAGAGTACACAGACTTTGGCCAAAACCTATAAAAAAATCGGAGAAGAAACCAAGGTCATTGAAGCGACCGAACCTCTGACGATCTTGCTTATGGGAGTGGACACAGGGAATGTTGAACGTACAGATCCATGGGCTGGTAATAGTGATTCAATGATCTTGGTGACAGTGAATCCTAAAACCAAGAAGACAGTTATGATGAGTTTGGAGCGTGATATTCTCACACAAATCCAGCAACCAGATGGTAGTGTTAGAGAAGCGAAACTCAATGCTGCCTATGCTGATGGCGGAGCAGAGTTGTCTATTTCAACGATTCAAAAGATGATGAACATCCATATCGACCGTTATGTGATGGTCAATATGCATGGCCTCCAAAGAATGGTTGATGCTGTGGGTGGAATTACAGTCAACAACACTCTCGGCTTCCCAATTTCTATTCAAGATCAGGAACCTTTTAATACGATTTCGATTGGAGTCGGTGAGCAAACCCTCAATGGTGAAGAGGCCCTTGTTTATTCACGTATGCGTTATCAGGATCCAGAAGGAGACTATGGTCGTCAAAAACGTCAGCGTGAAGTGATTCAAAAAGTTGTTGAGAAGATTCTTAGTTTGAACAGTGTGAGTCACTATCAAGAGATTCTGAAGGCTCTTAGTGACAATATGCAGACAAATATCGAGATTACAACGACAACGATTCCTCAGTTGATGGGTTATCAAGATTCATTTAAGAATATTGAGTCTCAACAATTGCGTGGAGAGGATGCAATGCTTCAAGGGACATCTTACCAAATCGTGACATCTGAGCATATGTTAGAGATGCAAAATCTTTTACGTCGTTCGCTCGGTCAACCAGAGGTTACGAATTTGGAGACCAATATAGTCTTGTATGAGAATCTTTTTGGCCACTTGCCACCATCTTCTGAAGAGTCAGAATAACAAGAAATTATCCATCAAATCGTAGGAATTATCCTGCGATTTTTTCAAAGAAATCCGAATAGGTAAGTAGGAGGAAAAAATGAAAGCAGAAATTATAGCTGTTGGAACAGAGATTTTGACAGGTCAAATTGTCAATACCAATGCGCAATTCTTGTCTGAAAAGTTGGCTGAAATCGGAGTAGATGTCTATTTTCAGACGGCCGTAGGAGATAACAAAGCTCGTCTCTTATCCTTGTTAGAAATTGCTCAGAATCGCAGTAGTCTAGTTATTTTAACAGGTGGCTTGGGGCCAACGGAAGATGATTTGACCAAGCAAACTGTGGCCAAGTTTTTGGGACGAGATTTGGTTTTTGATCCTCAAGCTCAGGCTAAACTAGATCGTTTTTTTGCTCAAAGACCAGACTATGCTCGTACTCCAAATAATGAGCGCCAAGCTCAGATTGTTCAAGATTCAACCCCATTACCAAACGAAACGGGTCTAGCAGTCGGTGGCATGATTGAGGTAGCGGGTGTCACCTATGTTGTCCTACCAGGACCTCCAAGTGAATTGAAACCCATGGTCTTAAATGAGTTGATGCCGAGATTGACAACGGGATCTAAGCTCTATTCGCATGTCATGCGTTTCTTTGGGATTGGTGAGAGCCAGCTAGTGACCATTCTATCAGATTTGATTGACCAGCAGACGGATCCAACCTTGGCGCCTTATGCTAAAACTGGGGAAGTGACCCTTCGCTTATCGACCAAGGCTAAGAGTCAAGAAGAAGCGGATCGTGTTCTAGATAATCTAGAACAAAAAATCCTTGAGAGAGAAACCTTTGAGGGTGTTTCACTTCGAGAAATTTGCTATGGCTATGGGGAAGAAACCAGCTTGGCTAGCCTGGTGGTAGAAGAGTTGAAAAAGCAAAATAAAACTATCACTGCAGCAGAAAGCTTGACTGCGGGTCTTTTTCAAGCAACTTTGGCAGATTTTTCAGGTGTATCTGCTATCTTTAAAGGTGGCTTTGTGACCTATAGTCTTGAGGAAAAATCTAAGATGCTTGATATTCCACAAGCGGAATTGGAAAAACACGGAGTCGTTTCAGCTTTTACTGCTGAAAAAATGGCTGAACAGGCACGAATCAAGACTCAGTCAGATTTTGGAATTAGTTTGACAGGAGTGGCTGGACCAGATAGCCTAGAAGGACATCCAGCAGGTACAGTCTTTATCGCTTTGGCGCAAGCTTCGGGGACAGAAGTTATCCAGGCCAATATCGCAGGCAGAAGTCGAGCTGATGTCCGAGAAATTGCAGTCCTACATGCCTTTAACCTAGTTCGCAAAGCTTTATTAAGTGATGGAGATTTGTTATAATAGAAGAAGGTCTAAGGACTATTAGAATACAGGAGAATAAAATGGCGAAAAAACCAACAAAAAAATTAGACGAAATTGGCAAAAAATTTGGTGCTGATCGTGAAAAAGCCCTAAACGATGCCCTTAAATTGATTGAAAAAGACTTTGGTAAGGGTTCAATCATGCGCTTGGGGGAACGTGCAGAGCAAAAGGTCCAAGTGATGAGCTCAGGTTCTTTGGCTCTTGATATCGCACTCGGATCAGGTGGTTATCCAAAGGGACGTATCATTGAAATCTACGGTCCAGAATCATCTGGTAAGACAACGGTTGCCCTTCACGCTGTAGCACAAGCACAAAAAGAAGGCGGAATTGCAGCCTTTATCGATGCGGAGCACGCTCTTGATCCAGCCTATGCAGCAGCGCTTGGTGTTAATATCGATGAATTGCTCTTGTCACAACCAGACTCAGGGGAGCAAGGTCTTGAAATTGCTGGGAAATTGATTGATTCAGGTGCAGTTGACCTTGTTGTTATCGACTCAGTTGCTGCCCTTGTACCTCGTGCAGAAATCGATGGAGATATCGGAGATAGCCACGTTGGTCTTCAAGCTCGTATGATGAGCCAGGCTATGCGTAAACTCGGGGCATCTATTAATAAGACTAAGACAATTGCTATCTTCATCAACCAATTACGTGAAAAAGTAGGGGTTATGTTTGGTAATCCAGAGACAACTCCTGGTGGACGTGCCCTTAAATTCTACGCTTCTGTCCGTTTGGATGTTCGTGGAAGCACACAAATCAAGGGAACTGGTGACCAAAAAGATACGAGCGTAGGTAAGGAAACCAAGATTAAGGTTGTTAAAAACAAGGTGGCTCCACCATTCAAAGAAGCCTTTGTTGAAATCATGTATGGTGAAGGAATTTCAAGAACTGGTGAGCTTTTGAAGATTGCAAGTGATCTTGACATCATCAAGAAGGCAGGAGCATGGTACTCTTATAAAGACGAAAAGATTGGTCAAGGTTCTGAAAATGCTAAGAAATACTTGGCAGATCACCCAGAAGTCTTTGACGAGATTGACCACCAAGTTCGTGTCAAGTTTGGCTTGATTGAAGCCGATGCGGTAGCCGATGAAAAAGTAAAGGCTCCCGAAGTAGAAGTAGCTAATCAAGAAGTAACTCTTGACCTTGGCGATGATCTTGAAATCGAAATTGAAGATTAAAAAGTAAAAGTGGCGGAGGAATCCCCACTTTTTCTGTTCTTTGGACTAAGGAACTGAAACAATGAGAGTTTAAAAATTGCTAAAACTAGCATCTTCAGATAAAAAGTAGAAATACTATTGAAAAAGATTTGATTTGATGATAAAACAAATTGAAAATAAAAGTAATGCTAAGGAGACTGTTGGTATGGAAAAACGTTTAGTTCGCAATGTTCAAGATAAAAAAATTGCAGGTGTTTGTGCAGGTCTTGCTGACTATTTAGATATTGATGCAACACTTGTTCGTGGACTTTGGATCCTCTTCACTTTGCTAGGTGGTTCAGGAATTCTTGCTTACCTCATTCTTTGGCTCATCATGCCAGAAGCTGGAACAGAAGCGTAAACTTAGTGCATCTTTATGAGACAAATCATGATAAGAGAGTGGGACAGAAATCGGTAATTCGTTAGAATTCGATTTCGTCGTCCCACCTCCGCACAGTTGAGTAGGGCTGTAAAAGCTGATGAAATCAGCGTAGTAGAGCCCACTCAACCACTGCGTCTTGCTCGATAATCCAAAGACAATTGAGAGGCTAGGATTTTTGTCCCAGCCTCTTATTTGTGATATGCGAGAATAGTTTTTTCCAAATTTTCATCTTATTTAGGAAAAATAAAAAATCACCTACGACAGGTGATTGCATATCGGTTATAGAGAAAATTACAAATCTTTAATGGAGATTCAAGGTTTCAATCTAGATTAGTGTTCACTAAAACGACGGTACTCGATGTGGAAGTCAAAATAATTTTCTTCTTGTAATTTTTGGAAGATATTCCGATAGGCTTCTTCATCAAAGTGGTCGCCACGATATAGAATCTCAAAACTAAGACCTTCGTACTCCAAAAAAGCATTGGCTGTTTTGAAGCCGTTTTGTAGGTAGAAGTCCATGCGGGCTTTTCGTTGTTCGAGGTTATCACAATCTTCGTCCAACCGCTCCACTTCAAGAATCATGGTACGTTGGTAAAAATCAATGAGTTTTTCAATGATTTCTCTCCCGTATCCATGACTACGGAGATGGGGCATAATGGCAAAAAAGCTAATGTAGAAAGCTTTTTGGTTGGAAATGGCAAAAGCGAAGCCGACAAATTCTTCCTCGTTATAGAAAGCGAAAAAGTGAGCATCATCTCTATCCTGGTAACTTAAAAATTCTTCCAAAGGGACCCGTTCTTCTTCAGGAAAGGCTTCCTTGTTTAATTGGTCAACTTTCTTAAGGTCTGGGAATACATCTGTAATTAACTGGCTGGTTAAGCTCATACATGGCCTCCTTTTCTGTCACGATTATACCAGATTGTTTGTATCTAGGCAACGCTTTCTTATCCAAACTCCCTTGTTCCCCTACTGGAAAGCTGATATAATAGCCTTATGAATAAAAAATCAACGGTGGACCTGATTCATGGTCCCATCCTTCCCGCGCTAATTAGTTTTGCATTACCGATTCTACTGTCCAATATCTTTCAGCAACTTTACAATACGGCTGATATCTTGATTGTTGGGCGTTTTTTAGGGCAAGATTCCTTGGCGGCAGTCGGAGCAACGACAGCCATTTTTGATTTGATTATCGGCTTTGCCCTCGGTGTTGGAAATGGGATGGGTGTTGTTATTGCACGTCTCTACGGCGCTCGTAATTTTGAAAAGATTAAGGAAGCTGTCGCAGCAACTTGGATTTTAGGGATTATCTTGAGTGTGCTTGTCATGTTGATGGGCTTTTTTGGTCTTTATCCACTCTTACAGTACCTAGAAACACCTGCAGAAATTCTCCCTCAGTCCTATGAATATATCTCCATGATTGTTAGCTGTGTGGGAGTGAGCTTTGCTTATAATCTTTTTGCAGGTTTGCTACGCTCTGTTGGCGATAGTCTTGCTGCGCTTGGTTTTCTTATTTTCTCAGCCATCGTTAATGTCATTCTGGATTTATATTTTATTACGCAATTGCAGTTGGGGGTGCAGTCTGCTGGTCTTGCAACTATTATCTCGCAAGGTTTGTCAGCTATCCTTTGTTATCTCTATATCCGAAAGAGTGTTCCAGAGCTCCTTCCTAGGTTGAAGGATTTTAAATGGAATAAGGCCCTCTATGTCGATCTTTTGGAACAGGGGCTAGCCATGGGCTTGATGGGTTCAATCGTCTCTGTCGGAAGTGTTATTTTGCAATCCTCTGTCAATAGTTTTGGAGCAGTCATAATCAGTGCTCAGACAGCAGCACGCCGAATCATGGCCTTTGCCTTATTGCCAATGACGGCTATCTCAGCATCGATGACGACTTTTATCTCTCAAAACTTTGGTGCAAAACGTCCAGATCGCATTGTCCACGGTCTTCGACTAGGGAGTTATATCAGTATGGCTTGGGCAAGCTTTGCATGTGTATTTCTATTTTTTGCAAGTCCTAGCCTAGTTTCTTTCCTAGCAAGTTCGACAGATGGTTATCTGATTGAAAACGGGACTTTGTACTTACGCATCAGTTCTGTATTCTATCCATTTTTGAGTCTTTTATTGATCTATAGAAATAGCTTACAAGGGCTAGGTCAAAAGTTCCTACCTCTCGTATCAAGCTTTATCGAGTTGTTTGGGAAAATTATTTTTGTGGCTTGGATTATTCCTTGGACAGGTTATACAGGTGTGATTCTATGTGAGCCTCTTCTCTGGCTAGTTATGACTGCCCAACTTTACTTCTCGCTTTCCAAACATCCATGGATCAAAGAAGGCAAAAAACTCTTGGCTACTGGCGGGAAATCCTAGCTTGATTTACAAAAGAAAATCCGTTTCCTCTAGTGAAAATCGGATAGACTTGTGTTATAATAAGAAAGATTAAAATGTGAATAAAGGAGATTCCTAATGGGACGTAAATGGGCCAATATCGTAGCTAAGAAAACGGCTAAAGATGGAGCTAACTCTAAAGTATATGCAAAATTTGGTGTAGAAATCTATGTAGCAGCTAAAAAAGGTGAGCCAGATCCAGAACTAAACACTGCTTTGAAATTCGTTATCGATCGTGCCAAACAAGCGCAAGTGCCAAAACACGTTATTGATAAGGCTATCGATAAGGCAAAAGGAAACACAGACGAAACCTTTACAGAAGGACGTTACGAAGGATTTGGACCAAATGGTTCTATGTTGATCGTTGATACTTTGACTTCAAACGTCAACCGTACAGCTGCGAATGTTCGTGCTGCTTTTGGTAAAAACGGCGGAAATATGGGAGCTTCAGGTTCTGTATCTTACCTCTTTGACAACAAAGGTGTTATCGTCTTTGCAGGTGAAGATGCTGACGCTATCTTTGAACTCTTGCTTGAAGCAGATGTCGATGTAGACGATGTAGAAGCAGAAGAAGGAACAATCACTGTTTACACAGCTCCAACTGATCTTCACAAGGCTATCGTTGCTTTGCGTGAATCTGGTATTGAAGAATTCCAAGTAACTGAATTGGAAATGATTCCTCAATCAGAAGTTGAGTTGTCAGGTGAAGATTTGGAAACATTTGAAAAACTCTACGGAGTCCTTGAAGACGACGAAGACGTACAAAAAATCTACACAAACGTAGACGGATTCTAAGAATAAAAATAACCCCTTTGAAAATTCAATATTTTCAAGGGGTTTGTTTATCTTGTGATGACAAAAGGGCAGGAAAGAGACGAAAATCTCTTTTGCTCAAAACGTTATTAGCAATCTATAATTGTCCATAATCCAATGGATTGTGGAAATATCCTGGTGTTGGGATTTAGAAATCGAGACTTGGTCTACCGATTGCAATTCCCAGTACCTTTTTAGTTATGTTAAACTTTCACTCCAGAATCAGATTGTTCTTTTCGGTCCAGTCCGACAGCAAATTTACGGATTAGAAGAAACTGGCCATTTTCCTGCTTAACAAACGTGAGCACAACTGTCTTAGGATCTGAACTGATGGAGAGATAGGTGATTCTTTTTATTTCATAGTCTCCCATAACTGAATCTGTTTCTGAATCTGGGATTCCGTGTTTCCTGATAATATCTTTGTAGTTGCTGCCACCTTTCCCGCTATCAGAAGTATCCCCTTCTACCAAGGCATCGAACTGTTCCTGGCTCCAAGTGAAGTATTCAGTATCCTCCTCGTCATCTTCCTCGCCTATACTACTATCAGGAAGTTCACCATAATCCTCAGTATCAGTTGAAGAAGTGATGTTTCTATAGGGGTGACTAAAGGTTCTGGCGAAATCAGTAAAGATATTAGTAGATAGAACTTGAGTTATTAAAACGAGGACAATGGAAATAAGACCTAAGGTTGTCCCGATGATAGCCAATATTTTACGGTTTCTGAGATTGATGGCAATACCAAAAACTCCTAAAATCAAAGTGGCAATGGCAAGGAAAAATGATAGGATGTTGACGATAGGTATCCAAGAACCAAGAAGCGCCAGGGCTCCAAAGATGATGGCAATGATTCCTAAGATTTTCTCTTCTTTTTGTTTCATTTGTGGGTTTCTCATTTCTAGTCAGGCTGGAATCTTATCCGTGTAAGATAGTGTTTATTATAGATAAAATAAGCCCTAATGTCAATTTTAAATAAAATAGTTCTCCTGGAAACTTTTTTCTTGACATCCTATTTGAAAGTGATAAAATAGTTCTCATAAAAACCAATTGGTTCTTATGAGAACTATTTTGTTTAGAAGGGGGAAATCATGGATAAGCCAATGTTAGCTTTTAAACGTTTTGGTCATCAGGTTCACCTTATGGTGCAACAGGAAGCAAAACGTTGTGGTATTGAATTTATGGGCGGACCGCAGGGCCAAGTTATACGATTTTTAGACTATCGTGAGGAGTCTGAACAGGCGGTGTTAATCAAGGATATTGAGCAGGAACTCAATATCACCAAGTCAGTCGCCAGCAATCTAGTGAAGCGTATGGTACAAAATGGTTTGGTGGAATTGGAAGTGAGTCCAAATGACAAGAGAGCCAAGTACGTTCGATTGACGGATAAATCACGCTCTCAGATGAAGCCAATCAAGTCTTTCTTTGATCGAATGAACCGTAGTTTGCTTGATGGCATTTCCGAAGAGAATCTCGCTATTTTTGAAGAAGTCATGGGCCAACTACAAGCAAATGTAGAAAAAATAGGAGGTAAGAATGAAGAAACTCGCTAAGCGTATCACAGGAAAAGAGTGGGGCATGATTCTAATAACTGTTCTCTTTACCTGTTGCTCGGTCTATCTAGAGTTAGAAGTACCGACTTACGTTTCAAAAATAACAGAATTACTCGGAACACCAGGTACGGAGTTGGGAGACCTTTGGTCGCCAGCAACTAAGATGATGGGTTTGTCATTCTTAGCCTTCCTATCATCTGTAACAGTTGGATTTTTTGCCGCTCGAGTTGCAGCATCCTATACGGCTCATCTACGAAGCGATATTTTTAATCGTGTTTTGGATTACTCCCAGACAGAAATTAAACGTTTTTCAATTCCCAGTCTATTGACTCGGACGACTAATGATATCACGCAGATTCAGATGCTCTTTACCATGGGACTCCAAGTGGTCACTCGCGGACCAATCATGGCTATTTGGGCTATTGGGAAAATCCTTGGCAAGTCTGAATACTGGATCTGGGCAGTAGTGGTGGCCGTTATCGTCAATGTTCTGATGACAACTGTTCTCATGACTCTGGCCTTTCCTAAACAATCTGTCATCCAAAAATTGACAGATAAACTCAATAGCATCACCCGTGAAAGTTTGACTGGGATTCGGGTTGTTCGTGCTTACAATGCTGAGGATTACCAAGATAAGAAATTTGAAGAAGCTAATGATGAGGTCACACGACTCAATCTCTTTGTCAGTCGCTTAATGGCCATTATGAACCCAATTATGCAGGCAATTTCCAGTGGTTTGATCTTGGCTATTTATTGGATTGGGGCCTATCTCATCAACGATGCTAGTTTGATAGAGCGTCTACCACTATTTAGTGATATGGTAGTCTTTATGTCCTATGCCATGCAAGTCGTAATGGGCTTCTTGCTCATGGGTGCTCTCTTTATCGTTCTTCCTCGTACCTTGGTTTCTGCAGGACGTATCAATCAAGTGCTGGACTTGCATTCTTCTATTGAAAATCCTAGTCACCCACAGACGGCAGATTCTTCTGTTCAAGGTCAAGTGGAATTCCGTGATGTAACCTTCCGTTACTCTAAAAACTCAGAAGCAGTTGTGGAACATGTCAGCTTCAAGGCAGAAGCTGGTCAAACCATTGCCTTTATCGGCTCAACTGGTTCTGGTAAATCTACCCTAGTTAATTTGATACCTCGTTTTTACGATGTGTCAGATGGAGAAATCTTGGTAGATGGCGTCAATGTTCAGGATTATGACCTGGAAGATTTGCGTAATAAAGTCGGCTATATCCCACAAAAAGCAGTCCTCTTCTCAGGAGATGTCAAGGGGAATCTCGACTTTGGTAAGAGTCAAGAAACGCCACTAAGTGAGACTGCCATGTGGCAAGCTTTGGAATTGGCTCAATCTAAGAATTTTATCGAGGATAAGGAAGCAGGCCTAAACTCAGAAGTGGCTCAAGGTGGGACCAACTTCTCAGGAGGACAAAGACAACGTTTGGCCATTGCGCGTGCCTTGGCTCGTAAGCCCGAGATTCTCATTTTTGATGATTCATTCTCAGCCTTGGACTACAAGACAGACCGTATCTTGCGCCAAGAACTAGCTGAAAAAACCCAATCTATGACCAAGTTGATTGTTGCCCAACGTATTTCAACAATTATGGATGCTGACTTGATCTTAGTATTGGATCAAGGTAAAGTCGTGGGACAAGGCACCCACAAGGAACTTCTTGCGACCAACGAAGTTTACCAAGAAATTGCCTATTCACAACTATCGAAGGAGGAATTGGAACATGGAAAATAAGAAGATGTCCTTTTGGAAACAATATAAACCTTTTCTAGCAGGTCTCCAACTTCCTCTACTAGTTGCGGTTGTGGCGGCTGTATGTTCAAGCATCATCACGGTTTATGGACCAACTAAGATTAAGGAAATCACCAACTTGATTTCAGATGGCTTGATGACTGGAATTGACCTAGAGGCTGTGTCAAGTATTGCTAGCTTTTTGGTCATCCTATATGTGATTGGTATTCTCCTAAACTATACGCAAGCCTATATTTTTTCAACGAGTATCCAACATTTTTCAAAACGTTTGCGAACAGCTATTGCTGAAAAAATCAATCGCTTGCCTCTTGGATATTTTGACCGTCATTCTCAAGGAGATACTCTCTCTCGTGTAACCAATGACGTTGATACGGCGGCTCAGTCCCTCAACCAAAGTCTGGGAACAGTGCTCTCAGCTAGCTTTCTACTGATTGCTGTTTTGATTACCATGTTTGGGATGAACTGGATTTTGGCATTGGTAACAGTTGTTTCAACTCTTGTTGGATTTGCTGCGGTTTCAGTGATTATGGCTAAGTCCCAGGGTTACTTTAAAGCCCAACAAAATAATTTAGCAGCCGTAAACGGCTATGTGGAAGAAATGTACTCTGGCCACAATGTGGTGACCAGCTATAACGCTGTGGACACCACTAAAGAAACATTCGCAGGATTGAATCAAGACCTACATGATAGTATTTGGAAATCTCAATTTATTTCTGGAATCATGATGCCAGCAATGATCTTTGTTGGAAACTTTAGCTATGTTTTGGTAATCATCGTCGGTGCAGTCCTAGCTCTTGAAGGACATATCAGTATTGGTATCATCGTAGCCTTCATGGTTTATGTTCGTACCTTCTCGCAACCCTTATCACAGATTGCCCAAGGGATTACCAGCTTACAGCAAGCCAGTGCAGCTATGACCCGTGTCTTTGAATTTCTAAGTGAAGCTGAGATGGAAGACGAATCTCATAAGGAAACACAATTGACTGGTATGAAGGGTGAAGTTGTCTTTGACCGAGTTTCCTTTGGTTACACTCCTGAGCGAACCATCATTCATGACTTTTCTGCGACAGCTCGTGCAGGGCAAAAAGTCGCTATTGTCGGGCCAACTGGAGCTGGGAAGACGACTATTGTTAATCTCTTGATGAAATTCTATGAGATTGATAAGGGAAGCATTCGCATTGATGGTGTGGATACCAAGAAGATGAAACGTTCAGAAGTGCACGATGCCTTTTCAATGGTCTTGCAGGATACCTGGCTCTTTGAAGGAACCATTCGTGACAATCTTATCTACAATCAAACTGGTATTAGTGATGAGCGCGTGATTGAAGCTGCCAAAGCAGTAGGGATCCACCACTTTATCACAACCTTACCTGATGGATACGATACTGTTTTGGATGATACAGTGACCTTGTCAGTCGGACAGAAACAGCTCTTGACTATCGCTCGTGCCCTTCTCAAGGATGCTCCGCTCTTGATTCTTGATGAAGCGACATCCTCAGTCGACACACGTACAGAGGAGTTGATTCAGAAAGCCATGGACCGTTTGATGGAGGGACGTACGTCCTTTGTCATTGCCCATCGTTTGTCAACTATTCGTAATGCTGATTTGATTCTTGTCATGAAAGATGGAAATATCATCGAGCAAGGCAATCATGAAGAGCTTATGGCTCAGGGTGGTTTCTATGCTGACCTCTACAATAGTCAATTTACAGAAGATGAAGTAGAAGAATAAACCCAAAGAAGGCTTGACGGCCTTCTTTTTCTTCTTTATACTGGTATAATAGAAAGAGGAAAGTATGAGTCAAAAATTATACAATATGAAATTTTCTGCCGTCTATCCAGCCTTGATTGCAAAGGTTGAGCGAAAGGGTGGAAGGGCAGAGTCCGTTCACCAAGTGACCAGTTGGCTGACAGGTTATGAGGTGAGTGACATTCTCGTTTGTCTGGATAGGGACCTTACCTACGGAGATTTTTTTCGACAGGCACCGTCTTATGCACCTAAACGGATTGCGATTACAGGGAAGGTTTGCGGGGTTCGTATTGAGGAAATTGATGATCCTCTGATGCAAGAAATCCGTCGTCTGGACAAATTAGTGGACTGGCTTGCTAAGGGGAAAACAGCCCAGCAGGTCCTAGAAAAGTATGAGAAATAGACATGAAAAACTATCAAGAGTGGTATGATAAAAGGAAATCAAGTCTCCTTCAACATCCACAGCTATTACAATTGATGCGAGTTTTTAATCGCATGATGACAGTTCTGATGCCCCTAGCTTACTTGACCTTGTTGGGGACAGCTTTTATGAACAAGGGCTTGGGACAAGAACTTGCTGCTTATATCATGGTGCCAGCTTTTGGCTTTGTTCTATTGACGCTAGTTCGTAAGTGGATCAATCAACCACGCCCTTATGAAACTTGGGGAATTGTCCCTCTACTAGACAAGGATAGCTCTGGGAATTCAATGCCCAGCCGCCATGTCTTTTCGGCAACCATCATTTCCATGGCTTGTCTGCACGCAAATCTGCCTGTGGGCTTGATTTTATTGGTCTTATCAGCTTTTCTCGGTCTGGTCCGAGTCTTGGGTGGCGTTCATTATCCCAAGGATGTTCTGGTTGGCTATGCCTGTGGGCTCATCTGGGGAATTATCTTCTTTATTTTGTAAAAAGCAAAGCAAGTGGGCCTGGCCTCGTAACCACTTACGAGTCAAAAGTGACCACTTGCTTTTTTGCCCTTGTATAGTTATTTAGTTTTAAAAAAGCACTCTAATGATTCAAAGATATTGGGGACTT
>NZ_CAUPII010000003.1:0-119319 GCF_963511325.1 uncultured Streptococcus sp.
TTGTCCTCTCCAGATGTTAGCTTTTTATTCAACCCACTACAGTTGACAGAGAGCCTCTTAATTTAGTATACTATCAATAAATAATATTATAGAAGCAATAATAACTATAATTTTACCTATTTGGATAAGCTTATTTTGAGATTTAAATATATTTTCTAACAAAAATATTTGGATCACACACATTATAGGAATTAAATTTTTTGAAATTGAGAAGTACCCAAACAAATAGACTATAAATAATAAAAATAAAACTATATTGTATTTCTTATTCAAAACAGTTATCACTAATTGCCTTAATTCCCAAAATAGTAGATCCCATGTCAACTACAGCATATCCGAATTTTGTAATATTGTCGTAATTAGCTCCAGATTCAGCAATGGATATTAAAGCAGAAGCGGCTGCCTTGATACCTCCTACTGCTGCTATAAATTGTTTAATTTTAACAAGCATACCAATACCAACAGCAGCAGATCCTACTGCCCAAGCAACTGCACCGACACATCCCCAAAAGTCTCTGAACTGTACTTCATTATCAAATTTTAAATCTATACCTTTACTAAGCATATATTTATCAATTTCTTCCTGATTCCCTCTTTCCAACATTCCTTGTGGCATTTCATCTACTGCTTTTAAAATTAATAAAATAGATTCTTCCGATAAATCTTTAAAAGTATTTCCAAGTTTTGTCGCTGAAACCACCTCATTAGCATGAACAACTGAAACACCTTCTGTAAGTGCTATATTCAATATTACTGTACTAAGTAATGCAACACTCACCATTTTTATTTTTTTATTCATAATCAAAAATCCTCCTCTCTATATTTTTTGATTATGAATCTTAATAATTTACAACTATGTTATAACAAAAAATGAAAGCGTTGTCAATACATACGTCTTGTTTTTTTGAACAAAAACAGAAAAACTGGCAAATAATGTCATTGAATTAAGAAACTCAAATACGATTCTGTATTTGAGTTTCTTTTATTTGAAAAAACAGTAAAAAGCGCTAAAAATCAAACCAGTCTAAATTTTTCTTATGATCTTAAATGTTTCAATAGCGTTTGCGCTTTTTCTAGATTAAAGGTTTTTTCAGCAATCAAGTTTTCTACTAACTTGGGTACTTCTGCCTCAGTCGCACCTGCTAAAAGCGCTAAAGATTTCGCTTGAAGCTTCATGTGTCCATGCTGAATCCCTGTACTGACAAGAGCTTTAAGTGCTGCAAAGTTTTGAGCGAGACCAATCGAAACGATAATTTGAGCCAATTCTTTGGCAGATGGTTGACCTAGCAACTCATGACTGAGTACAACTCGAGGATTGAGACCAATCGAACCGCCCTTAGTGGCAACTGGCATCGGCATGGTCATCTCTCCAATAAGCTCTTCGTTTTCCAAATCTATAGTCCAACGACTGAGTCCTCGATAGGCGCCATCATGACTTGCATAGGCATGCGCTCCTGCTTCGATGGCACGCCAATCATTTCCTGTCGCAATCAAAAGGGCATCGATTCCATTAAAAATTCCCTTATTGTGAGTAGCTGCTCGATAAGGATCTGCCTGAGCAAACTGGCTAGCTAAAACCATTTTTTCCGCTAGTTCACGCGCTTCATCCTTCTGGCGACTCAAATAACGAAAGGCAATACGACAAGTTGCTGTTACTAGAGAATCTGTGGCATAGTTGGATAGAATTCCCATTAAACTTTGCCCTTGACTTAGAGCCTCTAGACTTGGTTTTAAAGCTTCAAGCATGGTATTGAGCATATTAGCTCCCATTGCTTCCTGAGTATCTACATGGAGATAAACCACTAAAAAGTCAGACTCACCAGAAATTTTTTCAACTGTTAGCTCTCTGGCTCCACCACCACGTTTGACAATAGAGGGATAGGCTTGGTTTGCTTGTTCGAGCAACTCTGCTTTTTGACTCAGAATAGCCTGACAAGCTTTATCCCTATCTGGAACCTGATAGAGGGCTACCTGACCTATCATTTGTCGCTGATGAACTTGAGCTGTAAAACCTCCAGCACGTTTGATAATCTTACTGGCAAAACTAGCTGCAGCAACAACAGATGGTTCTTCGGTCACATAGGGAACTGTGTATTCTTGACCATTTACCAGAACTTCTGGAACGATTGAGTATGGAAGTGAGAAGGTTCCTACCACATTTTCACTCAATTGGTCCGCTACTGCTAGACTGAGATTTTCATTTTGCGCAAGACTTTCTTGGGCTTCAATAGTAGTAAGCGCCTGAGACTTAACGAACTCTAGGCGCTCTTGAATTGATTTTTTAGCAAATCCATTCCAATTTTTTTTCATTATTTTTCAACCTTGCTGTAGCGACGTTGGTGTTCTACAATCTCAACAAGGGCATAGTCTTGCCCTTCATAGCCTGACATCGTTGCAGAACCAGACTCATCTAATTGGGCTTCCTCAAAGAAGATTCGTTCATAGTCAGCAACACTCAATGCTTGACGTTGGTCTAGCAAGTCTAAGCGATTTTTCTGCAATTGCTTTTCAAAACCTTCAACCAATACTACACTAAAGAACTCAGATACAGCCCCACTACCATAGCTGTAGAGGGCAATCTTATCCCCAGCTTTTAGGCTATCAGAATTTTCAAGAAGAGACAAGAGACCTAAGAAGAGTGAACCTGTATAAATGTTCCCAACTTTTTGGCTATAAATAATAGATTCATCAAAGTGCTTTTGAAGCAAGTCCTTCTTCTCTTGAGGCAAGGATTTGTCTAGGATTTTTTTCAATCCTTTGAGAGCTAGCTTTGGATATGGCAAGTGGAAACATACAGCTTCAAAATCATCCAAAGTACAGTCATAACGCTTTTGGTACTCTTCCCAAGTCGTTTTTAAGCTATCAAGATATTGTTGCGTTGAGTAAACCCCATTTACAAATGGTGTTGTCGAGTAATTTGGACGCCAAAAGTCCATAATATCACGAGTTTGTGCAACATTATCATTATTGAAGACCATAACACGTGGATTTTGGCTAATCAACATAGCAACACAGCCTGCACCTTGAGTTGGTTCTCCAGGAGTTTCGACACCATATCTTGCAATATCGCTAGCCAGCACTAAAACTTTTGATTTAGGAGAATTTTCTACATGTAACTTAGCATAGTGAAGGGCCGCTGTTGCACCATAGCAAGCTTCCTTGATTTCAAAACTACGAGCAAATGGTTGAATTCCTAGCAAACCGTGTACAAAGACAGCTGCAGCTTTACTCTGGTCAATCCCAGACTCTGTCGCTACGATAACCATGTCAATCTCTTGCTTCTCTTCTTCAGTCAGGATAGAATTACCTGCACTGGCAGCCAAGGTAACAATATCCTCTGTCAAAGGAGCAATACTCAATTCTTTTAAAAGGAGTCCTTTACTCAATTTTTCAGGATCAATTCCTCGGGTTTCCGCTAAATCTTGTAATTTCAAAACGTATTGACTGGTTGCAAAACCAATCTTATCAATACCGATTGTCATATTTACCTCTATTTTTATCATTCATTGTAAAAAATCGTTCACCTCTATTTTATCACAATTGAGGTCAAATGAGCTAAAAAAGACTTGATTCACCAAATCAAGTTCATTATCTCATTTTTCAAATAGAACTTTAGGGCTACAAAAAATCGAGTCTTAGCTAGCTCGATTCTTTTTGAGATAATGATACAATTTCAACAAAACTGTCCCACTGGCCATTCCAATGGAGATAACAAGGGCCAACATCATAACTAGCATGGCACTAGAAATGGCATGGCCGTAGTCACCTGTAACGAAGAAGGAAGTGGTTCGATAGGACAGATAACCTGGCACTAATGGTGCCAGAATGGCTAGGGCAAAAACCACTGCTGGTGTTTTGTAGAGAATACTCATAATCTGGCTAACACAAGAACCAATCACCGCAGCAATAAAGGTTGCCAAAATAACATTGGTTGGTTCCTTGAGTATCAGATAGAGTAGCCAGATAGACATTCCTAAAACTCCACCAGGGATAAGCATGGAACGCTGGACATTTAAAACGATTAAAAAGGTAATAATGGCAAGCAAACTTGCCAGAGCTTGCAATAAAAATGTTGTTAGTGTCATATTAGTTCATGAGTAAGAGGGCGACTGATGTTCCAGCCCCTAAGGCAAGGGTGATCAGCAAGGATTCAAACATCTTGCTCATACCAGAGTTAATGTGATTGGTCATAATATCTCGAACAGCATTAGTCAGGGCAATTCCAGGTACAAAAGGCATGACCGCACCAGCAATGACCAAATCGGCTGTCGATGGTAAACCAGAATAGCGCGCCCAAAATTGTGCAATCAAACCAAAGACAAGAGCTCCTGCAAAAGCTGTCATAAAAGGAATACGAATAAACTTTTCTACATAGAGAGAGAAAGTAAAAGCAAACAAGGTCGCCACTCCTGCCCCTATTGCATCGTAGACATTCCCACCGAACATGATTGAAAAGAAAGGAGCACTGAGGGTCGCTGCAGCAGTTAGTTGAACATTGGTATAGGGAGATGCCTTAGCATTCAATTCCTTTAGTTGGATAAAGGCTGTCTCCAAATCAAGCTGTCCTGACACGAGTTGCCGCGAAATTTGGTTGACATCACACACCTTCTCAATATTATAAGCAGAGGAGGTCACTCGCTTCATACGAGAGATATTTGTATTTTCAATGGAGAAAAAAATGGCTGCGGGCATGGCTAAAACATTACAATCCAGAATACCCTGTGAATGAGCAATCCGAATCATGGTATCTTCAACACGATAAATCTCAGATCCATTTCGAAGTAGAATCGTTCCAGCTAGCATGATGACATCAATAACTGCATTCAGTTTTTTTGATTCTTCCATGTTTCCCTCCTTTTTCAAACTCCATTTTATTTTATCATAATTTCGGAGGAAAAAAAATCTTTGCCACAAAAACTGTGACAAAGATTATTTAGTTATCAGTGTTATGTTCGTCCGCATGAGTTTGCGTAGACGAAGATGGAGTAGATGAACTTTGAGATGGCACCGTATTATCTGCCCTGTTAGAGTTACGCTGGCTCGAAGATGGAACAGAAGAAGATGATGGTGGAGTTTTTGGTTTATAAATAGAGATCTTTATACGTGTCGTACTTAGATCAACTTTCGCACCTAGTTTTGGACTTTGATCGACAACAGTTCCTTCAGCAGTGCCCTCAGGTGCTGTCGAAACCTCTACTACTTCGATATTAGCTTCCTTGACACCAACAATCTGAATTAAGTTATTCTTTGTAAATTCAAGACTTGAGCCAATATAACTTGGCATGGTCACGGTTGTCACCTTTTTAGCAACAGTCAAAACGATAGAAGTTGCCTTGCTAAGATCATAGGTTGTACCTTCTGCTAGGCTCTGTTTTAAAATCACACCTGGTTCTGATTCACTGGACTCTTCTTCTTCAATCTTAATCAGATTTTCAGGAACCTTTTTCCCTTTCAATTCTGCTATGACATCTGTAGATTTACGACCAACATAATTTCCAAGCTTAAAGGATTGTTGACCTGAAGAAATAATGAGATTAACCTTAGTTCCTTCTTTGCGAGCTGAGCCAGCATCTGGATCTGTTCGGATAACCCGACCTTCTTCTACGGTATCACTCGCTTCGGTCTTCTCCTCGCCAATCTCAAAATTCGCTTTTTTCAAGTTTTCCTTAGCTTCAGCAACAGTTTGACCTGCAACTTTTGGAATCTCAACAGTAGCTGGTGTTCTGGATAAAATCCAGACAAGGGAAGCCAGGACCAATACGAAGCTTGCCAAGAGAACTAGATAACGTGCCTTAAAGCGACGTTTTTTCACTGGTTTTTCCAGCGGCTCTTTCGCAGCAACCTCTGGATTGACTCTAGCAGTCTGAGAAATTTCTGGCTGTGGTTGAACCTTTGGAATCGATGTTAAGGTTGTCTGAGGAACTTTTGGCAAGGTCTTGGTATCTGCCTTACTAGCATCATCAAAAACACGTTTGGCTTCATTTCTACGATTATAAGACAAACTACTGGATAAATCCACATACATCTCTGAAACTGACTTGTATCGATCCGTAAGCTTTTTAGCAGTTGCTTTGATGACCACATTCTCCAAAGCTTGGGGAACAGATGGATTTTCAGCTATAACCGAAGGAAGTGGTTTTTGAAAATGCTGGAGGGCAATGGTTACTGCACTATCGCCATCATAAGGGATACGCCCTGTCAGCATCTCGTAGAAAATAATCCCCATGGCATAGATGTCACTCTGCACAGTTGCCTTAGAGCCACGAGCCTGCTCAGGTGACAAGTAGTGGACAGAACCCAACATAGAATTGGTCTGAGTCAGACTTGTCTCTGCAAAGGCTACAGCAATCCCAAAGTCCGTCACCTTAGCCGTTCCATCAGGAGTTAAAAGAATATTTTGAGGTTTTAAGTCACGATGGACAATACCTTTAGTGTGCGCCAAGCGCATCGCTAAGAGAATCTGACCCATGATACGGACAGCTTCTTCATTTGAGAGGGGATAGTGTTCTTTGATATAGCGTTTGAGATCAAGACCAGCTACATATTCCATAGCTAGGTACTGTTGACCGTCCTCTTCGCCGATATCCGTTATCCGAACGATATGGGGATGATCTAAGTCAGCCATTGCACGCGCTTCACGCTGAAAACGAGCAACAGCAATCGGGTCAGTCTGGTAGTTAGTCCTCAGGACCTTTACAGCTACCTCTTCCCCGTCTAAAATCAAATCCTTGGCTAGGTAGACATCTGCCATACCTCCACGGCCAATTTGTTTGATAATCCGATACCGCCCGGCAAAAATCTTGCCGATCTGGATCATAGTGCCGCCTCCTCCTTAATCGAAACAAGGGCAACTGTAATATTATCAAGCCCTCCGGCATTGTTGGCAAAGCGTACCAAAGTGGCCGCCTTATCATCAAGCGAAATATCGCTTGTCACAATATCATAGATCTCACTGCCTGAAATCATATTGGTTAGACCGTCACTATTCATGACCAGATAGTCACCTGCTTCCAAGCTGACAATTCCAAAATCAGGTTGAATTTCGTCTTTTTGTCCGATAGATTGGGTGATGATATTCTTTTGTGGATGTGCTTCAGCTTCTTCAGGTGTCAATTGACCTGCCTTAAGCAATTCGTTAACCAAGGAATGATCACTTGTCAGTTGACGGTACTCTTCCCCTCGAATGAGACCGATTCTAGAATCTCCGATATGGGCATAAATTGCCTGATTTCCGATAACTGCAAGAGCTTCGAGGGTTGTCCCCATTCCCTTGTAGGCTTCATCTCGTCCTAGTTGATAAATCTTTTGATTTTCAACTTCTAGATGGTGGGCAAACCATTCGCGAACTTCATTAACGGTGTCGATCTGCGTATCAACCCAGGCAACACCTAAGTCCGTAACTGCCATCTCACTGGCAATATTTCCTGCGCGATGACCTCCCATCCCATCAGCCAAGATGATCATCGTGCGACCAGCACGGTTGACAAAAAGATTGACATAGTCTTGATTATTTGTACGCTTCTGACCCACATCTGTTAATAATGAAATCTCCATTGTGTCAGTTCCTTCCTAATTGGATATCTTACGAAATTGGCTGATGAAGAATCCATCACTTCCGTATAATTCCGGAGTAATAAGGATACAGCCATCTTTTAGAATATCCTTGCATTCGTGTTCTAGTTTAACCTGCTCGAACTCGGGATGACTTTCTAAAAATGCTTGAACCACTTGAAAGTTCTCTTCTGAGACAATAGTGCAGGTACTATACGTTATTATACCACCTTTTCGTAGTGTTTGACAAACACTACCTAATATTTCCAGCTGAATTTCCTGTAATGACGCGAAATCTGATGTTTCTTTATTGTATTTGATATCTGGTTTGCGACGCAATAGACCAATCCCTGAACAAGGAGCGTCAACTAAAATCTTATCAAATTGATCCTTGCCAAAAAACTCATGCACCTTTCTGGCATCCAATTTTTGCGTTTGGACACGGTCTGCTACGCCTAAACGCTGAGCATTTTCTTGAATCAAATTGAGTTTATGATCATAGAGATCTAGAGCCGTTACCTGACCTATCGTCAAATAAGATGCCATATGGGCGGTCTTTCCACCAGGAGCTGCACAAGCATCTAAAACCTGCTCGTCACCTTGTAGCTCTAGTGTCGGTGCAACCAGTTGACTTGACTCATCTTGGATAGTAATAAGTCCTTCTGAAAACAAGTCATGACTAGCAAAATGTCCCTGTTCCTTAACCAGACCAGCAGGAGATAAAAGAGAATCACTTGCACCAAGCAGAGCTTTGATTTCCTCTTTTCGGCTCAAATCTGTTACGCGAATACTGGCTTTATTACGCTTCAATAGACTTTCAAAAATCGCTTGCGCTCTCTCTTCACCATACTCTTCCTTGAGCTTAGAAACCAACCACACTGGCAAAGAGTAGGCGATGGAATCACGCTTATTTTTACGTTTGATACTGGCAATATCTGGCAAGCCCTCACGCAAGATGCGGCGCAGAACAGCATTGACTAGTTTTTCGCTACCTTTTTTTCGAAGTTTAGCCAGTTCCACTGCTTCATTGACCACTGCATGATCAGGAAGTTTATCCAAGTATTCGAGTTGATAGACGCTCATGAGAAGCAAAACATAGAGCCAGCTGTCTAGCTTGTCTCTATCCTCAATAAAGTGAGACAAATACCATTCTAAAGTTAGTTTACGAGCTACGGTTCCATAGACCAGTTCGGTCACCAAGCCTTTGTCTGTTGCTGACAGCTGACTGGCTTTTAGGTGTTTGTTTAAGGCGATATTGGAGTAAGCTTGTTGGATAAAGACATATTCCAATACCTCTAGGGCTAAACTTCTAGCCGTTTCTACTTTAGTCACCAAATCGTTCTCCTACTGCTAAAGTCCGTCCCACACCGTTAAGGAAGGAACCAATGTCCATTTTAGGTTTTCCTGCTGGTTGAACCTGTTTGAGAGATAGAGCCCCTTCTGCTGTTGCGACAATCAATTCTTTCTTACCGATGGAGAGTATCTTACCTGGAGTTCCATGACCTTCTACAGGCAGAGCTTCATAGATTTTGAAGCGTTCGCCCTTTAGAAAAGTATGAGCAACTGGCCAAGGATTCATCCCACGAATTTGGTTAAAGAGTTGACGGTTGGTCTTGTTCCAGTCCAACTTTTCTTCTTCAGGTTTGATATTAGGCGAAAATGTAACCTGGCTTGGGTCCTGTGGTTGAGGCTGAATCTCGCCAGCAATGTATGCAGGCAAAGTATCCAAAAGCAAATCACGACCAACAATCGCCAATTTCTCAAACAAGGTTCCTACATTGTCCTCATCTGTAATAGGGATGCTGCGACGGGAAATCATATCTCCTGCATCCATTTCCTTGACCATTTCCATAATGGTCACACCAGCTTCCTCATCCCCTTGAATCAAGGCATAATGGATAGGAGCACCACCACGGTGTTTAGGAAGGAGGGAAGCATGAACGTTGACCGCAAAATTCATGCTATCAAGGAGTTTACTTGGGAGAAATTGTCCAAAAGCTGCAGTCACAATTCCATCAGCACCCAAGTTCATGATAGCTTCCATTTCTGGACTACCCGATAATTTTTCTGGTTGGTAGATAGGAAGCCCTGCTTCTTTAGCTGCTTGTTTTACTGGGGTTTCTTGTATGACTTTTTTACGCCCAACTGCGCGATCTGGTTGTGTTACAACAGCTACAATCTCGTAGCGGTCATCTGACAAAAGTCCCTTCAAAACGGTCGCTGAAAATTCAGGCGTTCCCATAAAGATTAGTTTCGTCATATCTTCTCCTTCTTATAAAAATTGTTGCGGTTCGTGGTCAATACTGAGACGAAGGTCGCTATTTTCCCGTTCTTGTGTCAAGGCCAAGACCTGGTTAAGGGTTGGACCAAGCTCATCTTCTAAACGGTATTTAATCAAAATTTGATAATGATAGAGGTTATGAGTACGAGCGATAGGTTTTGGCGTTGGACCAAGGATGATACTAGCATCCGACAAACCTGACCGTAAAATTTCCATGACCTCATAAGCTCTTCTAAGAACCTCTTCTTCTTTCTTATGAGACAAGGTAATCCCAATAGTGAAATAATAAGGTGGATAGCCAAGTTGACGTCTGATACCCATTTCATAGACATAGAAGCCTTCATAGTCCTGATCCTTGGCGAAGCGAATGGCATAATGCTGAGGATTGTAAGACTGGATCAAGACCTGCCCAGCTTTTTCAGCCCTTCCTGCTCGTCCTGCCACCTGGGTCAAGAGTTGAAAGGTTCTCTCAGAAGAACGGAAATCAGGCAGATTCAAGGCTGTATCCGCATTGAGAACACCAACCAAGGTCACATTTGGAAAATCCAAGCCCTTGGCAATCATCTGGGTTCCCAGAAGAATATCCGCTTCACCCTTGCCAAACTGCTCAAGAAGTGCTTGGTGACTACCTTTTTTGCGAGTTGTATCCACATCCATGCGCAGAATACGTGCCTCTGGAAAGAGTTCAGCTAGTTCATCATAGGCCTTCTGAGTTCCTGTTCCATAGTAACGAATACTGCGACTCTGACAGTTGGGACAGACATGTGGAATTTCCTTCGTAAAACCACAATAATGACAGTTCATAGTCTTAGTATCCATATGCAGCGTCAAGGAAATATCGCAGTTGGGACAAGTATCCACGGTCCCACATTCTCGGCACATGACAAAGCTAGAATAACCACGACGATTGAGCATGAGAACAACCTGCTCTTTTTTATCCAGTCGATCTTGAATGGCCTCAATCAGTGGTGGTGTAAAGTTTGATGTTTCATTCTGCCCAATGTAATCACGGAAGTCAATGAGTTGAACTTCAGGAATACTTGCTAAAGGATTGGCACGTTGAGTCAGACGTAGATGTTGATAAACACCCTTACCAGCACGCGCACGGCTTTCTAGACTCGGTGTTGCAGAACCAAGGACTAGGGCAGCTTGATTGTACTGGGCACGTAAAAGAGCCACATCTCTAGCATGGTAGCGAGGATTGCTATCTTGCTTATAACTAGCCTCATGCTCTTCATCAATAATGATAACACCTAAATTTTTCAAAGGTGCAAAAATAGCAGACCTGGCCCCAACAACTACCTGAGCATCTCCACGCTCCACCTTGCGCCACTCATCATACTTTTCACCATTGGACAAGCCTGAGTGGAGGATGGCAACTTGCTCACCAAAACGAGCAATAAAGCGCTCTGTCATTTGAGGTGTCAGAGAGATTTCCGGAACTAGAACAATCGCTGTTTTTCCCATATCCAAGGCACCTTGGATAATCTGTAGGTAAACCTCGGTTTTCCCACTTCCTGTGATTCCTTGAAGGAGAAATGGAGGGTGTTTCTTCCCAATCGCTCCAACAACCGCCTCACAGGCTAGTTTTTGCTCTGGGTTTAACTCTAAGGCTTGATTTGACTCGATTCCTTCAAAGTAGGCAGCTGAACGTTGTACTTCTTTTTGAAGGATCGTCAAAGCACCCTGTTCCACAAAGAAATTGATTTGTTGCCGAGAGTAATGTTCTAACAAAGCAGCCAAAGGAGTACTTTCTGGATGTGCTAATAAATAATCTCGCAGTTCCAATTTCTTCTTGGCACGGTTTGAGATTTCTAGCTTTTCTAATTTGTCAAGATTCACTTGAATCCAAGACTGTGTTTTAACCTTCTTCTGGTCTATAGCCTGATACTCGAGTTTCAAGAGCCCTTTGCGAGTCAATCGCATCATCTCCGCCTGCTTTTTCAAATCAAGTGATGAAAATGCTAAGGACTCTTGCGAACCGAATAAGCGTTCCTTTTCCTCCTGACTCAAGCCTTCCAGAGGATAGAGGATTTTATCATAGCTAGAATTCAAAAATCCTGGAAGCATAGCTTTTAGAATAGAAATCTTGTATGAAAAAACTGACTTACGTAGTTCTTCGGCTAGCCAGAGTTGTTCCTCCGTTAAGACAGGAGAAAAGTCCAGCACCTCAGCAATTTCTTTCAAGTCCTCATCTGCCATTTCCGATTCTTGTTCCATTCCAAGAACAATCCCTTGAATCAAGCGATTGGCCTTCCCAAAAGGCACATGAACTCGCATACCAACTTCCAGCATCCCTTCAAATTCCTCTGGAATCTTGTAGCTATAGGGCTGGTCTGTCTGCATCAAAGGAACATCCACAATGATTTTTGCAATAGCCATATCCTCACCTCCTTCTTTACTTAAATCGTTTTAATTGATTGAGTATTCTTGCAATAGAAAAAATAAGATTGAGTCCCCCCAACCTTAAATTTTTTCACCTTCTTCTTTTTCTTTCGCGATTTGCTCTTTAATTTTCTTTTCTTCTTCTTCTCTCAATCGTCTTTCTTCTTCGATACGACGACGAACAGCTTCGCGTTTTCCTTCTGGATCTGGGTGGATGGTTACATTCCCTGATTCAATTTCTTCTAAGGCACGAAGTGTAGATTTTTCAGATTTGAATTCTTGTGTTGGAGTTGCTCCAGCTTCTAATTCGTGAGCACGTTTTGCTTCCAAGATTACGAGTGAATATTTTGATGGTACCTTGTCAAGCAAGGTATCAATAGAGGGTTTAAGCATCATTTGTTTGTACCTGTTTTCTATAGTTTATCGAATAGTCGGCGACTTTGGTAGCATATCCTGGTAGTGACCGATGACACGATCGACGCGGAAATGTTCTGCTTCAATCACACGTTTGACACGTTCTGCGGCAAGAGGAACATGATCATTGACAATAGCATAGTCATACTCACGCATCAAAGCAATTTCTTCTTTGGCTTTTTCAATACGCTGTGCAATCACTTCTGCGCTATCTGTACCACGACCAACGAGACGGTCTTGCAATTCTTCCAAATCTGGTGGTGTCAAAAAGATAAAGACCGCATCTGGAACTTTTTTCTTGACCTGAAGAGCTCCCTGCACTTCAATTTCAAGAAAGACATCGATTCCCTTATCAAGCGTTTCATTAACATAAGTCAGAGGAGTTCCATAATAGTTACCCACATACTCTGCATACTCTAACATCTGTCCTTGACGGATCAATTCTTCAAATTCTTCACGCGTACGGAAGAAATAGTCAACTCCGTCTACTTCACCTGGACGTTGCGCCCGCGTTGTCATAGATACAGAATATTGGAATTGGTTTTCAGAACTCTCAAAAATTTCTCGTCTAACCGTTCCTTTTCCAACTCCTGAAGGACCTGAAAAAACGATTAGTAAGCCACGGTCTGCCATGATGTCTCCTTTGGATAGTTTGTGAAATGCCTTGAAAATTCATTCAGAATTCTCTTTGTGAAGGCATTTCTGCTTACTACAATCTTTCTATCTAGTGTAACAAAAAAGCAGTAATTTTTCAACTGCTCTTTCTTATTTATTTTGCGTAATCAACTGCACGAAGTTCACGAATCACGGTTACCTTGATATTTCCTGGGTAATCGAGGTTGCTTTCGATTTTCTCACGAACTTTGTGAGCTAAGATTGTGACCTTATCGTCCTTGATTTGACCTGGATTTACCATGATTCGGATTTCACGACCTGCTTGAAGGGCAAAGCTATTTTGAACTCCTTCAAAGCTATTAGCGATTTCTTCTAAATCATGGAGACGTTTGATGTAGCTTTCAAGCGATTCGCTACGAGCTCCTGGGCGGGCTGCACTTAAGGCATCCGCTGCAGCAACGAGAACTGCAATCACACTTTCAGGCTCTACATCTCCGTGGTGACTAGCAATCGTGTTAATCACAACTGGATGCTCTTTGTACTTGCGAGCTAATTCAGTACCAATCTCAACGTGGCTACCTTCTACTTCTCGGTCAATGGCTTTACCAATATCGTGAAGGAATCCTGCACGGCGGGCAAGAGCTGCATTTTCACCAAGTTCGCTAGCCATGATACCAGCTAACTTAGCCACTTCGATTGAGTGTCGCAAGACATTTTGTCCGTATGAAGTACGGAACTGTAAGCGACCCATGATCTTCATCAAGTCTGGGTGAAGGTTTGGTGCACCGATTTCATAGGCTGCAGCTTCACCATATTCACGAATCTTGTTATCAATCTCTTGACGGTTTTTCTCAACCAACTCTTCGATACGAGCTGGGTGAATTCGTCCATCCTTAAGCAAGGTTTCCATCGTCATACGGGCAATCTCACGGCGGATAGGATCAAAACCTGACAAGGTTACCACTTCTGGCGTATCATCAATGATGACATCAACCCCTGTCAAACTTTCAAAAGTACGGATGTTACGACCTTCACGACCAATGATACGACCTTTCATAGTATCATCAGGCAGATGAACTGTCGAGTTGGTAGACTCAGCTACATACTCACCAGCAATTCTCTGCATCGCTTGGGACAAGATATCCTTAGCAAGCTTATCTGAACGTTCCTTGACTTCTTGCTCCGCCTCACGAATGCGGCTAGCAATTTCCTTGGTCAAGTCTTCTTCTGTCTGGGCTAAGATAATATCTTTTGCCTCTGACTGAGTCAGACTTCCGACACGCTCAAGTTCTGCTTGCTTTTGCTTTTCAATTTCCTCTAGTTGCTCTTCACGTGCATCAAGGTTTTTTGCTCTATCAGAAATACTTTGTTCTTTTTGTTCAAGTGTTTTTTCTTTGTTCGTCAAATTATCGTCTTTACGGTCAAGGCTCGTAGCTCTCTCCGTCAAACGACTTTCGATTTGCTTGAGTTCTTGACGCTCCGACTTAAATTCAGCGTCCACTTCTTCGCGGTATTTTCTGGCTTCCTCTTTAGCCTCCAATAGTGCTTCTTTTTTAAGGGATTTGCTTTCGCTCTTGGCTTCATTTAGTAATAAATCCGCTTCGCGCTCAGCTTGTCCTCGTAAATTAGTTGCTTCTTGTTCAGCATTTAAAAGCATCAGCTCTGCAGCCTCTTGTGATGATTTCATCTTGACTGAGATGCTGACATATCCAATGACTAAACCAATGATGACGGCAAAAACAACGATAACAATCGCCATAATTTCCATGTTTTTACCTCAATTTATTTGTTTATCCGAATGATATGCATTCTTATACATTCTACCATAAAAAATCATTTTTAACAAACCTTAATTTGAAGTTGTTTTGGTCATTTCAAGGTTAAAAATCCTTATTTTCCCTAATAAAATAGGCTATTCTCCCTAAGTAAATTTTTAAAGATTTTTTTAGAAAAAAATAAGTTAAAAAGCCTACCTTTCAGTAGACTTAATAATGATCTTTAAAGGATAAGAAAGCGACGCTATCTGCATCCATCATGTAAATCAAGCAATTTTCTGCTTCAATACGACGTGACCAAGCTCCTTGGTAATCATACTTGAGCGGTTCTGGTTTACCAATTCCTGTAAAAGGGTCGCGTTGAATATCCTTGATTAGTTTATTGATTCTTTTCAATGTTTTCTTATCTTGGTTTTGCCAGTAGCAATAATCCGCCCAGGCATCTTCTGTAAACTTGAGTAGCATCCATCACTCCTCTATCACATGCACCTGAGTATGTCCTGCACGAACTTGGGACATTCCTCGCAAGACCTTGTCAGAAAGCTCCTTATTCTGAGCAATTCTCAAGGTTTCTTGAATACTATCCCACTCACTCTTTGAAAGAACTACAATGTCTTCATCAGGATTTTTATTAACTACTGTCAAAGGCTCAAACTCATCGTTTACCTTCTTCATATAGTCCTTTAAATGATTTCGGAATGTTGAGTAAAGAACTGCTTGCATAACCATACCTCGTTTTACCTCTATTCCATTATTATACACGAAAAGAAAAAATTGTCAGGAACTTGTACAAGATTTTTTCCTTTCTTTCTATTTATTCGAAAAAAACAAAAAAGCCTACCTCAAAGTAGACTCAGTTTGATTCGATTTTAATTGGCACTCGACCAAAATTCTGCTCTAAGAGATTGGGATTTCCTAGTTGGTAGACTTGATCTGCCTTTTGAGTCATAGCATCCCAGGGTTCTTTACCGATGCGACTAACTAGCTGGACTTGGTCTTTCAGAGATTTGAGATGTTGTCTGCCTTTTTCTGTAAAGCCAAAGACATGTATGCCTTCTGGTAAGTCGCTTTCTCTAGCCTGGACCAAGATATAGGTCAAAAGTCGTCGTACACGAGCCTTGGTGTATCGTTTGGTGGCAACTGCCTCTACCAACTCTTCCACAGACTGAGCTATCTTTATAGCATCCTTGATGCGCACCGCCATTTCTTGATTGACCTGATAAATGTTAGTTAGGTCAGGATTTGACAAAATTTGATAGCAGAGCAAGGGAAAATAGTTATCCCAGCTCACCTTACCAGCATTTTTAAAGATTTCAACCGAAGGCATAAAACGTTCTAAGAAATTTTGATCATTTTGATGTTGACGAAGAGCTGTCGCTGAGGCAAAGTCCACATCCTTGTCCACAGAATGATAACCTGCTCCCTGACGTTGAATTGGATGAAGTTTGATGTTGCGCCCCGCGACTGCCTTGGCATAGGCGAGAGCAAGAACATGATTGGGCGTATCACCAGAAAAATCAAGACCTGCAAACTCCTTCCACATAGCTTGGTTTTTCTGGGGATAAGAAAGAGAATCAGGTAAGTTTTCCATGAAAAGTTCCATCTCTTGACCACGTTCTGAGTATAGGGCAGTAATTTTCTGATAATCCAGAACTTCCTCTGTCCCAAAGGCTAAGGTATCAATTCCCAAACGAGCCAAGATAGCCACTGCACCTTGGCCGAAAAAATCCGCCGCTTGGACACTGACTAAAAAGGGCAATTCCACGACCAAATCCGCGCCATGTTCCAGCGCCATCTGCGCCCGTGTCCACTTATCCACGATAGCAGGCTCTCCACGCTGCATGAAATTCCCAGACATGGCAACGATTTTCAGTCCCTCTGCCTGTTCCAGCAGGTATTTATGTCCATTATGAAAGGGATTGAACTCCGCGATAATACCTGTAATGGTCATGGTAATCTCCTACTTCTGTGCGACGAAAAACCAACGGGTACTGGTTTCTGTTGGCTCCTTGTCTTCAAAGTCCGCAAAGAGTTTAAAGGATTTAAAGCCAGCCTGCTCCAGCAAAATATCATAGGTCAAGACCTCATAAGTACGCTCTTCATGGACTTCATCATGACGACTAAAGGAACCGTCTGTCTCCTTGACAAAGAAGGTCAGTTCATGCACGATAGAATGTGGTGCTGCATCCTCATAGGTATCCCAAAGCATGGCAAAATCTTCCGCATTTTCATGATAAGAATAACCTGGAAAGACCTCATCAGTCTGGTAGGTCGAATGCACATCAAAGATAAAGACACCATCTTCATTGAGGGCATTATAGACTTCTTTAAAGACATCCCCTACTTCCACTTCATCCTGCATATAGCAGATAGAATCGGAATAGCAGGTCACAAAGTCGTATTTACCTGCCTTGGACAAATCCAGCATATTACCTTCAATGAAATCAATCTTTTGCTTGGCTGAAGCCGCTCTCTTTTCGGCAATCTTCAACATATCCGCACTCAAATCAAGTCCAGTCACATCAAAACCAGCTTGCGAAAAGCGAACGGACTGGATCCCTGTCCCACAAGCCAATTCCAAAAGCTTCTTTCTGTCCTTGGTTTTAGACAAATGGCGTAGCGAAAAGTCCGTCCATTTGTCATATAAACTATCATCCATGACCGCATCATAGACCGCCGCAAAAGTTTCATAAGTTGCCATAATCATGATACCAAGAGCGTCCATGGCAAACACCACTCGCCCTTTACCTTTCAATCAATTTTTCTAAAATAAGCAAATAAAACCCAGTTGACTGCAACTGAGTTCAATTGTAACGCTATAGTCTTTTCGTTTGCTTTTAGTACTAGGAAACGAATTGCAGGCATAACTAGAGTTTGCTCAATCAGTCTGGGAGACTGATTGAGGTTATAAATCAGACAAGCTTAGCTTGTTTCTCGTTTCGAGTTAACGCCGTAATAAAAGATAAAGGAAAAGACTATAGAGTTTCTGATAAATCTACAGAATTAGCCTCATGCCATAGCTTTTCGAGGTTATAGTGGGCACGCATTTCTTCTGAGAAGATATGCACAACGACACTGCCGAGGTCTAGCAAGACCCAGCCTCCAGCTGCATCACCTTCGACATGGCTGCCTTTAAAGCCTGCTTCAGCAACTTTTTCACGGATATTGTCAGCGATAGCATCCAACTGACGGCTATTCATTGAGCTAGTGATAACAAAGTAGTCTGTCACGCTGGTCAAATCTTGTACGTCAAGTGCGAGGATATCCTCCGCGCGTTTCTCATCAGCCGCTTTCACGACTAGTTCTAGTAATTCTTTTTCTTTCATTTAATCCTCTTTCTAGAAAATATGTTTGTAATCTAGGACATCTGCAAAGCGCCCCTCCCAAATGCCCTCATAAAATTCATTTATCGTTTCTGCTGGAATGTCATCGCCATCAAACGTTGTGCAAGTTCCTTCTGGAATAATAAGCTGATAGCCATATTCAAAGGCAACCTTGACAGAGGTATCCACACAATATTCTGTCTGCATACCACATAAAACTAATTTTTCAATCCCCTGTTTATCCAAGTATTCTTTTAAACCAGTTTCTTTGAAAATACTGTTATACTTCTTCTGAAAGACCTTTTCATTAGGTTTTCGACTTAAAAGCTCAGATAACTGCCAATCTTCTGATGTTTGAGCTTCAGAGTTCTCAATATGTTGAACATAAATAATTTCGATATTCTTGCTTCTAGCCTGGTTTTGTAAATAAGAAATTTTTTCCAATAGACTTTTTGTCTGAAACCCAGTTTCCACTAAAATATTCTGAACATCAATGATTATAAAAGCCGTCTTCATTTAGTCCTCTTTCAAATAGTGCACATAGGCGTTATAGGTTCCAAGGGTTTGGGGATAGATGGGGAATCCCTGGTGAGCCAAATGCTCCACTGTGTGAGCTGTCTCGTAGGCCACCGCCTTATTAAGTGACAAACTTGCAATCTCACGCGCCACATCCACTCCTGGAAAGGTACGATTGTGCTCGATGTAGTCTGCGACGTAGATGACCTTATCTAGGTCCGTCATCTGGTCAGCCCCAACTGTATGGATTTCAATGGCTCGCAGGATTTCTGAATCATGCAAATCCAAATCTTCCTGAATCTTGTAGATGCCAACCATGCCATGCCAGACATTATTGCCCCAGTTTTTGAGGTCAGGGTCTAGCTGATAACGATCAATCAAATCCAGAAATTCCTGATCTGACAGCTTTTTAGCATAGTCATGAAGAAGGCCTGCTAGACCTGCTTTCTCAACATCGACTCCAAAGCGCTGAGCCAGTTCTATGGCTGCACGCTCCACACCCAAGCAATGGGTTAAGCGTTTTTCAGGTAGAAGCTCTGCCATTTTTTCCAACAAAGCCTCACGGGAGCAGTTGATATAGTCTTGATAGGCCATCAGTAGAGCCCCTCCTTCTCGATGTAGTCTAGCACAGGCTGAGGTAGGAGAAAGTTGGGTTTCCGACCTTGAGCAAGGAAGTCACGCACCATGCTGGATGAGATATCCATGAGAGGCACATCCACCCAGATAACTGGATAGGAAGTTCCTGCCTTGTATCGTGGTCGCTGAACTCCTACAAACTGAACGAGGTCGACCAGTTCATCAATTCTATACCAATTGGGTAAATAGTCTACCATGTCAGCACCGATGATAAAGTAATAATCTGTATCTGGATTCTTCTCTGTCAGAATCTTCATGGTGTCGTAGGTGTAAGAAATACCCTTACGTTCTAGCTCAATAGTCTCAATAGCTAGACCCTCGATTCCATCAATCGCCAATTCTAACATCTTGAGGCGATGGTGTTCAGGAATGGTTTCCTTTTTGTCTACGTGAGGTGGCTGGTATTCAGGCATGAGTAAAACTTGATCCAATCCCAACTGTTGACGAACTTGATCTGCAACAATCAGATGAGCATTATGAACGGGATTAAAATTTCCACCCAAAATACCGACTTGTTTGCGTTTTTTATCCTTGATTTCTGGCTCTAACTCCACTTTTGTAAAGGGAGTTAATAATTCAATTGCCATAGGTTAATCTCCTTTACTCTTCTGTAAAAACAGCTTTTGGGAGTATCGTTCTTAGCTTTCTTTAACTTTTTTAGAAATCTTGCGATTTTCTTTCTTGCTGGATTGTTTATACAAAATCAAGATGCGTCCGATTTTTTGGACTGTATCCACACCAATTTCTTCTTCCAAGATTTCAGCTACTTCGTGGATATTTTCATCTGTGTTTTGCAAGAGAGTAACCTTGATCAATTCACGCGCGTCAAGTGCTTGGCGAACGCTGGTTTTGATTTGGTCGTTGAGACCGTTTTTCCCGATTTGGATGATGGGTTTGAGGGTGTGTGCCTGGCTGTTGAGGAAGGCACGTTGTTTCGATGTTAATGACATAATCTTTCTTCCTTTTTTGATAGTTATTTTAGGTGGTGAGGGACGGTCGGAACTAATTTTTCAATGATTTCATCTTTGAAAAATGGATTTCCTGACCTCACAATTGAGCCTAGGTCTCAATTGTGCCCCTTGCCAATCTAAAGATTGGCAATCACACCACGGCAATAACTATCTTTTTATGAGCTCACTTTGTTCGCTCGGTGATTTTATTTTAAATAATTGCTTTTCTTGTGACGACGGCGACGCCTTCTGGGGCCCAGACGGCTACTTTGGCCGTGCCTGTCACACGTATCCAACCTAGTCCTGAGATAACTAGGTCAGTCTTATCCTTGATGTTAAATACATGTTGGACTAGTTTTGGAAAATCTTCTTTTTCCTTGCTATTTGGTGGTGCAAGAAGAGTTCCTAGGTGCTTGTCGTAAAAGGCACTAGCTCCCTCTAGCTTGGTACGATGAAGTTTGAGTTCATTGTCAAAGAAGGCTGTAAAACCTTGCTTTTCTCCTGCAATAAAGTCAAAGCGTCCCAATCCACCTAAAAATAGGGTTTGTTCAGGGTTTAGCTGATAGGTTTTTGGTTTGATTTCCTTTTTAGGGCTGACATACTTGAGGTTTTTAGCAGTCAAGTAGTGGGCCATCTGGTGACGGTGGATAATCCCCGGCGTATCGTAGATATAAGAACCATCATCGAGTGGAATTTCAATCTTATCCAAGGTTGTTCCTGGGAAGCGTGAAGTTGTGATGACGTTCTGGTCACCTGTAATTTCTTGGATAATGGCGTTGATAAGGGTTGATTTCCCGACATTGGTCACCCCAACAACATAGACATCACGTCCCTTACGGTAGTGCTCGATCTTGTCAATGACTTCCTTAATGGCATGCTTGTTTTGTGCTGAAGTCAAGACGACATCAACAGGACGCAAGCCTTCCTCGTGAGCACGCTCCATCAGCCACTGGCTAATCTTACCTGGTTTAACTGACTTAGGTAGGATATCTTTTTTATTTCCGACTAAGAGCACATCATTGCCCGATACAAAACGTGGCAAACCTGGGATGACAGAACCATTAAAGTCAAAGATATCAATGACATTAACTACCAAGGCATCACTGTCCCCCACCTCGTGCAGAAGTTTGAGGAAATCATCATCCGTTAACTGAACATCAGTGATTTCATTGTAGTGACGAAGACGAAAACAGCGTTGACAATAGACTTCACCTGCCTCCAAACCTTTTTCGAGTGCCGACTGGGGGGTGAAACCAAGCCCAGTCTTATCTGTAGTCTGAATAGTTGCTCCACAACCAATACAGAGAATTTCTTCCATAATTAGATTCCTTTTTTATATGTAATCGGTCCGTATTTTTCAGCGATTTTTCTCATCACACGACGCTCACGCGCTCGGTTAATCTGAGTCTTAATAGAGTCGTGTTGAACCAAGGGTTTGACCAAAATCGAGCGAATGCCTGCACGGTGAGCTGCTCGAATATCCGTCATGAGCTGGTCGCCAACCATGACCACTTGGTCTTTTTCATAGTGGAAATGTTTCATGGCACGGTTAATTCCTAAAGTAAAGGGCTTCAGTGCCCAGTAAACATAGTCAATATCAAATTTTTCAACTGCTCGTTTGACACGTTTTGGAGTATTGTTAGATACCACAATGATACGTATCCCAGCATCGCGCAGATCATGTAACCATTGCTTCATCTCTACTGTTCCATCTGGATTATTCCAAGCAATCAGGGTATTGTCCAAATCCACCAAAACAGCTTTGATCCCTTGGTTTTTCAGGCTTTGGACTGTCAAATCATAAACTGCTTCTACAGCAAAGTCTGGCATGTAGTTTTCAATCACCATTTTGGCTCCTTTTCTTTTATTTTCTAGTAATTTTCTTCAGCCATTGAGATAAGGCTGCCCATAAAATCAAGCTAGCCATTAAGATATAAATCCAAGCATTTGGCTCTTCTGTAAATGGTAGAGGAACATTCATTCCGAAGAAACCTGTAATAACCGCAAGTACTGCTAGTAAGACGGAGATAATAGTCAAAATTGACAAACTATCATTCAAGTTATTGTTTAGGATGTTGTTGTAAGAAGCTGAGAGTTGTTGCAAGACTTGAGAAATCAAGTCTGTCATAGACACCAACTGATGGGCTTCAATCATGGCATCATCAAACTGCTCTCGTTCGACATCATTAAATCTCCGATAAAGAGCATGGCCCTGGATATGTTCCAAGAGGAGTCTATTTTGTTTTGCCGCTGCTGTCAAGTAAACCATACCTGTCTCCAAGTCAGAGAGGGCGAAGAGATTTTTCTTTGTTGTAGTTTGACGTAGCAAGGCACTAATTTCGTCCTTACTTTTATCCATCTCTTCAATGACAGGATAATAAGCGTTACTGATAATCTCTAAACCAGCAAAGAGAAACTTGTAAATAGAAAGCGACTCATGGCTATCCAGATAAGCTAACATCTGATCAATGACATAAGCATTCTTATGGTTGCTGATGGTAATCATTCGTTTGTTTTCAACGATAAAGGTCATGGGAATCGCTTCATAGTAATCCTTGTCCTTTTCTAAATCCAGAACATTGTAGATAAAGGTCACAGTCCCATTCTCACGGTTATAATCCATATGGGCACGTTCATTTTTATCCAGCGCATATTCGATGGTTTCCTTATCCAATCCGTAGATTTCAGATAAATCTTCAAGATTTTTAATTTTTTCTACATCTAGATTGATCCAAACACAATCATTTCCTAATTGCTCATCTAAAAACATCGTTTCTCCTTTACTAAACTCTTTCTATTGTACCATAAATCAAGTAAAATTTCAGTTCTCTTCTTTTCTTGAAAAATTACTCACAACGGTAATATTGCGGTTAGGAACAAAGTGAAGGGCTTGGTCATCACTTCTCAGTTGAGTCGTTCGAATTCCAACACTAACGACTTTTCCTGATACAGTAATAGGCCCATTGGTCAAAACAACTTCATCTCCTACATCCAACTGGCGCTCAAAGAGAATAAAGAAGCCATTGATGACATCTGATAGAAAACCTTGTGCTCCCATACCGATAGCCACCCCAGCAATCCCCGCACCTGCAAGCAAGCTAGAAACAGGTAAGCCTAAAATAGACAAGATACAGTAAATCAAGAAGAAATAAAGTGTGTAGTTGAAAATATTCTCAAGCAAACGAGAAATCGTCTTTTGTCTACCTGCATCTCGATTTGAAAACTTAAGTGACGGTTTAACAATCTTTCCTACAGCAACATGGAGGAACTTTTTAGCTATATAAAATAGAAGGATAAGAAGTAGAAGAGAAATCACCTTGGTCAAGAGATTTTCTAAAACAGTTGTTAGATCTAATTTATCCAGATAACGTTGAAAAAATTCTTGCATATAAAACTCCTTTTCTATTCATTATACCATAAATCCTTCCTCGCCATCCTTTTCATAAATATTCATTTATTCTAATAAAATCTATAAGACACTTGCTTTTCAAGTATATTTATACTATAATCATAAACAATACACAAAAAGGAGACCTTTATGAAAAGAATTATTCGTGCTTGGAACAAAACAAATCTGATCAAACGGATCGGAATCGGAATGACCTTGGGAGCTATTCTAGGTCTACTCGTTCCTAATCTAACTGGCATTGGTTTATTGGGAGATTTATTTGTAGGAGGACTAAAGGCCATCGCCCCTGTCCTGGTTTTTGCTTTAGTCGCTAACGCCCTTTCCCAACACCAGAAAGGTCAAGATAGCAATATGAAAAAAGTCATTTTCCTCTATTTGCTTGGGACCTTTGCTGCGGCTCTTGTAGCAGTTTTGGCTAGCTTTCTCTTCCCTGTTCAGATGGTCTTGAGTAGTGCTAGTACAGAAGTTACTCCTCCAGACGGCATCGGACAAGTACTCAGTAATCTCCTACTAAAAATAGTAGACAATCCTGTCAATGCCATCATCGAAGCTAACTATATCGGAATTCTCTCTTGGGCTATCGTCTTTGGAGTTGCCATGCGAGAAGCTAGCAAAAATAGCAAGGAGCTACTCAAAACAATGGCCAGTGTGACTTCAAAAATCGTCGAATGGATCATTAACCTTGCGCCATTTGGTATCCTCGGGTTAGTCTTCGAAACCATCTCTGGTCAAGGTATTGCGAGTTTAGCAAATTACGGAATCTTACTCGGACTTTTGATTGCCACTATGGTTTTCGTTGCCCTAGTGATCAATCCTCTGATTGCTTTTCTCTTTATCAAGAAAAATCCTTATCCACTTGTTTGGAAATGTTTGCGTATCAGCGGAGTCACAGCCTTTTTCACCCGAAGCTCAGCTGCAAATATCCCTGTTAATATGAAACTCTGTGAGGATCTAGGTCTTAATCCAGATACCTATTCTGTCTCTATCCCACTTGGATCAACTATCAATATGGCTGGAGCTGCTGTTACCATCAACATCTTAACCCTAGCTGCTGTCAATACCCTTGGAATCTCAGTTGATTTTGCAACAGCCTTTGTACTCAGTATCGTTGCAGCCATCTCTGCCTGCGGTGCTTCAGGAATTGCCGGAGGTTCTCTCCTACTTATCCCGGTTGCTTGCAGTCTCTTTGGAATTACCAATGATATTGCTATGCAGGTTGTGGGTGTCGGATTTGTCATCGGTGTTATTCAAGACTCTTGCGAAACAGCCCTCAACTCCTCAACAGATGTCCTCTTTACAGCAGTAGCCGAATTTTCCTCTGCTCGCAATAAATAATCAAGACAAGCCTATTTAGGGCTTGTTTTGTCTGGTTTCTATCATTCATTTTAGGAAATGTCTCATGTCTATCACTCAACGTACTTTTAAACTCGTTCTGGCAACCTGTTTAGCCTGTGTTCTAGCCTACTTTCTGGATTTATCTTCAGCAGTATCCGCTGGTATCATTGCCCTATTGAGCTTATCGGATACCCGTCGAAGCACCATTAAGCTGGCTCGCAATCGTTTATTTTCAACCCTTCTTGCTCTTTTCATTGGTGTCCTTTCCTTTCATCTGACTGGCTATCACATCTGGAGTTTTGGTCTCTATTTGGCCCTCTATGTCCCTCTGGCCTATAAACTGGGCTGGGAGATTGGCATTACCCCGAGTAGTGTCCTAGTCAGTCATCTCTTGGTTCAGAAGTCTACATCACCAGATCTGCTAGTGAATGAGCTCCTCCTATTTCTGATCGGTACGGGATTTGCCTTGACTGTCAATCTTTACATGCCTTCTCGGCAAGAAGAGATCCATCTCTATCATCTCAAGGTGGAAGAAAAACTCAAACACATTTTACAACGTTTTGAATATTATCTTGGAAAGGGCGATGGTCGTAACCGTGCCCAACTCGTTGAAGAACTGGATCATCTTCTTGAAGAAGCTCTCAAACTGGTCTATCTTGATCACTCTGACCACCTCTTTCATCAGACCGACTATCATATCCACTATTTCGAAATGAGACAGAGACAGAGTCGCATTCTTCGTAATATGGCTCAACAAATCAATACCTGTAATCTAGCCGCAAGCGAAAGCCTAATCCTTGCCCAGCTATTCGCTAAAATTGCGGATCAACTCAGTCAGACCAATCCTGCCAACGATTTATTAAATGATATTGAAAGCTACCTGCAGGTATTTCGCAATCGTAACCTCCCTAAAACAAGGGAAGAATTTGAAACGCGCGCAACCTTACTTCAACTCCTACGCGAATTGGAAAACTTTATTCAACTGAAAGTTGACTTCTATCAACGCTATTCTGAAGAAAAAAGCAATCTATCATCATAAACAAAACACCTTTTGAACTGCGAGAACTTGCAATTCAAAAGGTGTTTTTCTGTCTCGAACCTAGCTAACTAGTTAATCTTACCGAGTAGCAAAATTGCTATGAACTCCTAATGATAGACTTATCTTTCCCTTAAGAAGTATAGATGGAATTTCTAAACTCATTTGATTCCTTGAGATATGCTTTGTATATAGCTTTTTTCAACTTCTGAACAGGAGTTTCAATGAAACGGTATTGTTTTTGACTGATATTTCCTGCTTTAATCTGAGCAAGCTCTTCTTCTACCGCTACTTCCATCAATTGCTTCATTCGTTCAGGACTAGAAATCACTTCCTGCTTACCTTTGTAGTCAATGGTAATCGGTTTTAACTTACTGATATTCGCAATCCGTTCATCCATTTGTTCCTTCTTGAATTGAGCATAGGTCTTACCAGCTAAGATCTTTTCAAAGATGTATTGGTCTGACAAGGGACGATTCTCTTTTTCTGCATCTTGCTTGTACTGATTAGAGACATAAGGAACGAAACCTTCGTAATAGCCAAGACCTGCCATGAGTTCAAAGGCTTGCTTCCTAAAGCTGATATCCCCACTCATTCCCTTATCATTTTCGTTGACACCATAAATCGTATCAAACATATCAACGGTATAATATCCATTGGCATCTACTTTCCCTGTAGCCGTGAATCCTTTAATGATATAGCGATTTACCACGATGTGATTGTCAATCAAACTATGAATATCGCCCAGCTTGCTAGCATCTGCCTCTGTTAAAGCCTTGATTTCCTCGCTCTGGTGGCTCGGTTTGACAGATGGATTTGGATAAGAAACAGGAGTTCTTGAACCACTTGTCGCACTCGGCAAGAGTTGCTTGAAGTATACTGCCTTATCCGCAGCTGACATTCCTCGACTTGCCTCAGCTTCTAGATAATCTAAAGTATAGAGAACATCGAAACTACCGTGCATATATTCTTTCAAATCTGTGGCTGATTTAAAGCGCTCTGGCGTCTTGTTGTAGAAGCTGTCTTTGTCACTCTCGTCATAAACAAAGTTCAAGTTAAAGTAGCTATCTGTTTCTGGAGTGTAGGAGTTTTCAAAGATTCCACGTGCATAGAATTCTGCCCCTGTACCATCTCGTCGACCATAATTATTAAAGAGGACTGTGCGATCCAACAAGTGAGTCATTTCATGAGAATAGGTCGCTGACCCTCGATCGTCCAAGACCCTATCAATAAAGTAACGCACACCAGCACCATTTGCCTCAGCACCAACTGATTGGGACGGAGAATACATGCCTAGAGGAGACATGAAGTCCTTGACTCCCTTATCCGCCTCTGAACCAAACTCCTTAGACCAGGTTTCCTTGATGCCTGCATTTTGCTTGCTAGTATACTTTTTCATAGTATCCACAATCAAACGGTTGGTTACTAGTTTTGATTGATTGTCTTTTTTAGTGATTCTATAAAGCGTATCAACATAAGCAGCCTGACGCTCAGCTGTCAATTCAACCAAAGCCTTCACTTTTTCCAATTCAGCCTTATATTGAGTAGGATTGCTCTGAGCCAGTGAGCTATCCATATAAGTTCCGATATTCCCGTAAGAAACGGTTGCCATATTTGTAATGGCATAAATACTTGGTTCCTTGATGTTTACTAAACCTAGAAGAGTAGCCATGTTATATTGTTTGCGATTATCAATCTGTTGAGGTTCTGCCCCGTACTTGGCAGGATCAGAGGTCAACTTCGTGTAGAGACTAACATTTTCATCTGTTTTTTCTTTAGATTTTTTCTCAACAACGATGGCTTTTGTAGCATCCTTCAACCAAGTATCGCCATCCATGTTTGTAAAGGTTGTTCGGTTATAGTCAAGGAAGTCTAATAGGCTTGACTTATCTGTTACTTTTCCAAAGTATTTTTCAAATGTTCGTGGACTATTGACCAGCTTCATCTCATCATAGCTCATTGAACCTAGAGATGTTAGCCATTCTAATGACGTCACCTTCTTACCAAAAGAGCTTGGATTGTAGGCAAGAATATCACGGATGTTGGTCTTGCCAAAATCAATATTGTAGAAACGATTGATATAGGTTAGTCCTAAGAGTATTTTTTCCTTATTAGCTTCTAAATCTGCCTGAACCTTAGATCTGGTTTCAGCTGTATTTCCGAGCACACTCAAACTATGAGCTACAACTTTTTTAAGGTCTATATCTAGGGTCTTTTTCGTTTCTTCAAGTGTGTCTTTAATAGATAATCTCTCTAGATATTCTTTGCGAAGGACTTCTTGAACCTCTTCATCTGAAATAGTAGGATTTGTCTTTTTGAGTTCAATTTTCTTACTAATCACATCTCGCCCCAAAATATTTGGTCTGAGGGCATTTGTCACATAAGCATTGGAAAGCAGGTCCACAGACTTCATTCCTTGGCTAGCTGGTCTTACATCAATGGCATTTTCTAACTCCGTATTCACTGGAAGAAGATGAGGTTTGGTTTCTTTGCTTCCCACCAAGATGATCTTTGGCTTCATTGCTTTTGTCACAGCACTTGTTTCCGTGTGTGATAGCAATTCACCTGTTTGAGAATTTACTTCATAAACTCTGGTAGTGGTGGTCTCGCCAGGCTCACCCTGGCTTTCTACTTTTTCAAGATCCTTATCAAGTGTTGGATCCTGACGACGTTCCTCCTTGATTGGAATTGGTGTCAAGACGGTTTCGATATTTCCGACTTTCATAACTTTATCAATCGGAGCTGTTACTTCTTTTTGGTGTTCTCTTTCTGTAACCTGACCTGTCTGAGCATCTACTTGGTAGGTGGTAGTCGTTTTTTCGATTCCTTCCTTACCTGAAATAGCAACTTTTTCTGTTTGATAAGGAAGTGTCGGGTCTGCTTCATAAACCGTATTATTTGCGATGACCCTTGTTTCTACACTTGGTTTGGTCCCAACTAGAACAACCTCATCTACCTTTTCCACCAGAGTTTTTGATGTACTAGCCTCTGTAATCTGACCACTGGTTTGATCTCTTGTATATCGTGTAGTGGTTTCTGCTTTTCCATTGACCCCATGTGTTTTCGTCTTTCTAGAACCGACCTCTTGGCTATCATCTGCTTGATAGATTGTTTTATATGGGATTGTTTGGGTGTCAACTTTTGGTTGTGGAACTGGCGCCGACTCTACCTTAGTACCTACTGCTATGATTTCGGAAATTGGCTCCAAAGTCACAGTATTGGATTTGACTTGGCGGACTTCTTTGCCAGCCACAGTCGTCACTTCCGTTAAAATAGTACGCTCACCGGCTACGCCTGATCGGATAAGGCGGGTTTCACCCTTAAGCAAGTCTGGATCGTCCTGATGAATAGTGTCATAGGCAATGGCTTCTGTCGTAACTTCAAGCTCCGGCTTCTCCTCGACCAAGCTCGGAGCACCTTCACTTGGAATTGAAGTGGATTCTACCTTAGTGCCTACTGCCATGATTTCGGTAACTGGTTCTAAGGTTACAGTATTGGATTTGACCTGGCGGTCCTCCTTGCCATCGACAGTTGTAACCTCGGTTAAAATAGTACGCTCACCTGCTACTCCTGCTCTGATGACACGGGTTTGACCCTTAAACAAGTCTGGATCTTCCTGATGGATAGTGTCATAGGCAATGGCTTCTGTCGTAACTTCAAGCTCTGGCTTCTCTTGGACCAAACTCAGAGTACCTTCACTTGGAGTTGAAGTGGATTCTACCTTAGTGCCTACTGCTATGATTTCAGTAACTGGCGCCAAGGTTACAGTGTTGGATTTGACTTGGCGGTCTTCCTTGCCATCTACAGTCGTCACTTCCGTTAAGATCGTGCGCTCGCCTGAGACTCCCGCTCGAAGGACGCGGGTTTGACCCTTAAGCAAGTCCGGATCTTCCTGATGAATAGTATCGTAAGCAACGGTTTCTGTCGCAACTTCAAGCTCTGGCTTCACTTGGACCAAGCTTGGAGTACCTTCACTTGGAATTGAAGTGGATTCTACCTTAGTGCCTACTGCTATGATTTCTGAAATTGGCTCCAAAGTCACAGTATTGGATTTAACTTGGCGGTCTTCCTTGCCATCCACAGTCGTGACCTCGGTTAAAATAGTGCGCTCACCTGCTACGCCTGCTTGAATGACACGAGTTTCACCCTTAAGCAAGTCTGGATCTTCCTGATGAAGAGTGTCATAAGCAACGGCTTCTGTCGTTACTTCAAGCTCTGGTTTCACCTCGACCAAGCTTGGTGTACCTTCGCTTGGAATTGAAGTGGATTCTACCTTAGTGCCTACTGCTATGATTTCGGAAACTGGCTCTAAAGTTACAGTATTGGATTTGACCTGGCGGTCTTCCTTACCATCTACAGTCGTCACCTCGGTTAAAATAGTACGCTCGCCTGTAACACCTGCTCTGATGACTCGGGTTTGACCCTTGAGTAAGTCTGGATCGTCTTGATGAATAGTATCATAAGCAACGGCTTCTGTCGTTACTTCAAGCTCTGGTTTCACCTCGACCAAGCTTGGTGTACCTTCGCTTGGAATTGAAGTGGATTCTACCTTAGTGCCTACTGCGATGATTTCGGTAACTGGCGCCAAGGTTACAGTGTTGGATTTGACTTGGCGGTCTTCCTTGCCATCTACAGTCGTAACCTCGGTTAAAATAGTACGCTCACCTGCTACTCCTGCTCTGATGACACGGGTTTGACCCTTAAGTAAGTTCGGAGCATCCTGATAAACAGTATCATAAGCAATGGCTTCTGTCGTTACTTCAAGCTCTGGCTTCACCTCGACCAAGCTCGGAGTACTTTCGCTTGGAGTTGAAGTGGATTCTACCTTAGTGCCTACTGCTATGATTTCTGAAATTGGTTCCACAGTTACAGTGTTGGATTTGACTTGGCGGTCTTCCTTGCCATCTACAGTCGTCACTTCTGTTAAGATAGTGCGCTCACCTGCAACACCTGCTCGGATAAGGCGAGTTTGACCCTTAAGTAGGTCTGGATCGTCCTGATAAACAGTATCATAGGCAACGACTTCTGTCGTAACTTCAAGCTCTGGCTTCACCTCGACCAAGCTCGGAGTACCTTCGCTTGGGGTTGAGGTGGATTCTACCTTATCTGCTTGTGGAGAATGAGGTTTTGTATGTTCATTTCTAGAAACTTCTCCATTTCCCCTTACAAAATAATAACCTGTAAATTCATACCCCTCGATCCTTTCTGGTCTAGGCAAAAATTCTCCTGCAACTGTTTTGACAAGAGCTGGACGAAGCTCTACTAAGTTCTCCAAGGCAGAAACTGATAGTGCAGTCCCACCTACAGCCAAAACTGTCACTAGAAAGAGAGAGGCTCCCTTTCTCTTTTTAATGAGAGTGAGTGAAACCAGCAAGATTCCTGTACCCAGCACAGGCAGAATGGCATTTGAAAACAAGCCAGTATCAGGTAACTTAGTAGCAGACTTACGGTAGACGAAGTAATAATCCTTACCTTCCTCCACTTGGATAGCATTCTCTTCAAACCAACGTAGTTCAGCCTTCAAAGATTCAGGCAAGTCTTTATCTTCCACATAGTGTGACACTAGCTGAGGAATTCTTTCCTCTGCAAGCACGGCATTTCCACCTGTGCCTACAAAAAACAAACTCGTTCCCAATAAGACGGAACAAGTTCCTACTGCATACTTTCTCAAAGAAAAGCGTTGTTTTGCTTTAAAATGATGTTGTTTCATGATAAACTCCAATTTCGTATCTATTCCTTATCACAGTATATCAAAAATAGTAAACGTCTACAAAGGATTTGAATAACAAAATTGCTATATTTAGCTTCTTTATCCAATTTTTAAAGAAAAGTATCCTTATTCTTTGTAAACATTCACAGTAAGAACGTAATTTCCTCCCAGAAGTTCTTCTATTATCTGCTACTTAATAAACATCTAGTGAATGAAAGTAGGAGGCCGATGAAGCTTAAAGAGCCTAAATTTCTAGATTCTACAAAGCAAAAACCACAAGTAAACTCAGTTTTACTGACTTCACTTGTGGTAGTTATGTTTTATCAAAATATTTACCGAATCCTAATAGAACTCCAAAGCCACATACCTATCTCTTTTTCACCGACATTAAAGATATATCTCGCAAACTAAAATACGTAAGGACCAGCATGGCTACTGTAATAAAGAATTCTGTTGGTAGCTGAAAGATTTGCAGGATGGACAACATGAGCAAAATCACGAGGGAAACGAGACCAAAAACAAGAATTACAATATTAACCGTTCCCTTGATACTTTGAGGTGTCGCAAATACATAGAGTAAGAGTAATAAAATCCCTATGATTAAATAGACCATTTTCTGCTCTTTCTAGCTCTTATTCAGCTGATTTTTTCTTTTTGTTTGCTTTCTCACGCTCTGCCTTGTTAAGGATTTGTTTACGCAAACGGATAGACTCAGGCGTTACTTCCATGTACTCATCGTCGTTCAAGAACTCAAGTGATTCTTCAAGAGTCAAGATACGAGGAGTCTTGATAACCGCTGTTTGGTCCTTAGTAGCGGAACGAACGTTGGTCATTTGTTTCGCTTTAGTGATATTAACTGTCAAGTCATTTTCACGAGAGTTTTCACCGATGATCATTCCTTCGTAAACCTCAGTACCTGGGTTGACAAAGATAGTACCGCGTTCTTCGATAGACATGATTGAGTAAGTTGTAGCCTTACCAGCATCGATAGAAACAAGGGCACCACGGTGACGACCACCAATTTCACCTGGAATCAAAGGCAAGTATTGGTCGAAGGTGTGGTTCATGATACCGTAACCACGAGTCATTGACAAGAACTCAGTTGAGTATCCAATCAAACCACGCGCAGGAACGAGGAAGACCAAACGAGTTTGACCATTACCAGTTGAGATCATATCCAACATTTCACCTTTACGTTCAGAAAGACTTTGGATAACGGATCCTTGGTATTCTTCAGGTGTGTCGATTTGCACGCGTTCAAATGGTTCACATTTGACGCCATCAATTTCTTTTACGATAACTTCTGGACGAGATACTTGAAGCTCATAGCCCTCACGACGCATTGTTTCGATAAGGATTGACAAGTGCAATTCCCCACGTCCTGATACAGTCCATTTATCTGGTGAGTCAGTTGGTTCAACACGAAGAGAAACGTCTGTTTGCAATTCTGCTTGAAGGCGCTCTTCAACCTTACGAGAAGTGACCCATTTACCTTCACGACCAGCAAATGGTGAGTTGTTGACCAAGAAGGTCATTTGAAGTGTTGGCTCATCGATGTGAAGAACTGGAAGAGCTTCAACTGCGTCTGTAGGAGTAATTGTTTCACCAACGAAGATATCTTCCATACCTGAAACGGCAATCAAGTCACCAGCTTTGGCTTCTTGAATTTCACGACGTTCCAAACCAAAGAAACCAAAGAGTTTTGTGACACGGAAGTTCTTAGTTGTACCATCCAATTTAGAAAGGGTTACTTGATCCCCAACCTTTACACTACCACGGAAGACACGTCCGATACCGATACGACCTACGAAGTCGTTGTAGTCCAAAAGTGACACTTGGAATTGAAGGGGCTCATCTGAGTTATCAACTGGAGCTGGAATGTGGTCGATAATAGTGTCAAAGATTGGCGCCATAGTCTTTTCTTGGTCTGCTGGATCATCTGACAATGAAGATGTTCCGTTGATAGCTGACGCATAAACAACTGGGAAGTCAAGTTGGTCATCATCCGCACCAAGCTCGATGAAAAGTTCCAAGACTTCATCCACTACTTCTGCTGGACGAGCTGATGGCTTATCAATTTTGTTAACCACAACGATAGGCACAAGGTCTTGTTCCAAGGCTTTTTTCAATACGAAACGAGTCTGTGGCATAGTTCCTTCGTAAGCATCTACGACCAAAACAACACCGTCAACCATTTTCATGATACGTTCAACTTCTCCACCGAAGTCCGCGTGTCCTGGTGTGTCCATGATGTTGATACGAGTTCCGTTGTAGGCAACTGCTGTATTTTTCGCAAGGATGGTGATTCCACGCTCTTTCTCAATATCGTTTGAGTCCATTGCACGCTCAGCTAACTCTGTACGCGCGTCAAGAGTTTCAGATTGTTTCAACAATTCGTCAACGAGGGTCGTTTTACCGTGGTCGACGTGGGCGATAATCGCGATATTACGGATATCTTCTCTTAATTTTGTCATGATTTCCTCTATTGTATTCAAAAATTTATTTTCTAACTGAACGATTATACCACAATTTTAAGCAAATGACTTAATTCAAGTAAGTGTAAATGTTTTCAAAAGATCATTATTCTTTATAAATTGAAATACAGTTGAAAAGGCATCTTAAAATAATGTACTAATGTTACGAAAACTAATACAGCTGATGGTTTTCCCATCGGACTTGGCTACTTTTTCTAGCTGGTCATTGACATAGTTGGTGCTATGACCGTTGGCATCTGTTTCTTTTGCCAAGCTACCTGTAGCGTCATAGGCATACTGAGTCACTCCACCTACACATTATCTTAAGTTAAACCTCACTATTTTGCTTACTATTTGAAAATGAAGTTGAGACCGCATCATCTCAACTTCACTTTGTAATTATTTTTTCTTAGTTCTCAAATCCCACTCCGCCTGTAATCTGGGTAATGAGGTCTAAATGTTCTTTGACGGTAACTTATTGCAGAATTTCAGTAATAGTGACTTCTATTTCTGACTTTAAATCATAAAATCCTATATGTACGCTATTCTTGTATATCCAAAACAGGTCTAAATTGGAATAATATTCTTATAGCTCAAATAATTCTTAAATTATTATCCGTCTTGAAGATTACACTCCTCAATGTATTCTAACCATGCATCAATATTAGGTAGAACTTCCCTTTGTTCCCATCCTGAATCAGCAAAGTCATGAATTATATGCACTAGAGTACTATCAACATCTTCAAAACAGGCGATATCATCATTATCACCTCTCCTTGCAAATGGATATAATGTTCGCTCAGGATATCTTGTTTGAAGACCTCTAAATCTCCTAACCGTTTCTTCATCGTTCATCAAGTACCAAACACCAAAATCAACGATACCTTTAGAAACTAAATCTTTTAATTGTTGTGGATAGGAAAAAAAAGAATGATTAAATGTAAATGGCATGAATTAATTCCTCCGTTCTAAGTCGTACGAACCGTATGGATTCAAGGTTCGAAAAGATGATTTTTGCTTACCAACACGTAACTGAACTGCTTCTCCCCAAGTTGAAGGTGTACCAGCAGGAGTTGTAAGTCTATCTATAAATTGTTCTGGAAGAGGATCCGTATATTGATGTACTCTAGCCGTAGCAGCAATCCCAGCTCCTCTAGCAGCTATAACCCTTGTATTATCAATAGTTGTTAACTTACCATCAGGCATATTCACAACATCAATTGCATCTCCTTTCCAACCATTAGATATCATACTAGATTGTATAGAATCGGCTCCATTAACAGAACTTTGACTAAACCTAATGTTGTAGGGATTAATTTGTGATATTTTATCTGATGGTGCTGGCAAGGCAAGTGGTTTACTAGTCGGCCCAGGCAATGCTAGTTGCTGAACAGGGGTTACATCTTTGCGTGGTCTCGTGATCGGTACATCCCCTGATTTCGGCTTCGTCGTCACCACATCAGCCTTAGGAGCCTTCTTAGGAGACACACTACCTGCTCCGTTGGTAAAGGTGTTAAAGGCAAAGTTCATAGCGACTGTTTGACCAGTAATCTTATTGCCTGTGGCCAAATCAATACCTGTATCAATCGCAGTCTCAACCGCAGATTCCACTCCAATCTTGGCAACTTGTCGAACTGCTTGATTGCCAATATTTTGGGTCACATTAGTTGCTAGACCAGCTCCTGCTCCCATCAATTGACCGCCAATAAGACCTGAGATAGCACCCGTTCCTGCTCCTTTGGCAATCGAACCAACCAATTCCCAACCACGTTGGCCAGAACTATAGGCATCATATCCTGAGATGATTGCTCCAGAGGCTGCACCACCGATAGCCATCGCTACGGGGGCTCCAAGACCTCCAGTCGCTACGGTAAGAGCAATACCGACACCGATAGCTCCCGCAGTTACGGCAACCTTCTTCCAGTCGACATTTCTCACGAAATCAACGACTTGATTCTTGATCCGTTCGGCTGTTGTACAAACATGTTTTAAGGTATTCTGCAAGGCTGTTCCCCAGTTTCGGAGGAGATTCTTTCCTTCTCGGATGGTTGGGGAAGAGCTCAAGCCTGTTGCTAGGGCATAGGCAGACCGAACCACTTGTTGGCGCTTAGCTTCTATCTGTGCTGCCGCTTGCTGGTATTTCGTTTGTACATAGTCGCGGGCACTATTGTAGGTCGTTTGAACCTTATTCCACTGTCTGCCAATCCAATTCGATGCACGGTTAACCTGGGTGCTGACCCAGTTAACACCTCTATCAATCTGTCTACCAACCCAATTCGACGCTCGGTTAAATTGGGTGTTTGCCCAGCTGACTCCTCTACTAATTTGTCTACCAGCCCAATTAACGCCTCTACTAATTTGTCTGCCAGCCCAATTAACTCCTGACTTAACATAGTTCCAGCCTTTTTTGATACTGTTCCAGAAGTGTCCACTCGGGTCTGTATAGTTAACAGGGTTGTTCTGCACATAGCTGTAGCGGTTCTGGCTGAGAGGGTCTGTTTCCTCCCCTGGGTAGCTATCCTCGGTTAAGAAAGTACCTCCCTGACTATCATAATACCTTGCGCGTAAATAGTCAAGTCCAGTATCATCACGGGCTTCGCCGTTATAGGCAAAGGGATTTCCTGTCGTGTCTGTGCTTGTCTTTCTTGCCCCATAGAGATGATAGCGACTGGATGAGACGGCTTGTCCATCCTTGGTCAAACCTGTCACAGAGCCCAACTGGCATAGGTCACTTCTCCCTGATCCGGTAGGTTACCGAGTTCTGGTGGGTTGACAACGATTCCCTCCTTAGTCACTGTAAGCAACTGATCCTTTAAGTCATAGATGTAACATAAAACTCTCGAAGAAATCCTTCCTCGAGAGTCTTTGCATGTTTCTATCACAACAGAAGAGGTTAATTTAAACAATTAGTACGATTCTAGTTAAGATAATCATGTAATTTAATTTCTCTTTTTAAGTTTTTCAAAAACATTCTAAGCAAATTATTTCTGAGAACTTTTCAATTTATTAACTTAAATAAATAATTAAATTCCTATAGTCTCAGATACTAAATAACAATCACTTTTCCAACTTGAAAATAAGAGGAAATTTCTCAGAAATTACATCTATCCCAAAATTAATACCAATTACTTGATAATGGTGAAAAGTTTTGAAATATACTTGTTGTAATTTTTCTCTTAACCTAGTATTCTCATCTAACCTTTATCACTGTGCAATATCGGACCAAAAAGGAATTTGGGGTAAATTAGATAGATTTGTCTCTCTGCTTACTGTGATTCCATGAAAATAATCAGTTAGGCTTTTTGAATAATAAATGATATCTGAACCAACAATTGAAAATACAGGCGAAATTGGAGTATTACATGATGCAATATACCTATGACCAAAAATGGGCAATAATGTTGGGGAATTCATTAAACGACTTAGTATTTCTCCTTTTGTAAGTTCTAAATTACTTGGAGCTTCTCCCCAATTATCGCTCCAATCAACATATTCTATTTCTTCTGCTATATTTTCTTTTATTACTTGTATATAATTACTCAACACCTTAACATTCTGAGGTGAAAAATCACTCCAATCATACCAGTTTTCAGGAAGTTCCTCCATATTTCCATAAACTTTTTTAAATTCGTCAGGTAAATAAACGCTATAAATTTCTTCTATCTTTCTAAATGTTCTATTATTAAATTTCTTTGACATTATATTCCCCTTATTTTATTCTTATAAAAGTTTGATAGTGATCTTGAGTATACCATATGGATCCATCTTCACCTATAACAATTCTTTCCATTCCTCTTCGCACTCCTTTTTGATATGGATGAACATCGTACTCTTTATAAGTAATTCCATCGGGAAGGAGTTCTTCACCATCTAAAGGCTCATTTTTATAAACTTTTCCTCCTTTAAATCCATCTGGTGGATTACCCTTATTGTTTTTAATCTGTGAAATAGTATCTTCAACATATTGAGGAATTTTATTAACATCTTTGACATCATCTACTTTATCCGCCACACGAGCAGCGTCTGATGCCTTGTCCGCTGCCTTTGCAGCTTTCGAAGCATCTTTAGCTTTATCAGCTGCCTTTGTAGCTTTTGAAGCATCATTGACTACGTCTACTGCATCGAGTGCTTTTTCAAGTTTCCTTAATTTGCCAGCCTTAGCTATAGGAAAGAAATTACTTGCAATATCAACAGCTAACTCTGCACCTGCCGCCCAACGATTTGCGTCTTCGCCCGTTAGTGGATCTTTCCCTGTAACTAAACGTTCTCCATTATTCCAGCCTATGAATTCAGCTGCTAAAGTTGGAAGTTTAGCTTTATTTTCTTGGTTAAACTTCGCAAATTTTACATTAGAGGCATAGGCATTTTCCTCAGGAGTCATTGGGGGAGCCTTTAGATACTCCTCTAATGTCATCCTATCAATTCGCTCTTTCTGATCCGGTCTAAGTCCATGTCTTGCCGCATCTTCATACTTTCTAAAGTCTGCGACAGATGGAACTTTATTTTCTCCCTTATCGGAGGCACCAGTTGTTTTTGGATCACAGACATGTTTTAAGGTATTCTGCAAGGCTGTTCCCCAGTTTCGGAGGAGATTCATGCCTTCTCGGATTGTAGGGGAGGCCTTAAATCCTATTGCCACAGCATAGGCAGTACGAATTGCTTGATAGTGTAGTTCTTGAATACGAGCTTGTGCTTGCTGGTATTTCGTTTGAACATAATCGACTGTACTATTGTAGGTCGTTTGAACCTTATTCCACTGTCTGCCAACCCAGTTAACACCTCTATCAATCTGTCTACCAACCCAGTTAATGCCTCTATCAATCTGTCTGCCAACCCAGTTAACGCCTCTATCAATCTGTCTGCCAACCCAATTAACGCCTCTACTAATCTGTCTGCCAACCCAATTAACGCCTCTACTAATTTGTCTGCCAGCCCAATTAAGACCTGACTTAACATAGTTCCAGCCTTTTTTGATACTGTTCCAGAAGTGCCCACTCGGGTCGGTATAGTTGACGGGGTTGTTCTGCACATAGCTGTAACGGTTCTGGCTGAGAGGGTCTGTTTCCTCACCTGGGTAGCTATCCTCGGTTAAGAAAGTACCTCCCTGACTATCATAATACCTTGCGCGTAAATAGTCAAGTCCAGTATCGTCACGGGCTTCGCCGTTATAGGCGAATGGATTCCCTGTTGTATCTGTGCTTGTCTTTCTTGCTCCATAGAGGTTATAGCGACTGGATGCGACGGCTTGTCCATCCTTGGTCAAACCTGTCACAGAGCCTGATTGGTTGGTCAAATAGTTGTAGCTGTCACCTGTTTGGTTGTTGAGGTAGCTAGCTCGACCCTGACCATAGCTATAGGTCACACGAGCCTTGCCATCATGATCATAGGTTTCGAGGACTTCTGTATGTTCACGATTGACATCGTTGACATAGTTGCGTTCCTCGTAGTAGTTGTAGGTATCCTCTCGTGTGGTGTAAGGGATCAGGACATCCTGAACCTGACTGGCATAGGTCACTTCTCCCTGACCCGGTAAGTTACCGAGTTCTGGTGGGTTGACCACGATCCCTTCCTTACTTGCTCGATCCTTAGCCACTTTCTGGTGATAGGCTCTCGACACATCGTCAAAGATACTGTGCCAGATGCTTCCTACTGTCTGTGGTAGGGTGGATAGAGCTTGGAGGACATTCTGACTAAAGCCATACCAGAAGAGGGAGTTTTCTTCCCCACTTGGGGCTGTATATGGCGACTTACGACCTGACTTGCTTTCCTTTGGCTTGCGTTGGAAGAGTTGATATGTGTTCTTGCCTTCCTTGCGACTAGCAGTGAAGACACGATTATCATCTCCGTCGTAAAGTGCAGCCATGAGAAGACCCTTCTTGTCCTTGATCGCAAGCAAGCGGTTCTCTGTATCGTAGATATAGTCTAGCTTCTCTGAGTTCTTCTCAGAAGCGATGCGATTGCCATTCTTGTCGTAGGTATAGGTGATAGTGCCATCTGGACCTTCTAGTTTGGTCAAGCGGTTATGGTCATCATAGGTAAAGCGTGTCTGGCTCTCCTTACCATCGACTGTCTCGTTGCTGGTCAATTTATTGCCGGCTAGGTCATAGGTGTAAGAGAGCTTGGAGAGTTCCTTACCAGATGCATCCGATACGGTCATATTTTCCACTTGACCCAGAGTATCGTAAGTATAGGTATGGACTAGGGTTTCGCCATCCTGCTTGATGGTTTCCTTGGCGATATAGCCACCATCATCATACTCATAGCCGTAGCTGGAGATGAGTTTGTCCTGCTTGTCCATGTGACGGAGTTCGGTGAGGCGGTGAGCCTTGTCATAGGTCAAGAAGCTCTTGGTTCCATCTCCTCGATTAACTTCCGTCAGATCCCCTGCTGGGTTGTAGCTATAAGTGGTCTGTTGTCCCTTGACATCTGTCACGGAAGTGAGACGATCCAGTTCATCGTAAGTATAAGAGACTGTGCTACCATCTGGGTAAATCATCTTCGAGATATTGCCATAGGCATCATACTCGTACTGAATCAGGCTACCATCTCCCTGACGAACACCCGTGATCTCGCCTTCTTCGTTGGTCGCGTACTGACTAGTTCCTGTCAGGTCACTCATAGACACCCGACGACCATCCGCATCATAGGTATAGAGGACTTGACCATCTTGCTTTTCAGAATACTCCACCTTGAGTAGTTGATCTAGCTTGTTGTAGTCGTAGCTAATGGTTTTCCCATCGGACTTGGTTACTTTTTCGAGCTGGTTATTGACATTGTAGGTATAGGTCTCCTTATCTCCTAGACTGTTCATGCGCTCCACTAGATTGGAAAGCTGGTCATAACTGTATCTTGTGACCTTGCCATTTCCATTCGTAACCGAAGTGACATTGCCCACACTGTCGTAGGTATAGCTAGAGGTAGAAGCCTTCTCTCCACTTCCTTGTGTCGCTGTAAGCAACTGATCCTTTAGGTCATAGGTGTAGGTCTTGACACGCTTGCTTCCGGATGTGACACTGGTGAGGTTGCCATTGGCATCATAGGTCATACTTGCGACGCCGCCAGCTTCATCTGTGATTTTCGTGAGATGGTTATCGTGGTCATAGCCATACTTAGTCCACTGGCCTGCCGTATCGCTTTCTGAGGTGAGGCGATTGAGGCTATCATAGGTCCGCTTGGTTACTTGACCGAGAGGATTCGTCTCCTCAAGGAGATTACCGTTCGGATCATAGGTATAGGTCGTTTCGCGCTTGCCATTGATGGTTCGTTTGGTTACCTGACCGACTGGGTCATAGCTTGATTCTACTGTTCGACCAGTTGGCGTTTTGATCGTTTTTAGTTGATCAAGGGTCGTATAGTCAAAAGTGGTTGTAGCACCTGACGGCTTGATCAGTTTGGCTAGGTTCCCCGCTTCATCGTAGCTATACTTGGTTTCAAGGTCAAGGGCGTTCTTAGCCGTTAAGAGACGACCAACCTTGTCATAGCTATAGTGATTGCTTCGATCGGATTGGTCTGTCTCTTGCACCAAGTTCCCAGACACATCATAGCTATAGGTTTTCGATAGTCCCTGTGGACCTGTTTGCTTGGTGAGACGTCCCAAGGCATCATAGGCGTAGGTGTATGCTGCCTCATTTGGTAAGGTGCGTTTGGTCACACGACCATAAAGGTCATTGACATAGTTGGTGCTATGACCGTTGGCATCTGTTTCTTTTGCCAAGCTACCTGTAGTGTCATAGGCATACTGATCCTCTCCACCTGTTGGACGTTTCTTACTGCTGACACGGTTCATACTGTCATAACTGTAGGTCGTTGTATGTCCTTCGCCACTCGTTTCGCTCAAACGATTTCCCAAAGCATCATAGCTGAAGCTTTGCTTGCTTCCTGTTGGAGCTACTGTTTCGATGATTCGTCCTAATGGGTCGTACTTAAAGGCTGTCGCTTGACCATTTGGATCTGTATAGAGTACCAATTTTTTATTGGCATCATAACCATAGCTACTTGAATGGCCATTGGCATCGGTCATTTTAGAGAGGTTGCCAAGGACATCATATTCGTAAGTGGAGGTATTGCCATCGGCATCCGACTCTGTCACCACTCGGTTGAGAGCATCGTAGCTATACTTGGTTTCACGTTTCAGATGATCGACGATCTTAAGCAGATTGCCGTTTTGATCATAGTGATAAGTCTTGGTCTTACCTTCTTGGTCTGTTGAACTTGCGACATTGCCCATGACATCATAGGTAAAGGTTTCGCTGGTCTTATCTGCGTAGACCACCTTAGTCAGTTGGTTGTCACCATTATAGCTATATTGGGTAACCTCACCCAAGCTGTTGGTTAAAGTGAGACGATTTCCTGCCTTATCGTAGGTGTAGGTCTCATTGAGATCCTGATTATCTTTTTTGTTCACTACTCGGTTGGCGGCATCGTAGCTGTACTCTGTTACCAAACCACTAGAATGCGTCTGCTTGATGAGACGATCAAGGGCATCGTATTCTTGTCTTACGGTAGTTCCGTCTGGAAGAGTCACTTCTTCCAGTTGAGCCGTTGAGGTATAGGTCATATTAGTGACATTGCCATTGGCATCGGTGACCTGAATCGGATAGCCCAGTTCATTATAGGTATACTGAGTCTTACCACCCAAGGCATCTGTCAATTCTGTCAACTGTTCCATCTGGTTGTAGGCCATCTTAGTGACATTGCCTAAACCATCTGTAATACTGGAAACTTGATTTTGGCCTGTATAAGTCGTGCTAGCAGTATAGCCTGCCGCATCTGTAAGACTATTTTGATTGCCATTGGCATCATAGGTCATGCTGGTGCGGTGACCCAAGGCATTGGTTGTTGCGATCAGGCGCCCTGCCTTACTATATTCATAAGTCGTTTCTTTTCCAAGGGCGTCTGTCATGGACAGGATATTCCCCATCGCATCCAACACATATGAAACACTGCTACCATCTGGGTAAGTCACACCTGTCACATTTCCCGATGCATCATAGGTATAGCTGGTAGTCTTTTTCTGTTTGGTTTCGCTAAGTTTATTTCCAACACTGTCATAGGTGTATGTCACTGTCTGACCTGCTTCATCGGTGTAAGATAGCACACGACCCATGATATCATAAGTAGTCTCTGCCTTTGTACCGATTGGGTAAGAAACTGAGGTTATATTTCCTGCTGCGTCATAAGTATTTTGAGTAACTTGACCTAAAGCATCTGTGATGGTTTTAACGGCATTGTTTCTATCATCATAAGTCAAGCTACTGCTATTACCTGCTTCATTAGTTCGAGTGACAATTCGACCCAGCGCATCACGAGTAACGGTAGTCGTTTGACCTGAAGCATTGGTTTCTGTTAGGAAACGACCCTTACTATCATATGTATAGCTAGTAGTGTGTCCTTCTGCATCAGTCACGGAAAGCTGGTTTCCAACACCATCATAAATGTAACTATAGGTTCCACCTTCTCCATTCGAAGCACCGATTTTACGGCCAAAACCATCATAGGTGAAGGTAGTCGTATTACCATTGCCTTCTGTCACAGCTGTCACTTGACCGGCCTTATCAAAAGTATGGCTCGTCCCAACACCATCGGCATCTTTTTCGCTCAGCTTGCGACCTTCTGCATCATAGGTGAAAGTCTTGGTCCCACCGAGAGGATTCGTAATGCTAGTGACTTGATTGTGTGCATTATAGGTAAAGGTTGATACGCCTCCCAAAGGATTAGTGAGGCTTACCAGATTCGCACCTTCATAGGCAAAGGAAGTTGTATGCCCCGCCGCATCTGTTGTAGACAAGATGCGCCCTTGCTGATCGACAGTATAAGTAATCTTAGACCCATCTGGCAATGTTGTCTGGATTAGATTGCCATTGGCATCATAGCTATGAGCTGTTGATGCACCACTAAAGTCAGTGAGAGACAGAAGATGGTTCTTCTCATCATAGCTAGAAGTTTTTACCGCACCGTCGAAACGCGTTTCTGTCAAGGTGTTTCCACTGCTGTCATAGGTGTAGCGAGTTATTTGCCCCGCTTCATTCGTCACGCTTGACAGACGGTTGTTTTCATCATACGTTTTTGAGACACTAGTTCCATCTGCATAGCGAATGCCAGTTGTACGATATTGCTCATCGTAAGTATATACGGTTTGATTGCCATTTCCATCGGTAGTGATTGTCTGACCTTCACTATAAGAAAGAGTTGAAACAGCACCTGCACCATCTGTTTGCTTGATGACACGATTTTCCTCATCGTACTCGTTTTGGATAACCTTGGTCCCATTTCCATCATACCAGGCTGTCATACGTCCCTTATCGTCATATTCATAACGAGTAGGAACTCCCGTAGCGTCCGTATAGGTAATCAAATGACCATTCGTGTCATATTCATAGGTCAAAGTTGAACCATTAGGGATTTGAATCGCACCAATATAGCCATCTGTATTATAGGTGATATTATAAACCAAGCCTGTAGGAGATGTGATCTTGGTCAGCTGGTAATTTTCATTATAATCAAAGCTTGTTTTATTGCCTTTTTCATCTGTCTGACTCGTTAAGAGACCGTGATAGTTGAAAATTTTCTCTTGATGATTGTGATCAACAACTCGGTATTCCTTAACATCATAGTCTTCTTTTTCGTCTCCGCCAAAGTCCCCCTTCTTCGTTTCAACTGTTTTTACTTCGAGAGTAAGGTCATAACCGCTTGGAGCACGATAGCCATCTCCATCCTTCGCAAACTTAAGGATAGAACCGTCTGTACGAGTATAGTAAAGATTTTGGTCTTCATCGCTCGACAACTGTTCATTAAAGGCAAATGACCAACCTCGACCAAAGAGACTATTGATGCCTGCTGCTTTAGAATTATAGGCGCGAGTAATTTCAAACTTCCCGTCAATATCTGTGATAGAAACATCTGTTCGATCTAGGTAGAAATTACCCGTGTTTAGATTGATAGGTTCAAATCCAAACTCACAGTGAAGACCACGACCCATTAAAAGCCTGTCTATTTCTGCCTTGGTATTAGATGTCAAGGCTGGTGGATTATAAGGTTTATCAACATTCTTTCTTGGATTACGAATAAATAGGGTGTTGTTTTGCACAAGCATCATATCTTGGATACGATTATCGTAAGCAAGTTGATTGAGTGGTACTCCATAGTATGCCGCAATCTTTGGAAGGGTATCAAACTGGGTAACTTTGTAAATCAAGAAAGTATCACTTGATTTTTTACCACTAGTTTGACTATCCTTTTTACTCTCTGCGTCAATCGTATAAACCTTGTTTAGTTCAGGTTCTGTGAAAGGAACCTGTGTCTGCCAGTTTGAAAGTTTATCTTTATATTTGGTCGTTCCCTTTTCAAATGCTGCATCAAAGAAACTACTATCAGGGTATTTGTAAGAAAAACTTGCAGAGCTTTGTCCCTTGTAGTCTTTCGCAGTATCACTAAGATTGTAATCAACCTGAGCACCCGGCGTTGTCAGACCATCCGCAAAGACTCCCTGAAATTGCAACTTTCCTTTCTTATCTGTCTTCACCATTGTCCGAAGATTGATGGTTGTGTTCCCTATTGGATAATTAACATCAACTGGATCTGGAACGGACCAATTAATCGTCAAACTTGGAGCCTTGTCTGGAGTAAATCCAATCTGTCCTGCATTTTCTGCCGTCGCTTCGGTTGTGTAGAAAGCACCACCATCTGAGCCTTCGTCGGTTGCAGCTACAACTAGACCATAGTTTGGTTCCAAACCTTGAACCCATGCATTCACAGTCTCACGGATATCAAAGTTATGCATTCCAATCTTCTTACCACTAGTCGCGTTTTTTCCTGCAATTTCCATATCAAGGCCCACAGAAGTATCCCATGTGAGGTTATTGATATCGAAGTCTTGTTTCAAGCGATAAGCTGCAAACTGGGTTGATTGAGAATCTGGTGCCGTATATTCATAGATGTTTAGACTCGCACTATCAATACGCGCTTCCTTAGGAATACTCTTTTGAAAATCGTAATTAATCTTAAAGTACATCCTCGCGCGTCCGACATCACGAACACCTGGAACACCAGCCATTCCCATCATTTCAGCGGTCATATATCCAACATAACCATAGGCATAACCTTGGTATTGCCCATGTACAGATGAGGTAACAATGTCAAGAATTTTTTCTCGTGGAACTGTTACAGTCGGGTCTATCCGAACAGGATACTTACGTTCAGAATCAGACAACCACTCTTTACTAGCTGTGACTGTCACTTCATGACGCCCATCCCCTTTTTTCAATCCAAGGGTTAAGGCATTACTTGTAGCGCCTACACTATCCACCATCATTGGGGCAGTTAGTACAAAGAGGATCTTCGTTTCCCCCTTTTCACGGACAAGGATTTGATTGTCTTTCAAAGAAACATCATACTTAGATGCATCCAAACCATAAGTAAAGGAGTTCTTCCCACCCCACTCGGCTAAGATGATTTCTTCTTTGACTCCATTAGACTGTACCGTATATTGCACATCTGTTTTGCCATCAACATTGTTATATAAGATCGCATTCTTTTCTACAGTTGCTTGTTCGTATGTCTTATCAAGCGGATACAAAGAAATTTTATCATCCTTATGAGTAATATCAATGGGAGTCTCTTTTTTGACTTCGCTCGGAAGAACTACTCCTACTGGAGATTCTTTTGGTAGATAATAATGCTTCCCATTAGCATGATAAGAATATAGAGATAAATCTACAGGAACTTCTACCCCTTCTTTATCAATATATGTTTTGATATCACTACCAATATGCGTCACAAAGTGAGTATCATCAACCCGAAACAGTTGTTCTTGCCCACTAACCGCTACTGGTGCCCCGTATTGTTTTTTCAGCTCTGCCTCTTCCTTACTCTCTCCATTGGCCACTTTGGGCTGTTGAAGGGCGTCTCCTCCATCTTTTACTGGTTTTGATGAGGCTTCAGCACTTGTCGATCCTTCTGTATTCGCATTTTCAGAACCAACAGTCTGGCTACTCGCCTCTGTAACAGATTTTTTATAAGTTTCCTCAGCCTGGCCTTGTTTAATTGCTTGGTTTATTTCTTCCGCATAGATCAACGGCATATTAGAAACAAACAAACTCAGCAATAATAACCATTGTATGGACTTACGCAGTCTTTTCATCGGCATTCTCCTTTGTAAAATAAATAAAATAATAAAGTGTAAAAATTAAAATAAGAGCATCGCCGATGGATAAAACGAAAGAACCTAGTATTGGGAACCAAACAGCAATAGCTAAACAAAAGGCGACAATAAGCATGGATACCAGAACAGGTAGTCGCAATTGATCTACCCTACTTTTAATTGGTAAAGCTTTGTAAATACTAACCAGACTATAGGATAAGATTACTTTAAGAAAAGTTTGTACAATTGTAGTAAATGCCCAGATAGCAATCTTGACATGGCCATATTCCAAACTTGTATGATCGTATAAAACTTGACCCAAACCTCCGATGAGGATGCCACATAAAATTGCACTAAACAAGTAAATCAGAATAGTGTGATTTAAACGTTTATCTGATCGGTACTGCCTATAAAACCAGATTGTTATTGGAAAAATAAGAACTATTCCTATTATTAAAAATAGTAGGCTGAATAAGGTTAGAATGAGTGATAAACCTTCCTCGACTATCACAGGAGAAATCGCACCTGTAAATAGAAGGCGTTGCCCCACTCCTAAAAACAGTAAGCCGATAGCTAGTCTCCAAAACCTTGAGAGTCTTAATATTTTCATTATTCACTTGTCCTTTCTTTAACACTTTTTAAACGAGCAGTAACCACAAATCGTTGATCATTTCCAGTAGCATCACAGGTTGATAAGATTAAAAATCGATCTTTTTGAGGGTCAGTAGCAATCTGACGATAGAATCCCCCATAGTCTGATGTTCTTATCTGTAATGTTTCTAAATAATATCTGAGGCCTTCTCGACTTCCTAATTTGAATGTATGAAAAAGATGATCATCTGTATAAGAGTGAGCTGCCATCACCTCATATTCAAAATGTTGAGTCAAGGTGTCAATCGTAATACGTTCATGCTCCTTAAAAAAAGCTGGCTTCGCAAAATAATCTAAAGACCCAAACATCGAATCATCTAACATAGCATGTCCGTAGATAATCGTGACAGGATCTTCAAATGTTTTTTTGTTAACCAGCTCTGTAAATATAGCGCCATAATAGGTCTCTTCACCATCTATATCATGAGAAAGGTAATAAGCATCATCCCTTGGATGCTGAGCAACCGGGTAATCTATTCGAGTCCCTTCAACTGTTAGCCAAGCAAAGACATCTGGATTCTGATGAAACTTCTTCTCAACTGCGTTTTGAGAATGTTGTTCCACAGCCATCTGTTCAAGGCCATCTAAGACTTTTAAACCTAAAAATAACACCACAATTATTATAATTAGTGATAAACTAAACTTCAAAATTTTCATGTGCTCGCTCCCATACTATCATTGTATCAGAAATCTGTATGCTTTGTAAATCCATTTTTTGTATAAAACGCCTTTTTGTTACAATATTTAGGAATTTTTGTATTCCCCTATTGTAAAATGAAGCCTAACAGAAAAGATAGGTTCATCTAATATACTAGAATTACAAAACTCTATAATAAACGATGGATATGTTTATTTTTTGTTCTGATCAAAATTATTCATACAAACTCTGATTTCAAATTTATGCATCAGAAAGGATTGAAGCTTTTTGAAAGAATTCGTTACATTGACCCACTCAAAAAAAGAAATCCAAAATACTCCTAGCTATAAATCTGTAAAAATTTATTAAGTTATCTCAATAGACTTTAAAGATACTTAATTAACCATACGGACTAATTTGTCACGCTTGGCTTGACATTGCAAAAAAATTTCTTTCTCTTTTCAAAAATCCCGACTTGTGATAAGATAGGCTGGTATGCGTTTAGATAAATTATTAGCCCAGGAAAAAATCAGCCGTAAGGCCATGAAACAAGCTCTTTTGAAAAAAGAAATCTTTGTAGATGGACACGCTGCTCGTTCCCTTGCACAGAATGTTGATACTGGATTACAAGAGCTGATTTTCAAAGATAAAAAAATCCAAGGATATGAACACACCTACCTCATGCTCCACAAACCTAACGGAGTCGTGACGGCAAGCAAGGATAAAAAACTCCCAACTGTCATGGACCTTCTTCCTCAGCATCTCCAGTCTGACCAACTCTACGCCATCGGCCGTCTGGATCGGGATACGACGGGTCTCCTCCTCTTAACGGATAATGGTCCCCTAGGTTTTCAACTCCTCCATCCTCAGTATCATGTGGATAAAACTTACCAAGTAGAGGTCAATGGGCCACTGACTCCCGACCATATCCAAGAGTTTAAAGATGGGATTGTTTTTCTTGATGGAACTATTTGTAAACCTGCTCAGCTTGAGATTCTATCTTCAAGCCCTAGTCTCAGCCGAGCCACCATCACCATCTCTGAAGGGAAATTTCATCAGGTCAAGAAAATGTTCCTCTCAGCCGGTGTCAAGGTCACTGCTCTCAAACGAGTTCAATTTGGAGATTTTATATTGGACCCTGAACTAGCAGAAGGTGACTTCCGACTTCTAAACTCACAAGAATTGGCAATCATTCGTGACTTTCTTAGAAAAAGTGGTTAAAAAATGAGGTTGGGACAAAAGATCCCGACCTCACTTTTTATTAGCAATCAAACTTTGACGCGGTTGCTGATTGAACTTTTTGTTCGTCTTTTAGACTCCAAAAAGCTCCTAATCATCCTCGCGGGGCTGGGACTACGAAATCGAGACTTTGTCTATCGATTTCTGTCCCACCGCCATTTCTTATTTTTCAACTTTTACTTTCCCTGTCCAAGAATCCAATCCGTAAGAGAGGATATAGATTTCTGAGAAACCTTGTTTTTTCAAGAAAAGTGCTGCGTTTGTGACACGTTGCGCACGTTGGTTTTCATAGAGAAGGACAGGTTTATCCTTGCGAAGAGCTGCAAGACTTGTCTTCAATTGATTTGAAGGAATATTACGAGCTCCGAGGATATGTTTTCTGTGGAAGTCAGCTGGATCACGCAAGTCAATCAACTGACCTGTACGAATCAAAGACTCAAACTCTGCATTGTCTACAATTTTCGCTGCACGACGAATGCGAAGGTAGTTGTATCCCATCCAAGCCAACATCGCTACAATAAGTCCCCATAATACCCAAGTTACCATATTACCTAATCTCCATTTTTTTCTAAATAGTCTAATTCTAGTTTGTGCTCTCTGCGCAGAACAGCCTCCGCTTCAAGATAATCCAGCTTGTCCATCAAGCCTGCATCATAGATTCGAGATAGCTCGATCTTCATCAGTTCAATGTCATAGAGACGTTTTCCCATGTAGACAATGATACCAAACTGTTTGAGAAATTGTTGCACATCATAGAGTGTTTTCATAGCTTTCATTTTAGCAAATAATCAGAGTTTTTTCAATAGTTCCCATGGAAGACTATTTTTACTGCTTACTAATTTTCTTGATACTCCGATATAGAAGATACCCAGCAATCATTCCAACAAAATTCTGCAACAAATTGTGAGGGATATCTGTTAGGGCTGCCCCCAAACCTTTCATCCAAGAAGTCGCACATGCATATCCAGCTACCATAAGAAAAGTTGCCAAAACCAATCCAAGCCACTGCCATTTTCCTTTAAAACCTGCAAAGTAACCCTGCAAGCCATGGAAAAGCAAGCTGAAAAACATCCAATGAGGATAACCTGAGATTAGGTCAATAATGAAACCTCCTAGACCTCCGACAATAGCTCCTTCCCGTTTTCCATAATAAAAAGCAGTAAAGAAAATACCAGCATCTAGTAGAGTTAAGATTCCTGTTTGGGTTGGGATTTTGACAATATAACCTAAAACTACCGATAGGGCAGTTAGTATTGATAATAGGGCGATTTTACTTGTTTTGGTTTGCTTCATACTGTCTCACTCCATATTGATCTGCTTGTGCAATGGCACGGTAAACAAAGGCTTTGGAAGTTTCAATTGCTGGTAATAGTTCCTCTCCCTTGACTAACTGACTAGCAATACTTGATGCAAAGGTACATCCTGCACCAGCATTTTGTCCTTGGATAACTGGATTTTCAAGAATCGTGAAATTCTCCCCATCATAAAAGACATCCACAGCCTTATCCTGACTGAGGCGATTTCCACCCTTGATAATCACTGCTGGTGCACCCAAGTCATGTAATTTCTGCGCTGCAGCCTTCATATCTTCCAGACTTTCAATCTTTTGGCCTGCAAGCAACTCTGCCTCAGGAAGATTCGGAGTAATCACTGATACATAAGGGAAAAAGCGAATCAACTCTTGACAGAGCTCACTGACTGCAACGTCGTGCGTTTCCTTACAAACCAATACAGGGTCCAAGACTACTGGAACTCCTAATCTTTCCTTAATGAAATTCAATGCTTTTTCAGCAACACCGACTGTCGGCAAGAGACCAATCTTAATCCCTCCAAAGTCTACACTTTTCAGGCTATCCAACTGTTGTTGGAAAATAGTCTCATCCGTCGGAAAGACTTCAAAACCATTTTCTGTCAAAGCAGTCAAGCAGGTCATGGCTACAAATCCATGCAAACCATTCAAAGTATAGGTGGCAAGGTCAGCAGCCAGTCCACCTCCACTAAAAATATCATTTCCTGAAAGTGCTAAAATACGATTATTCTTCATAACGAATCTCCTTCAAATACAAACCATTAGGCGCTGCAGTTGGACCTGCCAACTGTCTGTCTTTTTTCTCCAAGATGAGGTCAATCTGTTCAATCGGCATACGGTTGTTACCAATTTTCAGCAGGGTTCCGACCATATTTCGAATCTGCTTATAGAGGAAACCATTGCCTGAGAAGGTAAAGGTCAAAAACTGCCCTGTTTTATCAACCCTAAGACTAGCTTCTGTAATCGTCCTAACCTTGTCCTCCACGCTAGTTCCTGATGCTGTAAAACCAGTAAAGTCATGCGTTCCTTCCAGTTTTTTTACAGCAAGCTGCATCCGCTCCACATCGAGTGGATAGGGATAATGAGTCGCATAATGGCGACGCATAGGATTTTTAGGACGTCCTCTATCCACGATAAACTCGTAGGTCTTGCTATGCTTGGCATAACGGCAATGAAAATCATCGGCCACAATCTCAATCGAAATCACATCGATATCTTCAGGGCTTTGGGTATCGAGAGCAAAGCGAAGTTTCTCCTCATCCATCTGATAGGGAAGATCAAAGTGGATGACCTGTCCTAAAGCATGAACGCCACTGTCCGTTCGCCCAGCGCCATGAATGGTAATAGCTTGTCCTTTATTTAATTTGGTTAAAGTTTTTTCAATTTCCTCCTGAACACTACGCGCATGAGGTTGCCGCTGAAAACCAGCAAAAGCGTAGCCATCATAGGAAATGATTGCTTTATATCTAGTCATGTATCTATTTTATCAAGAAAATTTCTCTGCAACAAGTTTGAAAACCAAAAATTGTACGGGTACAGTTCTTGGTATCATCTAGTCCCTACCTAGATTTTCTCATTATGTATTTTCGTTCTGGAACTTCAATGGTTTGAACAATTTCAAATCCCTCTTTTTGGTAGAGGTCTCTAGCTATTTGATTTGACTCAAAAACCGTTAGGGAAATACTTTCTATTTCTTCATTTTCAAACATTTCTTGAAGAAAGTATTGAAAAGCTTTTCTACCTAATCCTTTCCCCTGCTTATGTGGAGCTATGAGAAATCTTCCAATATGAAGATTTTTATCTTCTAGTTTGATTTTCTGGATGATGCCTACAAACTCTTCTCCAACAAAAATGGAAAAAATCCCTTCCATCTTTTGCAAAGATTGGGCAATCAAGGGATAAAAAATCTTTGGTCCCATCCATTGTTTCTGAAAACTTTCTCCCAAAGCATTAGACCACTGACAAATGAGTTGGGCATTTTCTAACTGAAGTCCTTTTTCAAAGTGAATTTTCATATTTGTTCCTAAAACTTCTCCTACATCCAACTATTATACTCTTTCTCTTATTTTTTCCGAATAAATAAGTATGATCCATCTTTACTTTTTTCTTGTTGGAACGATTCTTGCTTCCTTTCTAGGCTTAGTCATCGATCGCTTCCCTGAACAATCCATCGTATTTCCTGCAAGTCACTGTGATTCTTGTCAGACTCGCTTGAGAACACTAGATTTGATTCCAATTGTTTCTCAAGTAATTGGGCGCTTTCGCTGTCGCTACTGTAACTCAAGCTATCCCTTTTGGTATGCTCTCTTTGAGTTTGGATTGGGGCTTCTCTTTCTAGCTTTCTCCTGGGAATTTCTAACCTTAGGACAACTTATTCTGATAACTGCTGGCTTGACCTTAGGAATCTATGATCTCCAGCATCAAGAATATCCCTTGCTAGTCTGGCTGATTTTTCACTTAATCCTCATGGTTTGCTGTGGTTGGAATCTAGTTATGATTTTCTTTCTTATACTGGGAATTTTGGCTCAGCTTATAGATTTCCGTATTGGTGCCGGTGATTTCCTCTTTCTGGCTTCTTGTGCACTTATTTTTAGTCTAACTGAAATGCTGATTTTGATACAGTTCGCTTCTACAACTGGCATTCTAGCCTTTCTCCTACTAAAGAAAAAGGAAAGGCTTCCTTTTGTGCCCTTCCTCTTGCTTGCTGCTTGCATGATTATTTTTGGTAAGCTACTGCTTGTCTGATAAAGTCAGCGATTTCTGCTACTTGTCCTCCATGTAGAGCCTTAACAATCTTGGAACCGACGATAACGCCATCTGATACTGCATTAAAGCGTTCTACATCAGCTTGTGTGGATACACCAAAACCGGTCAAGACTGGAATGTCAGCCACTTGATGCAGTTGAGCCAAGTGCTTGTCCAAGTCATCTCGGTAATTTCCTGCTTTCCCTGTCACCCCGTTAATGGCAACAGCATAAACAAAACCTTCTGCCCCTTCAATGAGTTCTTTTTGACGCTCCATTCCTGTCGTCAAGCTGACAAGTGGAATCAAAGCAATGTCTGTATTCACCAAAAAGGGCTCTACAAAGTTAGCATGCTCATGAGGCAGGTCTGGAATAATCAATCCCTTAACCGCTGTATCAGAAAGGTCTTTGACAAATTTCTCAATACCGTACTGAAAGAGGGGGTTAAAGTAGGTCATGATAACAAGTGGAACTTCTGTTTCAATAGTCTTCAAAGTTTCAACTAAAGCCTGGGTAGAGGTTCCGCGAGCTAGACTGCTCAAGCCTGCTTCTTCGATAACTGGACCGTCTGCAACAGGGTCTGAAAAGGGAACTCCTATCTCAATGGTAGACACACCCAAGTCTTCTAAAAAGTGGATTGTTTCAGCAAGACCATCTAATCCTTTTTCGTGGTCTCCAGCCATGATATAGGGAACAAAAATTCCCTTTCCTGCTGCTTTAATTGCATTCAATTTTTCTGTTAGTGTCTTAGGCATGAGCTTCTCCCTTCTTTGCTGCGTCTGCTTCCAAGCGGTCTTTAACTTGAACTACATCCTTGTCTCCGCGACCTGATAGACAGACAATCATAGACTTGTCTGGACCAAGTTCTTTGGCTAATTTCACCGCAAAGGCGATAGCGTGACTAGACTCCAAGGCAGGGATAATCCCTTCCACACGAGACAAGAGTTGGAATCCTTCCAAGGCCTCTTCATCTGTCACAGGAACATAGGTCGCACGCTTGATATCGTGGTAATGAGAATGTTCTGGACCGATACCTGGGTAGTCCAAACCTGCTGAGATAGAGAAGGCTTCTAAGATTTGTCCATGGGCATCTTGGAGAACATCCATGAGAGAACCGTGAAGAACTCCTGGGCGACCCTTGGTCAAGGTAGCTGCGTGATGCTCTGTATCCACACCAAGTCCTGCCGCTTCAGCTCCATACATAGCTACAGATTCATCTTCCACAAATGGATGGAAGAGACCGATAGCATTAGAACCACCACCTACACAGGCTACTAGGGCATCTGGCAAATCTTGCCCTGTCAAGTCACGGTACTGTTGTTTTGCTTCTCGACCGATAACACTTTGGAAATCACGCACAATTTCTGGAAAAGGATGAGGCCCCAAGGCAGAACCAAGGATATAGTGGGTATCATCGATGTTGGCTACCCATGAACGAAGGGCTGCATTGACCGCGTCTTTAAGCACGCGCGAGCCATCTGTTACAGCTTCCACCTTGGCTCCCAAAAGTTCCATACGAAAGACATTGAGGGCTTGGCGTTTAACATCTTCCTCACCCATATAGATAGTACATTCCATGTTGAAAAGGGCTGCAGCTGTTGCAGTTGCTACACCGTGCTGACCGGCACCAGTTTCAGCGATAATTTTCTTTTTGCCCATGCGTTTAGCAAGAAGAACTTGGCCCAAGGCATTATTAATCTTGTGGGCACCTGTATGGTTGAGGTCTTCACGTTTGAGGTAAATCTTGGCTCCTCCAATATGCTGGGTCAAGTTTTTTGCGTAGTAAAGAGGTGTTTCACGTCCTACATACTGGCGCAAAAGTTGGTTTAACTCTTCTTGGAAACTTGGATCTGCCTGACTTTCACGATAAGCTTCTTCCAACTCCAATACTGCTGTCATCAATGTTTCTGGAACAAAACGTCCACCGAATTTCCCGTAAAATCCATCTTTATTTGGTTCTTGATATGCCATGTTTTACCCTCTCTATAAATCTTCTTATCTTTTCATGATCTTTTTGTCCGTCTGTCTCTACCCCACTTGATACATCTACTGCAAAGGGGGTAAAGTGTTGAATAGCTTCTTCTACATTATCCTCATTGAGCCCACCTGCGATGAAGAAAGGCTGAGATAATTCTGTCGTATCCAGTTGCCCCCAGTCAAAGGTCTGACCACTTCCTGCCACAGGTGCATCAAAGAGGAGATAATTTGCCTGAGAACTTGGCACGTGACCATCTCCATCCACCTGTACAGCCTGAATGCTGGCACAAGGTAGACTCTCAAATAGATCATCTGCCACCTGACCATGAATCTGTACCAAATCCAAGTCAACCTTTTCAATCGCATCTAGTAATTCTTCCCGACTTGGTGAAACAAACACGCCAACCTTTTTTACATTTGTAGGAATGATCTTAGCTAGCTCTGCTGCTTGTTCCAAGGTCACTTGTCTTTTACTAGGAGCAAAGACAAAACCAATGTAGTCTGATCCAGCCGACATAGCTGCCTCTACTGCTCCTTTGGTCGATAGTCCACAAATCTTAACCTTTGTCAATCTGCAACTCCTTGATTCTCTGGGCGACATCTTCTGCTTGCATGAGGGCTGTTCCCACCAAAATTCCGTTAAAGTATGGTGCAACTCGTTTCGCATCCTCTCCTGTAAAAATGGCAGATTCAGAAATATACAGGCAATCGTCCTTGAAGTGTTTGGCCAAGTCTACGCTGGTCTGCAAGTCAACTTCAAAGGTAGTCAAATTGCGATTGTTCACACCGATAATTTGAGCTCCTAGACGGTGGGCTACTTCTAGTTCAGCTAAATTATGAGTTTCCACCAACACTTCTAGACCAAGCTCTGTCGCGTAGTCGTAAAGTTCCTTGAGGCGTTCTTCTGACAAGGCAGCGACAATGAGCAAGATGACTGTCGCACCTGCATTGCGAGCGCGGATGATTTGCTTTTCATCGATGATAAAGTCCTTGTTCAGCGTCGGAATCTGTACCTGACTGGAAATCTCACGAAGATAATCCAAATGACCCTTGAAGAAAACTTCGTCTGTCAGAACAGAAATCATAACCGCGCCATTCGCTTCATAAGTCTGAGCCTGTTGCACAATATCCACATCCAGATTGATATCTCCCATACTTGGACTCGCCTTCTTGACCTCCGCAATGATTTGCAAACGGTCCTGATGGTTTTTCAAATATTCAGCTAAGCGATAGGTCTGGCGCAGGGGCTGGATTTCCTCCAGCTCCATCTGCTCAACTTCACGCGCCTTCTGCTCTAAGATACGTGACAAAAATTCCTGACTCATTTTTGGTACTCCTGTAATAGTCTGAGTTTTTCAAGGGCCTTACCACTGGCAATTACTTGACGTGCCATTTCAACTCCATCTTTGATAGTATCTGCCTTGCCATTGGCATAGAAACCAAGCCCAGCATTTAAGACTGTTGTTTCCAAGAATGGACTTGGTTCGTTATTAAGAACACTGACAAGGATGGCTGCATTCTCATGAGCATTTCCCCCACGAATGTCTTCAATAGCAATCCGTTCCATTCCCAAATCTTCTGGAGAAAAGGTTGATAAAGTAATTTCGCCATTTTCAAGAAGGGCAATGCTGGTAGTTCCATTCAAACCAGCTTCATCCAACCCTTCTGGACCAGCTACTACAATGGCACGTTTGCGACCCATGTTTTTCAAAACCTGAGCAGTACTTTCCAGAAGTTCAGGACGACTGATTCCTAGAAGCTGTGTTTCCAAAATCATTGGATGGATGAGTGGTCCTGTCAAATTCATGATAGTTGGAATTCCCAACTCCAAGCGAGCTGGCATAATGTATTTCATAGCTGGGTGCATGTTTTTGGCAAAGAGAAAGACGATTCCTGTTTGGTCAAATACCTTACCCAATTGTGCTGGTTTGAGGTCAATATTGATTCCCAAAGCTTGCAAGACATCTGCTGACCCAGATTTAGAAGAAATAGAGCGATTTCCATGTTTAGCCATGTGGATGCCACCACCTGCCAAGACAAAGGCTGCAGTTGTAGAAATGTTGAAGCTAAATGACTTATCTCCACCTGTACCACAGTTATCCATAGCATCTTGAATGTTTGTTGGAATGTGTTGAGCATGTCCTCTCATAACTTGAGCGAGGGCTGTTCTTTCCTCAGGTGTTTCTCCCTTCATCTTAAGGGCTAATAGTAGTGAAGCGATTTGTGCTTCTGTCACTCGCCCTGTTACGATGCGTTCGATCACATCTGTCATTTCAACACTTGATAAATCTTCAAAGTTCGCTAATTTTTCAATAATTTCTTTCATTTTGTCTTCCTCACTTTACAACTTTCTCGATAAAATTCTGAATAGAAGATAGGCCATCTGGCGTTCCAATACTTTCTGGATGATACTGCAAGCCATAAATCGGCAAGGTTTTGTGTTGAATCCCCATAATGGCTTGGTCATCTGTCGAACGAGCTGTCACTTCAAACTCTTCTGGCATCTCTTCAATTAAAATACTGTGGTAACGCATGACTGGACGATTATCCTCGATTCCTTGATAGAGAACGGATGGAGTCTCAAATCGAATCTGACTCTGCTTGCCATGCATGACTTTTGGAGCCAAGCCCAACTTGCCACCAAAGACTTCTGCGATGGCTTGGTGCCCCAAACAAATCCCTAGAATCGGTTTCTTACCTGCAAAATCACGAATCACTTCTTCCATCTTCCCAGCATCAGCTGGCCAACCTGGACCGGGAGAAAAGACCAGCCCATCTGCCTTTGTAGCTTCTTCATAAAGGTTTGGATCATCATTTCTCAAAACCTGAACTTCTGCGAAATTCCCAATATATTGAGCCAAGTTATAGGTAAATGAATCATAATTATCAATCAATAAAATCATGGTCTTAGTTCTCCCATTCTAGTCATAGATTTAGCTTTGTTAATGGTTTCTTGGTATTCGTTTTGGGCGATAGAATCATAAACAATTCCTGCTCCAGCCTGCACATAGGCTGTTTTATTTTTTAGAATCATGGTTCGAATTGCAATGGCAAAGTCCATATCTCCAGTTGCTGAAAGGTAGCCGATAGCTCCGGCATAAACGCCTCGCTTCTCTGTTTCCAACTCATAGATGCGTTTCATGGCCCGAATCTTAGGGGCCCCCGATACTGTTCCTGCCGGAAGAGTCGCCTTCAAGGCATCCATGGCAGTGAGTTCTGGTAACAAACGTCCTTTAACTACGCTGGTCAAATGCATGACATAGCGGAAAAGTTCCACTTCCATATACTTGGTTACTTGGACACTTGCTGTTTCAGCAATTCTACCGATATCATTGCGTCCTAGGTCCACTAGCATTCGGTGTTCTGCCGTCTCCTTTTCATCAGAAAGTAGATTACTAGCTAATGCTGCATCTTCCTCGTCATTGGCACCTCTAGGTCGTGTCCCTGCGATTGGATTTGTTGTCACGATGCCATTTTTGACGGAAACCAAGCTCTCTGGACTGGCACCGATAATTTGATAATCTCCAAAGTCATAAAAGTAGAGGTAATTTGATGGATTGGTCACTCGGAGATTTCTGTAGAAGTCAAAAGGATTTCCAGTTACTTCTGCTGAGAAACGCTGACTGAGCACGCATTGGAACATGTCTCCATTGCGAATCAAGTTGCGAGCTGTTTCTACCATTTCTTCAAATTTCTGAGGTGCAATATGTGGTCTAAACTGAAGTGGAGAAAGGTCCAAGTCTTCAAATTCATTTGGAGCAGGGATTTTTAACTCCTCTAAAACTTGATCCAAAGCCGCTTCTAGTTCTTCATTGCTTCGATCACTGTAAAGAGCATCCTCGATGATATGAATTTTTTCTTTCTTATGGTCAAATACCATATAACTCTCGTAAACAAAGAAATGCATATCTGGCGTCCCAATCGTATCCTCAGGAAGCTGGCCAATTTCTTCATAGAGAGAAATCATGTCGTAACCAACAAAGCCAATCGCTCCACCACCAAAAGGTAGGTCTGAATGGTGCTGGCTCTTATGAGTTACCTCATAGAGAAAATCCAAGGGGTCACGATCAATCACTTGGCCATTTTGATATAGGACTCCATTCTCAAACTTAATCTCAAAAACTGGATTATAGGCCAAGATAGAAAATCGAGCATTTTCCTTTTCTCTTGGGATACTTTCAAGTATAACCTTGTGTTGTCCATTTAAGCGCATATACGCCAAGATTGGTGATAAAACATCTCCATGAATGATTCGTTCCATTGTAATTTCCCTTTCGATTCTTCTCTTTATAGACTTTTAGTCTTAATTTATTATCTTTCTTCTATTTTCCTTAAATAGTGCGGACGGGAGCAACTTTCTTCGAAATTTCATCCCTAATTTTTGAGCCTTAGGTCTCAAAAATTCCGTTCTAGAGAAGCATCTTTGCTTCTCTAGAATACCACTATGGCGGGAAATATCTTTTAAAAGCTCACTTCGTTCGCAAATTTTTTGTAGCAGTCTATTTAATGATGAAAAATAATTTAAAACTGAATAGCTAGACCCATAATAAATATATAAAAATCCCCACGCAAAATAACTTGCGTGAGGACGAAATTCGCGGTGCCACCTCAATTATAGGATTTCTCCTATCTCTCATTCCTGTCTCAGATAGCTCCTGTAACAGGTTGTGCGATAAAGGGCACTCCCTTGAGAATCATGTTTTCTTCTCTCAATTCAGATGGACCCAACCTTACAGCTTTCTCTGCTTGTTTTCAGCAACCACAAGCTCTCTGTGAGAGAAATCTCTGTATCTTTTCCATCTTTTATTTTTTAGCTTCAAGGTAGTCTGCAATAGCAGCTACGTCCTTGTCTCCACGACCAGAGACATTAATGATGATAATCTCATCTCTACTTAGTTTTGGTGCTCGTTTGACTGCTTCTGCGATAGCATGGGAGCTTTCAATAGCTGGGATAATTCCTTCAGTCTTGCTAAGTAGAAGCAAGGCTTGAACAGCCTCTTCATCAGTCGCTGCAACATACTCTACACGACCAGAGTCTTTAAAGAAGGCGTGTTCTGGTCCAACCCCTGGATAGTCTAAACCAGCAGAGATAGAGTAAACAGGTGCAACATTTCCATCTTCACCAAAGACTGCATAGGTTTTCATTCCATCGACAATTCCTACACTACCCTTGGTCATTGTTGCCGCGTGTTTATCGGTATCTAAACCGTGACCAGCAGCTTCTACCCCAACCAATTTAACTTCTTCATCAGCTACATACTGCGAGAAGGCACCGATGGCATTAGAACCACCACCCACACAGGCAATGACGTAGTCTGGCAAACGTCCTTCTTTTTCCAAGATTTGACGACGTGATTCTTCACTAATAACCTTTTGGAACTCATGAACAATCGTTGGATAAGGGTGAGGTCCCACAGCTGAACCTAGAACATAGAAAGCCTCAAGGTCATTCATCCATGCTCCAAAAGCTGCATCAACCGCATCCTTCAGAGTACGTGTTCCTGTTTCAACTGCGTGAACGGTTGCTCCCATCATCTCCATACGGAAGACATTGAGACGTTGACGTTCCACATCTTCTGCCCCCATGTAGACATCACATGCCATACCAAATTTAGCTGCAGCTGCAGCTGTCGCAACACCGTGCTGACCAGCTCCTGTCTCTGCAATCACACGTTTTTTACCCATGCGTTTAGCAAGAAGGATTTGTCCAAGGACATTGTTAAGTTTGTGTGACCCAAGGTGATTAAGATCTTCACGTTTGAGATAAATCTTAGCCCCACCTAGATAATCCGTCAAACTTTCTGCAAAATAGAGCGGAGTCTCACGACCTGAATAATCTTTCAAGTAATGACGATATTCTGCCAAAAATTCTGGATCGTCCTTGTATTTATCAAAAGTCACTTCCAACTCATCTAATAAAGCCTGAATTGGTTCTGGTACAAATCTACCACCAAATTGTCCAAAATATCCTTTAGTTGTCATAAATTTTTCCTCCTTCTATATGAATCCGGCTTTTTATTTGCTTTTAGTAGTAGGCAAGGTGCTGTAGATAGAACTCAAGTTCATCAAAGCGACTTAACGCCCTAATAAAAGATAAATAAAATGACGGATAGAAAAAGCCCACACACGGAATTTACTTCCATGTGAGGGCGTTTGTAACGCGGTACCACCTCAATTGTAAAGAGAATATCCCCTTTACATCTCTGCCTTGTCTAACAACAAGTTGCACTGTAAGGTGTGCCTACCGAATTTTCATTGTTTCAAATTCACTTTTTCAAATCAGCCCAATTTCACTACTTCCAACCACCTGTTCACAGTAACCACAGGCTTCCTGAAGATTAAAAATAATTACTTTTCTGATTTGTTGAGATAATTATATGTTATTGTTTTTTCTTTGTCAACCGTTTTCACTAATTTTTTACTAATTTTTTTAATTATTTTTGTGAAGCGCCTAGAACTTCTTCAGAAACTCGGATAAAAGTCTCAATGATATAATCTACTTCTTCATCCGTTAATTTGGTGTGAAGCGGTAGTGTAATCTCATTTACAAAGTAGGCATAAGCCTTAGGATAGTTTGCCATATCAAAGCCAAGATTTTTATAGGCTGTCAAAAGAGGAAGCGGTTTGTAGTGAACGTTACTTGCGATTCCAGCTTTGGCCAATTCTTGGATAATTTGATTGCGTTGCTCGAGACTAGCACCTTCTACATGGGTAACGTAAAGGTGACGACAAGATTCAACAGTATCTGTCTCATGCGCCAATGGGTGAATACGAGTTCCTGCAAATCCACGGTCATAGCGAGTCACAATTTCTTTACGACGTTGAAGCAAGCTAGGATAACGGTCCAACTGAACCAGACCAAGTGAAGCCATGATATCTGTCATGTTGCACTTGTAAGCAGGTGTTACGATATCGTATTCCCATGAACCCAGTTGCATCTTGGCAAGAGCATCTTTTGTTTGACCATGAAGGGAAAGAATTTGGAATTCCTTGTACATTTCTTCATCATCAATAGCTGGATTAGCTTTCCAAGTAGCACTTCCTCCTTCAGCAGTTGTAAAGTTCTTGACAGCGTGGAAAGAGAATGACGTAAAGTCTGCAATGGAACCAGCTGGTTGCCCTTTATAGGTTGAACCCAAAGCATGGGCGCTATCTGAGACAACAACGATACGGTTAAAGACCTTTTGCCACTTGCTAGTAGCTGTAAAGAGGTCACGTTTCTTCTCAACAACTTGGAACAAACGGTCATAGTCACAGACAATCCCTGCAAGTTCTACTGGGATGATAACCTTAGTCTTCTCAGTAATCGCTTGTTCAAGCTTGTCATAGTCCATTTCAAAGGTATCACCTTGGATATCAACCATTACTGGTGTAGCACCTACGTGAGTGATAACGCTACATGATGCTGTATAAGTCATAGCTGGAACGATAACTTCATCGCCAGGGCCCACTTCAAGCACGCGCAAGATCAATTCAAGAGCTGCTGTTGCAGAGTTGAGGCAGACTGTCTTAGGTGTCTGAGTATAGACAGATAGACGACGCTCCAATTCTTTTGTCTTTGGACCTGTTGTGATCCAACCAGAACGAAGGGTATCTGCTACCTCAGCAATTTCAGCTTCGGTAATATCGGGTGGTGAAAATGGAATATTGTAATTTGGCATTGATTTACTCCTTTTACTGTATTCACTCTTGTGATTACTTATTTTAAAACTTCAAATACAGTCTGGAACATGATTTTGATATCCCCGAAGAAATTAAAATCACGTAGATAGGCTAGATTATAGTGCATCTTTTCTGGAAGGACTCTTTCCACATAAGCCTGGTCAACAGTCATACCCTTTGCAGTCATTTGACTGATGATGGCATCCTCATCCTTATAGTTAATGCTGGCAAGCGATGTAATCCCCGCAGGTAAGAGCAAGGTAGCCATCATTTCAGGGCTATACTGCTCTGTGTAGCGTGGTACTTCTGGGCGTGTTCCTACAAAGGACATCTCCCCTTTGAGGACATTGACCAATTGCGGCAATTCATCCAAACGAACACGTCGAATGAAATTTCCAACTTTAGTGATACGACTGTCATTTGCAGAAGTTACTAGACTTCCTTTTTTATCAGCATCCGTCACCATGGTCCGGAATTTCCAAATCTTGAAATGACGGTTGTACTGGGTTACCCGCACTTGCTTGTAAATAACTGGACCCTTGCTATCTAGCTTGATCCAGATGCTTAGAATCAGAAATAAGGGGGAGGTCAAGATTAACAAGACTACGGCTAGAAACAAATCTAGACAACGCTTGAAAATCAGTGAGCCTTTTCTTCTAGACACAAGCTGGTAGTATGGTTTTACCTCGCTCAATTGCATTTCTTGAGGTAGATCATCCCATTTCAGCATGCACATTCTCCTCTGTTTTTATTATGTAATCTTTATTAACATTCTACATTATACCACAAAATGAAAGAGGCAGTGCAAGAAATCTGTGTTTTAAAGGAATTCTTCTCTAAGAAAGAGCCCCTGCCTGTAAACTATACATCTTGTGATAGGTTCCACCCAATGCTAGGAGTTCCTCGTGGGTTCCACTTTCGATGATACGTCCCTTATCAAGAACATAGATACAGTTAGCGTCTTGAATGGTAGAAAGGCGATGGGCGATAGCGATGGTTGTCCGACCTTGTCTCATCTTAGCTAGGGAATTTTGGACCAGAGCTTCTGTTTCAGAGTCGATATTGGCTGTCGCTTCATCCAAAATCAGGATTTTAGGTTGACTGGCAACAGTTCTAGCAAAGGCAAGAAGTTGACGTTGACCGGTTGAGAAACTTGAACCACGCTCAGACACAGGAGCATCATAACCTAAAGGAAGATCCTGAATGAAGGAATCTGCATCGACAAATTCTGCTGCAGCCTTGACTTGGTCATCGCTGATATCTTGGTACATGGCGATATTGGACTTGATGGTTCCATGATAGAGGAAGGGGTCCTGTAGAACCAAACCGATGTTTTTTCTCAGCTCATCCTGACTATACTTACGAATATCCACACCATCTAGGAGAACCCGACCTGACTGGAATTCATAAAAGCGCATGAGAACATTGATGATAGAAGATTTTCCCGATCCTGTATGACCGACAAAGGCAATGGTTTCACCTTTATTGACGGTAAAGGAAATATCATCTAGAATTTGGTGTTTCCCATCATAAGAGAAGGACACATGCTCGAATCGGATATTTCCTTCTTGAATCTTGGATTGGCCATTTTCTTGGAACGGTTCATAGTTGGACTCATCGATGAGTGCAAAGACACGACCTGCTGACACCATGGATGTCTGAAGAGTAGAAAAGTTTTGCGTTACCTCGATGAGCGGATCAAAGAGACGGTTGATGTACTGGATAAAGGCATACATAGTTCCTGCCGTTATTCCTAGATAAAGTCCGCGATAGCCAAAGTAAGCCATCAAAACCGCATATCCCAACAGCTTCAACAAACTCATAGCTGGACGTAAAAAGAGAGAATCCAAGGCTACTGAACGGTTAGCGTAGACTAGGTGTTCCTGATTTATCTCATCAAACTCTTCTTGCAGGCGTTTTTCTTGGTTAAAGGCTTGAATAATACGAATTCCTTCGATATTTTCTGCCAGTTTACTGTTAATATCTGACAATAGACTTCTGGTTTTTTCGATGACCTTGACAGATTTTTTACGGTAGAGATTGACCAAAAGGAAAATCAAAGGTAGAAAGAGCAAGACTAAAGCAGTCAGACGATAGTCCAGAACTAACATGGTATAAAGGGTCGTCACGAATATAAAGACTGCCGAGATAAAGCTAGATAAGATTCCCGAAAACATATCACTGATAGTCTCGGTGTCATTTGTCAAACGAGAGACAATAGAGCCTGCAGGCGTTTTATCAAAGTAAGACATGCCTAGCTTCTCCATATTGGCAAAGGCATCACGTCGGATATCTCTAACGATGCTGTAGGACACGCGCGCAAATAGGATGTTCCCCACATATTGGACAATAGTTTGAAGAATGTAGAGACCATAGTAAACCAACAAAACTGTAACAGCAAGCTGATTGAGATTGTTTAGATACTGGTCGATAAAGTGCGAAGCTACTAGGGGGATAATACTCTTAACAACAGTCGTCGCAAGGAGAAAAGCAAGGGCTAAAAAGGTGAGGAGACTATAGGGCTTAAGATAAGACAACAAACGCTTCAATACAGACCATTGTTCTTGTTTATTCCGCATCTTCTTCTCCTTTCATTTCTAACTGTTGAGACTGGTAGGTTTGGGCATACCAACCATCCAAGACTAGTAAGTCTTCATGCCTACCTCGTTCAATGATTCGACCATTTTGCATAACCAAGATCAAATCTGCATGAACAACTGCACTGAGACGATGAGCAGTGATGATGGTCGTTTTATCTTTGCGAGTTTCCTTGAGATTATCGATGATCGCGAACTCTGTCTTAGCATCCACAGCTGACAAGGAATCATCTAAAATCAAGATATCAGGATTTAAAATCATAGCCCGACTCATAGCCAGACGTTGCTTTTGCCCACCAGATAGACTAACACCTTTTTCCCCGATAACTGTATCAAATCCCTCAGGCATGGCTTGAATGTCTTGATAGACTTGAGCCAACTGAGTCGCTTCTTCTACTGCTGAGAATGGTAGGTCGGGATTTCCAAAACAAATATTCTCTATGATAGAACTAGCAAAGAGAAATTGGTCCTGTGGGACGTATCCCATCAAACTTCGTAAGTCAGCTAGTCGATAGTCACGAATGTCATGACCATTCAGATAAATAGCTCCTTGGTCAACGTCATACTCACGTAAGAGCAACTTAATCAAAGCTGTTTTCCCTGAACCAGTCTGTCCAACCAAGCCTAAGGTTTGCCCTTTTTCGAGACTAAAGTGGATATCTCTCAGCGTCTCCTCGTCTTCAAAGGCAAAACGATCAATGGCATAGTCTAAGCGCCCATTTTCAATCCCGTTAAGTGGAGATGCTGGATCTTTGACAGGTGACTCTTGGGACAAAAGACTCTCAATTCGTTGATAAGAAACCTTCCCTCTTTGAGTAATATTAAAGAGGAAACCAATCGCCATCAAAGGCCAGACCAACATATCCAAGTAAGAGATAAAGGTAACCAGATTACCAATGGTTACTTGCCCTGCTTGCACCATAAAGGCACCGACTAAGAGAGTTAAGGCATAGGAAGAACCAACAAAGAGCAGAACCATAGGGTCAAAGAGGCTATCGTATTTCATGGTTTGCAGATTCTTTTGGAAGGTCAAATCATTGACTTCCTGGAAAGAGGCTAATTCATCAGACTGATAACCGAAGGACTTGGTTACCTTGATCCCAGCTACAGATTCTTGAACCTTATTGTTGAGTTCAGAAAAGGCTGCTTGGGATTCTCCGAAAGCCTTATGGGTCTTTCTCCCCAGACGACTAGTCGCATAGGCCATAAATGGCAAGGGCAGAATGGCAACCAAGGTCATCTGCCAAGAAATGCTAAAGAGCATAGTCAAGAGAGTCACCAAGGCTGTGATAGAGGCATCCACTGCCATCATGACACCACCACCTGCTAAACGAGTCAGAGCATTGATATCATTGGTTGCGTGAGCCATCAAATCCCCAGTCCGATAACTCTGATAAAAAGCGGGAGACATCCTTGTAAAATGTTCAAATAGTCTTGAACGCATGATTTGTCCAAGTCGGTAGGAAGTCCCTAGGATATACATACGCCAAACGTAACGCAGATAATACATCCCGAAAGCTGCCAGCAAGAGATAAAAGAGATGAAGCAAGAGCTCATCTTGTGTTAATCGTCCCGAAGTGATGGCATCAATCACGCGCCCCATGACCATAGGTGGGATGAGGTTTAGTACAGAAACCAAAACCAAAGCTACGATTCCAACTAGGTAACGGCGTTTTTCTAATTTAAAAAACCACCAGAGTTTTTGGATGATGGACATAAAATTCCTTTCTAATGACAAATGGAAACCTGAGGCGACTGCCTCAGGTTTTTCCTATTCTTAGGTGATGACACTAACTTAAACTTTGTCATATTCAGCGATAAAGATACTCAAAGGAGTAACATTTCATTTATTTTCAATCCTTTACATAAATCATTCTTTATTATATAGGAATGACCTGGATTTTTCAAACCATACGCTGGGGAATTCCTTCTTTTTCTGGTATAATATTGTCTATAATCTGAATGAAAAGGTAAACATTATGAAATTGATCTCATGGAATATTGATTCCCTCAATGCAGCATTGACAAGTGATTCTGCGCGTGCGAAATTATCACAAGATGTCCTCCAAACCTTGGTAGCCGAAGACGCTGATATTATCGCCATCCAAGAAACCAAGATTTCAGCTAAAGGTCCTACTAAAAAACACCTCGAGGTGTTGGAAGAACTCTTCCCTGGATATGAAAATACTTGGCGTTCCTCTCAAGAACCTGCTCGTAAAGGTTATGCTGGAACTATGTTCCTCTATAAGAAAGAACTGACTCCAACTATCAGCTTTCCGGAAATCGGTGCCCCTTCTACCATGGACTCTGAAGGCCGTATCATCACTTTAGAATTTGATACATTTTTCGTGACTCAAGTTTACACACCAAACGCTGGTGATGGCCTCAAACGCTTGGAAGAACGTCAAGTCTGGGATGTCAAATATGCAGAGTACTTGGCTCAACTAGACAAGCAAAAACCTGTTCTAGCAACCGGAGACTACAACGTTGCCCACAAGGAAATTGACCTTGCCAACCCAGCCAGCAACCGTCGTTCACCAGGTTTCACGGACGAAGAACGTGAAGGATTTACAAACCTTTTAGCCAAAGGATTTACAGATACCTTCCGCCATATCCATGGCGATGTGCCAGAACGCTATACTTGGTGGGCACAACGTAGCAAGACTTCAAAAATCAACAACACAGGCTGGAGAATCGACTACTGGCTCACAAGTAACCGTGTAGCAGACAAGGTTACCAAGTCAGACATGATTGACTCAGGCCCACGCCAAGACCACACACCGATTGTCTTGGAGATTGATTTCTAAGGAGAAAACGAATGGACTATCAAGCTGTCATCCCTGAATTTGTCGTATCGGATATCGAGAAATCGCGTCACTTCTACTGCGACTTATTGGGATTCTCTGTCGAATACGAGCGTCCAGAGGAAAAATTTCTCTTCCTTTCGCTTGAAGACTGCCAACTTATGCTAGAGGAGGGGAGTAAGGAGGAACTAGCTGAACTAACCTACCCATTTGGTCGTGGTGTCAATATCTCCTTTGGCATAAAGGATGTCCCTAGACTCCATCAGAAAGTAATCGAGTCTAACTATCCTATTCATCGTCCTTTAACCAAAAGAGAATTTCGTGTTGGCGACCATTATATCTTTCCTCATGAATTTGCAGTTCTAGACCCAGATGGCTATTTTTTAAGATTTAGCGAGTAGAATAACACTACAGTGGAAAAAGAAATATAAAAAAGAGGCTTGAACCTCTTTTTTTATGTTTCTTATATCCTCACCTGTCTATCTTCAGATCGTTGTCCTGTGACAAACATGGTGAAGGTTGCCTTGCAAACATTTCGACCATCTTGGTTGGTGATATCAACATCGACGACACAAGTGGTGCGTCCATGATGGACACATTCTCCTTTGATAGTGAGAATGTCCCCTAGATTTCCAGCTTTCAAGTAGTTAATGGAAGACTGGAGTGTCACCCCGTCTAATCCTAGCGAAATCACCACAAGACCACTGATTTGGTCACAAAGAGTAAATAGATAGCCTCCATGGGCATTCCCATAATAGTTGAGTGAGGAGTCCACTACTTTTGTCGTCACCACAACGTGACCATCTCTCATTTTTTCAATTTCGTAGTTTTCAAAGGCAGATATAGCGTCAAAGTGAAAATCTTTCATACGTTCCTCCTGATATTTCAAACGACACTATGATACTACTTTTCAAGACTCTACGCAAGAGAGAAGCTCTTATTAGGGCAAAATACCAACCTGCTCCACAAAGCGCATAAAGGCTGCCTGTCCTTCTTCTGTTTGCTTGTAAACCCCTGCATCTTCCAATACCCGAGCAAAGATTTTACCCACAGATTCTTGGACAATTTCGAGAGCTTGGTCTTTATCAGTCAATCCAGGATGATTTTCTTTCAACTCATCTGCCCATTCTTGGTGATAAGTTGCGACTGATACTTCTTCTCCGACTAGATAAGCTGCTACTTGCTCCACTTCTTCCTTCAAGCGTGGTGGCAAGATTGCTAAGCCCATAACCTCAATCAAACCGATATTTTCCTTCTTGATATGTTGGACATCCTTATGAGGATGATAGATACCATCTGGATGCTCTGGAGATGTTTGATTATCCCGCAAGACCAAATCCAACTCAAACTGCCCATCTCTTTTACGCGCAATCGGTGTGATAGTGTGATGCGGTGTTCCATTACTTTCTGCCAAGACATGTACACTTGGATCTGAGTATTGACGCCAAGCCAGTAAGATTTTATCCGCTAGTTCTGTCAAATCTTCTTTAGAATCTGAAGATAGTCGAATCACAGACATAGGCCATTGAACAATCCCTGCTTTGACAGTTTCAAAACCTTCAAAAGTAACGTTTTTCTGAATAGGAGCCACTTCCATTGGAAAAACATGGCGCCCCCCTTGATAATGATCGTGCGTCAGGATGGAACCACCCACGATTGGCAAATCAGCATTCGAACCAGCAAAGTAGCCTGGAAACTGCTCCACAATTGCTAACAAACGTTCAAAACTTTGGCGACTAATGGCCATAGGACGATGCTTGCTATCTAGGAAAATACAGTGCTCATTAAAGTAAGCGTAAGGCGAATATTGGAAGCCCCACTCCTGCCCAGAAATATCAAAACGAATAATTCGGTGATTGCTTCTAGCTGGATGATTGACACGACCATGATAACCTTCATTCTCCATACAGAGCTGACATTTAGGATAGTTACTGGATTTAACCAACTTAGCTGCCGCAATCTCCTTTGGATCCTTTTCAGGCTTAGAGAGATTGATGGTAATCTCCAGTTCACCGTAGTCAGATGGTACACGATAAGCAATATTCTTTGCGATAGCCTTCAGTTTGATGTAGTCATTCTTCTGACTGAGTTGGTAGAAATCCGCAATTGCCTGCTCTGGTGACTGGGCATAGGTATCCCAAAAGTCACGATTAACCTGACTTGGACAAGGCGTTACCAAGTCCATGAGGTCAGCACCGAGAATCTCACGCTCAGCCTGACTATCTTCAATTGTTTCCAATCGAACGGCTTCTTCGACAAGCTGATCTTTTAGTTCAATCAAATCATCCTGGTCAGTCTCAACTTCAAGAACTCCATCTCCCACCAGCGCTAAAACACGATTGGTTAGATAGATTCGATCCAACTCTTCAAAGCTACTTTCTGCAATGACTTTGGTCACAAAATTTTCTATTAAGGTCACTTAATAACCTCCTTTTGACTATTCTAGGATGCGAGTTCCACCTGCCACTTCAGCGATATAGAAGCTTGGAGCGTAGCCAACGATTTCTTCATAGTGCTTGCCTACAGCTTCTTTAAAGGAATCAACAGCATCTTTTTGAACCAAGGCGATCGCACAACCACCAAAGCCAGCTCCTGTCATACGAGCACCAAGAACACCTTCTTGAGCCCAAGCAGTGTGAACAAGGGTATCTAATTCCAAGCCAGTCACTTCATAATCATGCTCAAGAGAAACGTGAGATGCATTCATCAAACGACCAAACTTGTCCAAATCTCCTGCTTGAAGAGCCGCTTGTGCTTTAAGTGTACGTTGGTTTTCAAGAACAGCATGGCGAGCACGTTTCAAACGATTTTCATCTTTGATGAGGTAACTGTATTCATCAAAAGCCCACTCATCCAATTCACCCAAGGTTTGAATGTCCAAAGCCACTTGGAGTTCTTCTACTGCTTTTTCACATTCAGCACGACGTTCATTGTATTTAGAGTCTGCAAGTTCACGGCGTTTGTTGGTATTCATGATAACAACGACATTGTCTTTCAAATCAAGTGGAACCAAGTCGTACTCTAAAGTATTTGTATCAAGGTAAATAGCACGTTGGTCTGCCCCCATACCGATAGCAAATTGGTCCATGATACCAGAATTAACCCCAATAAAATTATTCTCTGTCAATTTCCCGATTTTTACTAAATCTAGACGGTCCAATTTTAGGTCAAAAAGGTATTCTGCAACAACACCAGTCAACAACTCCAAAGAAGCTGAAGATGACAAACCAGCTCCATTTGGGATATTTCCAAATACATAGAAATCAAAACCTTTATCAATCACATGTCCAGCTTCTTGCAAGAAATGAAGAACACCTTTTGGATAGTTAGTCCAGTTGTGCTCTTTCTCAAATTTAAGGTCAGCTAGAGGAACTTCGATAATTCCTTTATCCTCAAAGTTTACTGAGTAGAAACGCAAAACTTGATCATCGCGCTTGCGAGCAGCCCCATAAGTTCCTAGTGAAATAGCTGCTGGGAAAACATGGCCACCGTTGTAGTCAGTATGCTCCCCGATCAAGTTGATACGGCCTGGTGAAAAGAAGGTTTGATCTGCTTCTTGACCAAAAACAGCAAGAAAGTCCTTGCGAAGTGCATCAGCAGTAAGATGTTGTGTCATATGAATTCTCCTTTGACAATTGTTAGGTAAAAAAACTTCACCTGTAATCGTTTTCTTCTATTGTACCTAAGGGTTTTGCTTTGGTCAACATTTTTACCTATATTTTACTAAACTATAGGTAAAAAGCAACAAAAATATGCTATAATAACCTAAAAAGGAGGGGAATTATGGCTACACTCAAAGATATCGCTCAGCTAGCCTCTGTCTCGATCGCAACTGTATCCCGCGTTCTCAACCGCGATCAGAGCCTATCTGTTACAGAAGAAACTCGACATCGTATCTTAACCGTCGCAGAAGAACTAGGGTATACAAAACATCTCAAAACAGGCGAAAGTCATAAACTCAAACAAAAAATTGCTATCATCCAGTGGGTGAGCGAACAAGGAGAATTAGAAGATCTCTACTACTACCAGATCCGTCTTGGAATTGAAAAGAGAGCTCAAGAGTTAGACTATGACATTTTGCGCTATTTTAACGACCAACCTTTCACGCTCAGTGAAGAAGTGATTGGAATCCTTTGTATTGGAAAATTTAGCCAAGCACAGATTGCATCATTTGAGGAATACCACAAACCCCTAGTATTTTTAGACAGTGATACGATTGCTCTTGGTCATACCTGTGTCATTACAGATTTTTATAATGCTGTTAACCAGGTTGTTGATTACTTTACAGATCATGGGCTTAAAAAGATTGGTATCTTATCCGGACTTGAAACGACCACTGACCAAGAGGAAGTCATCGCAGATAAACGCTTAGATTACTTTAAATCCTATACGCAAGAAAAAGGGATTTATAACGAGAAATTCGTTTTCCAAGGTCTATTTACTGCCCAATCTGGATATGACTTAATGAAAGAGGCTATCGAAAAATTAGGAGAGAAGCTTCCACAGGCATTTTTTGCAGCCAGTGATAGCTTGGCCATTGGTGCCCTTCGCGCCCTCCAAGAAGCCAACATCAGCATACCGGAGCGCGTCAGCATTATTTCCTTTAATGATACTATTCTGACCAAGCAAGTGTTCCCACCACTTTCCAGTATCACAGTCTACACCGAAGAAATGGGACGCACAGGAATGGATATTTTGAACAGAGAAGTCCTTCACGGCCGTAAAATTCCAAGCCTTACTATGCTAGGAACCAAACTGACTTTAAGAGAAAGCACCTTGCATTAAGCACAACACTTGAACATAAAAAAAACCTAATAGAGTTTCTCAAATCCTATTAGGTTTTTCTTTTTAATCCATCACAATCATAGATTTAATGGTCTTGCGTTCATCCATGGCCTTATATGCTTTGTCAATATCTTCTAGTTTGTAACTTGAAGTAAAGACACGACCTGGATTGATATCACCATCAAGAACAGCTTTGAGCAAGAATTGCTTATCGTATGTTGTTGCAGAAGCTGCTCCACCTGCAACAGAGATATTTTGCATAAAGGTTGAACCAAGAGCACGATTCTTATAATGTGGAACTCCTACAAATCCCATACGACCGCCATTATGAAGGACACCCAGTGCTTGCTCAACAGCCGCCTCAGTACCGACACATTCGAGAGCTGCATCTGCTCCACCACCGAGAATTTCTCGCACCTTGGTAATGCCTTCTTCACCACGCTCAGCCACAACCGCTGTCGCACCTGACTCCAAGGCCATCTTTTGACGGTCTTCGTGTCGACTCATAAGGACGATTTGTGAAGCTCCACGCATCTTAGCTGCGATAACAGCACATTGCCCAACAGCTCCATCGCCAATGACCACAACCTTATCGCCTTTTTGAACATTAGCAACACGCGCTGCATGATAGCCTGTTGGCATGACATCCGCCAGAGTCAAGAGAGACTTGAGCATCCCTTCTGTGTAGTCAGACGGTTGCTCTGGGATTTTAACAAGGGCCCAATTAGCGTAGTGGAAGCGGAGATATTCAGCCTGGAAATTCCCTCCTAGATTATTTCCAATATGATTGTCACAGGAACCATCAAATCCAGCACGACAAGCATCGCATTCGCCACAACCATGAGTGAATGGCACAATCACAAAATCACCGGGCTTGACCGTTGTAATGGCTTCTCCAATTTCTTCAACGATACCAATCGCTTCGTGTCCACTATTTTTGTGACCTGCTTTAATATCTGGATTGCGATAGCTCCATAGATCTGAACCACAAACGCAAGCACGAACTACACGGATAATGACATCATCCGATTCTTGAATGCTTGGACGCTTGATTTCCTCAATGCCGACCTGACCTGCCTTGGTATAAATTGCTGATTTCATTTAAAAATTTCCTCTCTCTATGTAACTACCTTTAGTATACACTTTTTATTTAGCTTTCGCTCACTTATACTACATCTCATTAATGATGATGTTCCTGTCCATGACTTTGACCTACTTCCAACTCCTCCATATTTCGCTTATGGGCTTGGTGTGTTTCTAGGTCTGCATCAACCTCAATGGTGATATTTTGGAAACCACAATCTTTGAGCAAGTCTCGGATAGACTCTTTACAGACCTCCATGTGGTTGACATGCTCTAGACAAACATGGACAATGGCGTTCTTTTCCAAACCATCCATAGTCCAGAGATTAAGCTGATTGATACTAGCTACATGGTCCAATTGCTCCAAATCACTCTTGACTTGCTTGATATCTACACCTTCTGGCACAGCATCAAGGAAAATCTTGAGTGTAGACCAAAAACGTGGAATAGCTTTTGACAGAATAAAGATAGAAATGACAAGAGATAAGAGCGGATCAAGAATATACCAGTCGGTAAATCGCAGAACAATGGCCATTAGGATAACAGCCACCCAACCCAGAGTATCTTCCAGAAAATGAAGACTCAGAATAGACTCATTCTTGGTTTTTCCTTTACGAACTATTAGACTTGCCAGCACATTAATGCTAACAGCAATGATTCCTAACCATAAGATTCCCTCATCGTTGACAGGTTGTGGATTAAAGAGTTTCGTTATATTTTCTAAAATAACGAGAACAGACCCTGTCATTAGAATCACAGCCGTTACCATGGCCCCCAAGAGGCTAAAGCGCTTGTAACCCAAGGTGTAATGACTATCCTCTTCACGATTGGAAATTGTTTCAAGAACGGCTGATACCCCAATTGCGATTGCATCTCCCAAATCATGGACAGAGTCCGCAAGAACAGCACTAGAACCAAATACTCCGCCTGCAATAAACTCAACAATGGCGTAACTCAAATTTAAGAAAAAAGCCAGCCAAATAGCACGTTTTGAACTCATTTTTTCACCTTCCTTTGTTATAATGGGACTAGGAAAATTTTATAAAAAGTTTTCCTAGTCCTACGCCCGTAATGCTGATTAGATGCTCTTCGAGCTAAATAGCGAAAGAAGATCCCAATCAGCTACTGCGTCAAACATATATTTCTATAAATATTCTGAGAAATGAGACTATTATCTCTTCTCTTCATTGTTATTATCCAATAAAATAAAAAGAAAGGATAGGAGCAAACTGTTCGGTTTGTAAGTTACTGAACAATTGATTCAAATTGTCTATATGAGTACTCAAGATCGTCGTATTACCAAGACTCGGAAAGCTATCTATACTGCTTTTTTACAATTACTAAATCAAAAAGATTATGAATCCATCACGGTCCAAGAGATCATCGACCTAGCCGACGTTGGTCGTTCAACCTTCTACAGTCATTATGAAAGTAAGGAATTACTCCTAGATGAGCTCTGCCGTTATCTCTTTCATCATCTTTTTGAACGCGAGGAAAATATTAGCATCGAAGCATATTTGACACATATTTTTTTGCATTTTAAGAAAAATCAAGACCATGTCACCAGCCTTCTTTTTTCAAAAAATGACTACTTCCTTCGTCAATTGCAAAAAGAATTAGAACACCATGTTTATCCCATGGTTGCAGAGGACTTGCAAGTTTCCTATCCTAAGATTCCGGCCTCCTACCTCAAACATTTTGTTGTCAGCAATTTTATTGAAACACTGACCTGGTGGTTAAAAAAAGGAAAATCTTATAAGGAAGATCAAGTAGTGAGATTTTACTTAGACGTCATGGAAATGACAACCAAACAAAAATAGATCATCATTATTCTAGCTAGAGAGGAAATCTTATGAACTTCGTTATTATTCTTGCTATTTTTTTAGCCTTCTTACTTCTTGCTTTTCCTCTTCATCATTTATTGGCTAGCCTTTCAGAATTAAGAAAAGGCAGGAATCCCCTAGGAAATCAGCTTCTCCTTATCGGAAGTATCCTTGCTACCTTATCTATCTTCCTCTACTTCTTTGCTACCTTATCTATCTTCTGCTACTTCTTTTTGCCGATTGTCGCACTATCTATTTGGCTAATTGGCTGTGGTTTGATTTGCTACGGAGCCTATTGGAATGACAAACAGAAAGGAACCTTTAAAAAGTCTCACCATATCATCAGAATTACATTTGCTATAGTATTGACACTTATACTACTTTTATTCTAATACAAAAACCCTATCTTATCTAAAAAGCAAGATGGGTTTTTTGTTAGTATAAAGTAATTTCTATATTTATTTTTGAAGTATTCCTTCTTGAAGGAGAAATTCACGCGCTACTGTTTCGGCCGACTTGCCTTCCACACCAACCTGGTAGTTGAACTGACTCATCTGGCTCTCGGTGATTTTACCAGCTAATTTATTGAGGACTGCTTCCAACTCAGGATGTTTTTCGAGTAATTTAGCTTTCATCAGTGGAGCGCCTTGGTATGGAGGGAAGAGTTGTTTATCATCCTCCAAAACCACTAAATCATAGCGAGCAATTTCAGCATCTGTTGAGTAAGCATCTGTAATTTGAATGTCCCCTGACTGGATGGCTTGGTAGCGAAGAGCTGGCTCCATGGTTGCCACATTGAGATTCAATCCATAAACAGACTGCAAGCCCTTGTTTCCATCCTCACGGTCATTAAACTCCAGAGTGAATCCCGCCTTGAGCTGTCCTTCTACTTTTTTCAAGTCTGAAATCGTCTTCAGTCCATATTCTTGCGCAATCTTTTTGGGAACTGCAATTGCATAAGTATTTTGATAAGCCATGGGTTTGAGAAAGGCTAGTTGATCCTGTTTAGCAATACCATCACGAGCAACTTCATAAACCTTTTCTGGGTCATGCCCAACTTCTGGAGATGGTTGGAGGAGACTCTCCGTCACTGTCCCAGAAAATTCTGGATAGATATCAATGTCCCCTTTTTTCAGCGCTTGGTAAAGAAAGTCTGTCTTCCCAAAGTTAGGCTTGACCGTCACCGTCATATCCGTATTTTCCTCGATGAGAAGTTTATACATATTCATGAGAATCTCAGGTTCAGGTCCTAACTTCCCAGCAATGACGAGATTGTCTTTCTCATTATGTGGAATAATGCTTGGAGTATAACTAACTCCCAAACCAAGGAACATAACAGCAAAGGCCGCAACAATTGTACGCAACTTTGCCTTTTCCAACCATTTGAGAATGACATTAAAGAGAATGGCCAAGATAGCCGATGAAATAGCCCCGATTAAAATCAGACTAGCATTCCGACGATCAATACCCAAAAGGATAAAGGATCCCAATCCTCCAGCTCCCACAAGAGCGGCTAAAGTCGCTGTCCCAATGATCATAACGGTTGCTGTACGAACCCCCGATACAATGACAGGCATGGCCAGTGGAATTTCAAACTTCTTGAGTCGCTCCCACTTGGTCATCCCAAAAGCAATCCCTGCCTCCTCAAGACTAGGATCAATGCCGTTCAGGGCTGTGATTGTATTTTCCAAAATCGGGAAAATAGCATAAATGACAAGAGCTGTGAGGGCTGGTAAGGTCCCAATCCCCATGAAAGGAATAAAGAGCCCCAAAAAAGCCATTGAAGGAATTGTCTGGAAGATACCCGCAACTTGTAGCACCCAGGTCGCTGCCTTTTTGTGACCATTTAGATAAACCGCAAGTGGGATGGTTAGAAAAATAGCGACCAATAAGGTCAAAAGCGATAATTGTAGGTGTTGTCCCAGAGCTGTTACCCATTCACTAAATCGCTCATGAAAGGTTGAAATCAAATTAGACATGAAGGCTACCTCCAAACAAGTTTGCTACAAAGTCTGTCGCAGGCGCTTGTAAAATTGTTTCAGGTTCTGCGACCTGGCGAATTTCTCCATCCTGTAAAACAGCAATTCTATCGCCCAATTTTAAAGCCTCGTCCGTATCATGGGTAACGAAGATGGTCGTCATCCCGAATTCTTTGTGCAATTCTTTGGTGAGAGCTTGCAACTGCTTGCGAGAGATAGCATCCAAGGCTGAAAAAGGTTCGTCCATCAATAAAATTTTTGGTTCCCCAATGATGGCTCGCACAATGCCAATCCGCTGTTGCTCCCCACCAGATAACTCGCTTGGTAACCGATGAGCATACTCTGCAGCAGGGAGACCAACCTTGTTCAAGAGTTCTTCTGTTTTAGAAGCAATTTGTTCTTTCGTCCAGCCCTTCATTTCAGGAATGAGAGCAATATTTTCCGCAACTGTCAAGTTAGGAAATAGGGCAATGGCTTGAAGGACATAGCCGGTACTGAGACGTAGCTCCCGTTCGTCATAGTCTTTGATGCGTTTCCCATCCATATAGATATTGCCATCTGTCGGTTCCAAAAGACGATTGACCATCTTGATCATAGTGGTCTTACCAGATCCTGAAGGACCCACTAGCACCATGAATTCTCCATTTTCAATACGGAGATTGACATCTTTTAAAATATTTTTATCCGTGTAGCGCAAGGCCACATGTTTGTATTCAATCATGTTCTTCCTCAATAAGTTTTCTATCTCTAAGAATATCCAATAGGCTGCTTGCTGGATGCCCTAAGACTTTTTCGATATCTGTTGAAACCCCAGCCTGTTCCCCAACTTTAATCGCTGTATAAGTACTGACCCAGGCATCGTACTCCCAAGTTTGTGCTGGCCATTTTTTTCGTGACTCATAGGCTTCTTCTAATGATTCATCTACATACGTGATGGTCTTACCGCTCTCTTTTGAGAGGAGCGCTACGATTTCTTGCATAGAAAGATTCTCTGGCCCTGTCAAATTCAAGCTTTGATTTTCCCACTCCTTAGGATTTAAAAGAATTTCTGCTGCAACCCTAGATGTGTCCTTACGGGCAACAGCTGATACCAGGCCACTACCAGCCGGACCGCGAATTTCTCCATTTTCAAGTGCAATATCAATCAAGAAGTCCAAATAAAAATTATCTCTCAAAAAAGTGTAGGTGAACCCTAACTCCTTGATATAGGCTTCCGTCTGGGCATGATCTCGAGACAAGGTAAAAGTTGCCTTCTCATCTGCCCCATAAAAGGAAGTATAAACGATATGTTGCACCTCCGCTAGCTTTGCAGCATTTAAAAACTCCTTGTGCTCCTTGACACGCTCTGGATTTTCCCTAGCAGAAACCATCAACAAGATATCGATACCCTTTAAGGCCTCAACCACCTCTGGAGTATTGGTATAGGACATTCTACGGATTTCCGCTGACTCATAGATCTTTGCACGTTCTGGGCTTCGTGCTAGATGGACTGAGGCGATTCCTTTTTTATCGACAAGATCAGCCACATAGGAGCCTAAGTTCCCTGTTACACCTGTAATTCCGATCATAACTGTTACTTCCTTTCCCTAGATGTCATTTTCTTTAGCTTTTAGATTTGAGATAATACGCTCTTGATAAGCTTCAAATTCTTGGATTTCTTGATCCGAAAAGCCTTGGTAGAAAATTTCACCCAATTCTTTGCTGACACGGTCTCCAATTTCTTTTTGTTCCCAACCTAATTCTGTCAAAGAGATATATTTTTTCCTTTTATCTTGTGTGCAAGGTTGAATCGTGACCAAGCCTTGTTCTTCCAATTTCTTAACCATACTGGTCAATGTATTATTGGCTAGACCCGTCGCAAGAGCGATATCGGTCGCTGTAGCGCACCCCAACTCTTGCTTCCACAAAATCGTTAAAATTTTTCCCTGTTCACTTCTGTATTGAGCATCTGGTTGCTTGCTCAATAGTTTTTGAAAGATACGCCCGTTTAACAATCGAATCTGTAGAGCTTGGTATCCCCCTAACATCTTGTCCATTTTGTCTCCTTTTTTATTCTATATCGAACTTTTTAATTATTGTAACACCCTAAATTACATCTGTCAACTATTTCGATATGGAAATAATAAAAAACTTCCTACCAAAAAGTAGAAAGTCAGCATTTTTATAAAATTAAACATGCATCACATATGAAGCATTCCTCTTAAAGAAATTACTATGTACCAGATAAGGATCATACTTAGAATTTTGACTATAAACCAGCCATAAGGGAATGATAAAAATTTTTATATAGTAGAGTAAGCAAAAAAGTAAAAAAGAACTAAAACTAAGAGTTTTTAACTCAAGAAAGTAAAGATAACAGACAATTGATGTATTCAATAGAATATTAAATCCCTTAGCAAAACTAGCTGATAAGATATTCGTCTTGATCTGAGGATTAAAAAGTTTGACAAGAAACAAGGCTAATAAAGAGATATTATAGATACAAATTGGCTTGAAATCATGACGATAGAAAACTAAAAACAAGAACAAAGAATGCTACAGTGGATTGAACTTAGAGTAGTACAATATAGATTCTAAAACATTTTTAGCAGTCTTTGTGTACTGTTCTAGATTCATTCTACTATATTTTCCGTATAAAAGCAGACAAATGTCTACTAGGAATGTTGAGTTTTGGCAAACGACTAGTAATGATGATGCTATAGATTCCTTATCTCAAATACTGCCGTATGAATCCACTCGTTATGCATTTGAAAGTCATTTTCTATGATTTTACTAAAGGTGAAACCATTTTTTAAAAGCACTATCTGAGAGGCCTGATTGTCCCTTGCCGTCCCTGCGATAATCTTATGTAAACCATAAGTAGTAAAGGCCTTTTCTAAAACGAGTTTAACTGCTTCGCTTGCATAACCTAAATTGGTAACATTTTCTCCAATCCTATATCCAAGTTCTGCTATTTTTTTATCCTTCCCTAAAACACTTAAATTGATTCTTCCAACCATAATGCCTTGTGCGTCTCTAATAAGATGCATGTAGACATCATGATTCTCTTGTTCCCTTAACAATTCCCTTGTAATTTCTTTAAAACCTTCTAAGTCAAAATAGTGAGCTGGTCTAGGAGGTAAACTTCGCTCAAAATACTCCCGATTTTCTTTTTCAAAAGAATAGATATCTATACTATTGTCTTCAGACATCAGCTCTAAACTTATCATTGTAAACCATCTCCTATCATTCTCTAAACTCAAATTTACTCATGTTCACACAAAGTGACATTTACAAAATTTAAAGAGATATCTTTATTTTTTTCATATCGTATCTACATTGTAACACAAGATACTATGAAGAAAAATAATATCCATCAAGGTCCTCATAAATTCCAACATCTTACTAAACAGGCTGGAACGCCTATGGAAGCTATTTTTGAAGCATACTTGACTAACCTTCATAAAATGATATTGGCTTACAAATAAAGAAGAAAACCATCTCAAATTTGATGAGATGGTTAATCATTTAGTCTACTTTATAAAAAACTTGTTCTGAACTAGTTGGAGCAGCTTGACCAGCAATCAGCCTATTTTTAGTTAAATCAGTATCTAACCCAGGCATAATAAGTCCAGCAGGATAAATACTCATTCCATAGCCCGAGATACCATCTCTAATGCTGAATTCAATCGTTCCATGGCTACCCATGCTCTTTTTTTCAATGTTTCCACTGTTTACTAGTCCATTTTTATCGAATGTAAACTCTTGCCCAAGTCCATTTCTCCAAGTTCCAACTAGAGTCGAGAAATCTCCATTTAGAATGGCTTGCTCATCTATTTTTTGTGATCTAGCATTCGTTTGCTCTTCTTGTGTCGAGAGTTTTTCCTCAGTAGTCGTAACACTATCTTGAGTAGTCGTTGAACTAGTGGTTGTTGTACTAGTCGCTGTCGTACTAGTAGTAGAAACCTGTTCTGTTGTAGCATTTACTGCTTCTACATCTTGCTTCTTATGATTAAAGAAGAACATAAAACTTATCAGTACTATAGCAATTAAGCAACTTAACAGAATCAAAATCCAATTGATGCCTTTTCCTATTTTCATTTATAACTCCTTTATATTATTCGTATTTAATTATATCATACTAAACTGATACTAGGAAGAAATTGTATAAGACAAAGACTAGTGGTGAGAATTTTGGGGTGAACTCTCTATTGAGGATTAAAAAAGAACACCCCAAAAAGGTGCTCTTTGTAAGTATAGTCATTCTTTCGAAGAACGTTTACTAATTTGAAATGCTTTACGAGCTTTCTTAAGACCTGGTTTGACACAGTTGGATTTCAGGTACTTTCAGTTTAGCTTTATATCAACCATCATCAAAATCCAACTATTTTCTTATTTTAAAAAATATGAATAAGTTTGATTGAATGAGGGAATTTCTTTAAATTTTTTCTTAGCACCTATAAGTTAATAATACTATTCTTTAAATTATAGTTTATAATTATCTGATGTTTCAATGACCACAAAACAAAGTACAGCGAATCACTTCCTTTAGTCAAACATATAACTGAACAACATTGTTTATCTTCCTGCACTTTCATATTTTTTCAATCCTTTTCTAAAAATTGTACGACTGATAATAATCAAAAAAACTGTAAAAACTATTTGATAGAAAAATAGGTTCAATGTATCTTTCCCTAAAAATATTAATACTGCAGGATTGGCAATTAATAAATTGGGAACAAATAACATAGTGATCAATCTGTTAATACCTGTAAAAATATTATATGGATACTTAGAAATTCCAATATAATTCAAAAATACATCTACTTTTGAAAATTTAGTTGGGAACCAAAATGAACTAATCGTTATTAGAAACCAAATTGAATAATATATAATACAACCACACATTAAAGAAAGGATATAAAATAATATTTTTAATGAATTTAAATGTACATTTAAATTTCCATAACTTATAAAAATGATCGCAAGACCAAAAAAAGTATTCACGAATTGAACTAAATTAAATGATCTAAAAATATAGAACAACTGAGTATCAAACGGCCTCAATAAAATTTGATCCAAGTTACCACTCAAAATATCTGATTCTAAAATTCCCATACTTCTAATTAACAATCCCATCATAACTCCATCTACAATAGTGTAGGAACCTACCAAAAATAAAATTTGATAATAGTCCCAACCATTAAAAGAGTCTATGTTTAAGAAAATCAATCTAAAAAATACAATAGGTAAACCAATCCACAGTATCGACGAAAATAGACCACAAAAGAAGTCAAAATGAAAATTCATATCAGATTTAAAACCAAAATGAAGTAGCCTAAAAATTACTTTTATTCTAAACATTTTATCCTCCCACATTTGAGAAGTGCTCCACTCCTTTTCTCAATATGAATCTTGATATAATATAAAAAATGATGCACCAAATCAATTGAATACAAATAATTCTCAAATAGTCTATTAATTTATATGTATCATTACTAAACATCTGAAGCGGTTCATATACTAAGTATTTAAAAGGTAATACATCTAAAAACAGACGAAAATTATTTGAAAAAAAACTTAAAGGCAATAATATTCCTGATAAAAACTGAATTACTATTTCTTTAACAGTAAGGACAAAAAATATATTTTCTAACCAAAAAGAAAGCATACCTACACAACATGATATTAAAAACCATAGAACCATAGATAGAATAATTGCAATACTTCCTAAAATAAGAATTTCAATGGTTAATAACTCATTCTTGTAATAAACACTGGAGAATAAAATGACAGGAATGATGATAAATAATAAATGAGCAAGCCTATCTCCAAGCATTTTACAAAAATAATACTTATAAAAAGTAACAGGTTTTATTAATATGCTAAAAAAATTTCCTGAATGAACATCGTCATTGATTTCCCAATCAACTGGATAAAAAACAAAATATGAAAAAATTATAGTCCCCAAATAGTATTGAACCATTGAGGTAAAATCATATCCTGCTATATTTATCTGGTTACTCTGATATATATACGTCCATAAAAATACTGATATCATAATTTGTATACTTGCCTGTAACATTAACAATAGTACACTTGATTTATAGTTCAAAATAGATCGAAATGATATCAGAATAATAGACATTTCTTTTTTCAATTGTGCTCCTTTTTTGTAAAATAGTTTTGTAAAATAATTTCTTCTAAAGAAAGATTTGATATTTCAAAATCTTCTATATCTACAAGCTTATTGATTGATTCTAATGTCTCAAAGACAAAATCTCTAGGTATTTTTAGTATACATTCCGATTTTGTTTGAGAAATGACTACTACTCCTTTAACAGAGCATAACTCTGGTACCAAATCTAATGTCATTTTTATCTTTAAATATTTAAAATCAGAAAATTTAGATAAAATAACATCCATTGACTCCTGCAAAATAATTTTTCCTTTGTCAATGACGATTAATTCGTCACAAACAGACGAAATATCATCCATATCATGACTCGTTAAAATAATAGTAGTATGACATTCTTCATTCATTTTCTTTAAAAATGTTCTGATATCTTTTTTAGACTGTATATCTAACCCTATAGTAGGCTCGTCTAAAAATAATATTTCCGGACTTGTTAAAGATGCCGCGATAAACTCCATTTTCATTTTTTGTCCAAGAGAGAGGGTCCGGACCTGCTGGTAAAGCTGATCTTTTACATTCAACAAATTGCTTAATTCCTGAATTCGTTCTTGTAAAATCGCCGGTTCTACCTCATATAAAGTACCAATCATTTGAAAATAATCCATAGCCGAAACATCTTGAAATAACTGTAATTTATTTCCTACTACTATTGAAATTTTTTTTCTAAAATTTATACTTCTTTTAAATGGAATTTCTCCATTCACTTCTAATTTTCCGGAACTAGGATAAAGAGTCCCAGTCAACATTTTAATCGTTGTGGATTTACCAGCTCCATTACTCCCAATAAAGCCAACTATACTCCCTCTCTTAATCGTAAAACTAATATCTTGAACAGCTCGAATCGTTATTTGATTACGTTTCAAAAATCTCTTGATAAATGGGAGTCTTGAATCAAAATTATAAAAATTTTTAGATAAATTCTGAGCATTAATAACTATTTCACTCATATATCTCTCCTTTCGATAAAATATATTTACTTGTACTTTTTCCATACTTTACCAAAATGCTAAAGATTGAGCTAAAATCTTCGGGATGGGTAAAATAATATTTGTCTTTAAAAAGTTTCTCAAAACCTTCAAGGCGATTATTGAAATCATTAAATTTTGTATTGTCTAGCTGGTTGAATGTCTCTTTAATATCCATAAACTTTCTCCGTGATTCTTTATTTCACTTTATAAATAGAAGAGTGTCTATATATTTATAGATCCTCAAGAACTTGCATTTTATCAAGTATAAGTAGAATAGTATGTAAGGGTTTACATATTCATATTATATGATTATTTAAGGAATCCGTCAATTTTCCACATTATTATATGACAAAATGTATTTTTTAAAAATGCAAAAATCTATGAGCAAGATGTTTGACTTCCTTTTTTAAAGTATATATACTTATATTAACCTTAGAAAAGAAAAAATGTTTGAACAGATATTCAATAATAATTACTTTTTTTAAAATTAAAATTCGAACTTTAAATTTTTATCTTTTTTATATTATTGAGTAACCTAAATTGCCCAATTTGTAAAATTTAGCTAGACAAAAAAAGACATCCAAGAGAAATTTCTTAAATGTCTGTAAACGTTGATATAAGCGTGTTGATTAACGTTTTGATAATTGTGATGCTTTACAAGCTTTTTTCAATCCTAATTTGAAAAGTCTGGCTTTTAGGACAGCTCAAAAGCGCTTGATAGGAAACGTCCTAAGAGTTTCTGTCGATTTCTATTTCAAGAAATAGGAATAGATGTATCTATAATAGTGCAATTTCTTAACGTAAAACTTTCAATCCTATCCTCTTCCTTCTTATCCTAATAAAGTTTGTAATATTGGAATAACAACGATAAATAGAACCGTACTTAGAGTCACCACATTCGTAGAGAATTCCACATCTCCTTTTCCCTGATTAGCAAGGATCGGAAGAACAGCTAAAGCTGGTGTAGCGGACTGAATCATAAAGGTCTTAAATTCTACTGTCGCCATATTTGGTGCAAAGAACTTCAATACAAGAAGCATAATCAGAGGAGCTAGGATAAAGCGTCCAACTAAAGTGACAATCGTATCTTTATCAAAAGTAATAGTATTCAAGCCTGCCTTTGCAAGAACGATACCAATATAAATCAGAGATAGGGGAGTAACGATATTTCCAACATAGGTTAAGGTATTCGTTGCGAAATCTGGAATAGAGATTCGAAGAATCAAAAATAGCAGAGCCACAAGAAAACCTACAAGCGGAGCTGGTAGCAATTTCTTCCAGTCAAATTTACTTGTCTCCTTGCTTTGACCCGATTTACTGTCACTCGTCATCAAATACACGCCCAATGTCCAGGTGGAAATCGTGTTGGTGATATAGTAAATTAAGAAATAAGGAAGAGCCTGATCCCCAAAAAGAGCAACGTTTAAAGGTAAACCAATAAAAATAGTATTGGCATTCACAAAGGTATTAATCATGGTTCCTCGCCGTCCTGGACGAACCTTGAAAACCACAACTGCAATATAAGCTACGATATAGCCCAATTTAAATGCTACAAAAGTATAAAGAAGACCTCCAGAAAGACTGATTAGTTTATCTAGTGTTAGGTATTTCATCACCGACACAAAGATTGACGCTGGCAAGGCTACATTCATGATCAAACGAGATAGGTTAGGTCCAAAGGCATCTCCAAACCATCCCTTCACCTGAAGAATATACCCCAAAACAATAATAGCGATAATCGGAATGATACTCGTAATCGAGGTTAAAAAGAGTGACATAGGCATCCTTTCTAAATTACTTAAGTCCACAGCCCATACAAATCTGTCGCTATAGAAGTATAGACAGCAGAAATGAATTATTTATACTCTGGATACCACTTCAAATCACGAACTGCTTTGGCCATATCTGTTTCCTTAGCGCGTGCAAGACCTTGCTCTTGTGCTTTTTTAGCAACCGCTTCTGCTACTTTAATGGAAACATCGGCTACATACTTGAATGGAGGCAAGACAGGAGCTCCTGGTTGGCCTGGATTGACAATACCACTCAATGAATGAGCTGCTGCTCCAATCATTTCATCAGTCAAAAGACTTGCTTCAGAAGCCAGCATACCTAGACCAAGACCTGGGTAAATCAAGGCATTATTGGCTTGACCAATCACATAGTCGACACCTTTATAAGAAACCGTATCAGCAGGAATTCCTGTTGCGACAAAAGCCTTGCCATCTGACCATTCAATCAAATCTTTGGCACTAGCTTCTGCTAGTTTGGTTGGATTTGACAAAGGGAAGATCATCGGACGCTCTGTATTTTCACACATAGCTTCTACTATTTCTTTAGTGAAGGTATTAGGCTGAGTCGAAGTTCCTACAAGAATGGTTGGCTTCACAGTCTTCACTACTTCAAGCAGATCAGTCAACTTGTCTGCGTTACTAAAGTCAGCACGTTTCTTAGCAAACGGTTTTTGTTCAGGAGTTAGGTCATCCATGTCATCAAAGAGAAGACCTTGTTTATCAACCATAAAGAAACGTTTATAGGCTTCTTCTTCAGAAAGACCTTCACTTACCATTTCACGAAGAACACGAGCGGCAATTCCTGCACCCGCAGTACCACCACCATAGCAGAGATAAACTTGATCTGTTAATTTTTCACCACTAATATCCAGCGAACCAAAGATACCACCTAAGGTAACGATTCCTGTACCTTGAATATCATCATTAAAAGTTGGAATTTGTTTCCGGTATTTTTCAAGAATATTGGCAGCATTCGAGCGGCCGAAGTCTTCCCAGTGAAGGTAGAGTTTAGGAAAGAGACGTTCTGCTGTTTGAACAAATTGGTCAATGAAGTCGTAGTAACGATCTCCGCGAACCCGTTCGTGACGATTTCCTAAGTAATTAGGATTGTTACGAAGTTCTTCACGGTTAGTCCCTGCATCAATAACTAAAGGAAGAACCATAGAAGGATCGATTCCAGCAGCACCCGTGTAGACCATCAATTTCCCAACAGAAATATCGACACCATTTGTTCCCCAGTCACCGATTCCAAGAATTCCTTCTGCATCTGTTACAACAATGAGACGAATCTCGCGATCCCCAGCAGCATTTTTCAAAGTGGCTTCAATATTTTCAGGATGATTGATATCAAGATACCCCGCATATTGGGGATCTACAAAGAGGTCACTATAGCCTTCAATGGTATCTGCAATGGTTGGATCGTATACAATTGGATTGAATTCCTCCAAATGTTGAGAAAAGAGGTAATAGAAAAGAGTCCGGTTGGTATTAAAAATTTCCATTAGGAAAAGACGTTTTTCCAAATCATTGGCTTTTGTTTGCATTTGTGCATAAGTTTGCGCCGCTTGCTCTTCAATCGTTTGAACATACGGTGGCAGTAAACCAATAAGACCTAGTTCCTTTCGCTCCTCTAAGGTAAAGGCAGTACCTTTATTGAGGAAAGGGTTGTTTAAAATATCATGTGCAGTCATAGTGCAACCTCCTTTTTACTTCTATTATACCACTTAAAACGAATTGTTTGGAAAACTTTGTTGTTTAAAAAATACTATTGTGTACGCATATGTTATAATGAGTCTACAAAGACATTTTCTAATAAGCTCTTTATACTTAAAACACTATTGTTAATGGCACTTTAAGTTGTTATATTTTATAAAGTTCTGAACTCATAAAACTCTCGATGATCACTCTTTACTAAAAGTTTCGAGTAAAAGAAACTAATCATACAAATTGGCAATCCGAATTAAAATAAATATTATATAAGTTTGTTATACAATACTTTGTATTTTTTAAGATGTTTTTTTGTCATGCAAAACTTGTATTCTATTTATATGACGAATAAAAACTATTTACAACAATATATTTCCCAAAAAGTGAAATATTTTCGAACACAGAAAAAAATGAGCCAGGAAGAACTTTCGGAACAAGCAGGACTCGGGCTTAAGTATATCAATCAACTTGAAAACCAAAATGTGAATCTGACCATTCACAGTCTTGAAAAAGTGATTGTCGCCCTAAAGATGACCCCAGAGGAATTTTTCAATTTTGATAGCCTTGAATCAACCTCTGATAAGACCGATAATCTTTCACTCAAAAGAATCAACATGAAGGTTAAACAACTCCCTATTGATAAACGAGAAAAGATGTTGGTCATTTTCGAAAGTATCTTAGATAACCTTTGATATCCCTGACTCACTTACATTTTAACCGGCGAATACTCGTATAGTCAAATTGTAGGATACGGATAAAAATTATTTATCTGGTGATTTCCACTTATTTTCCTTCTCCAAATAATGAAAGTGAGCCCCTATGAATTTAAAAGATCTACAATATTTTTATGACCTCTGCCAGCTTCAATCCTATACGGAAGTAGCAAAACAACACAAAGTCAGCCAACCATCTATTTCTTACGCCATCAAGCGCTTAGAGGAATCCTTTAACTGCAAATTGATTCACCACGATCCCTCGCATCGTTCCTTCAAACTAACTCCTCAAGGGCAAATCCTTCTAAAGCATACAGAAAAGATCTTACCTGAGGTTATTTCTACTCGCAAAGAAATCAATCGTTCCTTGGCCCAATACTCTACTGTAGGATTTCCTCCTATTATCATTCAGTATCTCTTTGCTGCCTTAAACGAAAAAGATAAATTCGATTTTTTAAAAAAAGTACGCCCTATCCGCGGTGGCTCCGTAGAGTTATTGAATCTTCTCCTCAAAGGAGACCTTGATGCAAGCCTACTCGGCTTGGTTGAACCACTCAATCATCCTTCAATAGAGACACATGAACTCTTTCATAAAGAACTGTATGTCGTTTTATCTAAGAACCATCCTCTTGCTACTGCTCCTTCCCTCGCTTTTGAAGAATTAGTAGATCAATCCTTTATACTTTTAGACGAACACTTTGTTCACCTGAAAGCTTTTGAACTACTTAATCAAAAGCATCAAAACAAGTCAGAAATATTCTTTAAGACTGACGACATTGTCATTCTTAAAGAACTTTTAAAGAAAGGGATTGGCCTTAGTTTACTGGCTGATATCGCGCTTTCTGATGAAGATGATGACTTAATAAAAATCCCTCTAATACCGGAGGACCAGATAACATTTACAGTTTATTACGCTTATCTCAAATCAGCTACACTGTCATCAGAAGTAGAAGCCTTATTTAATCTCATTAAATCATATGAATAGAAAAAAACTCTAACTATCAACTATCTGATAGCTAGAGTTTTTTACATTATAGGTATTAGACTAAAGCACGAAGAAATAGGATATGATCGCCGAATCTTTTCATTTACCCGATACCCTTTAAGGAGATTTCTAAGTATAAATCTACAAGATATTAATAAAAAAGAACACCCCGAAAGGTGCTCTTTGTAAGTACAGTAATTCTTTCGAAGAACGTTTTGAGTGCAGTGGTTGCCATCCAATCAAACATCGCTTCGCTTGTTTTCTTGGGGCAACTGTGCATAGCATATCTCTATGCGACTAAAGTCGCTAGAGCTATCCTAATTGCGCACCGCCAGTTCTCATAGAAAAAAACACCTTGCAATATGCAAAGTGTTTTCGTTTGTATTCTGCTGTCCAGCAACGAATTAACGTTTTGAGAACTGGCTAGCTTTACGAGCTTTCTTAAGACCTGGCTTGGAAAGCATGAGTTTCAGTTGGACTAAAAACAGCGCAATATCAAGGCTTTTCAGAACTAAAACTACTTATTCATTTCATAAAATTTGAATCAATATTTTTTAAATAGGGTAATAGCTCAGTTCTGTATGCTGATAATATACAAAAGGAACACTTCAGTCTTTGAAGCGTTCCTTTTGCATTCTTGCAAAAAAATTATATCGTTAAAATTTAAACTCTAGAAAATGACTTATCTTTTTTTCAAATCTGTCGCTACCTATGCCATGTTTAAAACCGTAAGTCTCATACATAGAATTTTTCATTACATATTGAATAGATTTCATAACACTTTTTTTATCATTTGATAATGTGAGATATAGTTGTTGCAACTTTTCTAACGAATTCCCTTCTAACATTGCCATCCACATTCTTAATATACTTACAACAACATCCGATAATTGAATAAAAACATCATTATCAGACTTTACAAATTTGTAATTCGCTTTTTTCCCAGAAAATTCTACAGGAGATTCTTCTAGTTTTTCTTGAATAGTATATTCTTCATCAAATATGTGCTCTGAATTGTAGTAACTAACTATGGAATTTGCATACACAGAATAGTAATTTTCAATCATAACACCAGCTTTATTCGATGTTGGCAATATTAATTCTTCTTTTTTATGAGCTTTAAGTGACTGCCTTATATATTCCATATTAAAATCCACAACAGTTGGATTAAATCTCTCAATCCAACTTAACAATTCATTAATAAATTGCTCCTGATTGGTAACATTAGGGTATTCAAAATACTTCATGAAATTTACAAACCAATCTTTATCTTTTTTTATATAATAATACAGTGAATTTTTTAAGTCTCTACTAAAATATAACCCTCCAATAGCCGATTCTGGCAACGTATCAATTATATCAACTATACTAAAATAAAAATTATCTAAATATGTGTAATGTATCCAACAGTTATTTTTTTCCAACCACTCAACAAAGATTTTAAACTTCGGTTTAGAAAGTAATTCTATGAAATTTTTAGACTTTTGCTGAATATGCTTAAATTTTATCTCTCTCATATTGGACTGCAATTTTAAATTATCAACCAGTTCATCTGTAATGCTTTGCTGTAAGATTTTTCCTTTTTCAAAAGCTAGACCACCCAAAATAAAATATGCATGTTCGTCAAAATTAAAGCCTTCTTCTGTCAACTTAAAAACTCTAGCATTATTGGTTTCATCATAGTATAAGACATACTCTTTATCCATATTTGGAATATTATGCAAACTAGCAATATTCTCTATCATTCCTGTATAATCCATTCCACTTACCTCAGAATTCTAAAATTTCCATTCTTCTTGTATTTCTAAAAATGCAGCCCTCAGCTCCTCTATTGCTTTGTACCTCAAATTATGATTAGAATTCAAGCCTTTTTCCATAAATTCTTTTAGTTTTGGAAAATCAAATTTATTCATATTTTTATATCTTCCAGTTAAAACAAAATAAATTAATTTCGAGAGTGCGTAATATTCGTATTGCTTGTTGTAATTTTTAAACCCTTCTGTACTTAAACTAGATACATCATTAAAATATCCACGAACTTCTGTTTCTAATGATGTCAGCTGGCTATCAACTGTTTTAACTAATCCAAAGTCAGCAATTTTTACGACAACCTCATCTTGATATTTTTTGAGTAAAACATTTTTGGGACTAATATCTCTATGCAAAACCCCAATTCTGTCAAACACTTCAAAAGCCCTAATTATTTGTAAACAGAGCTTTCTACGTATCATAAAATTGAGCTTCTGATTATTCTTCAAAATAAAATCATATAATGAAAAATCTGCGAACTCCATGAAGTATTCATTTTTATTTTTATCTAAACGATAAACTTCTAATACATAAGGAGAATTTATGGATTTCATAACTTCATACTCTTTATAAAATCTCTCCAACTCTTTAGCATCTAAATCAGTCCTAGCTCTTTTCACAACAAAATATTTATCATAGAAATCATCAAAGTATTTAAAAACCTGAGCATACGACCCTTCACCAATAGGAAACAATTTAAAACCAGATTCAACTCCACCACTTTTTTTATTAATAGTATCTCCAATAAAAAATATAGGTAGTTCGTATTTAATTTCATTTTGCTCCATATCTGTAGGAATAGAACTTCCATTATACTCCATAAGGAATTGATTACATTTTTGAAATATTTCACCATATTCTTTATCAACTGTAAAACCAATATTCTTTAATTCCGAAATCTTTGATAACCTATCCACAATGTTGATACAAGCCAGCAATTTCCTACTTGAATCCGCCAAATAGTAAAAATTTTCCTGCTTCATTCTAGAGTTCATTTCACGCAAAAGTAGATTTACATGGTAATGAATACTTGATAATAGCAAAGAAAGACGTTCTCCAAAATCTTCTTGATATAGATACTGATTGTCTGATTGAAATCCATTTGAAAATGTCTCAATAAAATCAACTTCTATTGATTTTATTTTATTAGATAACTCTGCAGTCATATTTCCATCAATTATGCTCATGATACACCATTTCCTTACTACATGTTACTAAAACCAAGCACCTTAATATTGCTTACATAAGGTGATAGTTCTTTGTCATAAACCTATTATAATATTTTTCTTTTTTATATTCTACTTATCCATATCTCTCAGCGCATACTCGCATGCTTGAATGACAAAGCTTGAAAAAGTTACACCCTTGTCTTGTATTGCTTTCTCAATTTCTTCAATCAGTAGAATTAAAGCTAATAAAAAACTAGCTCTCAAAGAAAGTAAAAAGTTTGAAGAATTAGCATTAAATGAGGAGTAACTTAAACAATGGCTACAAGCATTTGATGAAGATCTAAAAAATGATCGAATGGAATTAAAAGATTATGCTTTGTTCTATACGACATTCTTTTTATCATATAGAAAATCAGAAACCTATGCTCTCCAATGGAAACATATCAATTATAAAAAAAATGAAATTCTCATTGAACAAACATTAGACAAATTCGGGAATCTGAAATCAACCAAAGGAAATAAGAAAACTATTTTCTCTATTTCTAATGACTTACTTCAACTTCTTACCTCTTGGAAAGAACAACAAAAATATGAACTAGCAAAGTTTGGTATCATCAGTAATCCAGAACAGTTTGTCTTTACTTATATAGACACTAGAGGAAACATCAACAAGCCTTTACATGCTGACTATCTAAACAATAAAATGAAAAGCATCAGAAAGCGACATAAAGAGCTGGCATATGCTACACCTCATAAACTGCGACATACAGGAGCCAAGCTTGCTAAACAAGCAGGAATGAGCTTAGAAGCTATCTCTGAGGCTCTAACACACAGTGACACAGGAACAACTCAGATTTATGTCAATACTTCTAATGTAGTTCCTATGACAGTAGGTGAATTTGCTTTAAAGTCTCTAAAACAATAAGGTGAAAATAAGGTAAACTTTGAGGTGAACTTTTCAAAAAAACACGAAAAAAGCACCCATAAGGTGAACTTTTGAGTGCTTTGAAACGTTGATATAATCGTATTGATTAACGTTTTGAGAATTGTGATGCTTTACGAGCTTTCTTAAGACCTGGTTTTTTCTACATCATGATATTTATGGTAAATTATCACTAAAATCAAGTAATTTCAAGAGATAAATCTTCAATCTTTACATATATAACCCTTTTAAAAATCAAGAGGTTATCAAAGGGTTATCACTTTTTTAGTTTTCGGAGCTTATGTAGTTGAGAAACAACGATTTATTTTTCTTCGTTTTTCTTCGTTTCGTTACTTGTTGTGAAATGATGTATAATAAAAATCACATTCCCATACAAACAATTGAATTGCAAAATTATAAAGCGAATGAACTTCATGAATTTAAAAGTAAGATTACTTTATAAATTCACTAATTAGTAACTATGTTTTCTTCGTTTTTCTTCGTTTTTCTTCGTTTTTATTTCATTTCTAATTTATAGTATTGACTGCGATCTTTCGTACTTGTCCCATACCATGTTAAAATGCCTTTTGCTCTCAACGTTTTCAATAATTTCGACGAGTAAGAAACACTCCTACCTAAGAATTCTGCTACTTTTTTAGTTGTCATAGGTTCTGCTGTATTGTACATATACTGTATCAATAGTTTTTCATCAACACTTAAATCACTATAATCTCTAAGTTTACTTTCCAAAGAATCACGTGTTCTCAATGTTCTACTTGTAATACTGTTTTCTAATGTTAAAACTACTTTGTTACCTGGTTCAGAGTAACACGGTTCATGGAGAAAAGCAGATTCCATTTCAGAATAGATTCGTTTTACTCCCTCATTCATTTCTCGGACCCATCCAAATTCAGTTAAGGTACGAGCTATACGCGGATTTCTAGAAAAACGTTCATGTCTTATATTCTCAACAGTTACAATATTCGGTAGTTTTCCTGGGCTATGAATCTCTAGACGATTATCAAACATCAATACCCTGATATGATCTCCGTATACTGAATAATTCCTGTGGGTTACTGCATTTACAATTCCTTCAAACCAAGCAAATTCAGGATATTCTGGAAGTATCTGAAATCTACCATCACTATCTAAATACTGAAACTCTCGTAGCTGGGTTCGAACAAAATCTCTAACTTTAACAATTAATTTAGGCAATGCATCATCAAATGTTACTTCCTTAATAACATTAAATTCACTTCCTGTACCTACATCTACCCCATCAAATCGTTGAAAACGAACACGTGCTTGAGGGAAAAATGCTGAAGGATACTTACCAAAGATAAGAATAGCTGCCTTTGTTAATTTACCATTGATAAGAAACCGTCTTGCCTTTAATATCTCCTCAGTTGAACGTTCTGAAATATCAAAATGGTCCTTAAAATCCTGAACCAATAGTTCATCAATATCATCTAATGTGGCATCTTCAATGATTTCATCTTCAAAGAAACGCTGTCCCTTATCATAACTAAGTTGTATACGTTGCTCATAACTCAACTTGACTGATTCATCTCCCTGTCGTAGATAAACTTCATCATTTGGAGCAGCAATCACTCGGTTCGATGATAATTCAACTGAGATAACCAAAATCAGGTCGTCTTCTCCCTTATAATTAACCACAGGTATTTCCTCAAAAGATAAGTCCAACGGTGTATCCCGCATCTCTCGGTCTATCTTTTTGAAATCATCAATTGGATAGGCTTTCCCATCCTTAAAACCAGTGATAATATTATCCTGCTTTTCATCTTCAATCCCGATAATCAACTGACCTCCATCAGCATTAGCAAAGGCAATCAGATGTTTTAACAATTCCGATGGTTTTTTCCTAGCTGATTTCCTATCCAAATATTGATTTTCTGGCGAAAATTGCCAGTAATTAAAATCATATTTCATTTATTTTCTCCTAATTTTTGGTTAAATAATGATGATTATTCTGTATTACTTACTAAATCTGTTTTTCTTAAGATAATAGGCTAGGTGTTTCATTATGATGAGGGCGATTACACTTTTCAACTTGTATATATAAATTTTTAAGCAAATTAATACTAGTCAGAACTGCTTCACCAGTATTTAATTTTTTAATTTGATTGATTTGATTCTCCATCAGATGATTTTGAATAGCTTTTATTTCATCTGGTGAAGTTAGCCTATGAACTAATAAAGTGCCAACTTGCCCTAACAATATTTTATCAACATCATTTGGATTCTGAGTTGTCAAAAACAGAAATATACCTTTCTTTCTACCCTCACGAGCAATGCTATTTAATCCTGTATAAAATGTAAATCCGTCATTATTAATACCTTTTGTATATCTATGAACTTCATCAATAAACATAACAAATGGTTTTATTGATGTCGAACTTAAATTTACTAAATGATTTGAAACGAGATCAATAATCATCCCACCAATGCCATCAGTTGTTCCAATTTGAGAAACATCTATATATAATGATTTTTTTGTTTCTCCCGCTGAAAATGAATCGATAATATCAATAAGACTTTGACCATCAGAAGTGAAAAAATTTACAAGCGATGTGTTATTCAACTTATAATTGACCTTTTGAATGAGGTACTGATTCACATTGAAGTTGAATAAATCCGACTCAAATTCTCCCTTTTTATTTTGTTTAGTTGTTTCAACAGCTATTTGTGCAGATAAAAGATTAATATTAAAATTCTTATCTTCATCCGTAAGACTAGAAAGATCTACTTCTACAGCACTAACAGATCTTCCTATCTTATGATATATTCCATCATTATCCTTCTTATATTGGTATCGTAAAGAACGTATAGCTTCGGCCAATACTGCTGGTTGTGTTCCATCATTTGTCTCAAATAGAATTGACCATTGATTAATTGACATTTGTGATAAAGGTAAGAAAGCAGTTTGTCCAAGTATGTATTTATCTACTTCATCGTCTGTAAATGAGTCTGAATACTCCCCTGTTGGATCTATTATTAAAGTTCTTATACCATCATTGATTAGTTTATCCAAAATGCTCAAAGCTGATGTAGATTTGCCACTATTAGTAGTTCCAATAGTCATTAAATGTCTATTAAACAAAGTTTTAGGTTGCAATCTTATGGGGTAATTCTGTGAGCTGAACGCTAAATTAGCAAATGTTGATAGTTGATTTTCGCTATCTGGATTAACTTCTATTGATTTTATAAAAATATCTACAACTTTTTCATTAGCCATATATACCTTATCAGTGATACCAACCGTGTTTGTCCCATTCAGTTTAAAATACTTTTCACCTAGTGGTATATACCCAAGAATATCTATACTGATTTCAGGAAATATTTTCTCTTGTAACCCACTAGTTAACATTTCGTGAACACTATCTGAATTTGGAAGCTTAGACTGAAATATTTCTCCAAAGAATAACCCATTATTTGAATCAATCAAAACATAGTAATTAATCGTATTAGGTGAAAGTATATCTTTCTTTAACTTCCTATATGAGAATAAAGATAAGTTCTCAATTTGAATTGTTGAGTATGAACGATTGACCTGAGAAATCATTCCAAGATAGTAATTACTTTTATCAGCTACCGTATAAAAACTATCAATTTTCATCTGTAAAGTACCTTCCATTCAAATAATCAACTAAATTATCATTCATCGTTGCCTTTAAAAATGAAATTGGATAACCTTGATCCATTAAATGTACAAGTTCTGCCCAGTTATAATTGTATCTAGAATCCGATTCTTTAATCACATCATAACTATTATTTTCCTTGTTCCACTCTCTATTAGGGTCTATATTAAAGTCAGTAACCAATATCTTAAGACTATTGTTATTTTTTAATGCTTGTGTAATCATTTTGGAAATATGGACGTCTGCGAAACTGAATCCAGATGAAATCAACAAAGTGTTTGGACGCTTTATAAGATCTTGGAATTTTGTAAAGAGTTCAAAATATGGTTCTTGGTAACTTTGAGCATATTTATCAGAACTTGGAAAAACCATTACCATTTTGTCTGTATCTATGATACTATCTTTATTTTTTCTCAAAATAGTTCCATCATCTTGCTTTTCCCAGGTAAGTGAACCATGTATCTTTAAAAGATTGAATATCTTATCCTTATATTCAACCTCTCTGGTGTTGATATTCTGAACCTCCTTTATAAGATTCCATTCAAACATACTGCTATCAAACTTCGGTATTGGAGTGAAATTAAAACCATCAAAAATAACAAAATTATTTTCCGCCGCAGCTTCTTCGATTAAAACATCATAATTTGTCGTAATAACCGAAAACTTATTTCCATCCTTACCTGATATACTTGACAAAAAGTTTAATAACTTACCGTGTTTCAATTCCTTACTGTCATATGAATAGTTTGTATTTTCTTTAATTAGCTGTAAAATCTTTTTGATACTATTATTAAATTTATCTTTATCTGTATCCGGTACATATGGTCGATAATGGAATAGTGTTGATAAGAAATCCTCTAGGTTAAAACTGTCTGCCAATTTATATGTCTCGGTTTCCTCAGATTCTTTATCTAATATATTCCCATCTTTGTATCTACATTGACTAGCCAATTCCTTTAGTGTATATAATCCATCTGATTTATCTAGCTTTGAAAAGACATCATCAGCAATCATTTTTACTGTCTTTCCAAAATTTGGATTTAAATCTTGTGTCACTGATGCTCCTGCGCCTGCTAGAAAAACAATGTTTGAATATTTTTCACCGTAAACTATTCTGTGAATTTTTCCACTAATCATACGTTGAAAGTCAATTTTGGTAAAGACTTTTTGCTGTTCCTCTTGAGAGTCAGGATGTTCCAGTTTTCCATTAGAATCATAGAAAAAAGAATTTCCATCTTTATTTTTCTCTATACCGTAGGAAATTGTATTAGATAGATAATGCAATTCGATTTTCTCATAATCTTTTTCTTTGTCGTAAAAGAAATCCATGTTCTTAGTCCTCCACTTCAAATTTAGGTAAGCTATTAATTAAGTCAACCGTTTGTACAGATACATTGATAATTCTCAACAGCAAATTGAAGATATACTTTTCATCATCACTATAATCATTTGGATCATCTGTAATTCCAGATTTTCTATCAGTTTTAACTTGATACTGATCTATTATCCATTCAATAGCTGATCGTCCATTCACAACATACTCATATGCCTTTTCAGGAATATTACTAATGGTGATGTCACTGTTAAATATGATTGCCGATAAATCATTCACCGATTTACCATTTTCATCACGTTTCTTATCGAATCTCATCTTGGTTACTTTGTAGCTCGGATTAACAAGAGGTGTTACGTCTACTTCATTATAAACAGGAATCTCTTCATAGTTAAGATGTAGGTCCATCAAGGCTTTACCAACTTCAACATATCTTTCTTTATTTTTTACAATCGGAATTCTTGCGAGGTCTTTCTTCAAATCGTTAGCATACTTTTCTTGATATTCTTTAGAGTTAAGCACCCCATAGACATAAGCAAAGGTGTCATCCAAGCTTAATCCCAGCTTATCAGCAAACGCTTGATTCATATTATCATTGTTACGGAAGAGTAAAGTTTCATCTACTTCATTATCGTATCTCATTAATCCTTTACCATTACCTAGAGTCTGCTTGTCAAGAATTATATTACTCACTAACACAGAGAATGGTTTTTGAGTACCTCCTCCTGTAATATAAATAGCTAAATTCGATTCTCCCCATTTTGAATAAAATTTCCCAGGATTTTCAACGATATTTCTATCATACATTAACCATTTTTTAGTGAAAGGTCTATACAATTCTTGGGTAATTCTACTTGGATTAAATTCTAGTAACTCTCCATTCGAATATAATCGTAGTAATTTTCTTGACCAATTAGTTTCCATAGGGTTAAAATTTGTAGGTTTGTTATTATTTCCCCCATTGATTTTTACTTCCTCGTTATATTTATCAATAAGTTTTTTTGAATTTTCCAAAATTTTTTCTTTGGAAAAACCAATTACCCAAGTATCTCTATCACTATTTACACCAATTGTACTCAGAATAAATGGAGAATCACTTTGACCAGATATTGATACGTATTTTAGATAATGAGGATCACGTCTATTTATCCAGTCATTATTCTCATCCGGTATAATTTCTTGCCAATCCAATTGTGAAATATCCTCAAAGTCGGTAATAAGAGCTAGTTTCTCTTTTTGAGTCAAATAATCACCAATATCATAATAATGAAGTTCATGGATATCGGAATTATCTTTAACAAGTAAGGAAACTGCAACTGTAGTTCTAGTACCACTACCAAAGACATTTCCACCTTCCTTTTTACGAACATCGCCTTGTCCTAGCGCATTTCCTCTCAAATTAAAAATGAATAGATGATTAAATTCATTATAGAGACTTGCTCTTAGGCCATCAGCACTTTGAGAGTCTATAAAACTTCCGTTGGTAACAAATGCAACTACACCATCTTGTTTTAATCGATTAGTTGCCCATCTTAATGCTTTTACATAGGTGTCATACATACCACCTACCATACTTGCTTTACTTCTTTTTACATAAGAAGATAGAATTGTCCGTTCCAGTTTGGGATAGTTTATATTTTGATTATCATCATTTCCATCTTTTTGTCCAAATGAATATGGTGGGTTCCCAATAATCGCTGTAATTGGTTTTTCTTGCTGGCGTTTTAAGCGTTTGTCATTAGTACCAAAGAAGGAGTCATCCAGTGTATCTTCTGTTTCTGTTGATTCAAAAGTGTCCGTTAAAACAATACCTTCAAATGGTGTATACGGCTCATCACCATTTATTTCATCAAACACAGCTTCAATATTAATGGCAGCAATGTAATAGCTTAGAAGAACAATTTCATTAGCATGCAGTTCTTGTGTGTATTTTCTTAAAATATCATCAAAGGTAATTTCACCACTATCCATCAATGATTTCAAGTAATGCAATGTTCTAGTGATAAATGTTCCAGTTCCAGTAAATGGATCCAAAATATGAACATTTTCACTCGCTAAAGTCTTACCAAAGTGCTTTCTCAAGACTACATCAACTGATTTTATAATAAAATCTACTACTTCTACGGGAGTAAAGACAATACCTAATCTTTCCGTGGTTGATTTGAAACCGGTAGAAAAGAACTTATCGTATAAAGTAATAATGATTTTCTGCTTAGCCTGAGCGTTGTCAATTCCCTCTGCACGTAGACGAACCGAATCATAAAATGGTTGCAACTCTTTCTGCTCTTTTTCAAAACCAAATTGTGATAGTTCTTCTACAATTTGTTCCATGGCAGAACTGACTGGATTATTCTTAACAAAACTGTATTCTCCAAAAAGTGCATCAAAAATTGGTAAAGTAATTAAGTGTTGCGCCAACATCTCAATCGCTTGACTTTGGTCAATTGATTCATTGATATTATGTTGTAAGCTATGAAGGAATTTATCAAAAGCAGATTTACTATCAGGATTTTGTTCTAAGATGAACTCAATTCCTTGAATGTGTCGTCTAGCAATATCAGCTACATCTTTCGACCAGTCTTCTAAGTAACGTCTATCCCCCACTTTTTGAACAATTTTACCATAAATTGCCCCTTCAACAGCTTCCCATTCAAGTTCAAGTTCTGTTTGATAAGCAACTATTGGCTCTTTCACATAACTATCATTGAAATTAGGATCGTCTGGTGCACCACCAACCCCAATAACTTGGATATTTTTGGGTTTTTGTTTGTTTAATTCTAGTTTATTAACTGTAGCTTCAAAACGTTCATCTACTGAACGCAGAGCGTTTAACACCTGCCAAATAACATCGTATGTTTTATTGTTATCGAGAATTGTTTCTGGTGTCTCACCTGCTGGAACTACAATTGGTAGAATAATGTAGCCATATTCTTTTCCTTCAAATTTACGGATGATTCGTCCGACAGCCTGAACAATATCTACCTGTGATTTTCGAGGAGACAGGAAGATAATAGCATCAAGATTAGGAACATCAATTCCTTCTGTTAGGAAGCGAACATTTGACAAAATACGAGCTGAATCTTCAGGAATATCATCACTAGCTAACCAATCTAATGCTTCATTTTTTTCAAGGGCGTTCATACTGCCATCTACGTGACGAACATTTACGGAGTAGCCTTCATCACTATTAAGGTATTCATTAACAACATTTTCAAACTGAGTTGATAGCCTTTTACTATCTTCAATAGTCCGAGAAAAGGCTATCGCTCTTTGCATTGGTTCGCCAGAAACTTTATCTGCAAAACTTTCTCGTTTAATCATTCCATTCCAAACACCAATGATACGCCCCACATCATCAATATTCAGACCATTCTCTGAATCAGCAAGAGCTTTTTGCATATCTTTCTGAACCACTGTTTCGTCAACAGCCAAAACCATTAATTTATAATCAGTTAGGATATCTTGACTAATAGCATCTCCAAAACCTAAACGATAGAATACACTACCATATAGATTTTCATCATCCATACTAGAAATAACGCTTGAATTTTCTTCTGCTTTTTTCTTAGCCTCAATTCCATATAATTTTGGTGTTGCTGTTTGATAAAGACGTTTTATCCCCTTAACATTTAGATCACTATGTACCTTCGTAAACGATGATGCTTCATCTCCAAAAGCTTTTGCACCAGTGGTACGGTGTGCCTCATCTGCGATAATTAAATCAAACTCTGGAAAACCCTCTTTTTGTGCTTCACCAAGAACATCTATTGACTGATAAGTTCCAAAAACCACTAACAGTTCTTTTTTGGGTCTTGTCATTAATTCTAAGTAGTTTTCAACAACTTTTTTTGACGAAGTTGTTGCTGGATAACCAATATCACTAGCTTTAATTGTTAGATTGGACTCATCTTGCTTGACACTGCCACGACTAGCATTTCTATCACTAGTAACTGCCATAGAAGACATTGTCATTTCTGTATCATTGTTCCACCCTCTCAAGGTTTGCGTAAGTAGTTGAATACTAGGTACTAGATAAAGAATAGTGTATTGTTCCTTAGAGGCATCTCTTGCCATTGCTTCAGCAATTTTTAAACTCGTAAAAGTCTTACCAGTTCCAGGCGCCATTATAAGTTGTCCACGATCATTTTCTGTAAAATGATTCAATGCAGACTGAATTGCACTTTCTTGATAATATCTTAACTTCTTTTTAGCTTTTACAGCTACTACTTCTGGTGATTCAAAAGAAAATTTTGACCAATCAATCTGAGAATTTCTTAAATCTGAAAGCCCAATACGAATAACATCGCTACGATCTGCTAAAGCTTTTTCAGCATTCTTGCCCCATTTATCGGTTGAAGCAACAATAATACCTGATTCGTAATAATCTTTTCCAAGCTCCCCTAAAAAAGAATCAATATTAGATTTTTGAATACTATGATTATAGAATTTTGCCTGAATCGCTACTAATTCACCAGTAAATTTTTCAGCAACTAAGTCTACTCCGAGATCAACTTTAGGTATTCCAAATTCCTCTGGAACATCTGCTAGCATCCATACATTCTTAAACTCATTCTGGTATGTTGGTTCATTTTGAAAATAGGCACGTGCTAAATACTCAAAGTATGTGCCTCTATCACGTTGCGTTTCAGCAAGTCCATTAATCTGATGTACTAAATTATCAAAAGTCATTTTATTCCCTTCTTTTCAAAATTAAAATTTAGATATAATTCATTTATTTGAACAGAACATATTACAGTTACTATCGTATGTTTATTATACCACTTTCTTTTCCTATCTCGTATAATTCCATCAGGGGTTTGGGGATTCCCCCAAATTCAAATCATCCCAAAAGTACATACACTGTGTGTATACAAATTTTGGGGGTGATTTTAGGAGAGTGTGTATACAGACTCTGAGCTCGCAAAGTCATATTATGAGAAATTTTTCCTTCTCTATAAAATAATCCAAAAAATCAATTTGACTGTCATTTGTGTGTACAAATATTTTAAGAAGATATATAAAAAACGCTGCGAATTTTTAACAGCGTTTCCTTATTTTAAAATCCTCATATGTCTTTCTTTTTTATGGTTAGCATCGTAGTATTCCAACATCGCATGATACAAACGAGCCTTCGTTTTGTCTTGTTGTTTAATTCCATGAAGAAATAATTCTGCTCGCTTTAATTTCAATATGTATTCGCATATCTGATCAAAATCCTTATCCATATTACTTTTGAAAATAAACATCTTTTTCCTCCATCACATCCACTATTTTTTGCATCAAAATAGACATATCCATTTTGTTTTCATAGCTTATTCTCCCAACTACAGTTGCAAGACGGGCTATAGAATTGATATTCTTTCCGACTTGTTCTAACTCTTCTGTTAAAGGAACTAAACCTTCAAAAGAGACTTTTTGGATGTTCAAATCTGTTCGTATTAATTTTTGTCTAGCAAACTCGGAAAAATTACGAATATTTTCCTTTCTCATACAATCATTTAATTTTTTATTTTCTTCTTCCGTCAAAAACACCTGTTTCAACACAGATTTTATTCTCATGATCCTATCACCTCGTTTTCTTATTTAGTCGTTTTACAAGTTCTTTCACTTGTTTACTTGTCTTCTTTTCATATTCTATCATCAGCTCAACGCAGTAGTGAAATATCCTTACATTATCCAAATCTTCACTTTGTTCTGCTATTCTTTCTAACTGACGTAAGTTATTGATAATTCTTCTAACTTGAAATATAAAGTTATGATAAGATTCAAAATCAAATTGAAGATAAATAGGCGAACTCTTAAACAACATTTTCCTAGCATAAGAGGAAAAATTTAGATGGTTTGTCATTTCAATCAAGTTATTCACTATTTCATTCTGCTCTTCAGTGATATAACATTTCTTTAGAACAGTCCTATATCTACTCATTTATCATATACTTCTTTCGGGCATTTTCATGGGCAATAGCTTTGCACTCCAGCATACGTTCCTGCTTTAAATTCTCCATAGACTTAAATAAATACGCTAAAGGAGAAGTCGCATCCTCAGGAATCCGTTCAATCATGCTAATAACTTCATCACTAGTTACATACCCACTAGCCAAATACTCGCCTATCTTCATCTTCTGAGCATGTGTTAAAGTGTAATTGTTAGGATACAAAAATCTATCATTGTACTTATAAGAAATGGATTCTAACAAAGAATAATATTTGGGTGGAATATAAGTTTCAGGCTTTCTAGAACTATTATCCAGTATATTCTCAATCTCTTTCTTATTCTTACTCTCGTTCTTAATCTCTTGCGTTACATTATCATTTTCATCCGTTACTGTAACGTTACAATCTAAAACGAGTTGTGGCTCGCCTGTAATTAGTGCTTTTTGTTTTTGTCTATGACGAGCAACACGTTCCCTAGTTTGTTTCCTAATCTTTTCTAGTCCATCTATATTCTGGTGTTTCTCCCATTTTGGAATGGTAATAGCGCCATCTATGATTTCTATCATGCCAAATTCTTCAAACATACTGAGAGCTAATTTTACAGATGTAGCCTTTCGTCTAAACACTGTTGAAAGCATCTCTTCTGTATAATAAACCTTGTTCCCTAGACTTAATATGCCACTATTATTTTGCTTTCCTGCAAGCACCAGAATTTTAAACCATATTACAATAAGAGTATCTCCTTCTGGCATTGATTCTATTAGCTGAATTTTTTCATCATCAAATATATCTGTTGTTATCTTGATCCACTGAACACCATTCATACTAGTACCTATCTTTCATATTGCTTCAACCATCGTGTTACTGCTCTTTTATCGTATAAAGTCACTCCATCAATCACCATGGTTGGCATTCCTTCTTTCGTCCATTTTTGGATTGTTGTCGTAGATACATCTAACCACCTAGACAAACCTGACATACGAACCATGGGTTTGTAAAGTTCTTTATCTTCAAATACTCTTGCTACAGCATTTGAAATCATCTCATCATAGTGAGCACGTAATTGCTTCTCTAATTCTTTAGGAAGCTGGACAACTAAAGTAGTTTCCGACATAAATTCACACCTCTTTTCTAAACTAAATAAGCTCCGAAACCATTTAATTTGTTATTCATTTTGAATTATATATCCTTTTTGAATTTTTGTCAAGATTTTTTATTCAAAAAGAATAAAATGTGTTATAATGATAAAAAGGAGGTTCTCATGAGCAATCATATTACTAAACTAATAGAAGATAGTGGAAAAAAATTGACAGAAATTAGTGAAGCTACAGATATAGCCTATCCTACACTTTCTGGATACAATCAGGGAATCCGCAAACCTAAAAAAGATAATGCGGAAAAATTAGCAAAATACTTTAATGTTTCCGTCGCTTACATTATGGGACTTGATAGCAACCCACACGCTCCATCAAATCTTAAAATTGTTACAGATAGTTTCAAAACATCTAAAATTGGTTCTGTGACACCTTTTAAAAGCGATATGGAGAAATTAAAGAAAAGCATCGAATTTGGAGAAAGGTCATTAACACTACCACTTGATGATAGTTTTTCAGATGAATTTCGTCACATATTCTCAGAATACCTAGCTGAGAAAAACAAACATTTTATGTCTGAGTTTATAGACTATATGAATCACCAAAATAAAGACTCTAAAGTTTGGCATAGCTGGATTAAAACAGACGAATACGCTATCCGCCAAGAAGATAGAAAAAATAGATAGACACTCATTTCTCAATTACATAAGCTCCGAAAACTTAGATACGGAGAAAAAATGTCTATACACAAATACAAAACCAAAAAAGGAATCCTATACTATGTTAGCTTCTACATTGGCTTAGATGCCTATGGAAAGAAAAAAAGACACTTAAAAAGAGGATTCAAAACTAAAAAAGAGGCAAAATTGTACGAAGCTCGTTTAGAAGCTGGTGTCGTCGCCCCCACAGTAAATACCGACAAATCTAACCCCAAAGTCACTTATAAAGAACTTTATCAAGAATGGTTTAAGGCCTATGTGGGTACTGTCGAAGAAACAACTTCTTCCCAAACTAAGAATATCTATCGAATACATATTCTACCAATATTTGGCGATAAATTTATTGACCAAATCAGTCCTTTAGACTGTCAAAACTTTATTACTCAAAAATCTCAGACTTTCAAAAATATCAAACAGATAAAATCCTATACCTCAAAAATTTTTGATTTTGCAATCAATATGAACTACATTGATCGAAATCCAATGAAGAATGTTATCATGCCTAAAATCAAAAAGACAAGATCAAATAATTTTTGGTCACTGGAGGAATTACATCATTTCCTAGATATCGTGAAAGAAACTGAGCCATTTAAACATTTTGCTTTATTTAGACTGCTTGCATTTAGTGGGCTACGAAAAGGAGAGTTATACGCTTTAAAATGGGCTGATATTGACTTTGATAGCAATCTCTTGAACATAGACAAAAGTCTAGGAAGAATTGACGGTAAAGCGATTGAAAAGAGCACAAAGAATGAATCTTCAGTTCGAACAATCTATCTTGATGATGAGACAATCGATATAATTAAGCAATGGAGAAATTTCTATCTGAAAGAACAATCTCAGTTGCCTCTTACAAAGCTGAATATTAGTAACGAATATATGTTCTCTTACATATCAAGCAATGACAAAATTGAACCCCTGCATGCTGACTACATTAACAATATACTGAATCGAATTATTAAAAAGCATAAATTAAAACCAATTAGCCCACATGGGTTCAGACACACACATGCAACACTTATGTCTGAAATTGGAATCGATCCTTCTAATACATCAAAACGACTCGGTCACGCAAGCAGTCAGATGACATTAGATGTCTATACTCACACCACAAAAACTGGTGAGAAAAACTCTATTGACAAATTTGCAGATTATCTCAATAAAGCAAAATAAAATTATGATTTTTAAAATTTTGAAGAGGTTATCAGAAGGTTATCACAAAGCTATTCTAGCTCAAAAATCGACAAAAAAGCACTTTGCAAAATCTTTGCAAAGTGCTTTGAAACGTTGATATAATCGTATTGATTAACGTTTTGAGGCAACTGACTTCGTCATGTTGCAGCCACATTTGTAAGCGACTAAAGTCGCAACAACTGTGTCAATTGCACCAATTTAGTAAGAAAGTACAAAAAGAACACCCCGAAAGGTGCTCTTTGTAAGTATAGTAATTCTTTCGAATTAACGTTTACTAAATTGTGATGCTTTACGAGCTTTCTTAAGACCTGGTTGGAAAAACTATTATTTGAATAACCTTCAGTAAGTGATTAAAATCAATGTTTTCCCACTTTTTCAGAAAATAGAATTTCATTAAATTTTAATAACTTTCATTTGAATGGTGTGAATTTTACCCTGAAAATACACGAATTGAGCTAGATTTTACCAAAAAGTTCACACCATATAAAATTTATATATAACTAAACTGTAATAGAGAAAAGAGAGCCACCACTCTCTTTCTTTTTATCTATTATATTTTCGTTTTCCAGCTAAAGCAAGTAGTCCAACACTTGCTCCAAGCAATGCTAAAAGTCCTGACTCTTTCGTTCCTGTATTTGGAAGCTGTTTCTTAGGTTCTGCTTTTGCATTTGTAGCTTGTGCAGGCGCTTGATAGGTTTTATCGTCTTTAGTTCCTACAGTAACTTGATCTACTGTGTAATCAACAATATTACCCTTTTCATCCAAAACTGGGACTGGTTGGTAGCCAGCTTTTTCAAGCTCTTTACGTTTTGCTTCTGCAAGTTCAGCCAAGCGTTTTGTTTCAGCTTCTTCAAACTTCGCTTTAGCAGTTTCGTAAGCAGTTTGAGCTTGGTCTGCTGCAAGGCTCTTAGCTTCGTAATCTAGTTTAGCTTTGTTTTGCGCCTTATACACATCTTTAAGCTCAGTTTCAGCTTTTTCAAGCTCTGCTTTCGCTTCGTTCAAACGAGTATGCGCACCTTTAAGGTCTGCAAGCTCTTTTTCAGCTTGTTTAACTTCGTTTTCAGCATCTTGAAGTGCTTTCTTAGCAGTAGATACCGCTTGAGCTTTGCTTGTTGCAATCGCTTCAAGCTCTTTCATCTTATCTTCTTCTGCTTTAAGCGCTTCTTGTGCAGTTTTAAGAGCTTTCTCAGCATCTTTCAAGTTTGCTTGCGCATTTGTAAGAGCTTCTTCTTTTGCAGACTGTGTAATAGTCAAATTATTGACAAGAGCGTTAGCATTAGAAAGTGTGACTACTGCTTTATCATGACGGTCTTTTGCTTCATCAAAAGCCTTTTGTGCATTCGCAAGTGGACTTTCCCCATTCTTCAAAGCAGTCAGATTAGCTTCTGCATTTGTAAGAGCAAGTTTAGCATCTGACTCTGCTTTTTCTTTCGCTTCAAACGTAGCTTGTGTATTATCACGAGCAGTCATAGCATCAGCAAGCGTTTGACGAGCTTCACTCAATTTGCGCTCAATGACTCCATCGCTAAGTGGGTTTGCAATAGGTGTTTTATCCCATTTAGAGTCCTTTACTTCTTCATTACGAATAGCAGTCAAGAAGTGAGTAGTGTAAAAGTCGTCTGTTTTACTTTGTGCTACACCACCGAAGTAGATAGTTTCATTTGCGTGAGTAAATTGGAGGATACCATTAGTGTGAGCATAGTCTCCTTTAGTGGAAACTAGCATGATAAGGTCGTTATACAACTGCTCTTTCATTTCACCGAGAGTTTTACGATAAACCCCGTCAGCATCGTCAAAATCATGGAAAACATAAGTAGTTACAGTATTTTCATAATATTGTTCACCCTTGCTTTCTTCCTCGGCATCTGTTGTAGGCAAACCATATTCTTTGGCAACCTTGTTGACCCCAATAGCGTAGTGTCCGACACCACCTTTAGCACGATAGTCATCTTTCATGGCTTTAGAGAAGTTTGCTTTCACATACTCTTTAGCAACTTTATCAGCAAATTCAAGAGAAGTTTTTGAAAGAACAACATCTGGAAGTCCAAGTTGACGGCGCATTTGGTTGATAAGGTCTACTACATAGTAGTTCAACTCATCTTTAATCTCTTGTGGGAGATTGTTAATGTCGTAGCGAGTTTCATCTGCTTGGTCTGCTTTGCTTGGAACGTATTTATTGAGTTTCTTGTGTTCTACTTGTGAACCAACGATACGGTCATAAATATCATCGCTCTTAGCATTACGTTCTTCCTCAGTCATTTCGACACCCTCATCAATCTGACGAAGGAACGCAATCTTATCTTTTACCGCTTGAATGAAAGCTGGTGAAAGAGTAATGGTTTGTTTCTTAGAGCTATCTTGAAGTGTGTCAAGAACAGATACCGCTTGGTTGTAAGTAGCAAGAGCATTGTCACGATTCGTTTTCGCTTCTTTAGCTTCTGTTTCTTTCGCTTCTACATCTTGTGTAGCAGTTTTAACAGTGGTTTCTGCTTTTTTGAGTTGGTCAGCAAGCTCACCATCCAATTTCTTAGCTTCATCAAGAGCTGCTTGTGCATCTTCTTGTGCTTGTTTGCTTGTAGCTTCTTCTTTAATTGCTGCGTCTTGTTTCTCTTTAGCGTCAGCAAGACCAACACCCTTCAAAGCGTCCTCTGCATTTTGAACGGTAGTTTTCGCATCAGTAACTCCAGTTTGCGCTTGAGTCACTTCTGCTTGTTTAGTTCCAACAGTTTTGCCTTGAATAGCTACATTACGGTCTGCATCATCTTGTTCAGTTTGTGCAGTAGATACCCCTTGTTCAGCAGTTGGAACTTTTGCTTTAGCAGTTTCTACTTTCTTTTCTGCGTTTTGAATCGCTTCTGGTGTTGCTTTGTCAGCAATCTTTTGAGCATCGTCTTTAGCTTGTTTCAAGTCAGCGACTTTCTTTTCTGCCTTATCAGAATTTTCATTCGCTTGATCCAAGACTTCTTTTGCCTTATCTGCATCTTCTTGAGTTTGTTTAGCAGTAGCACCAAGTTCAGCGACTTCTTCCTTTGTAGGAGTTTTCACTTCTACTGGTTTTGGTGTTTCTTTCTCTACCAAAGCTGGTTCGGTTTGAGCAGTTGTAGGCAATGGAACCTCTACCGTATCTGCGTGAGCAGTTCCGATTGTGCCGACAAGTCCAGTTGCGATGGCAGAAATAACTGTACCCGTATACAATTTTTTAGCAGTACCATGACTATTTTTCGTAGTTTTTGACATTTATAAACTCCTTTGTACAATGCCCTATGCATTTTATTTAATATAGTACTATTCTACCATACTTTTCTCGTTTTTGGATAGTTTATTATACTTATTTTTAGAGAAAACAGATAGTAAAATGGTATATAACATGGAATATAATAAATTACAAAAACATATCTCATTTCGAATACGTGAATGCAGAAAAGAGCAGGGATTAAGTCAAGAAAAATTATCTGAAATCGCTGGATTAGGTGTTAAAGCAATTCAAAACATAGAAAACATGAAGTATGATTTCAAGATAAAGACACTTGAATCGGTAATAAAAGCCCTAAATATAACAGTAGAAGAGTTCTTTGATTTACAATCATATGAATCAGAACGAGAAGATTCTGCAGAAGTACTTTTTGAAAACTTAACAAAATTACCCAAAGATAAGCAAGGAAAAATTATATCCTCATTTAATGAGATTGTAAAAAATATAAAGTAGAAAATTATTTTATAAATATCAACAAAAATTCCTCCACGAGATAATATTGTGGAGGAATTTTTATCGAAACACTAATAGATACTTCTTATTTATATAAAATTAGCATTATTTATTAAACAAGTCCAAAATAATAATCGGATAATCATTTATATTTGAGTAGTTAGCTTTTTATCAATCATAAATAGATATTACCATAATGATTAGCTTCTTTAATTCTATCAAAAAAATTTTCACTATTTTGATTTACTAACTTCTCATAAGTTCCTAAAACTTTAAAATGATTATAATCTTTTTGAAGTTTTGATAGAGATTTAACCTTAATTTTAATAGTTCTATCCTTAATAGTTACATTTACATTATAAAAGTAATTAATTATATGAAACCATTGATTATATTCAACATCCACCAATGCTTTACGATCCTTCGATATACTTTTACCTTTTCTTATAGTATTATTACTAAACTTGGGTAACTGACGAAATTCTAAATCTATATTTTTATTTGACTTATAAATTAAATTTATACAAAATTTTTGTTTAACAATAGCAACATTACTAGATATGCTAGTTTTTTTAATTGTTTGTATCACTTCTTTAGATACTTTTTTCTTGCCCTTTCCATCTAAAACAAGCTTTTTATCTTTAAATATATTCTTTCTAGGCAGTTCAGTTTTCAAATACTTACTATTACTATTTGGAGATTTGCAATAAAATCTATGATTCGTTAATCCCTTGAATTTATTCTTATGAATAATATAACCTGATGCTTTATTTGGTTTTAAATCATCCCATTCCATTGAAAATTCCTGTTCTTTCGTAACATTAAGAAATTTATCAATAAGTTCAACTTCAGAAGGATAATTTAGATCGAAAACATACCCCTTTGAACTTAATAAGGATAAAAATTTCTCGAATTGTTTTCTACTCAATCTTAAATTATCACCCGATACTTCTTTAAGAATATTCTTAATTATACTCATTTCTTTTTTATAAGAATTTTTATTCAACCTAGTTCCTAAGTTTCTTTCCACCTCTCTCTTTATTTGTTGATTTAAATCACTATCTACACTGTTAGCCAATATCTTTAAAGAAGGTAATAAGAAATGAGTTAAATTATAAATATCGCATAGCATAGCTACTTCAAGTGAGTCTTCTTTACTATTTTTGTCCTTCATTAAGTACTTTGAAAACTGTTCTTCTAAAACTGTTTTTAAAAAATAATCATTGAACATCTCATGAGCAACAGGCATTTTATCAAATGCAAATAATAATTTTAATCTACTTGATTCTTTTTTAGGCTCATCTTTACACCATTTTGCTAAGGTATCTTCTGATTCTGGGGCTAATTCTTCAAAATATTTATCTAAAAAAGCTCTTCTCGAATAAGATTTACTTTTTTTATCTCTCTTTCGCTGAGCATCTATAATTCTGTTAAAATTTTCTAATAAAAAATCTTTTTTAACATCTGGAAATCTTTTTTTATTTATAAACTTCGCCAATTCATTCATAGAAATTTCTTTTTCAGAAATGTCATTATATTGTATTTTTTGTAATAACTCATCAGAAGATATTTCTTGATCTGGGCTAATCTGATTTTTTAAAAAATCTACTATATCACTAACACTAATTCTTCTAGGATAAAATTCGGAATTAAAATAATCATATTGATTCATAACATACCTACTATCTAAAATAAAAATGAAATGTACGTTGCTTTTCAAGCTCACATACTTAAGTTTTAAATATTAAACAACCTTATCTCCCTATAATAGTATATCATTTTTAAAAGATTTTGTATTTTAACCTAGTCAAGATTTTATAAAACTAAAACTGCGGATTTTATATCAAACCCGCATCTAAAGGAGAGTTGAAAAGAGATATACTATAGACATAATCAAAGTTATAACTTTTTACTCGTCAGCATTCTAGAAAGTCTGACCATGCACTTTTTGTCAGAAAGGATAAACTATGGCAAAAACAACTAAATCAACATTAGGAAACTACGATAGCGCAAGAGCATTCTTAGATGCTTTATCAACTTCTGTTGATATTCCATCAGCTATTAAAGTCGTTGATACAAACAATGGCATCATAAACGAAGGTCAAGAAAATCAACGACCTTGGGCATCTCTAACATGCGTAGATAAAAAACTCTACGATCAGTTCGCTAGTATTGCTCAAGAAGCTTACTGTCCAACTTTCAAAGTCAAGTTGAAAAACTATCAAAACGAGAATTTAGATAGTTTAATCAACGTTGACATCGTAGTTAACAAGTATGACTTGTCATTTGTACTTGATAAACTCAAACAACCAGTCGGCCTGGCTCTAGTTACTGAGCTTGGTGACATTTCATTGAAATAAGTGATAAGCATAGTGAGTTATCATCTACATCATTTAGATGATAACTACTCACTATGTACGAGGTAAACATATGTTATTTAAATTATTCTTCTATCTCATTCTTACGTTGCTTATTTGGCAATGTTTGAATGTTACGTACATTTATCTAAAGAGGCAGTTTCTTCTACTATCAAATGAAGTTGTTGATAACAACGGAAATATATGGGAGCAATGTCTCTTGTTATCGGGAAATCAAATTAGGATTTTAAAAAATTTGATTCAGAAGTTAATTTCTTGGCAACTAAACAAGACAATTGACAAGCAATTACAAGCTCGAAAAGCTACTGTCTTACAAAACGTAGTCAATTATCTCAATCAAAACTTATACAAGGATTTACAGTTAAAAACTATAACCCCTGCTACTACTGGTGGTGTAGATATTTGGGTTTATCTAGCAAACAACTTAAATGATGATGAACAATTATCATTAGAAAACTACTTCATAGGAGTTATTTCTCAATACACTCTTGAGTTTGCATTAGATGTGCTAACTGTTGAACTTGTCGCAGGAGCTGGCTGGGTTGCTAAATTCGACGTCAAAACGTTCGGAGAGGCAACATACAATCGAATGACAAGACAGACGAAAGTCAGTTACGAGGAGGACTTCTAGCATGATAAAAAATGTTTTTGAAGTCAACAATCGGGGAGATCCTTCCTCTGTCGCCGTCGACATAAACCGATTTTTCGCATGGATTATTGCAGGCCCGTCTGGTTCGGGAAAATCCACTTTTTTGAGAAGACTTTTAGGACTCATTTCATTTCATTTCATGATACAGATGCCGAAGCTTACTTTTTGGATTTTAAAGCAGATGAAGAAATGTTTTCAATGACTAGTGACCATGTCACAAGAGGTTTTAACTGTCTAGAATTGTTCGAAACAGTCTACCAACGTTTTGAAGCTAGACTTGATAAGCAAGAACAAAACTCGCATAATCTTTACATAATTTTTGATGAATGGCAAGCGTTTCTCGCTTATCTTGAGCAAACCGACAAGAAAAAACATAAAGATGTTTTATCAAAAATGTTAATGATGAATAGCATGGGTAGGAGCCTAGGTTTACGAATTATTTTGTCCAGTCAACGTTTCTTGATGTCTGATTTACCAGGGCGGTATAACTTCAACTGTATAATTTCATTATCTACTAGTTTTCTCATGTCTACGAATAACAGGCAGCTTCTATTCCCAGATATGGAAAAATCCGAAGTCATCGTAAAACCGCGAGGGTATGGATATTTTCAATTAGAGGGCGAAGCTGTCAAAATGTTTCGTACGATCCAAGTAAAAGACGAGGAACGGTTAAATCAACGGATGCAAGAGCTATTTTCAAGGTATAGCTAGCGTTTTTTCTGCTACACTTGTTTGATGCGACACTGACCTTACCTAGGGATTTCATCGGTATAGGTGTCGGCACGACATTGCCTGCAGAAAAATGCCTGCTTGCAAGGGCTAGAGGGTGGAGATTTTTCAAGCGTAACGATGCCGAAGGCAAGGAGTGAAGCGAAGAAAAATACTACCCGTCCCTTGTTAGCTGGCAAGCGTTCTCGGTTCGATGATTCATCATCGGGCAGGAGAGGCTGGGGCTTGGGGCAAAGCCCCAAGAGTATCTGAATTTAATTTTAATTATTTCTAACGCGTGTTAGACTGGGCTTGTCGATAGTCTAACACTGAAATAATTTAAAAAATAATTAGAAAAGAGGTTTAATTATTATGACAAATGCAAAAAAGGAAGCCCTTTTAACATCAGTGCTATTAACACAACAATTCTCAAATGGCTTCTGGGATGATGACTGGAATAAAGAACTACTTGAATCAGAGGATATTGAAAAAATTCTTGAGGAAATTGTCAGAAGAGTTAGTCAAGTTGCAACAGTTTCTGAAGCATATGCAATTAAGCATGATAAAGACACATCTGTAGAATTCGACAAAGAACTTCAAGAAACAACTACTAAACTTGCCAAACCACACATTCACGCTTTACTCAAGTTTAAAAAAGGCAAAGGTGCAACACGATCTACTTTAGCGAAAAAAATCGGATTAGAAGAACAGCATCTCGAAAAATCAAAGTCTGGAAGATATGGCTACGATAACTTGTTAGCATACTTAATTCATGCAAAAGATAAAGATAAATATCAATATACCCCTGATGAAGTAGTTACTCTAGCAGGTAAAGACTACTTAGAAGTATATCATCAAAGGAAAGAGAGCTGGCTTAAAGGAAAAGCCAAAAAAGAAGTAAACCAAACCTACGAAGATATTGACTTGCTTATCGATAACATTCTAAACGAGTATATCACCAAAAATGAAATACTTCTTGAACAGAAATATCGCACACTGTATGCAGTACACAAAGCTAGGATAAACGATACATTTCGTACCGTCGGAGAAATCAAAGGAACTCGTACTAAATATGAGTTAGATAACGGAGAATTTAAAAAAACCATTCTCTTCATTCATGGTAGTACTGGTCTTGGAAAGTCAACCTTTGCAAAGGACTTATCCAAAGCCATCATTCAGTTGGCAAAACTAAATGGTCAAAACTGGCAATCAGTAGTGACTGCCGCCACAAACATCTTTGACGAGGTAAACGGAGAAGAGATCCTTTTTCTTGACGACGTTCGAGGAGATAGTTTAACCGCGTCAGATTGGCTAAAACTATTAGACCCCTTCAACATAAGCCCAATTTCTGCACGCTATCAAAATAAGATGGGAGCAGCAAAAGTTATCATTATCACCAGTTCGAAATACCCACTAGATTTCTTTTACAACACAAAAGGGAACGATAGAGAAGACCTATCACAGTATGTTAGAAGAATTGAGTGTCTGGCTACAATAAGAGGAAATGATAAAAATCCTAAGTTTTATGTATCATATCCTCAACGAATGGAAGAACCTGTAAAAACTATCTTAGAAAATGAGCAGGAAGTTTCCTTATCTTATGACTTTGCAAATGATTCGTTACTTAATAGTAGACAGGATTTATTATCAACATTGCTTTCTAAAATAGCGATTAATAATCAGTGGGATATCTTAGAATTAGGCAAATCAAAAACCCCATCCGAAACTTTGGCGAGCGAGGACGAGGTTGCAGATAATCAAGAAAAGTAAGTAGGGTATCTCTTGATACCTCTATTATACCATACATTGGAGGAACAGATGCAAGTAATCTTACCAGATGAACAAATTCAACAAATTCAACTTTTACTCTCTAATCTTATAAATAAAGAAATCAGAGAGCAATTAAACAAGAGCGGTATCGATAGTCCCTATTTGAACAAACAACAAGCTTGTAACTATTTAGGTATATCAAATAATACACTGGATTCTTGGATTGTAAAAGGCTTACCCAAAATCAAAATCGGTAAAACGATTCGATTCCATAAAGACGCTATCGATCAATGGCTAAACTTACATAACTAGAAATATCAAGATTTTTGTTTTATAATAGTCATGATATTTTCTGGTTCGATACACAAGGAGAATATCATGACTATCAGTAAGACAAAAAACGGAACTTATCGCTTAAAAGTCTATATCCCAATTGAAGCACGAATGCCACTTGGTATTGTTAATAGCAATTATTACGATAAGCGATTTAAAACTAGAAAGGAGGCAAGGCAAGCTGAAATAGACTTGCTTACCAAGTTAAATCAAATAGAAGATAATGAATTTACAGGACTAGCAAAAGGAGATATTCTTTTCTCAGACTTCTATAACAATATCTGGTGGGACTCTTATAAAGCAGGACAAACTACATCTACTTCTAAGCCACCAAACAGGTCAACAGTTGCTAATACCAAAACATGTTTTGAAAAACATATACTACCACTTCTTGGAAACTATACGATACAGTTTCTAAATCAAAATAAGCAAGTTATCCTAAATCTAATGACATCTAAGGCTAATGAATATGCCAACTTCAAATCTTTACGTAGCTATGTGATTTCCATTTTTGATTGGGCAGAAGAACTTGAGTATATAGAAGCTAATAAAGTTGCAAAAATACTAAGAAGAATAAAAGCCACTAAAAAGATTCAACTTGCAGAGGCAAAGAGAGAGGAAGATTTATATCTAACTCATGAACAACTCCAAGAATGGTTCTCAGCATTTCAAGAAGATTTAGAGAATGATAAAATAACCCTTAAAGATTATGTCCTTTTCTATCTCACTTTTTTCCTTGGAGATAGAAAATCAGAAACATATGCTC
>NZ_CAUPII010000004.1:0-115769 GCF_963511325.1 uncultured Streptococcus sp.
TTGATCCTGGTTCTGCTGTTACTTCAACTGGATCTGTAGTTCCTGCTTTACCTGTAAGGTCTGTATCGATAACTGGTTTCGCTGGCGCTGTTGTATCTGGTGTATCTGGTGTTGATGGTGTTGTTGCTTTCGCAGCATCACTTGGTTCTGATACATTACCTGCTTTATCAGTTGCTTTAGCTGTTACGCCACCTTCTGGAATCTCAGTTGTTGGTGTGATTGTAGCTTTACCTTTGTCGTCCGCTACGCCTTCACCAATCTTCTTACCGTCTTTGTCGAACAACTCAACGGTTGATCCTGGTTCTGCTGTTACTTCAACTGGATCTGTAGTTCCTGCTTTACCTGTAAGGTCTGTATCGATAACTGGTTTCGCTGGCGCTGTTGTATCTGGTGTACTTGGTTTTTTAGTTACAAATTCTGACAATGGTTTTGTATCTGTTGAACCATCTGTATATGTTACGACAAGATTTCCTTTGTCATCTTTTGTGACTGATTTAATCTTAGTCTTAGCATCTTCAGCATCTACAGTTTTACCTTTTTTGTCTGCAAAGTTGGCATCATCATTAGTTTGAGCATACTCAATTTGCAGTTTTTCTTTGATTTTATCTAACTCAGCGTCTGTTACCTTAGTTGGATCTGCTACTTCAACTTTATCAGCTGGAGCTGGAGTTGCTATATCGTATTTAGATGTTTGATTTTTAACTACAAATCGAACATATCCTGGTTTTTCTTTAGCGTTAGGATCTACATCTAGCGCTCTGTAATCAGTGTTTGAAAGTTCGCCATTGTTGTCTTTAGAAACGATAAAACTTGTCCACTCTTGACCAGCTTTAAGGTTTGTAGTACCAGTCATCTTGATAGTAGCTGATGTCTTATCTTCAGATACTGAACCTTCTCCAGTCACTGCGCCATTTTCAACTTTACCTGTTGTAAATCCATATTTATTCGCGTTATTCCATGAAACATCTCCAGGTCCACGTAGGTAAAGATCTTTAACTTCTTTTTCATCTGTACCTTTGAAAGTTAGATCAGTGTTTTCACCTGTATAAACATAGATTTGTTTATTAGCTTCATTTGAGTATGGAACTTCTACTTTTGGAGCTACGTTTACAAATTCAGACAATGGTTTTGTATCTTTAGAACCATCTTTATAGGTTACAACAACATTATTTCCATCTTTTTCTACTTTATCAACAACTTTTGAAGCATCTTCTACTTCTTGACCTTTTTTGTCAGCTAAACGTGCATCTGGATTGTTTTGAGAATATTCAACTTTAACTTTCTCTTTAATTTTTTCAAACTCTTTATCAGTAACATTGCTAGCATCTGATACGGTTACTTTATCAGCCGATGCTGGAGTTTTGATATCATATTTCTTAGTTTGTGCTTTTAATACGAAAGTTACTGCACCTGGATCAGTTAAGTAAGAACCAACAACCTCTCCATTTTTCTTAGTTTTGGTTGCATTATTAGAAATCTCTGCACCATCTGTATCTGTTGCTGTTGCATAACGTGTTACAAGCTCTAAAGAGTCGTTTTCTGTTTTTGGAAGTCTATCTTCTAAACCTGAAACTCGACCTGTTACTTTAATTTTTGCAGGTGTAGCAGTTTCAGAATTAATTGCTGTCACAGTATATCCATATTCATTATCTTGTTTATCTGGATTACCATCAATATTATTTAAGGCAATATTTCCACCTTTTTTAAGTGAAGCTGATTTAATTTTTCCAGAATCGTCGCTAAATGTGATATCAACGTCTGCATCTTCACCAGTATAAAGATAAACTTCTTTTTTGTTTGGAGCTGGATCTGAATATGGAATCTCTACTGTTGGAGCAACATTCGTACGTGCAAAATCAGTCAATGGTTTTGTATCTTTAGAACCATCTTTATAGGTTACAACAACATTGTTGCCATCTTTTTCTACTTTATCAACAACTTTTGAAGCATCTTCTACTTCTTGACCTTTTTTGTCAGCTAAACGTGCATCTGGATTGTTTTGAGAATATTCAACTTTAACTTTCTCTTTAATTTTCTCAAACTCTTTATCAGTAACATTATTAGCATCTGCTACAGGAAGTTTTTCCTCTGGAACCTTAATATCATATTTCTTAGTTTGTGCTTTTAATACGAAAGTTACTGCACCTGGGTCGGTTAAGTAAGAACCAACAACCTCTCCATTTTTCTTAGTTTTTACCGCAGTATTATTGATTAATTCTCCATCAGTATCAGTTGCAGTTGCAAAACGCGTTACAAGATCTAAAGAATCGTTTTCTGTTTTCGGTAATTTTTCTGCCGATATGCCAGAAACTTGTCCTGTTACTTTAATTTTCGCAGGCGTAGCTGTTTCAGAATTAATTGCTGTTACAGTGTATCCATATTCATTATCTTGTTTATCTGGATTCCCATCAATATTATTTAGGGCAATATTTCCACCTTTTTTAAGTGAAGCTGATTTAATTTTTCCAGAATCGTCATTAAATGTGATATCAACATCTGCATCTTCACCAGTATAAAGATAAACTTCTTTTTTGTTTGGAGCTGGATCTGAGTAAGGAATCTCTACTGTTGGAGCTACGTTTTCACGTGCTGGAGTTACAACTACAGTAACTTCAATCTCACCTGACTCTTTACCTTGGCTATCAACAGCTTTATACTTAACTGTGTAAGTGCCTTGGGTATTTGTATCAACTGTCTTAGTTGCAGTGTTTCCATTTACTGAGACAACTTCAGCATGAACCTTATCACCTAGGGTTGCTTGGGCATCATCTTCTTTATCTGCTACTGTAACAAGAGATGCAAGGTCAAGTTGAGCACCTTGTTGAACAGTTTTTGTGTTTCCTTCAACTGCTGATGCAATAGTTGGAGCTTGGTTTTCTACTGAGCGTGATTGCCAGTCAGCCACACTTGAGAAACCACCTTCTACCACGTTTGAAATAGCTGCTACTTCAACACCTGCAATCTTGTCAGCCATTGTAAGGACAATCGTGTCTTGGAACTTACCGTGCTCAACTGATTTGACAGTTGCTTTGTCTGATTTTTGTGATGTCCATGCAGCTGAGGTACTGTCACGTTTAACTGGGATTTCTAGAACTTGACCTGAAGTATCTGTGTAGCGGAAGTAAGCGATCCCTGCATCGTGAGGAACCTTAAGAGTCACTTCTTTTTGTCCTGCAATAACAGCGTCTTGATTAGTAGACAAGCTTGAAGGTTCAACAGTTGTCACACCGACAGATACTGGTACTGTACGACGGCCACTTTCAGTACCGTTGACAGTTTGACTCACCTGTACTAGTTGACGTGGTTTAATAGTTGTACCATCACCTTGGTTGTTGTTCAAGGCTGTTGGAAGCTCACCAGTAGTCCAGTTTCCAGCGCTGTCAACAGTGACATTTCCGATATTTTGCTCCTGACCATCTACATAAAGCTTGATAGTTGCACCTGGAACCCCTGTTCCTGAAAGAGTGCTTGAAGTTGAAGCTACTGTTTGAACAGGAACATTAACAGAAGTTTTGCTCAAGTTTGGAGTCACACTTGGTGCATCAACCTGACTAACCAACTGCTTGTCATACTTACCTGAGATCGCATACCAGTTGTACATCGCTAAGTTTTTTACAGATTGCACACCTGCAATATAAGAAATCGTTTGTGATGGGTCTTCAACCACTGTACGGTAACGAACAGTGAACTTGCGAATACCTGAATAAATACTTGTATCAAGAAGGTAGAGTTTCTTAGAGTTATCCTTGACACCGTTCAAACCAGGAATCTTATTGTATTCACTGTCACCAGTAGTACCTATTACATATTTCTCAACCTGACTGTTATCATAAATATACTGCGTACCTTCTGCTTTTGCGTTTCCGTTACCATTACTCCATTCAGTTCGAGTATTATAAACGCCATCATACTCTGTTACTACATTATATGGGTCAGATACGTTTTTAGGAATTGAGAAATACCAGAAGGCACCTGCTTTATCGTATTGAGCCTCGTTAAAGGTTACCGTCCATTCCAAGACTGGACGTCCTTGACCAGATGGGTCAGTAGGTACTGTTTTCCCATTGACAACTTCATAGTCATCCAGCTGTCTGTACTCGATCTTGGCACGCTGAGTTGGATCTCCGTTCTCAATTTTTTTACCACCCTTGTATTCGAACTTAATATCCTGCCCTTCCATAGAGCGATCTTGAGCACGTTCTTGTCCTGCTGCTCGACGGCTTCTTGACTTAGGTTGAGTGGCTGAAGTTTCTGCTGGAGCTGCCACTTTGACAGTTTGAGCTGCTGACAAGTTTGCACTTGAACCATCTGCAAAAGTCACAACTACTGATCCGTCTGCTTGGATTTGAACATCAGTCGCAGTAGGATTTTCCCCCTTAACAGCTTCCACTACATTTGCTTTTTCTTCATCTGTCAAAGCTGAAGAATTTGCAACTACTGTCAATGAAGGAAGCTGAACTCCATCTGCTTCCTTAGCTGTTTTTGCTGAAGTAGCTTCTGAACTTGTAGGATTTTCAGCAACCACAGGTGAAGTTGTTGACACCTCCACTGCTGGTGCTTTATACGTTCCTACTTCGTCACTAGAGCTTGCTTCAGCAGCTGAGTTGGCAGTTTTAGTCTCTACCTCCCCAGTATCAGCTGTGTCGGCCTTAACCGTTGGAGCTACCAAGGCTGCACCAACTGCAAAGACAAGCGAACAACCAAACAAGAAATGTTTTCCTTTTTTGATCATTCGCCAGTTCTTCTGCTCTGCATTTTTACGATTAAAATACATTACATTATCTCCTTTTTTTAAAATAACTGCATGTCTTTTACATACAGTTCAATTATACATCTCTTTTAGAAAATAGTCAATTAAAAGAACTTTTGAACTTTCAAGTATTTTATAAACCAAAAACTACATATATAATGTCTTTTATAACTTAATATAGTTATCTAAAAATTCAGTAAAATCAGATTCTACACACATAGTTTTCTTCACTGGACCTTTTAAGACACAAAATTTCAAAAAAACAGAAAATTTACACTAAGTTTTCAGAATGAAAGAAAAAATATATGAATGGAGTTTTTATCAAAGAACAGGAGTGACCCTAAATTTTCTTGAATCTTTTACTACTCAAGAAAAATCAACCTACACTTTTTATTGACAAACCACTTAAGAAAGCTGCTAGTCCAAGTATCTATTTTTAATTTACCAGTCAATCAATGAATCTTCTTATGTTCTAAGAAGCTAAGGGAAGAGTTTTTAATAAATCCTATACTATAGGTGATCGCACACTGAAAATTTCTGCTCTTTTTGATTTTATAGGCTTAAAATGGTGTTTTCTTGTAAAAATATGAGATAGCACCGAGGGATGCCATCGATTACACCTGCTAGAGTCAAATATAGTAGATTGAACCTAGAATAGTACGCTACGGATTCTAGAACACTTCTAGAAATATTTTTTAGCAGTCATAGTGTACTATTCTAGATTCAACCCACTATAAAAGGACTTATACTCTTCGAAAATCTCTTCAAACCACGTCAGCTTCACCTTGCCGTAGGTATGGTTACTGACTTCGTCAGTTCTATCCACAACCTCAAAACAGTGTTTTGAGCTGACTTCGTCAGTTCTATCTACAACCTCAAAGCAGTGCTTTGAGCAACCTGCGGCTAGCTTCCTAGTTTGCTCTTTGATTTTCATTGAGTATTAGTCCTCTAACTTACTGGTCTAAATCATTTGTCTCTTTTTGCAGTCTGAACAACAGCGCTAGGTTTATTTGACAGACATCTTTCTCGAGATGATACTCTCTACTATCTTGTTGTTAACAAGTTCTACTAGCTACCGCCTATTATGGTTTTTTCTGGTCAGACATGAGTTTTTAGGGCTGTTTGAGGTACTTGCTTGCTTCTTTGATACTAAGTTCAGCCATTCTTTCCTTGTTTTTTTCGATGAAACTTGCTACCCATTCTGGATTGGTCTTAGAGTAGTCTCTTAGAGCCCAGCCGATGGCTTTATTGATAAAAAATTCTGTCTGGTCCAGATTGTTTAGTAGGATTTTTTCCATCAGTCGGACATTCGTTTTGGCTTTTCTTAACAACTGGTGATCAATAGCGACTCGTCTCAGCCAGATATTGTCTGATAGGCTCCATTGGAGGATGATTTCTCCCAGTTCTGGATTGTCATACACCAAACTCCCTACTACTCGATCTAGAATATCTATCGTATCCCACCAAGATTTGGTCACGACCAGACGCTCAAGCTTAGGCAAATCGCTCTCTGTTAGATAAGATTGCATGGCTTTCAAATAGTTGGCGCCCACATACTGGTATTCTCTTGGCTCCTTTTCCCAGCAAGTGTCCACAAAATCCCAATCGATGATCTTTGTTTTTTTCTCGCTTGGAAAGTATTTTCTATAGAGCGCATTTCTTTCAGGTGCCGCAATACCTAGAAAGGAAAATTGCTGGCGCATATAGGCTTCCATAGGCCCTGCCTTTTTCGGATCTTTTGCCGCTTCTAGCTCCACAAGTAAATCTGCTAAACTCATCTAAAAATCCTCATGGCCTACCAAGTGATGCTGAAAGGCATAAACTGCTGCCTGGGTGCGGTCGCTAACCTGAAGCTTCGCTAAAATGTTAGATACATGAGTTTTTACAGTTTTGAGGGAAATGAACAATTCATCGGCGATACGCTGATTTTCATAACCCTTAGCAATTAGTTGAAGGACATCCCGTTCACGCGCAGTTAAGTCCTCATGAAGTTCAATATGATTGCGATTGTATTCTACCTTTTTACTCACCTCTTGTTCAATAGCCAACTCTCCAGCCGCCACCTTACGAACAGCGTGCAGCAATTCGTCCGCGCTAGAAGTTTTGAGCATATATCCCCTAGCCCCAGCATTTAAGACTGGCATGATTTTTTCATTGTCTAAGTAAGAGGTCACAATCAAGATTTTAGCCTCTGGCCATTCTTTGAGAATAGCTAGAGTTGCGTCAATTCCGTTGACTTCAGGCATAACAATATCCATGACAATCACATCTGGCCGAAGCTCCAAGGCCATAGAAATTCCCTCCGCGCCATTGGTTGCTTCTCCTACAACCTCTACATCATCTTGTAGTTCAAAATAACTTTTTAAACCCAGACGCACCATTTGGTGGTCATCTACCAATAATAGTTTCATCTTACTTCCTCTTATCTATCCAAATCAAGCAAGGGAATGCGAATATCCACTGCCAAACCTTGCTTGGGAGCTGTTAATAATTGTATAGTCCCAGCCATATCTTCCACTCGTTCTTTGATATTTCGCAAACCATAACTCAGTTCATCAACATCATCCAGCTGAAAACCACGACCATTGTCTGCAACCTTCAACTGTAATTCCGTTTCCGTTTGATAAAGGTAAACATCTAGACATGAAGCTTGTGCATGACGAAGTGTATTACTAATCAATTCTTGGACAATCCGGAAAATATGTTCTTCAATCTTTTTAGGTAATGCAGTTACCTGACATTTAAAGCTTACCTTCAGCTCACTTTTTTCTTCCAATTCTTTGAGAAGCAACTGAATGCCCTCCACCAAGCTCTTTTGTTCTAATTCTATCGGTCGTAAATGCAAAAGCAGAATTCGCAAATCTCTTTGGGCTGTTTCTAGAATAGCAGTCACACTATGAAGCTGAGTTTGCATCTTCTCTCTGTCTAATTTAGAAGCTTGTTGGCTGAGCCCAGATAAAATCATATGGGCAGCAAAAATTTCTTGGCTGACCGTATCATGTAAATCACGCGCGATTCGCTTGCGCTCCTTTTCAATAATTTCTTCTTCTTTGACCAAGGCCTGATTGTCTGCTTTTTGAATAGCTTCTGTCAACAAACCAAGCTTTCCTGACAAGTTTCTAAAACTTGCGTCTAAATCAGCATCTCCCAGACTTTCAATATCTTTACCAGCTAGCAGACGTTTGAGATTTGCTTGGATTCTTCTTTTTGAAATTTCATCAACAATTGTCCAGAATAGGACTAATAAAAAGGCCAAGGCAGCACTAAACATTAAAGCCAGAAATAGGACTTTTTCTGTCTTTTCTAAATCTTGGAAGAGAGAAGTCCACTCTAAATCCAGAACCTTAAAAATGCTTCGAAAGAGAAAGACAACAAAGAGAAATGAGGTGAGACCAATTAAAATATAGGGCTGTTTTTTCATCCGCGCACCACCTCAACATCTCCAACCATAGTTGTCAAAAGAATCTTGACACTCTTGGGACTCTTGAGATAATCCCTGGTTTCTTGATGGAATTGTTCATTCCGCAAAGCTCGCTTAGGCTGGTCAAAGAAGGTTAAATCTCCGTACAGAGAATTAACACTAAGACTGACTTCTACATCCACTGGTACAATAATTCTAGTAGTGCCGACTAGCTTTCTCAAGATGATGACATTATCATGATTGCTCAAAATCACGTGCTCTAGATGAATGGTATCCTTCCCCATGAGACGAAAAAGGTTGATATCATCAAAGCGGCAAGTCTGGTAGCTTGAAAAGTGGTGGAGATTCCCAAACCAGCGATTTTTCTCCCTCTTCACCGTCACAACTTCTTCAAAAATCAGATTGGTATCTTCTCTTTCCTGGTTCATCATAGGATAAAGCAAGAACAGGCTGTATATCAAGGCCACAAAGATAGCCATAATGACAAAGGGATTGAGCATGATGATAAAGAAAAATAGGATGCTCACTGCCACTAATATGAGGTTATTCCCCTGTCTTCCGGTATAGTATCGAATCAGCAGTAAAAACAAGAGCAAGATCAGCAGAAAACGGGGAAAATGCTCTGATACCATCATAATCAGAGCTCCTGTTAATAAACAAGCTTCAATAAATAGAAAAATTTGAAATTTTCGCATGTAACCGTCCTCTCTATTTTATTGTATCACAAAACCAAAAAGTCACATCAGTCTGAGGAATGATAAAAAGACCGGGACCAAAATCCCGACCTCCTTATAGTTGATCTTTTGCTTCTTTTAATTTTCCATACAGGAGATAGTCGACCTGCTGCAAATCCTTAATCCTTGCACAATTAAGGGCACACATAATCAGACGTAGTTCTTCCTTCCAGCCTTCAACAATAGAAATAACGACATCCACTGGGTAGTTTTCAACTAACTCTAACATGGTGCGTGAGAGTCCAACCGCCTTGGCTCCAAAGACCAAGCATTTGATGATGTCTAGTGGATTGCGAACACCTCCGCTTACCAGAAGCTCCATCTTATCTTTCCAGTCTTGGGCATTTAGAAGGGTTTGCATGGTCGATTGCCCCCAATCATTGAGGTAGTCCCGTTGACCACTGCGACGGTTTTCGATATAGGCAAAGCTAGTTCCGCCACGGCCAGACAAATCAACCGTACGTATCCCCATCTCGTACGCCTTAGCAATGGTCTTCACATCCATGCCAAAGCCGACTTCTTTTAAAACAAGAGGAACTGAGATTTGATTAGCATAATCTTTCAGATTGCTTTGCCATAATCTAAATTGACGTTCACCTTCTGGCATGAGTAATTCCTGCATAACATTAACATGGACTTGCAATAGAAGGGGATTCATCTCTTTGACCGTTTGTAGCCCCAGTTCAACAGACTTATCCAAGCCAATATTGGTTCCAAGTAGAAGGTTAGGGTGACTAGTTTTGACGGAGAAAGAGTCATCTGATGGATCCTTTAGGGCAGCGCTGTAGGAACCTGTCACAAATAAAATCCCACAAGCATCTGCCACCTGAGCCAATTTTTGATTAATTTCTCTGCCCTTATCACTACCGCCTGTCATGGCATTTATATAAAAAGGAAAGTCCCATTTACGCCCTGCAAATTCTGTCGAAAGATCGATCTCATCTATGTCGTATAAGGGTAGTGAGGAGTGGATTAACTCCACCTCATCAAAACTATTATAAGAACTTTTTTGTTCAAGGGCATAGCGGATGTGCTCATCCTTCCGATTCGTCGTCATGTCCTATCCTTTCTTGATACAAGAGCTCAATCCCTAGATTAGCCCAGCGTTTTTTCAGTAATGTGGTCGAATCTTGGTCAAAACTGAGGGCTATTCCACAGTCTCCACCACCAGCACCACTACTTTTAGCGACGGCTTTTAAGTCTCTGCTTGCATCTTTTAATTGTCTGAGCGAAGGTGTGTAAATATCTGAACTCAAGCCTTCTAAGAGTTGGCTAGCTTGTTCTAGCAAGTCAATAACGGTTTCTTCTTGACCTACCTCCAAATCCTTCATCAAGTTAGCTACAATTTCTTTCGAAGCCTGCAAGAAGCTAGCGTTCATATTATCCTTAATTTGCTTGACCATGTGACTAGAGACAGCTACTTCTTTGGTCCAACCAACCAGAAAGTCAAATGTCAAGGTCGGTTTAATACTAGAAATAGAAAATCCCCAATCACGTGCTAATACAGTTGGCAAGTCTTCTTTTTCTAGCCATTGTGCCACTTTCTCACGGTCAAACGACTGATAGAGGACTAGGTCTTCTGAAACGATACAGGCAATATCCCCCATGGAACCATTGTCTCCACGTTTGAGAAGGACTGCACTCGCCAGTTTAAACAAGAGGTCTCTTTCAGCTGGTCTTTCATAGAAAGCAAGCATAGCCTTGATAACCAATACAACGACGCTACCACTAGAACCCAGACCAAACTTCTTGCCCTCACGTTCCATTTTCCCGCGAATATCTAAGGAAAATGGCTGCAAGTCAACCCCTTGATCAGTCAGATACTCCTCCACCAAGGCAACTGTTTCTTGAATAAAAGCATAAGAAGAATCCGGTCGCATATCTACACTATATGTAAACATATCTGAGTAGAGTCGATAAGCATCAGATGTTTTAATCTCAGCCGTCATATAGATGGGGATGGCTTTTATTAGCGCCAACTGTCCTGGTTCTAAAATGGCATACTCCCCAGCCCAATAGAGCTTCCCACAAGTTTTAACAATCGTCATCTTGGCTCAAATCCTTTGTTTTTGAAACGATTAAGCGATAGCGTTGACCTAAAAGTTTTGATAGATGTTCCAAGTCTTTTTCTAAACAAAGAACCTTTACATTAGGCCCCGCATCCATGGTGAAGTAACAAGATTCTCCTTGTTCCCTAAGCTGACGAACAAAATCCATAGCCTCATAACTCGCATCTGTCAGATATGAGAACGGCGGATTTGCAGTTTTTGTCGTAGCATGCATTGCGAGAGCGTTCTTTTCTGTTAATACTCCAACTTTCTCAAAGTCATTTTCCTTGAGATAGACCAGCATATCCTTGTAGTCTTTCTCAGACTGACGAATCCACTCATCAAATGTTGTCGAAGTTTCCACACAGAGTTTCATACCATCCCGACTAGAGATTGGTTTTTTCTGGTCTTCTAAAACCAACATAATCATAGCCAGTTTCAGGTCAGTCTCGACTGGATAAATCTCTCCACTATCCTTGTCCCAAGCTGCCAAAGGTCCATAAAAACTACGAGATGAAGAACCCGATGCAAATTTAGCTTCTAAGGCCAACTCTTTACGATCTAATCCTAATTGGAAATAGGCATTACAAGCTTTGACCAGGGCAGATAAACCACTGGAACTTGAAGAAAGGCCTGCTGCTGTTGGCATATTGTTCTTGGTATCGATACGAACAAAACCTGCTCCTTCAGGACGGTAGCGGTCAATGATTTTACCCATCTTGACATGCTCAGCTTCGTTTTGCAACTGACCATTGATGTAGAAAGCATCCGAGCTTGCATCTGCTGGTAAAGGTGAAAGTGTCGTCTCCGTATACATATTTTCTAAGGTTAGAGAGATACTGCTAGTCGCAGGAACCATCTCTTTTTCTGCTTTCTTACCCCAATATTTGATAATAGCAATATTGGCATAGGAACGTACTGTTACAGGCTTTCGATCCATGTCTGAACAGCTCCTTTCTCTTCTAATCTTTCTGCTAGTTCTTGCGCTTGGCTCTCATTAGCAACCAAGGCGATGATACAGCCTCCTAGACCACCACCACTCATCTTGGCACCTAGAGCACCATGATCGAGAGCAGTTTCAACCAAGGCATCTGCCTCAGGGCTACTAACTCCAATTTCCTTTAGATTTCCATGAGCTTTGGTAAGAATCTCTCCCAGCTTCACGGCATCTTTTGTTTTTATTGCTTCTTCTGCTTCTTGGGTCAATTCTCCCAGTGCATGCAAGAATGGTAAAGCTTCCTTACCTTTACTCTGCACGACCTGGATAGCTTCACGAGTATGTCCATAAACTCCAGTATCTGCAATGACCAGAAAAGCTGATAAATCCATGGTTAATTCTTCAAAACCAACATTCTTGATAAAACGGATAGGTTGGTCACTAAGACAGGTCTTGGCATCCAAACCACTAGGATTCATATGGGCAATCATCTCCGCCCGATTGACCAAAATTTCTAACACGTCATGTGGAAGTTCTGCTTGGTAATAATCAAATACTGCACGAATGGCCGCAATACTAATGGCTGCTGAAGAACCCATTCCACGTTTTTCAGGAATAGCCGAGTCAATTTGACAACGGATGCAAGCATCCTGGATATTTAAATACTCGAGAGAAGCATAAACAGCCATAGACAAGGTGTCCTCTTCAAACAGACGCCATGGTGTCGCTGCTGGAACCACCCGACAAGTCACTTCAACCTCTAAAAGAGGTAAAGAAATGGCTGGGTAGCCATAAACAACTGCATGCTCTCCGATTAAGATAATTTTACTATGTGCCTGACCGACACCAACTTCTTTTGTCATTTAATCCTACTATCAGATGAAAATCATCTGTTTCTAGATAAAATTTTAGAACTTCATTCCTTTCTATTTTATTATATTTTCACAAAAAAAGCGATTGTTTCCTTTCAGTTTCACAAAGCAAGGGATATATTTATGATTTTAATTAAGAAAAACGATTGTCCTTGTTTAAATATTAAAAAAGCAGTTACAAAACTGCAACTGCTTTTCTATTCTTGCATGGTATAACCAACACCACGCACGGTTTTAATGTAGCTTTTCTGACCTTTTACATCCAGCTTGCTACGTAGATAACGGATATAGACATCCACGATATTGGTTTCGGTCGCACTTTCATACTTCCAAACTCTTTCCAGCAATTGCTCACGAGTTAAAACCTTCTTACTTCCCATAAGGGTAGCTAAGAGGTCATATTCACGACGTGTCAGAGCAATCATCTCCTCGCCACGATAGACGGTATGATGTTCAACATCCATACGCAGATTGCGATAAGCTGTCGGAACTTTCATCTGACTACAGTGTTGGTCGATGAAATCTCGACCTCGGAAGATAGCTGAAATACGACTGACCAAATCATCGATAATGATTGGTTTATAGATGTATGAAACAGCGAAACGCTGGATTGTTTCAAGTTGGTCTTGCAATTCTTCTCGATGGTCCAAGACCATGATCACCGCAGCTGGCTTGGTTCGACTCAACTTATCTGCAAAATCCTGGGCTGTCATATCCCCTAGATGAGCATTCAATAAAATCAAGTCATAGTCTGTCTGAAGAGCCATGGAGAGGGCTTTTTGGCCCTCTTCTACCTGATCAACTCGGTATTGCTCTTTTTGGAGTTCCAGACTTAAAAAATGAGCTAGATTTCTTTCTTTCTCAAGTAATAAAATCCGTTTCCCCATGGCTGACCTACTTATTTTTCGTCATACCAAGAGTAGTGGAAGGTTCCTTCTTTATCTTTACGTTGGTAAGTGTGGGCACCAAAGTAGTCACGTTGTGCTTGGATCAAGTTCGCTGGAAGATCAGCTGAACGGTAGCTGTCAAAGTAAGTGATAGCTGCTGAGAATGTTGGTACTGGTACACCAGCTTGAACAGCAAGAGCTACGATATCACGAACAGATTGTTGGTACTTAGCAGTTACGTCCAAGAAGTACTCATCCAAAAGAAGGTTAGCAAGATCTGCATCACGGTTGTAAGCATCTGTAATCTTTTGCAAGAAACGTGAACGGATGATACATCCATCGCGCCAGATAGATGCGATGTCCGCAAATGGCAAGTTCCAGTTGTTTTCTTTAGAAGCTACACGCAATTGCGCAAAACCTTGTGCGTATGAGATGATTTTTGAGAAGTAAAGGGCTTGGCGGATTTTTTCAATCAATTCAGCCTTGTCGCCTTCAAATTTGAAAGCAGCTGGTTTTGGAAGCACCTTGCTGGCATGAACACGTTCTTCTTTGTAAGTAGAGATGTAACGGGCAAATACTGACTCAGTGATGAGTGACAATGGCACACCAAGGTCAAGGGATGATTGGCTAGTCCATTTACCAGTTCCTTTGTTTCCTGCAGCATCCAAGATGTAGTCTACAATTGGTCCGTCTTGACCTTCATCGTCTTTGCGTCCAAGGATATCAGCAGTGATTTCAATCAAGTAGCTGTCCAATTCACCCTTGTTCCACTCAGTAAAGATTTCAGCCATGTCTTCTGCAGAGAGGCCAAGCAAGTGTTGCATAAGATCGTAGCTTTCTGCGATCAATTGCATATCACCGTACTCGATCCCATTGTGGACCATTTTTACATAGTGACCAGCTCCATCAGGACCGATGTAAGTTACACATGGTTTACCATCTTCTGGAGCTTTTGCAGAGATTTCTTCAAGAACATCTGCTACCAAGTCATAAGCTTCTTTTTGTCCCCCAGGCATGATAGAAGGACCTTCAAGGGCACCTTTTTCACCACCAGAAACACCTGTACCGATAAAGTTGATACCTGAGTTCGCCAATTCTTCATTACGACGGATGGTATCTTTGTAGAAAGTATTCCCTCCATCGATCAAGATATCACCTTTATCCAAGTGTGGAAGAAGGGCTTGGATGGTCGCATCTGTACCAGGTCCTGCTTGTACCATAAGCATGATACGACGTGGTTTTTCAATTGAGTTTACGAAGCTTTCGATATCATAGCTTGGCACGAAGTTTTTATCAGGGTGGCAAGCAATCACATCTTCAGTTTTTTCTTTACTACGGTTATAAATAGCAACTGTATAACCACGAGATTCAATATTAAGGGCAAGGTTACGACCCATTACGGCCATACCAACAACACCAAAGTTAGCTTTTGTCATGTGACACTCCTCTTGTTTAATATGTTTTATTTTATCATGTTTATCTGTGAAAAGAAAGAATTTTGTAACAATTTGACTAGTAGTCTAAATCATCCGCATGTCCAGAGCCATTCCCTACAAAGTAACCTGTCTTACAATTAAGGGTAAAGAGATAGGTACCATCTGGTTTATAAAGATTATAGTAGCCATTGCCATTAACAATATTCACAGGTTCCAAAATATATTGGTTGCCTGTAATGTAGCCACGCGCACGCGAAGTCTCAAGAATGCGTTCAAGGACACCATCTGCAAAAGTCCAAGCAGGATCACTACTATCACTTACAGCGGCTTGATTGTACGGTACTCGACTGACACTTCTTTGTAGGTTCACACCATTGCTTGCTAGTCCACTATTTAGGATATTACTTGCTGAGGCTGTTTCACCCGCTGAAGTTGATGCATTAGCAGAGCTGCTAGCATTGCTTTCAGTTGCAGAACTTGACTCTGCTTGGCTTGATGAACTTGACTGACTACTGCTTGAGCTTGTAGAACTTGAAATTTGGCTCTTACCGAGACTAATAGCCTTAGCTAGCAGTTTATCAATTTCAGTATTCCCTGTCTTAACTTCGGTAAATTTAGCATCTGCCTTTACTTTAGCATTGGTATTTAGAACACCATCTGTAATAGCTGGTGTTTCAAATTGAGCATTAACATCTTGTACCGCTTTGATTTGTGTTTCAAGACTATCGTATTTTGATTTGGCAAGAGTATGCTCACTAGCTCCCTCAAGTTTATCTAAAAGCTCTTTGAGCTGACTCAGCTGACTAAACTGACTATTTTTTAGGGCAGTTTTATTCTCATCAGTATAAAAAGTATCATAGAGACTGTTAAATTGATTGAGAATTGCTTGATTACTTACCAAACCTGCATCAGATGACTGAGACTGAATTTCTTGGGAAGAACGCGTAATCTGACGATAAACGTAGTAGCTACCCCCAATAATCAAGACAATAATCGCTAAAAGAGCTGACAAGATGAACCACAGTTTTTTTCGTTGTGGCTCATCTTCTGCTTGAGCAGAGCGAGATAAGGATTGATGTTCCTCTTGCAAAGCTTCTTCATCCTCTGCAACAAAGTGCTCAGTTACAGGTTCCACTAGATTTTTATCCATAACCAAGGTTTCTTCAAGGGGTGGAAGGAGAAATTCTTCCATTACTACTTCCTCTTCTTCAGCATCAATCTCTAAGTCAGGGACTTCTTCTACTGGTTCAACCTCTTCATCAATTGTTTCTTTGGCGTCTTGAAGCAAATCATCTAGACTTCGAAGTTCCTCTTTCTTCGCCTGAATGTTAGTAAATTTATCAGCTTCGATTTCTTCACGGTGTTGTTTAATGTATTTGTCCAAAATCGTATCATCAGGAGTTACTCCTGCTTCGATTTCTTCATTTTTTCGAATAACTTGTCCAACCGTTAGATCCTTAGCTTCCTCAAAATCAAACTGAGGTTCCTGAGATATTTTCTCAGGTTCTAACAACTCTTCTTTTTTATCCTTTGGATCCATGGCAACTCCTTTCTAATCTGTCAAATTTCTTTTGACACGTTGACCAAAATATTGATATAAATCAACTTTCAAAGTACCATTGTAGAGTTTTCGTTTTTTGTCCGCCTGACTACCATATTTGCTTTCAAAGGCTTCATCACTAGTCAGGATAAATTTACTCCACGTCTTGAGAGGCTCAAAAACCTCACCCATTTCAGCATAGAGCTTGGTAACCCCTGCATCATCTGACAAGCGTTCACCATAAGGCGGGTTAGAGATAATCACCCCATTGATCTTATCGGAACGTAAATCCTGCACGCGCATCTGCTTAAAGGTAATATCTCCTGCAACCCCTGCTGCCTGGGCATTGGCCTTAGCAATTTCCACCATGCGAGCATCAATATCACATCCCATAATATCCAGTTCCAACTCACAATCCACTTTCTTAGCTGCCTCTGTGCGAACTTCTTGAATCAAGCGGTCACTGACCCAGTTCCATTCTTCAAAGGCAAAGGAACGACGCAAACCTGGTGCCATCTTACGCGCAATCATAGCTGCCTCAATACAAAAAGTTCCCGAACCACAGGTTGGATCAATCAAAGGCTTATCAGGGTACCAGTTAGAAAGTTGCAAAATCGCAGCTGCCATATTTTCTTTGATCGGAGCTCCACCTTTTTCAGTACGGTAACCACGTTTAAAGAGACTTGACCCAGTTGTATCAATCATAACAGTCGCTACATCTTTCAAAATGGAAACTTCAATCTTGAACTCTGGACCATTTTCCATGAGAGGAACGCCCTCTGGTCGTGCATAATGTTTTTGTAATTTCTTAACAACTGCCTTCTTAGAAATCGCCTGCACACTTGGCTCATTGTGTAATTTTGATTTGACACACTTAGCCTTTGCAATTGGGAAACGTGCTCCAAGTGGGAGATAGTTCTCCCAATCTAGAGCAAAAACACCTTGGAAGAGTTCTTCAAATATTTTTGCAGGAAAAGTTCCCACAACGATTTTGATTCTATCTGCAGCTCTTAGCCACAGGTTAGTTTGGATAATCGCTTTAACATCACCTTGAAAACGAACACGCCCATTTTCAACTTGACAATCATAACCCAAATCTCTTACTTCACGCCCAACTACAGCTTCCAAACCCGCCGCAGCAGTCGCAATTAAATTAAATGTTGTTTTCATTTCAGTCTTTTATAGACCTTTCTTTATTCACTTTAAAAAATGAGGTTGAGAATATATCTCAGCCCCAACCTATATGCAATTTTCTATAAGCCATGTTTTGTTCCAGAAGTGACTAGGACCACTTCCTTCGATAATCATCTGTCTACCACTAGCAGCTCTAGCTGATAGCAGTCAGAGTACTACGTTCGTTTCCGCGCACTCCATGCCCCGACCAAAATTTGGGTTGCTAGCTTGAGGGGTTTACCGCGTTCCACTCTCTCCGTTTCCAGAGAGACTCCGTCACTGTGGCACTTTCAAGCCTACTCTGACCTATCAAAAGACTTAGCCATTTCAACTGCCGTAACGATTTCTCGTCCCTAGGCTTATGGTTTCGCCTAGCACAAACACTACAGGCATCACAGCCTGTGCTAGCATGGACTTTCCTCATGAAAAGAAATTCTCTTCACGCGATTATCCAAAAATTGCACAACAAAATCATTCTCAGAAATCAGAATTATCCAAGATTTGTTTGCCAAATACTTCTTTTTCAAGACGATTCAAACGTTTCAAAATATCAAAGTTTGTCATAGAAGTCGTACTTCCATGATCTGCTGATTCAGAAGTTGCTGGTGCCACTTGAGGTTTTTTCGCCAATTCTTCTTTGAGCTCCGCGATTTCTGAACGCAATGATTTTACTAATGCTGCATAAGTTTCATAATCCTTGATGACATCATCCAAGAATTCATCAACCTCTGCTTTACTATATCCACGTACTTCTCTTCCAAAATCCTGCTCAAAAATATCTTTTGCTGTAAAAATAATACTTGCCATGTCTCTCTCCATTCTCAGTTGCTAGTATTATTATATAAAAAAAGGCAAACAAAAAGCAAGGTCAAAGGCTCAATTTTCGGAAAAATTTTCAGCTACTTCGTTTAATTCCTCAAATGTTAATCTTTTTGTAATATAGTTGTCTTTCTTTTTCATCAGTTCGTAAAAATACTTCAGTTTTGTTTCATTTTCTTCATCATAAAAAAGATAGGCTCCATCTGTATTTTCAAGTAAGAAAAGTTGATAGTCTCGTAATTGACCCTTGTGTTCATAGTTCGGATAGGCGTATTTAATAAAATCAACTTGTTTAAATTCACTAAGTTTGACCTGATTCCCCTCATTCCAGTTTTCCCCATGAGTTTCAAAATCAAAGATAGTTGCAAGTTGGAAACCAAAGTCATCTTTCATATCTCTGGCTATCTCTAAAACCCAGTGTTCAAATCCCAGAGTTCCCGTAAATACCAACCATTTCAACCCTTCGTCTGCCATTTTTTCCAAATCTCTACGAATGGCTTTTTTAATAATTTTTAAACGAATATCTTTGTCATTAAACAATCCTAAATCAAAGCTAGAATAGCCTAAAACCAAGGCTGTATGCATTTTTTCACCCTTTCTGTTCACTTTTATGGTATAATAGAGTGATGTTATTGTACCAATAAGGAGAATTATGGTCAACTATCCTCATAAACTTTCATCGAAAAAAAAACAAGAAGTCACCTCACAAACTAAAAATTTCGCAAATCGCGGGATGACCTTTGAAAAGATGATCAATGCTACAAACGATTATTATCTGACACACGGTTTAGCTGTTATCCATAAGAAACCAACTCCTGTTCAGATTGTCCGCGTAGACTATCCGCAGCGTAGTCGGGCTAAGATTGTTGAAGCTTATTTTAGACAGGCATCGACTACCGATTATTCTGGAGTTTATGAAGGGTTTTACATCGATTTCGAAGCTAAGGAAACTAAGCAAAAACATGCCATTCCGCTGAAGAACTTCCATCCTCATCAGATTCGGCATATGGAACAAGTCCTTGAACAAAAAGGAATTTGCTTTATCCTTCTTCATTTTTCTTCTTATCAAGAAACGTATTTATTGCCGGCACTTGACCTCATCCGTTTTTATCATCAGGATATGGGGAAAAAGTCAATGCCGCTTGACTATATCAAAGAATTCGGTTATGTGATTGAGCAGTCTGCTTTTCCACAAATTCCTTACCTTGATACAGTCAAACAACATTTACTAGGTGGTAAAACAATATGAACAAACAAACTATCTTGCGCATCGTTAAATACCTCAGCATTGTTATGATTAGCTTATTTATCGTAGCTTTCCTACTTGGCGGTGGTGTATTTCTTTACTATGCAAACAAGGCTCCTGAACTCTCTGAAAGCAAACTTGTTGCAACCACATCAAGTAAAATTTATGATAGCAAAAATGAACTCATCGCAGATTTAGGTGCTGAACGTCGTGTCAATGCTCAAAGTAGTGACATTCCTACTGATCTTGTCAATGCGATTGTCTCTATCGAGGATCATCGCTTCTTTAACCACAGAGGAATTGATAGCATTCGAATAGCAGGAGCTTTCCTACGTAACCTTAGTAGTAATGGTGGTCTTCAAGGGGGATCAACCTTGACCCAGCAGTTGATTAAGCTGACTTATTTCTCAACATCAACAGCTGATCAAACCCTATCCCGTAAAGTTCAAGAGGCTTGGTTGGCTATCCAGCTAGAGCGAACTGCAACTAAGCAAGAAATATTGACCTATTACGTCAATAAGGTCTACATGTCAAATGGTAACTATGGTATGCAGACAGCTGCGGAAAACTATTATGGTAAGGACCTCAAAGACTTGTCCATCCCACAACTTGCACTCTTAGCAGGTATGCCACAGGCTCCAAACCAATACGATCCCTATTCTCATCCTGAAGCAGCCCTTGAAAGACGAAACCTCGTTTTGTCAGAAATGCAAAAACAAGGCTACCTTACAGCCGAGCAATATGAAACAGCCATCAATACTCCAATCACAGATGGACTTCAAAGCCTGAAATCTGTTAATAGCTATCCACAGTACATGGATAACTATCTTAAAGAGGTTATTGACCAAGTGGAGCAAGAGACAGGTTATAATCTATTAACAACAGGTATGGAAGTCTATACAAACGTCGACCAAGAGGTACAAAAACGCCTTTGGGATGTTTACAATACAGACGAATACGTTGACTATCCAGATGATGACCTTCAAGCTGCTTCTACTATCGTTGATGTTACAAATGGTAAAGTCATCGCTCAACTTGGTTCTAGACACCAATCAAGTAATGTTTCATTCGGTATCAACCAAGCCGTCGAAACAAACCGTGACTGGGGTTCTACTATGAAACCTATCACAGACTACGCTCCTGCACTTGAGTACGGAATCTTCGACTCTACTGCAGCAACGATTAATGATGCCCCTTATAACTATCCTGGAACAGACATTCCTGTCTATAACTGGGATAAGACCTACTTTGGAAATATCACTCTCCAGTACGCAATTCAACAATCTCGTAACGTACCAGCCGTTAAAACACTTGAAAAAGTTGGATTAGACCATGCTAAGACCTTCTTGAATGGTTTAGGAATTGATTACCCATCAATGGTATACGCAAATGCTATCTCAAGTAATACAGTTGAATCTCATAAACAGTACGGAGCAAGTAGTGAAAAAATGGCTGCTGCCTATGCTGCCTTTGCTAACGGCGGTATCTATCACAAACCAATGTATATCAATAAAGTTGTCTTTAGTGATGGCAGTTCAAAAGAGTTTTCAGACCAAGGTACTCGCGCCATGAAGGAAACAACCGCCTACATGATGACAGAAATGATGAAAACCGTATTAACATACGGAACTGGTCGTGGAGCCTACATGTCATGGCTTCCACAAGCTGGGAAAACTGGTACTTCAAACTATACAGACAATGAAATTGAGAACTACATTAAGAACACTGGGTATGTTGCTCCAGACGAAATGTTCGTAGGATATACTCGTAAGTATTCAATGGCCGTTTGGACTGGTTACTCAAACCGTCTTACTCCAATCGTAGGAGATGGATTTAGAGTCGCTGCAAATATCTACCGCTCAATGATGGGATATCTGTCAGAGGATGATCATCCTGGTGATTGGACAATGCCTGAAGGTTTGTATCGCAACGGCGAATACGTCTTTAAGAACGGTGCTCGTAACAACTGGATTCCACAGTCAACTCAAGCAAGTTCGACAACAGAGAGCTCAAGTTCAAGTACAACTTCAACAACTGAAAGTCCAAGCTCTTCGAATGATAATACGAATGGCGCTACCAATCCAAATGCCTCAGTACCAAACACAACTACAAATAGTCAACAACAAAATCCAGCCCCACAAAATACACAAGGGCAACAATAAAATATAAAAAACTGAGGATTTATTCTCAGTTTTTTGTATGCAGTTTTTTATGGTGGAATCTTAATTTTTATAAAGCCAAACTTTTTAAAATAGGAAGCGAAATAACTTAACAGATTAAAAACTGTCAAAGTTATGTCAATCGCAACCTTATCCCCAACACAAATCAAATAGTCGGGAAAGCTGTTTAAAATTATAGATAAAAGATATCTTACTTTTATGTAATACTGGAGCGTGACTTAGAATGTCTGTTCTACTACTTCAATGCAGTGCTTGAACTAATAACCAAAATGTCAAACTGATGTCTCAGGAATGATATCAAAAGGCCAGACTTTTTGTCCGGCCTCTTTTTTCTTATTTGACATGATTTGCAAGATCTTCTTGCGCTTTTTTATTAGATTCTTCTTTTTCTTTCTTCCATTTATCTTGAGCTTTTTGATATTCATCAACAGTTACTGGTTTATCTTGAAGTTCAAGGTATTTGTACAAGAGTGCTTCACTTGTTCCCTTGTTACCTGAGTAAGCAAATGGAAGTGTGAATGGCACCATCTTAGACAACATTGGACGTCCAGTTTTAGAAGTTGTTGGAATAATCAATGCACTATCTGTCAACCAAGCTTGGGCAGCAGCATATTTATCATAACGTTTTGAAACGTCAGTGTCTTCATTTCCAGCTTCAACAACCATCTTTTCGTAATCTTCCAAACCAACTTGTTTGGCAGCAGCGTTATTTGTACCTGAATCAAATCCTAGATAAGTCTTAGTATTTTCACCTACTGATGGTTTGATGATATCAAGGTATGTAGATGGGTCGATGTAGTCTGGAGACCAACCAACGTTATCTGAAAGGTCCCAATCTTCACCGGCAGCCGTCTCAGCAAAGTAAGTAACATTGAGGACTTCATCTTTTTGAAGTTGTTGAATGTCAATGACAACATTGTCAGTTCCTAACGTTGCTTCAAGTGATTGTTTCAATGATTGAACACGTTGAACTTTTGTAGTATTAGTTTGGTCAACTGGCATATCCAAGTGGATTGGGAATTGAACACCTTCCGCTTGGAGTGCTGTCTTGGCTTTAGCAAATTCTGCTTTCGCTTTTTCAGGATTGTAAAGACCGTCTTGAGCGTCTTCTAGATTAACATCTTTCCACTCATCACCATAGGTCACTAATTTTTCCTTAACTAAGTCACCAAAGTTTTTACCATCTGCTTGAACAAATGTTGGTGGTACGAACAAGTTACGAAGGAGTTTGCTTGCTCCACTTGCTCCATTAACTTGAGAAGCATAAGCTGTTCTATCAAAACCAAAGGCGATGGCTTGACGGAAGTCTTTGTTAAGAAGAGCTTTCTTAGTTGAAGTCTTTTGCTCGTCTGTAGTCTTAGAAGTATATTTGTAAGACTGACGGTCAATATTCGTACCGACTAAGAAAGTTGTAGAATCTTGTGTTGTATAAACGATGTTATCCTTAAACTCTTTTTCAAGTTCAGAGTAGCTTCCACTTGTTGGGAAGAGAAGGGCCATTGAGAAGCCGCCATCCTTAAAGGTTTCTGCAAGTTTGTTATTGTCTTGACCATCCCAGAATGAAAGTTTTACTTTATCAATATGAACATTGTCCTTATCCCAGTAGTTTGGATTCTTTTCAAATTCTACTGAAGATTTTGCTACCAATGATTTCAACAAGAAAGGACCATTATAAAGGATACTGCTTGGATCTGTTGCTTTAGCAAAGTCACTTCCTTTAGAAGTAAGGAATTCTTCATTGACTGGTGCAAGAATTCCCATGGTTGTCTTAGAGTTCCAGAAGCTTTCTGGTTTGTTCAAAGTGTATTGAACTGTTTGATCATCTACAGCCTTGATTCCAACTTCTGAGAAGTCTTTAACTTCACCTTTTACATAAGCATCCAAACCTTTAATGGATTCTTGAACAAGATAAAGGGCTTCTGACTTATTGTCAGCCGCATACTTAAGACCTGTTACAAAGTCTTGCGCTTTAACTGGTGCATACTCTTCGCCTTCAGAAGTGTACCACTTAGCATCTTTACGGATTGTGTAAGTGTAAGTCAACCCGTCTTTAGACACTGACCAATCTTCTGCCAAAGATGGCACGAAGTTACCGTAGCGGTCATTCTCCATCAAACCATCAACGACATTACTTGTGATATTCGCAACCGCAGCCTTACCTGTTGTCAGATAGTTGAGGCTGTCTGGATCTGTTTCATAAACGTAAGAAAAAGTTTTCTCACCTTTTGCACTAGAGCCTGAACCTGAACAAGCTGCCAAAACACCTGACGCTAACAGAGTCACCCCTGCTAGGGCCATTACTTTTGAAAATTTCATAATAAACTCCTTTATGACTTTTTATACATTATAATCCCTTTTCAGCCAAGTGTCAATACAATTTTCAGAATTTTTCAAATTGAATTGAAAATATTTTTTCTATTTCTAACTTTTCAACAAACATCTGATACAAAGTTCTTTTTTTGACAATTATCAAATCAATCTTTGTGATATAATGAAAGAAGAAAGTTGAAAGGAATTACCATGACCAAAGAAGTTATTGTTGAAAGTTTTGAACTTGACCACACAATCGTTAAAGCTCCCTATGTTCGTTTAATCGGAGAGGAAACTGGACCAAAAGGTGATATCATCTCTAATTTTGATATCCGCTTGGTTCAACCAAATGAAGATTCTATCCCTACTGCGGGGCTCCATACTATCGAGCACCTCTTGGCTAAGCTGATTCGTACTCGCATTGACGGGATGATTGATTGTTCACCATTTGGGTGTCGTACAGGTTTCCATATGATTATGTGGGGACGTCATACTAGCTCAGAAATCGCTGCTGTCATCAAGGATTCACTAAAGGAAATCGCTGAGACTACAACTTGGGAAGATGTCCCAGGGACTACCATTGAATCTTGTGGCAACTACAAGGATCATAGCCTTTTCTCTGCTAAGGAATGGGCAAAATTGATTCTTGAACAAGGAATCTCAGATGATGCCTTTGAGCGTCATGTCATTTAACAAAAAGGAACCAATTTTTCAACTGGTTCCTTTTTTACACTCAAAATTTTAATTTAGGCTTTTTCACGAATGACCAAGACACCATCTTCCATATCAGCTTCTAGGTGTTTAGCATCAAGATTATCCAAATGGAAATCTGTCACTTTATCACGGATCTGTTGTTCAACTACACGACGGAGAGGACGAACACCCATGACTTCATCATAACCTTCTTCAGTCATGTATTCTTTGGCTGCATCGCTCACTGCCAAATCGATCTCTTTCTTGGCAAGTGTCTTATTGACATCAACCAACATCAAATCAACAATCTTAGAAAGGTCTTCCTTGCTCAAATGTGAGAATTCGATAACAGCATTGAAACGGTTGAGGAACTCTGGACGGAAGTATGGTTTCAAACGATCCATGAGCTCTGGTTTGTCCGCATCTTCTGTCAAGTTAGCTTCATAACCAAAGCCTGCATTTGAAGTTGCGATAATCACCGTATTCTTGAAGTTTACCGTGTTACCTTGACCGTCTGTCAAACGACCATCATCCAATACTTGGAGAAGAAGAGTAATCACTTGAGGGTCTGCCTTTTCAATCTCATCAAGAAGGACAATTGAGTATGGATTACGACGGACACGTTCAGTCAAGGTATTGTTATTATCATCGTAACCAACATAACCTGCAGTGGTACCAATCAATTTAGAAACGGCTGTACGATCGCTGTATTCTGACATATCCAAACGGATGATAGCATCTTTAGTTCCGAACATATCAAGAGCTAATTGTTTAGCTAATTCAGTTTTACCGACTCCGGTAGGACCTACAAATAGGAAGCTACCGATTGGACGGTTTCCTTCGTCAAAGCCTGCACGGTTCCGACGGATGGCACGTGCTACTGCTTCAACAGCCTTATCTTGACCAATAACCTTAGTTTGCAAACGGTGACCCATATCTTTCAAACGTTCGATATCAGTTGCATCCATTTGTGAAACAGGGATACCTGTCATACGTTCTACAGACTCAGCAACATCATTAACAGTTGCAGTAACCTTATGATCTTCTGTATGGTTGGCAATTTTCTTTTCAAGTTCTTCGATACGAATTTTTGCATTTAATGCCGCTTCATAATCCTCTTTAGCAGCTGCAGCTTCTTGTTTAGCTTTTTCTTCTTCAATTTCATGTTCCACAGCATGCACATCTGTCACTGGGTGTTGTGCTGCCAAGTGAGCAGCTGTCACATCGACCAAGTCGATAGCCTTATCTGGCAAGCTACGTTGTGGAATGTATTGAACAGAGTAATCAACAGCCGCTTTCAATACTTCATCTGGCAAGATAACGTTGTGGTGTTGTTGATAAAGATCACGAATACCTTGGAGAATCTTGAAAGTATCTTCAGCAGATGGAGCATTAACTTTCACTTCGTTGAAACGACGAGCAAGAGCAGCATTTTTCAAAATAGTGTTGCGATATTCATCTTGAGTTGTTGCACCAATCACTGTTAATTCACCACGTGAAAGAGCTGGTTTCAAGATATCAGCAAGACCTTTAGATCCTTGACCATCCCCTGTGCTACCTGCGCCAAGGATTTGATGAATTTCATCGAAGAAGAGGATAATGTTTCCAGCTTCTTTAACTTCTTTTACCAAGTTTTGAATGTTTTCTTCAAAGCTACCACGGTATTGAGTACCAGCTTCAAGTCCAGAAATATCAATGGAAATGATTTCTTTATTCTTGATTGCTGCTGGAACATCACCATTCACGATAGCTTGGGCAAGACCTTCTACTACTGCCGTTTTACCAACACCAGCATCACCGACTAGAACTGGGTTATTCTTTGTACGACGAGAAAGGATTTCAGATGTTTCTTGAATCTCCTTATTACGTCCAATAACCGGATCTAACTTACCTTCACGAGCTTCAGCTGTTAAGTTACGTCCAAGTTTTGCAAGAATACCATCTTGTTTCATAGCTTTACCTTGAACATACTGAACTTGGTCACTTCCTTCGCTTGGAAGTTGACCAGTTTGACGGTAAATAGCGAATTCTTCAGGTGTTACTTCGCGACCGTTAATCAAGTAACGACGGTTTTCTGAACTGTATCCACGCATACCACCCATCAATTGGTTAAATAAATCATCCATGTTGTTAAAGTTATTAAAGTTGTTATTCATATTTCATACCTCGTTTGTTTTTATATTTACTTAGTCAAAATAATTTGACTTTCTCTGACCTTTATTTTAAAAAATTTAGACTAGCTACTTGCTACTCTACGTATAATTTCTGGTTTTTCTTTATCCAATGTAGATTTTGTAATTGGAATTCTAAAAATACTAATGTTAAACATAGGTTGCACCTCTTTTCTAGGTTTTACCCATACTTTGATCTCAAGATAACATAGACAATCACCTTAAAATCAAGGTTTTCTAAGGATTTTCTTATCCTTATGTTCTTAGTATATCACTTTGGTCAGTAATAGTCAAGAGATTTGACCAACTTTGACCAACTTTTTTTAAAAATTTTTTTATACCAAAAAACCAGTCAAAATGACTGGTTTTTGATTTACTATTTATGAATCTTAGCTCAATGCATCATCCATTGAAAGAACTTCGTGGAAGACACGTTGTGTCAATTCAGTTTTTTGTTCTGGAGTGAGGTACTTAGTATTTACACAGTATCCTGAGATACGTACGATTACGTCTTCACCTGACATGATCTTTTCGTAAACATCGTTCAAGTCCATAACGTTCAAGTTAACGTGTTGTCCACCGTTTTCGAAGTAACCATCAAGGATTGTTACCAAGTTATCAACTTGTTCGTCACGAGTTTTACCAAGAGCACGTGGTGATACTTGAGTTGTCAATGAGATACCATCAGCTGCGTAACCAAAGTCAAGGCTAGCAAGTGAGTTCAAGTTTTGCAACCATCCACCTTTAGCTTTGTTAGATGGGTTAGCACCTGGTGAGAAGAATTCAAGTTTAGACAAGTTCACTGAACCATCTTCGTTGAGGTATACACCTTTGTGGACTGGAGAGTTACCAGTTTGTTTAGAGTAAGCAACGTTAGATGTGATTGTCAAAAGTGATACTGTAGCTTCTGCGTCTTTGTAAAGTTTGTGGCTACGTAGACGAGTTGTGTAAGCTTCGATCAACCATTCTGCCAATTCGTTTGAACGTGGGTCATCTTCACCCCAACGTGGGTATTCACCGATTGTTTCGTAATCGTAGATGTAGCCATTTTCGTCACGGATTGGTTTAACTGTAGCGTACTTGATAGCTGACAATGTGTCAACAGTATTAGCGAATCCACAGATACCAAATCCCATGTTAGCACGTTGTTTAGTTGGCAAGAAGGCCATTTGAACAGCTTCGTAGTTGTACTTGTCAGTCATGTAGTGGATGATGTTCAAAGCATCTACGTAAGTGTCAGTCAACCAGTCAAGAGATTTTTCAAAGTTAGCTTTAACTGATTCGAATTCAAGAACTTCATCACGGATTGGTTCGATGTCAAATACTTTGTAGTCTTTATGAACATCATCGTAACCACCGTTCAAACCAGTAAGAAGAGCTTTAAGAACGTTAACGCGAGCACCGAAGTACTGGATGTTGTGGCGTTGATCTTCGTTTTCTGGGTCAAGTGGAGATACACAACATGAGATACAGCTCATTTCACCATATCCATCTTTAGCCATTGTTGTTACACCTTCGTATTGGATTGAAGAGTGTTTGTGGCTCATGTGCATACAGTAGCGACGGAAGTTGTATGGTAATTTGTCAGTCCAAAGAACTGTCAAGTTTGGTTCTGGAGAGTTACCGATGTTGTCAAGAGTGTTCAAGAAACGGTAGTCCATCTTAGTAACACGGTGACGACCGTCGTTACCCATACCAGCCATAGAAGTTGTGATGAAGGTTGGGTCACCTGAGTACAATTGGTCGTAAGCTTTTGTACGAGCAAATTTAACTGTACGAAGTTTCATAACGAAATCATCAACAAATTCTTGGATTTCTGATTCAGTAAATGTACCACGAGCAAGGTCACGTTCTGCAAAGATATCCAATACGATTGGCACACGTCCAAGAGATGTAGCCGCACCGTTGATAACACGACAGACAGCCATAAAGGCAATGTTAACCCATTGGATAGCTTCTTTAACGTTCATCGCTGGTTTACGAACATCAACTCCGTAAAGGTCACCCAAGCGAACAACTTGTTGCAATGCTTGATATTGAAGGTTGATTTCTTCACGAAGACGGATTGTTTCTTCATCGATTTCTTCGATTGAGTTCCAATCGTTAACTTTTTCTTGCATCAAGTAGTCTGCACCGTAAAGAGCAAGACGTGCATAAACACCGATGATACGTCCACGTGAGTATGCATCTGGAAGACCAGTTACAGTGTGAGCGTGACGAGCACGACGAATGTTTGAAGTGTAAGCACGGAAGATACCATCGTTAACAGTTGTTACGTATTTAGTGAAAATTTCGTGAACAGCTGGATCTGGTTCGTATCCATTTTCTTTCAAAGTAGTTTCAGCCATACGGATACCACCTTTTGGCATGAAGTTCAATTTGAAGAGTTCATCGTTTTGGATACCATAAATCAATTCGTTTTCTTTGTCGATAAATCCAGCAGGAATATCAGCAATAGATGTTGGACGAGTGTCCATTGGGAAACGAGTTTCTTCGTAGTGTGCTTTAGTTTCTTCTACGATTTTTTTGATGTGAAGTGAACGCTCTGTTGGTCCTGCAAGGAAGCTTTCATCTCCATCATAAGGTGTGTAGTTAGCTTGTACAAAGCGTGACACACTTGCTTTTTCTTTCCAGTCAACACCTTTAAAGCCTTCCCAGGCTTTGTCAAAAATATCTTGTGCTTCAACAACTGTCTTAACAACCATGTTAATGTCCTCTTTTTTCTTTCTAGTAACAGTCATCTGTTACATTCATGTATTCAGTATAACACACAGTAAACGATTTCAACAACTAAAAACTCACTTTTTTAACACTTTCTTTTCTAATACAGTTATAAATTATCCAAAAACTGTATTATATTTTTGAAAGAAGTTATTTGATTTTCATTTTTTCAGAAAAAGAGTATAATAAAACTAGACTAACTTGCACTGAGAGGATTTTCCATGTTGATTTTTCCACTAATGAATGATTTATCTCGTAAAATCATCCATATTGACATGGATGCCTTTTTTGCTGCTGTTGAAATTCGAGACAATCCCAAACTTAAAGGGAAGCCAGTTGTGATTGGTAGTGACCCTAGAAAAACTGGTGGTCGCGGTGTTGTTTCTACCTGTAGCTATGAAGCACGAGCATTTGGCATCCACTCAGCCATGAGTTCTAAAGAAGCCTATGAACGTTGCCCTCAAGCAGTTTTCATTTCTGGAAACTACGAAAAATATACTGCTGTCGGTCAACAGATTCGAGCTATTTTCAAACGTTATACGGATAATATCGAGCCTATGAGTATCGATGAAGCTTTTCTAGACGTGACTGAAAACAAACTCGGTATCAAGTCCGCTGTTAAAATCGCTCGACTAATTCAACAAGATATTTGGAATGAACTTCATTTGACCGCTTCTGCTGGTGTGTCTTATAATAAATTCTTAGCTAAAATAGCCAGCGATTACCAAAAACCTCGAGGTCTGACAGTTATTCTCCCTGATGAAGCTGAAGATTTTCTCAAACAAATGGATATCGCTAAATTCCACGGTGTAGGTAAGAAAACAGTTGAGAAATTGCATCAAATGGGGGTATTTACAGGTGCTGATCTTTTAAATATTTCTGAAATTAGTCTCATTGACCGTTTTGGTAGACTCGGTTTTGACCTGTATCGCAAGGCTCGTGGCATTGATAATTCTCCCGTCAAATCCAATCGCATTCGTAAGTCTATCGGAAAAGAAAAAACTTATAGTAAAATTCTCAATCTAGAAGAGGATATCAAAAAAGAGCTAACCCTCCTTTCGGAAAGAGTTGCCCTTAGTCTTCAAAAACATGAAAAATCTGGAAAGATTGTTATTTTAAAAATCCGCTATGCTGACTTTTCTACAATGACTAAGCGGAAAAGCTTATCTCAAAAGATCCAAGATGCTGAAACTATTTCACAAATGGCTATCCAACTTTACGAATCTCTGGCAGATAAAGATAAAGACGTTCGCTTATTGGGTGTCACTGTGACTGGATTTTAAAACCTTGAAGGAATCTTCCCTCAAGGTTTTTTCTTATACAAATAATCGTACAAAGCTATAAAGTAGCAAGACACTACCAAGGACAATACGGTATTTACCGAAGACTGTAAAGTCGTGTTTTTTAACATAGCTGGTCAAGAAACGAATGGCAACCATGCTGACTGCAAAAGCGACTACCATAGCAACTAGAAGTAAGAAAAATTGACCAAAGCTCAATACTTCTCCTGCTTTAATAAATTTAAAAATCTTCAAAGCACTGGCTCCAAACATAACTGGAATTCCTAGATAGAAGGTGAACTCAGTTACAACTGAACGACTAGTACCATTTAACAAACCACCAACGATAGTGGCGCCCGAACGGCTAGTCCCAGGTAAAAGAGCCAAGACTTGGAAAAGTCCGATATAGAGGGCCGTTTTATAAGGCAACTTATCTAGTTCAGTTACTGTTGGCTCAATCGCTTGCGCTTTGTTACGTTTTTCAAGATAGATAAAGGCAACCCCATAAACAATCAGCATAATAGCTACTGAAACCATATTATGGAAATGAGTATCAAACCAATCATCAAACTTAAAGACTAAAAGAAGAGGGAGGGTCGCAACAAATACTTTGGACCATAATTGCCAAGTTCTACGAACTTGAACTTTATCCTTACCTGGTTTGAAAGGATTCAGTTTGTTAAAGTAGATAACCATAACGGCTAGGATAGCACCCAGTTGAATGACTACGTTAAACATAGACATAAAAGCTTCATTTTGATCTTTATACTGGATAAACTCTTCTGCCAAAATCAAGTGACCAGTACTTGAAATCGGCAACCATTCCGTAATTCCTTCAACAATACCAAAAAAGATAGATTTTAAAATTTCAATAAGATACATAGATAACTCCTTTTTCTATCCTCCATTATATCATACTTTTATAAGCTGTGTTTAGTTTTCTTTAAAAGGCACCAATGCTACCGCCACCACCGCCTCCAGAGAATCCGCCACCAGAACTTCCACTACTAGAAGATACTGAGTAAGTACTTGCCGTATTTGCGACACTGGCATAATGGCTCATTTGCGCTGTTGAATGATAAAACATGCTATGCCAGCCATAGGCTACATAGAGATTGATATCTGGATTTTCAACTTGGATCTGGTGAATCTTCATCAAATGGCTCACCTTGTCAGCACAGCCAAACAAGGTTGCATACACCAGTAGGCGATTCCAGACTACAATACTTTCTAACTCTGCCTGATCCAGTCGTGCAATCTCACGTAACATATTTTCAAAACTCGTCCAAAGATAATAGACCTCCGCTCCTACTTCATTTAGAACACCATCACGATTATCTAGTCGAATCTTCCAATAATAGAAAGCAGCCAAAACTAAACCTAGTAAGCCAAGTATTGGCAAGGGCAGGTAAAGATAGCCATGAACGTCCAAACTGTACAAGAACAAACCAAATCCGATGATTAGTGGGAAAATAGTAGAAACACCCATGCTCACTTGCAAGACCTTTTCCCCGCTAGTCAAGGGGCGATAATAATCTGGTAGCCCCAAGAAAGCGACTCGGTCCTTGACCCCTTCTTGCATCTCTTTCAATACTCTTTCAAAAGAATATTTGAGCTTACGACCTTTTGTTTGAATCCGTCTTTCATCAGCAGCTTTTGCTCCACGATAAAGGCTCTCAGATACCTTATAATCTGCAAACAAATCGGAAACAGCAACTTCTTTTTTACCTGAAAAGGCCAGATTTAGACAGGTCCTCTCAAAGCTTGCCAAGCCATCTTCTTTTACCAACCTTAAAGTAACTGCATCTCCTTCTGAAATAATAGAGACATTCCCACGGTCGATTACATCTAGTAAGGTAGCCTGAATAAGCTGGTTGAAGTCGAATTTTCCTGCTCCTTTAATTAGAGGACTCACTTCCTCCAAGGAAGTAGAGTAAACAGCTTCAGATAAAACCATAGGCTCTAATTCCATCGGCGGTTCATAGAGACGATAATTTTTGGCATATTTGACTGAAGGAGTGATTTTTCTTCTATAAATAAAATAGAAGCAGATACTCAATAACAAGGAAAGTGACGAAATCAAAGGAAACACCCAAGTAACGAGTTGTTTACTCTGCTCTTTTTCTCTAACAATCGAGTCTTCTATCTTATTAAACTCTTCTAAACGATTCCCTTTTAAGCCCTGATCCATAGCGCTAGCAAAATCGGTTCGAGGCCAGTAGGCATGCAACTCAACTCCGCGCTTAGACGGAAGATTGTCGAAGCGAATAGTATAGTCATGACCACTCTGTTCAATACTTCCCTCTCTATAAAGTTGACCTGTGTGGAAAAAGAGTTTTTCAGCCCCCTTCTCTCCGCTTACATGAAACTCAAACTTTTCAATAGATTCTGAACTGTCTGTTAAGGGTTGCCAATTTAATTCAGCGATATCATTATACAAGAAAAGAAGGTTTTTCAATTGCCAGGTAAGTTCCACTTCGACCCTGTCCCCTTCCTGACCTGGATTATAGACTTTAACAGTATAACCATTCGTTTCTTCTGTCACTTCGCTAGTAACATCTGTCAGTTCAGCACCATTTTTCGAGGCCTCAACCTTTGGATGAGGATCAATTTCAAACCCGCTAGGCATCTTGCCTGCACGACCAAGACCCACGATTTGCCCATTAAAATCATCCTCGAACTGGTAAACTATCTTCTGCCTAAATTCCGCTGTATTATCTGCATGAATATACAGTTCTCCTTTATAGGATGGAATGCTGAAATCCACGGCAAAAACCAATTTTGGAACAATTATCAGACAAGTAAATATAAGTACTATTAACCATCTTTTTTTCATAATATAGCCTCTTTTGACCTTTTTCTCATTATATCATTTTTTTCCAAGTAAGGGTTTACTAGGATTGAAAAACTTGCTAATTTTCGATACAATAGAGAGAAGCAATTTTAGACTAGAAATAGGAGAAAACATGAAAAAATTATGCTTAACTATCCTTGCTAGCCTGGCCCTTACTTTAGGACTAGTTAGCCAGGTCCAAGCCGATGAATATTTACGCATCGGTATGGAGGCAGCCTACGCACCCTTTAACTGGACTCAAGATGACGACAGTAACGGCGCTGTCAAAATCGATGGAACCAACCAATATGCTAATGGTTACGACGTCCAAATAGCTAAAAAGATTGCTAAGGACCTAGGCAAAGAGCCCTTGGTTGTTAAAACCAAGTGGGAAGGACTTGTTCCAGCCCTTACTTCTGGTAAGATTGATATGATCATTGCAGGTATGAGCCCAACTGCTGAACGCAAACAAGAAATTGCATTTTCAAGCAGCTACTATACTAGCGAACCAGTACTTTTGGTTAAAAAGGATTCTGCCTATGCAAATGCCAAATCACTAGAGGACTTTAGCGGAGCAAAAATCACTTCTCAACAAGGTGTTTACCTTTATGACTTAATTTCACAAATCTCAGGCGCTCAGAAGGAAACTGCCATGGGAGATTTCGCCCAAATGCGTCAAGCTCTTGAAGCTGGTGTCATTGATGCCTACGTTTCTGAACGTCCTGAAGCCCTAACTGCCGAATCAGCAAACGCTAAGTTCAAAATGATTCAGCCTGAACCTGGTTTTAAAACTGGTGAAGAAGATACATCTATCGCTATTGGACTTCGTAAAGATGATGACCGTATCAGCCAAATCAACGCCAGTATTGAAACCATTTCTAAAGATGAACAAGTTGCGCTCATGGATCGTATGATCAAAGAGCAACCAGCAGAATCTACAACGACAGAAGAAAGCAACAGTAACTTCTTTGGCCAAGTCGCTAAAATTCTGACTGAAAACTGGCAACAACTCTTGCGTGGTGCTGGTATTACCCTTCTCATTTCAATTATCGGTACCATCGTTGGTCTCGCTATCGGTCTTGCTATCGGTGTTTTCCGTACGGCACCTCTATCTGAAAACCAATTTATCTTTGGAATCCAAAAACTAATCGGTTGGATTCTCAATATCTATATTGAAATTTTCCGTGGAACACCTATGATTGTACAATCTATGGTTATCTACTATGGAACTGCTCAAGCTTTCGGGATCAACCTAGACCGTACGCTAGCTGCTATCTTTATCGTTTCGATCAACACTGGTGCTTACATGACTGAAATTGTTCGTGGTGGTATCCTAGCTGTTGATAAGGGACAATTTGAAGCAGCAACTGCACTTGGTATGACTCATAACCAGACCATGCGTAAGATTGTTTTGCCTCAAGTTGTTCGAAATATTCTACCAGCCACTGGTAATGAGTTCGTCATCAACATCAAGGATACTTCTGTATTGAACGTTATCTCTGTTGTAGAACTTTACTTCTCAGGAAATACAGTAGCAACACAAACCTACCAGTACTTCCAAACCTTTACCATCATCGCAGTTATCTACTTTGTCCTCACCTTCACAGTAACGCGTATCCTACGCTTCATCGAAAAACGTATGGATATGGATACTTATACAACAGGTGCTAACCAAATGCAAACGGAGGATTTGAAATAATGAGTCAACCAATCCTTGAAATCAAACACCTCAAAAAATCCTACGGGCAAAACGAGGTCCTAAAAGACATCTCTCTCACTATTCATAAAGGAGAAGTTATTTCTATCATCGGTAGTTCAGGTAGTGGTAAATCAACCTTCCTACGTTCTATCAACCTTCTCGAAACACCAACTGAAGGTGAGATCCTTTATCACGGTGAAAACGTACTTGAAAAAGGGTATAACCTCACTCACTATCGTGAAAAACTAGGCATGGTTTTCCAATCCTTTAACCTCTTTGAAAATCTCAATGTTCTTGAAAATACGATTGTTGCACAGACTACTGTCCTCAAACGTGAACGATCAGAAGCAGAGAAAATTGCTAAAGAAAACCTTGAAAAAGTTGGAATGGGAGAGCGCTACTGGCAAGCTAAACCAAAACAACTTTCTGGTGGTCAAAAGCAACGTGTAGCCATTGCTCGCGCGCTTTCTATGAATCCTGATGCCATTCTCTTTGACGAGCCTACTTCAGCCCTTGACCCTGAAATGGTCGGTGAAGTTCTAAAAATCATGCAAGAACTAGCTCAAGAAGGCTTGACAATGATCGTTGTAACCCACGAAATGGAATTTGCTCGTGACGTATCACACCGTGTCATCTTTATGGACAAAGGTGTTATTGCAGAAGAAGGCAAACCTGAAGATTTATTTACAAATCCTAAAGAGGAACGTACAAGAGAATTTTTACAACGCTATTTAGGATAAGACAAAAGCGGTTGGATAAACCTCTTAAACCAAGAGTTGTTTTCCTATCCAATCCCCAATCAACATTGAGTCAAAGGCTCATAAATATAAAAATCAAGGTCGGAGTTTTTTATTCCGACCTCTTTTTATATACTTTAAAAATCACTTTTATCCCTTCTTCTGTTTCCTGAACAAGTATTGCTTGTAGCTATACTCCTAATCTTTTATTTGATTTTCATGAGTGATACTCAATGAAAATCAAATAGCAAACTAGGAAACGAGCCGCAGGATGTACTTGAGTACGGCAAGGCGAAGCTGACGTGGTTTGAATTTGATTTTCGAAGAGTATGAGATCACTCAGCTCCCTGTCAACCTAGTTCATTCTAACAAATAGATTTGTTGAGCAGGTCATAGCATGGCTATTTCGCCGTTCCATAAATAAAAGCAGACCCTAATTAGAGTCTGCTGGTATCCAAAGATTAATCTTCAAATTTTTCATGATTTTTTTCATAGAAATCAATTAATCCAAGGGCTGTTTCAAAGGAAATATTTTTAACTTTTGCACGTCCTTGAGCTAGAGCAATGATAGACATTTCACGTGCATTCGTTTCTTTAGAAATACGATAACCAGTGATCTTCTTATCACGAACCCAGCTAACAACTGATTCTACTTTTTCAAAGTTAGTCTTAGCCATGTTTTTCTCCTATTTTATTCTTTACGATATTTAATTGTATACGTTTTTATGGCATTTGTCAATAAAAAAACATATATCCAATCAAATAAGACGTTAAGATTTAGTTTACTTGGCTTTTAAAGCCGATAATATATGGGTTCGTATATCTTCAACTCCGTTAGGATTTGCTGGTAAGAAAATTGTATTATTACCTTGTTTTTCTGCAAAATTATTCAATGTATCTAAATACTGGTTAGTTAACAAGATTGACATGATTTGCTCTTCAGTTAATTCAACATTGGCTCCTTTTAACTCTTTAATAGAATCAGCAAGTCCATCAACAATTGCTTTTCGTTGCTCTGCGATCCCCACACCATGTAGGCGATCCTTTTCTGCCTCTGCTTCGGCCGCTGTTACGATCTTAATTTTATCTGCTTCGGCCAATTCTTGTGCTGCTACTCTCTTACGTTGAGCAGCATTGATTTCATTCATCGATTGCTTGACTTCCGCATCCGGCTCTACTTTGGTAATGAGCGTTTTGACGATAATGTACCCATACGTTGACATTTCTTCCGCTACTTGTTTTTGAACTTCTAATGCAATTTCATCCTTTTTCTCAAACAATTCATCCAAAGTTAACTTAGGAACTGATGAGCGCAATGCGTCTTCAATATAAGATTTGATTTGAGCCTCAGGTCTCATTAGTTTATAGTAAGCATCTGTAACATTTTGTTCATTTACTCGGTACTGTGTCGCAACATTCATCGTCACAAATACGTTATCTTGAGTCTTGGTTTCCACAACGATTTCACTTTGCAAGAGACGCAGTTGTACACGAGCTGCAATTTTATCAATTCCAAATGGTGCTCTTAGGTGAATACCACTATTGCTCAATTTTTGATACTTACCAAATCGTTCAATGATAGCTACTGATTGTTGGCGAACAACATAGATTGAGCTCATTAATATAGCTCCTACAATAAGCATTAGAATAATTAGAACAAGTATAACTTTTAAAACCATGGGAATCTCCCCCTTTCTTCACTTACATTATAGCACTAGTAAATAGGTTAGGCAAATAATATGATAAAAATTTCATAGCATATTAAACAAGCATATTATATAGGGTCTCATTCCCATTTAAGTTAATATAAGACGGGTCGAATTTTTCCATACGGTGAATCAATCCCGCATAATCATGTTTATCAGCCAGCGCAATCCCTATTAGTACTGGACCAGTTCCCTTGCTAGCTCGTTTGATATATTCAAAACGAGTAATATCATCATGAGGTCCTAAGATATCATTTACAAACTCTCGAAGTGCTCCCGGACGTTGTGGGAAATTCACTACAAAATAATGCTTGATACCATCATAAATCAAGGCACGTTCTTCCATCTCTGGCATACGGTTGATGTCATTATTCCCTCCAGAAATGATACAACAAATGGTCTTGCCCTTAATATAATCGGATAATACTTCTAGAGCTGCAACACTAGCGGCACCCGCAGGTTCTGCTACGATACCTTGTTTAGAATAAAGATCAATTAAGGTCTCAGAAATCAAGCCTTCATCTACACCGATAAGAGTTTCTACATGTTTGCGTGTTGCTTCATAGGTCAACTGTCCTACCTTTTGCACAGCAATTCCATCCGCAAATTTATCAATTTCTTTAAGTTTAACCGGTCCTCCAGCTTCAAAGGCAGCCTTCATAGAACGAGCACCTTCAGCCTCTACTCCAATGACCTCAATCTGAGGATTTGTTTCTTTAATATAAGTAGAAACACCTGAAATGAGACCTCCGCCTCCAACAGGTACCAAGACAGTATCAAATTCAATAGATTCTTTACGAGCTTCTTCTAAAATTTCATAGGCTACCGTACCCTGACCAGCTTGAACATAGGGATCATCAAAGGGGTCAATAAAAGTACGATTTTCAGCTACAGTAAAGTCTTGAGCAGCCTTGGCTGAAGCATCAAAAGTATCCCCTACTAATTTGATCGTAACAAAATCTCCTCCAAAGAAACGAACCTGACCAATTTTCTGTTGAGGTGTCGTAATTGGCATAAAGATTGTTGCAGGAATCTTCATCTCATTACATGTGTAGGCAACACCTTGAGCGTGATTTCCCGCTGAAGCACACACTACACCACGTTCACGTTCCTCTTTTGTCAATTGGGAAATTGCGTAATAAGCCCCACGAATTTTAAAAGAACGGACACGTTGAGCATTTTCCTTTTTAAGATAAATTTTCGCTCCGTATTTTTCGGATAAATAATGATCGTAGTCAAGTGGCGTATTGGCTACTACACCACTCAAAACCTTGTGGGCTTTCACCACATCTTTTGCACTTAGCATAATCTCCTCCTAGATGAGTTTTCAAGATAAAAAACGAGTTAGGTTCCCCCCAACTCGCCTTCTGTTTATATTCTTAAAAATTAGTTGTAGATCTTGAATGCATCATCGTCGTTTTTACCGACAAATGGCATTGCTTTACGCAATTCTGCACCAACTTTTTCAATTTCAAGGTTAGCTGCTTGTTCACGGTAGGCAGTCAATTTTGGACGTCCAGCTTTGTAGTCATTTACAAAGTCGTTGGCGAATTTACCATTTTGGATGTCCGCGAGAACTGCTTTCATATTTTCTTTGACTTGTTCAGTGATTACACGTGGACCTGAAACATAGTCACCGTACTCAGCAGTGTTTGAAATTGATTGACGCATTTTCTTGAATCCACCTTCGTAGATCAAGTCAACGATCAATTTCATTTCGTGAAGAACTTCAAAGTAAGCCAATTCTGGAGCATAACCAGCTTCTGTCAAGACTTCAAAACCAGCTTCAATAAGGGCAGTCAAACCACCACAAAGTACTGCTTGTTCACCAAACAAATCTTCTTCAGTTTCTTCTTTGTAAGTTGTTTCAAGAAGACCTACACGAGCTGCACCAACACCTTTACACCAGTCCATAGCGATGTCTTTAGCATTTCCTGTTGCATCTTGGTAGACAGCGTAAAGCGCTGGAACACCAAATCCTTCTTCGTAAGTACGACGTACCAAGTGTCCTGGTCCTTTAGGAGCACACATGAAGACATCAACATCTGCAGGAACTTTGATGAATTCGAAGTGGATGTTGAAACCATGTGCAAAACCAACTGCATTTCCAGCTTCCAAGTTTGGTGCAATTTCTGCTTCGTACAATTCTTGTTGGATTTCGTCTGGAGCCAAGATCATGATAACATCAGCCAACTTAGTTGCTTCTGCTACTGTGTATGTATCAAAACCATCTTCTTTTGCTTTGTCAAAAGATTTACCTGGGCGTACACCGATGATGACATCACGACCTGAATCACGCAAGTTTTGAGCGTGAGCATGACCTTGTGAACCATAACCGATAACGGCGATTTTTTTACCGTCAAGTGCTGCTACTTTTACATCTTTTTCGTATTCCATTTGAACTGCCATAGTTTTTCTCTCTTTTCTATTATTTATTGCCTTTTAGACTAGTTTAACAAATTTAAGTTGGATTTTTAGTCGCGGGTAAATCCAGTTGCACCCGTACGAGCGATATTCTTAATACCATATGGTCGAATCACTCGAATTAAGGCTTCACTCTTTTCTGCATTCCCAGTCATCTGAATGGTAATGGAACTTGGAGCTACATCGACTACTGTTGCACGGAAAGGTTGGATAATAGCCAAAATTTCTGCACGTTTTTCAGCAGGAGCTGAAACCTTTATAAGAATCACTTCTCGTTCTAAGTGGGGTTGATCCGTGATATCACGAATGCGAATCACATCAATCTGACGATTAAGTTGTTTGATAATTTGCTCCACTTCATCATGTGAGGCAACATCAATGATAATGGTAATTCGTGATACATTAGGATTTTCCGTTGCGCCAACAGAAATGCTTTCGATATTGACTTGACGTCTCGATAAGACTCCTGTGAAGCGATTGAGAACACCTGAACGGTTTTGAAGTTTGGCTGTTAACATTCTACGCATTAAACTTCACCCCCAACATCTCATGATTACTCTTACCAGCTGGTACCATCGGTAAAACATGTTCTTTCCGAGAAATATCTACTTCGATGAACATTGGTACATCTTCCATGATGACTTCCAAATCCTTCTCAAGAGTTTCAGGATTATCGAACTTATAATTTTTAATCCCGTAGGCTTGAGCCATCAATTGAAAGTCTGGCAAGCTTTCAAATACCGACTCTGAAGTTCGACCATCATAGAAAGCTTCTTGCCACTGGCGGACCATCCCAAGTGAATGATTATTTAGCATGATGACCTTGATTGGAATCTTGTAAATGTTTAAGATTGCTAATTCCTGATTGGTCATCTGGAAACCACCATCACCGACAAAGAGAACAACTTCTTTATCTGGATTGGCAATTTTAGCACCAATAGCTGCAGGAACTCCGAATCCCATGGTTCCTAAACCACCTGACGTAACCAATTGACGCTCGTTTTGGTAAGGATAGTATTGAGCCGTCCACATTTGGTGTTGTCCAACGTCTGTTACGACAATGGCGTCACCATTGGTCAACTCACCGATACGTTCAATAACTGCTTGTGGTTGGACGACACGTTCCTTCTTATCATATGAACGAACACGATTCTTATCTTTTGTAACTTTTTCAATCCACTTTTCAGTATTGTTACGAACAATTGGCTCAGAGAGCAAGAGCTCCAGGGCCTTCTTGGCATCTCCAACAACAGGGATATCAACAGAGATTATCTTTCCAATCTCAGCTGGATCGATGTCAATGTGAGCAACTTTAGCATTCTTAGCAAAGGTCTTAGGATTTCCAGTCAAGCGATCATCAAAGCGACAACCAATAGAAATCATAAAGTCAGCTTCAGTCATAGCAATATTTGCTGCAAAGGAACCATGCATTCCGCCCATTCCCAAAAATAATGGATGGCTAGTTGCTATCGTTCCCTGTCCCAAAAGACTGGTAACAACAGGAATTTGATAACGTTCTGCAAATTCATTTAACTCTGCTGCAGCCTCTGCATAGCTAATTCCACCACCAGCTAACAAAACTGGTTTCTTAGCCTTAGACAACTGTTTCAAGATTTTCTTGATTTGCATCTCATTAGGCTCTAGAGTTGGTTGATAACTTGGTAAATCTATCTCCGATGAATAGACGAAATCCGTCTCAAGGGCAGAAACATCTTTTGGTAAGTCAATGACAACCGGCCCAGGACGACCTGTAGTTGCAATATGGACAGCTTCTGTAATAATCCGTGGAATATCCGCTGTTTCGCGCACCTGATAGTTATACTTAGTGATTGGCATGGTTATACCAACGATATCCGCTTCTTGGAAAGCATCCTTACCGATTCCCGCTCTTGCGACTTGCCCTGTGAAGACTAAAAGGGGAACACTATCGCTCATGGCATCTGCAATACCTGTAATGGCATTCGTTGCTCCCGGTCCACTTGTGACGACTGCGACACCAAGTTTTCCTGTTGACTTAGCGTAACCTTCAGCTTCATGAAGACAACCTTGTTCATGGCGACCTAGAATATGGCGAATACCTTTAAAATTATAAATAGCATCATATAAAGGCAATACCGCCCCGCCTGGATAACCAAAAATCGTATCGATTCCTAAGTCACGAAGTGTTTCCAAAACGAGTTCTGAACCTGACTTTGGTGAGTCTAAAATGATTTTCTCCATTCTACCCCTTTCTCTTCTCTTAAAAATAGCTTGTTACTATGATACCATTTTTTCAAAAATTTTCAAGAGAAAAGAGCAAATTTTCTGAATTTTCTATCTAGATACTTTACAATATCAAATAGATTAGAAAGTTTATACGTATTTTTATTTTTTTAATAGAAAAAAGGTTGAGACAAACTTGTCTTCAACCTTTTATGTTAAATTATTACTAATTAAAGTGAGTTAACGTCAACCTTGATACCAACACCTTGAGTAGTTGTGATTGTCAAGCTTGTTACGTAAGTTCCTTTAGCAGTAGCTGGTTTAGCTTTTTGGATTGTTTCGTTGAATGCTTTGAAGTTTTCAACCAACTTGTCAGCTTCAAATGAAACTTTACCGATGATGGCTTGTACGATACCTGCACGGTCTGCACGGTAAGTAATTTTACCACCTTTAGACTCTTCAACTGCTTTAGCAACATCCATTGTTACAGTACCAGTTTTAGGGTTTGGCATCAAGTTACGTGGTCCAAGGACACGTCCAAGACGTCCAACAAGAGCCATCATATCAGGTGTAGCGATAACTACGTCGAAGTCCAACCAACCGTCGTTGATTTTAGCAACAAGGTCGTCTTCACCAACGAAGTCTGCACCAGCAGCTTTAGCTTCTTCAGCTTTTGCACCACGTGCAAATACAAGAACGCGAGCTGTTTTACCAGTACCGTTTGGCAATACCATTGCTCCACGGATTTGTTGGTCAGCTTTTTTAACGTCGATGTTCAAGTTGTAAGCAACTTCTACAGTTGCGTCAAATTTTGCGAAGTTAGTTTCTTTTGCAAGAGCTACAGCTTCTTCTACGCTGTATGCTTTTGTGCTGTCGATCTTCTCAAGAGCAGCACGAAGTTGTTTGCTTTTTTTAGCCATTTTCTATTCTCCTTGTAAGTGGTTCAATCGATTTTCATCTCCCACGTCACTTCTCGAAATGATGAAGTCTTGCGGGTTATATAGGGATGTTATTGATTAGTCAACAACAGTGAATCCCATAGAACGAGCAGTACCTTCGATCATACGCATTGCAGACTCAATGTTTGCAGCGTTCAAATCTGGCATCTTAGTTTCTGCAATTTCTTGTACTTGTGCACGAGTAACTGTAGCAACTTTAGTTTTGTTAGGTGTACCTGATCCTTTTTCAACACCTGCAGCTTTTTTCAAAAGAACAGCAGCTGGTGGTGTTTTTGTAACGAAAGTAAATGATTTGTCTTCGTATACTGAGATAACAACTGGAATGATCATACCAGCTTGGTCAGCAGTACGAGCGTTGAACTCTTTTGTGAATCCCATGATGTTGATACCAGCTTGACCAAGAGCAGGTCCAACCGGTGGAGCTGGTGTAGCTTTACCAGCAGGGATTTGCAATTTTACAAGTTTTTCGACTTTTTTAGCCATTTTTAAATCCTCCTTTGTGGTTTTGGCGGTAATTTAGAGATTTTTACCTCCCACAAGTATGCTTTACACATACCCATCTATTATACACTATTTTTTAAAAAATGCAAGAGAAATTTTTATTTTTGATATTTCTTTATGTTACACTTTTTTTGTGAAATCAATCTTCAGAATCTTCTACCACAATGGAGTGAGTTCATTCGCCCAAAGTTAGTACAAAACTCACTCCATTTTCAGTAGTACCACTTTCCACAAATCCAAGAGACTCAAAACATCTTCTAGAGATACGGTTGAAAGTGTAGATTTCTTGAACTTTCAATTGTTTCCAACCCTTTTGCCGAGCTAGATCAATCAAAGCCTTCAAAACCTTGCGTCCAAGTCCCTGATGTTGATAAGTTGGATTGCCGATCACAATAGGAAGATTCTCCTGAGATAAGGTTACATCCCCAATTGGAAGCCACTCTTCCTTTTCTCGAAACTCAATCCAGAACAAATCCCCGTGTCTTTCTAAATAGGAATACATGGCATTTAATTTTTCTGAACTATAGGGTATTCTAATGCCGTCTACAAGTTCCACCAAATCCACATCTTGATACCAGGCCAAAGCTGCATCATGATGATCCGCTAAAAAATAGGGAACTAGACGCAAGGAATCATCTATCTGAATGATTTTTGTCATCATTTTCTAATCCTAATACTAGCTCCGCTGCTTGATTAAACCCATCACACCAGTTATACCATTTTGCTTCATACTCATCTTGAGGTAAGATATGATTTTTTAAATCCAGAACAGAGCATATCCTTCTTTTCTCACAAGCTTGCGCATAGAGTTGATAGAGTTCATCACCTCCATCTCTATCCCACTCAGCAGAAATCGTATTCTGGCCTATCAATAAAGCCTGATAAGCCCTGTGATGCCCATCTGTAATCAACAAATAATCTCCAAATGCAAGAACGCTAATTGGATCAACATTGATTAATTCTACCGACTGATAAAGCATCTGGATATTTTGTAACTTCTTTTCTGATAAATATAGTTGAGTCGGATGAAGATCTTTTATGTTGACTTCCATTTTTATCTCCTCAAGAAGGGGCAATTCCTACTTCTGCTTTCCTTTGAAGCGCCATTGAAAACGCAGTTTATCATAGAAAGGAAACTCCATAAACAAAACTCCTAGGCCTACACAAAGGCTGGCAATCACATCTGATGGGTAGTGAACTCCCAGATAAATTCTTGATACCAATACACTGAAGATGTATAAACTTAGCAAGATTTGAACGATTTTTCTCCAGACTGTATTCTTAATCCGTTGGCTCAAAATCACAATCAAAGTTCCAACCATAATCGTTACTGCCAGAGAATGTCCGCTTGGAAAAGAAAAACCTTTTTCTTCTACCAAGTGTAGAATTTCTGGCCGTGGTCTTTGGTAGATATTTTTAAAAGTTACGATTAAGATTCCAGCTAAAGTCAAATTCCCCAGCATGAGATAACTTTCCATCTTCCATTGCTTACGATAAAATATAAAAGCTACAATTAAAACCCAGCTAATAATGACTGGGATATCAATTAAGTGCGTAATTGCCCGAAAAAGAAGCGTTAAGGTCTCAGGTAAATCACCTCTAATGGCAGTCTGAATCGGCTGATCAAAACCGACCAGCATTTCTGGATAAAATTTGACAATATAGCCAATAATCATAAAAAGTAAAAGGGCAAAAGAGCCCTTCATCATAAATGTTTGTTTATCTTTCATAGTATTTTAAAGTTGGTTTCAAAAGGACAAACAACAACCAGAAAGAGATGGCAAAGATAATACCTTCAATCAGATTAAAAGGCAAAACCATAGTCATCAGGTAGTTGCTCAATCCTAAGATTTTCTCAATATCAAAATTAGCAAACTTAGCGTACAAAGGAACAGCATAAACATAGTTTAGAACTAGCATAGCTAGAGTTAAACCAAGCGTACCAGCTAGTGAAGCTAGGACGAAACGCATGGTTGTTCGCTCTTTTTCCCAAATCAAACCAAAAGCAAGTACAAAGACTCCCAAGGCAACAATATTCATCGGTAAACCAATATAGGTACTAACCCCTTGATTGTTCAGAAGGATTTTCAACAAGGACCGAAGGAAAAGCACTCCAAAAGCTGCTGGTAAATCCAAGACTACCAAGCCCACAAGGACCGGTAAAATACTGAACTCAATCCTTAAGAAGGACGCCGCAGGTAGAAGCGGAAAGTCAAAGTACATCAACACGAATGAAAGTGCTGATAAAATTGCAATGGTCGAAAGTCGACGTGTGTTTGTCATAACAGGTTCCTCCAATTTTCTATAAAATCAGAAGAAGTTGGAAAGGATTCCTCTATCTACCCTCTATTTTTATATTCCAAAAGTTTCCCCTCACTCTGTTTAAGCAAGCGGTTGCAATTTACCTATAAAAAATCAATTAGAATAGACAAAGCTATCCTTTCGTCTTCTCCCATCCAGACTATACTGTCGGTTGTGGAATCTCACCACATCAGCTTGCGCTCGCGGACTTCTTTAACTATATGGAAATGGAGATTTTTCTTTTAGACTAGGCGACAAGCTATAGGCATAACTTTGGGTTAGGCAAAGCTTGTCAACAAAGTATAAAAGGAAAAGATCATTTCCTAGTTAAATTCACCGCCGGTCGGGAATTACACCCAGCCCTGAAGACCCCTTTATGATAACAAAAAAAGCTTGCAAGCGCAAGCATTTTATTTAAGTGTTTATTTCAATTTATCTGTTTCATAAGTGTGAACCAGTTCGAGGCCCACAAAGTTTTGTTGTCGGAGAGCCTCATAGACAATCATACATACTGTATTAGATACATTCAGGCTGCGAACATGCTCATCATTCATGGGAATGCGGAGAGCCTTTTCTGGATTCTCACGCATAAATTCTTCAGGCAAGCCCTTATCTTCCCTCCCAAAGAGAAAATAGTGATCCCCTTCTGTCGTAAAGTCTGCATCTGAATAGACCTTTTCTGCAAACTTAGAAATCAAGTAGACCTGGCCATCCATTTTTTCCATAAATTCATCTAAACTATCATAGAAATAAATCTCAAGTTTGTCCCAATAATCCAAACCAGCTCTCTTCATCTTACGGTCGTCAATCGGAAAGCCCATTGGTTTGATAATATGAAGAGGCGCATTTGTTGCTGCGCAAGTACGCGCAATATTGCCTGTGTTTTGTGGTATCTGGGGTTCAAATAATACAATGTGATTTGCCATGCCTTGTTTCCTCTCACTAATGCAAAAAAATAGCCACACTGCCCGGAGTCAAGCTCAGCAAACAGTGTGGTTAAGGCATCGTTAACTTACCTCACAACAGGTTTGAAGTAAATCAGCGAAACTACTTTTTTAGTATATCACTTTCAGCTTGATTGTCAATAGAAATGACTTGATTTTTTTCATTTTTTTTACAAGCATATTTAAAAAAGGTAGAAATGCATCAGTCAGACTAAAAAATCACAGAAAAACAGTATGAAAAATGTATAATTTTAGACATCCATTCAGTTGCGGGCAAGAAGTTTTTATCAAGTAAAACAAAGAAAACGACAAACTTATCCTTTTAGTAGGGAAATTGGTCGGTTGCCGAGTGCATTTTTTTCTAAAAAAGAGTATGATAGAGACATCTTGAAAAAGTAGGTTATTTAAAAATGAAGATTATTCTTGTCGGAGGGGGAAAAGTTGGATCTGCCCTCTGTCGTTCGCTTGTCGCTGACAATCATGATGTTGTCCTCATTGAACAAAATGAAACTGTTCTTAACTACATGACAAGCCGTTTTGATATTATGGGAATTGCAGGTAATGGAGCTGATTTTGCTATACTAGAAGCAGCTAATGTCCAAGACTGTGATATTTTTATTGCTATGACTCAGTATGATGAAGTCAACATGGTTTCAGCTCTTCTGGCTAAAAAAATGGGGGCTAAAGAAACTATTGTTCGTGTCCGCAATCCTGAATATTCCAACCCCTATTTCAAAGAAAAAAATATTCTAGGTTTCTCTCTGATTGTCAATCCTGAACTCCTTGCAGCTCGTGCTATCGCTAATATTATCGATTTCCCAAATGCTCTATCTGTTGAGCGTTTTGCAGGTGGTTTGGTTAGTCTAATGGAATTTGTTGTCCGTAAGGATAGCAATATCTGCCAAATGTCTATCGCAGACTTCCGGAAAAAGTTTGGCAATGTTATCGTCTGTGCTATCGAGCGAGACCATAAGCTCATGATTCCAAGTGGAGATATGGTCCTCCAAGACAAGGATCGGATCTTTGTTACAGGTGATCGGGTTGACATGATGCTCTTTCATAACTATGTCAAATCTCGTGTTGTTAAGAGCTTACTCATTATCGGTGCTGGAAAAATCGCTTACTATCTCGTTGGCATTTTAAAGGATAGCCGTATTGATACCAAGGTCATTGAGCTCAATCCAGATCGTGCAGCATTTTTCAGCCAAAAATATCCCAAACTCTATATTGTCCAAGGTGACGGAACGGCAAAAGATATTCTCCTAGAAGAAAGTGCTCAACATTACGATGCTGTCGCAACTCTTACTGGCGTTGACGAAGAAAATATCATTACTTCTATGTTCTTAGATAGTGTAGGTGTTCAGAAAAATATCACTAAGGTCAACCGAACCAGCCTTCTAGAGATTATCCATGCTCCAGAGTTTTCTAGTATCATCACACCAAAAACAATCGCTGTCGATACCATTATGCACTTTATCCATGGTCGTGCTAATGCCCAATATTCAGACCTTCAAGCTATGCACCACCTTGCAAATGGACAGCTTGAGACACTCCAATTCCTCATTAAGGAAGCCAATAAAATGACTGGCAAACCTTTGTCTCAACTTAAATTCAAAAAAGATTTATTGATTGCTGCTATTATTCGTAATGGGAAAACCATCTTCCCAACTGGTGAAGATAGCCTTCAAGTCGGTGATAAACTAGTGGTTATCACGCTACTGTCAAATATCACCAAGATTTACGATTTGCTAGAGAGGTAAGCCATGAACAGAAGTATGATTCGCTTTCTTCTCGCAAAATTGCTCTTGATAGAAGCTGTACTACTCTTAGTTCCTGTTAGTGTTGCTCTCTATTATCGAGAATCTAGCCAAGTTTTCACAGCTCTTTTTTCTACTATTGGTATACTTGTAGTTCTAGGAGTTCTCGGTATCATTAGCAAGCCTAAAAAACAACGTATCTATGCAAAAGAAGGGGTCTTGATTGTTGCTCTATGTTGGATCCTCTGGTCTTTCTTTGGAGCTCTTCCTTTTGTCTTTTCTGGACAAATCCCCAATCTAATAGATGCCTTCTTTGAGATTAGTTCTGGCTTTACAACGACAGGAGCAACTATCCTCAACGATGTTTCTGTCTTAAGCCGTTCTCTTCTATTCTGGCGTAGCTTTACCCATCTCATCGGAGGGATGGGGGTGCTGGTGTTTGCTTTAGCGATTATGGACAACGCTAAAAATAGCCACTTAGAAGTTATGAAGGCAGAGGTTCCTGGCCCAGTATTTGGTAAAGTGGTATCTAGGCTTAAAAACACAGCTCAGATCCTCTACATCCTCTACCTGGCTATGTTCGCCCTCTTTGTGGTTATTTATCATCTTGCTGGGATGCCACTCTACGATAGTTTTGTTATTGCTATGGGAACTGCTGGAACTGGAGGTTTCACTGTCTATAACGACGGTATTGCCCACTACCAAAGCTCTCTCATCACCTATTTGACAAGTATCGGTGTTTTGATGTTCGGGATCAATTTCAACCTTTACTACTATCTTATGCTCCGTCGTATTAAGGAATTCTTTTTTGATGAAGAACTCCGAGCCTATCTCTTGATTGTAGCCATATCAACTGGCTTAATCACGCTTAACACACTCCACCTCTATAGCGGAGTTTCACAAAGCTTTGAGATGGCCTTCTTCCAAGTATCTAACATCATTACCACTACCGGTTTTGGATATGGGGATATCACGAACTGGCCTTTGTTCTCTCAATACATCTTGCTAATGCTGATGGCAATTGGTGGTTCTGCCGGCTCCACTGCAGGTGGTCTCAAGGTTATTCGCGGAGTCATCCTATCTAAAATTGCTAAAAATCAAGTCTTGTCTACCATATCACCTCACCGTGTGTTAACCCTTCAGGTTAATCAAACGGTTATTGATAAGGATACCCAGCACAAGATTCTGAAGTACTTTGTGGTTTATATCATGATTTTACTCAGTTTGATTTTCATCGTCAGTTTAGATACCAATAATTTAATGGTTGTTACGAGTGCTGTTTTCAGTTGTTTTAACAATATCGGTCCTATTTTAGGAACAACTGCAAGTTTCTCAATTTTTAGTCCATTTTCAAAACTTCTACTATCCTTTGCTATGATTGCAGGACGTCTTGAAATCTATCCAATCATACTACTCTTTATGAAGCGAACCTGGTCTAAACGTTAGAACAATCAACTGTACACCCTATCTCCCCTCTTCAAGAAACCCTTGAAGGGGGATTTTTAGGGCTCAAAAGACAAGACAGCTCTAAAAATCGACAATTGGGAATTTAAGGATTTTTCTCTCCTATTTTTTAGCTATAATAAGAAAAAAATATAGGGGATACTTTATGGAAAAAGTCATGAAATCAATTCGACTACTCTTGTTCTTTGCCTTAATCCAACTGGCACTTTGTAGTTGTATCTTTTGGTCTGGAACCTCTCTGGTCCTTAAACAATCCTGTTTTTATTTTCTACTGGCTTTATTGGGCTTATCTGGGTCTTGTGCCTTTATGCATTATTTATCTAGTCACAACCTGAAAAGATATAGACTGATTGATAGGAGTCGCTTTATCTTTTTATTTTATAGTATGATGATTGTGGTCAACCTCTGTGGTGTTGGACTTGTTCTGTCAGAGAGTATCGTCACTGTTAACTTACTTCAAAAAGAAGCTGTAGAACTCATCCTTCCCTCCTTCTTTTTTCTCTTTGGAGTTGATCTCGTTACCTTTCTCCCCTTGAAAAAATGGAGAAGGTTACAAAAAGATTCCAGTAGCAAGGAAGTGAGATTTTCCTTCATCATCATTTCTATTTTAATCTTCCTACGTAATCCAATCACCATTTTATCGATTGCTTTTTATATTGGCCTTGGTGCTCTATTTCTCAGTTTTTTATTCCCAAAAAATTTGAGACAGGAGGTATCATTCTACGGTCATTTGATTCGGGATATTCTATTTGTCGTCTGTACTTTCCTCTTATGGTAACAAATAGAATCCTCTCAGCAATTGTGTTATAATTAGATAAAAATTTTAGGAGACATATCAATGAACTTTTTTAAAGATTTTCGTAAACGACTCGCGTGGTTTGGGATTTTGTTAGTAGCCATCGTTCTCTCTCAAATCCCAATGCAAACTCTAGCTCTGCTAGCAATAAGTCAGATTGATCCTATATGGTCATCACTTATCGTAGCTCTTATTTCGATTCTTGTGCTTGCTATCTTTTTATACGGAGCCCATAAGAGCAAGTTACTAGTATTTAAGCCTAAACTCTTAACGATTACTGATCTTCCTCGTATTGTTTTGAGTTATTTGACAATCTTTGTTGGAAATCTTGTAGGTGGCATCTGGTTACAACTCATAAAACAAACAACAACTTCTAATCAGCAAGTAATTAACAACCTTATTTCCGAAAGCTCTCTGATTAGCAGTTTCTTCCTCATCGTTTTAATCGCACCTATTTGTGAAGAAATCATCTGTCGCGGGATTATTCCTACCAAACTCTTCCAAGGCTACGAAAAGTTTGGCTATGTCATTGGTTGGCTAATCTTCCTCCTTGCGCACAGACCTTCTAATCTCCCTTCCTTCTTGATTTATGGCTGGATGTCAGCAGTCCTCACTTGGACTGCTTATCGTACTAGACGTTTGGAAATGTCTATCTCGGTCCATATGCTACTTAATAGTATCAGTTTCATCTTACTGGCACTCTTCACAATTTTTATGAAAAATTTCGGTATCTAATACCCAACTATTCTTCCCTTAGGCTAGATCAATCGTCCTAGTCTAAGGGATTTTTTTATTTCAACAAACTTTTCACATCAGAAAATCCACCTTTTTCCACTCTCACAAAATTTTTTTAAAAAATTTTAAAAATATTTTTATGCATAAATTTTATAGAATATAAAAATAAGTTAACTTAACATGTATATTTGTGAATATTCTTATAAAAAAATGTAATAAATCCTTTAAAATAGCCATTTTAAAGCCTTTTAGTCCTTATCATATCCCTTGTAATGCATATTAATTTGTGATACTATTAACTTGTAAGCGATACCAATATCATTTGGTACACACGAGAAAAAAAGGAGGATACACATGTCTTCACATCCAATTCATGTTTTCTCAGAAATTGGGAAACTGAAAAAAGTTATGTTGCACCGTCCGGGTCAAGAATTAGAAAACTTGATGCCAGATCACCTTGAGAGGTTGCTCTTTGATGACATCCCATTTTTAGCAGATGCCCAAAGTGAACACGACGCCTTTGCTCAAGCACTCCGTGACGAAGGAATCGAAGTGCTCTATCTTGAACAATTGGCTGCTGAATCATTAACTTCTCCAGAAATACGCGACCAGTTCATCGAAGAATATCTCAACGAAGCAAATATTCGTGGTCGACAAACTAAAAATGCCATCCGAAAACTGCTTCATGATATTGACGACAATCTTGAACTGATCAAGAAAACAATGGCAGGTGTTCAAAAAGTTGAATTGCCTGACATCCCTGAAGAAGGCAAAGGATTAACTGACTTGGTTGAATCTGACTATCCGTTTGCCATCGATCCAATGCCAAACCTTTACTTCACCCGCGACCCATTTGCGACTATCGGAAATGCAGTATCACTTAATCACATGTACGCCGATACACGCAATCGCGAAACACTTTATGGTAAGTACATCTTCAAGCATCACCCAATTTATGGTGGCAAAGTAGAGCTCATCTATAACCGTGAAGAAACTACTCGGATTGAAGGTGGAGATGAACTTGTTCTTTCAAAAGATGTCCTAGCAGTTGGGATCTCTCAACGGACTGATGCCGCTTCTATCGAAAAACTTTTGGTTAATATCTTCAAAAAGAATGTTGGCTTCAAGAAAGTTTTGGCTTTTGAATTTTCAAACAGCCGTAAGTTCATGCACTTGGATACTGTCTTCACCATGGTAGACTATGACAAATTTACAATCCACCCAGAAATCCAAGGCAATCTTCGCGTCTATTCCGTCACTTACGAAAATGAAGAACTCAAGATTGTTGAAGAAAAAGGAGATTTGGCAGAGCTCCTTGCTCAAAACCTTGGTTTAGAAAAAGTTACACTCATTCCTTGTGGTGATGGGAATATCGTTGCAGCTGCTCGTGAACAATGGAATGATGGCTCTAACACACTCGCTATCGCACCAGGTGTCGTAGTCGTTTATGAACGCAACACTGTGACCAATAAGAAACTTGAAGAATATGGACTTCGTCTCATTAAGATTCGCGGCAGGGAGTTGGTACGCGGTCGTGGTGGACCTCGTTGTATGTCAATGCCGTTTGAACGCGAAGACATTTAAATTCTTCCTATTTCTGCCTAGCATCTGCTAGCAGAATCATGCTTGTTAGAAAAGGATATATAGAATGATACATTCAGTATTTCAAGGAAGAAGTTTTCTAGCTGAAAAAGATTTTACCCGTGCAGAGCTCGAATATTTGATTGGACTTTCAGCTCACTTGAAGGATCTTAAAAAACGAAACATCGAACACCGCTATCTAGCTGGTAAAAATATTGCTCTTTTATTCGAAAAAACTTCTACCCGTACACGCGCAGCATTCACAACTGCTGCAATCGATCTTGGTGCACATCCAGAATACCTGGGGGCCAACGATATTCAACTAGGTAAAAAAGAAACTACGGAAGATACCGCAAAAGTTTTGGGACGTATGTTTGATGGTATTGAATTCCGTGGTTTTAGTCAAGATATGGTTGAAGAATTAGCTGAATTCTCTGGTGTTCCTGTTTGGAATGGCTTGACGGATAAATGGCACCCAACTCAAATGCTTGCAGACTATTTGACAGTACTAGAAAATTTCGGACATCTTGAAGGTTTGACATTGGTTTACTGTGGTGACGGTCGTAACAATGTTGCCAATAGCCTTCTAGTAACAGGAGCGATCCTTGGTGTGAACGTTCATGTCTTTTCACCAAAAGAACTCTTCCCAGATCAGGCAGTTGTTGCACTGGCTGAGGGATATGCCAAAGAAAGTGGGGCTCACATCCTCATCACAGAAGATGCTGATCAAGCTGTAAAAGGGGCTGATGTCCTTTACACTGATGTTTGGGTATCTATGGGCGAAGAAGATAAGTTTGCAGAACGCGTCGCTTTGCTAAAACCTTACCAAGTCAATATGGATCTTGTTAAGAAAGCAGGCAATGAAAACTTAATCTTCCTCCACTGCTTACCAGCCTTTCATGATACGAACACAATCTACGGCAGACAAGTAGCTGAGAAATTTGGTGTAAAAGAAATGGAAGTAACTGATGAGGTCTTCCATAGCAAATATGCTCGTCAGTTTGATCAAGCAGAAAATCGTATGCACACCATCAAAGCCGTTATGGCTGCTACACTAGGAAATCTCTACATTCCTAAAGTGTGATACAAACTATAAGAAACAGCTTAGGGGCTGAGACTAGTGTTTTAGTCCAGTCCCTTTTTGTAATAGTTACGAGCTCTGAGTTGAAATTCTCCAATAGTCACCATTCAAGCAAAAACCTCATAACAAGTAACTGCCTTCCAGTTATTCGCATTTCGAAATTCCAACTCAACTCGTCCCTACAAAATCTTTCTTCTCAACTTCCAAATCCAAGCCTTTAACCAAAATTGGCTTTTGTTCATCCAAAAGAAAGGAGCGCTCATGTCTCATCGTAAAATCGTTGTCGCTCTTGGAGGAAATGCCATTCTTTCCACAGATCCATCTGCTCAAGCTCAAGAAGCTGCTCTGGCAGAAACAGCACACCATCTGGTGAAACTCATCCAAAATGGTGATGAATTGATTATCACCCATGGCAATGGACCGCAAGTTGGTAACCTTCTCCTCCAACACCTAGCAGCGAATTCCGAAAAAAATCCTGCCTTTCCTCTCGATTCACTTGTTGCTATGACTGAGGGTAGCATCGGTTTTTGGCTCCAGAATGCTCTGGAAAATGCTTTACAGGATATTCATCTTGATAAAACTGTCGTTTCTGTTGTCACACAAGTTGTCGTGGACAAGAATGATCCTGCCTTTCTCAATCCAAGTAAACCCATTGGTCCATTCTACTCAGAAGAAGAGGCTAAAGCAGAAAGCGAAAAAACTGGGGCTAACTTTAAAGAAGATGCAGGACGTGGCTGGCGTAAGGTAGTGGCTTCTCCAAAACCTGTTCATATCAAAGAAATCGATAGTATACGCGCACTCTTAGATAAGGGACAAATTGTCATCGCAGCAGGCGGTGGAGGTATTCCTGTAACCAAAAATGAAAACGGTTACTTCTCAGGAGTAGAAGCTGTCATCGATAAGGATTTTGCATCGCAATGCTTGGCAGAGCTAGTCGAAGCAGATCTCTTCATCATTTTAACTGGCGTCGATTATGCCTATATCAACTATAACAAACCAAATCAAGAAAAGTTGGAGCGAGTAACTGTTAGCCGACTTCAAGAATACATCAAAGAGGGGCAATTTGCTCCTGGTAGTATGCTACCAAAAATCCAAGCTGCCATTGATTTTGTAACCAATCGTCCAGCAGGAAAAGCCGTCATCACTTCCCTCAGCAATTTGGGAGCCTTGATTGAATCTGATAGCGGAACAATCATCGTGAAAGAATAATAGTTTAGTCATATCTTTCAAGAAAGTTTAGTCAGCACTCTTGCCACATCATTCGTTTTTATACTGTGTGACATAGTTTAGGAGGAAAAACAAATGAGTGAAAATAAAAAAAGGTTTCAAATGCCTTCATCATACACTGTTTTGATCATCATCATTGCCATTATGGCATTCTTGACCTGGGTCATCCCTGCAGGTAAGTATGATACCAACGAAGCAGGTAACCTCATCGCAGGTACCTATCAAACTGTTGACTCAAATCCTCAAGGGATTTACGATGTCCTCATGGCACCAATTCGTGCCATGCTCGGTCACGAACCAACTAGCGCAGCCATCGATGTTGCCTTCTTTATCCTTATGGTCGGAGGTTTCCTTGGTGTCGTAAACGCTACTGGTACACTCGATGTAGGGATTGCCTCCATCGTTAAAAAATACAAGGGCCGCGAAAAAATGTTGATTCTCATCCTCATGCCCCTCTTCGCACTTGGAGGAACTACCTATGGTATGGGAGAAGAAACCATGGCCTTCTACCCTCTTCTTATTCCTGTAATGATGGCAGTTGGTTTTGACAGTATCACAGCCGTCGCCATCATCTTACTAGGTTCTCAAGTTGGTTGTTTGGCATCTACATTGAATCCATTTGCTACTGTTATCGCTTCTGATACTGCAGGAATCTCTTCTATGGACGGGGTTATTCTCCGTGTTATCTTCTGGTTTGTAATGACAGGTATCAGTACTTACTTTGTCTATCGTTATGCAGAAAAGATTCAAAAAGATCCTACTAAATCACTCGTTTACGCTCAACGCGAAGAAGATATCAAACACTTCAATGTTTCAGAAAACGATGATGCACCATCTACCTTGAGCAAGAAACAAAAACATGTCCTTGCTTTATTTGTATTAACCTTTATCATTATGATTGCAAGTTTCATCCCTTGGGTTGATTTGCATGTTACTGTATTTGAAGACTTCAAGAATTGGTTAATCGGACTTCCTGTAATTGGAGGAGTTATCGGTTCATCTGCTCTACCATTTGGTAGCTGGTATTTCCCTGAAGGCGCTATGCTCTTTGCCGTTATGGGGATTTTGATCGGGGTTGTCTATGGTCTCAAAGAAAGCAAGATTGTCTCAACCTTCCTAACTGGTGCTGCAGATTTGCTTTCAGTAGCCTTAATTTGTGCGGTTGCTCGTGGTATCCAAGTTATCATGAACGATGGTATGATCACTGCAACCATCCTACACTGGGGTGAAATTGGCCTTCAAGGTCTCTCTCCTCAAGTCTTCATCGTATTGACCTATATCTTCTACCTACCTATGTCCTTCCTTATTCCTTCTTCATCTGGTCTTGCTAGTGCAACCATGGGGATCATGGCTCCTCTTGGAGAATTCGTCAATGTTAAAGCAAGCCTTATCGTCACTGCCTACCAATCTGCATCTGGTGTCCTTAACCTTGTGACTCCTACTTCAGGTATTGTTATGGGTGCTCTTGCTCTTGGTCGTGTCAGCCTTGGAACTTGGTGGAAATTTGTTGGAAAACTCGTCATCGTCATTGTCGTTGCAAGTATTCTACTTCTTATCTTGGGTACCCTAGTGCCATTCTTATAGTCAAAAGGGGAAATACGGATGAAATCCTATATTACAGAATCAATCAAAGAGGATTTTCTTCAAAGTTTGAAAACAATCATCTCTTATCCTTCTGTTCTCAATGAAGGCGAAAATGGCACTCCCTTTGGTCAAGCCATTCAAGATGTCCTGAAAAAAACTCTGGACTTGTGTCAAGAACTTGGTTTTAAAACCTATCTGGATCCTCAAGGATATTATGGTTATGCAGAAGTTGGTGAGGGGGATCTCCTTGCTATCCTCTGCCACCTAGATGTCGTTCCTGCAGGCGATTTGACAGACTGGGAAACTCCTCCATTTGAAGCTAGTATCAGAGATGGACGGATTTATGGTCGGGGTGCGCAGGATGATAAAGGACCTTCTCTTGCAGCCCTTTACGCAGTCAAAAGCTTGCTTGACCAAGGAATTCAATTCAAAAAACGGGTTCGTTTCATATTTGGTACTGATGAAGAAACCCTTTGGCGTTGTATGGCAAGATATAATGCCATTGAAGAACAGGCCAGCATGGGATTTGCTCCTGACTCATCATTCCCATTAACCTATGCAGAAAAAGGGCTCCTTCAAGTCAAACTTCATGGACCTGGGTCAGAACAACTCTCCTTAGATATAGGTGGAGCCTTTAATGTCGTACCTGATAAGGCAACTTATCAAGGACCACTTATGGAACAACTCCAAGAAGGTCTAGTAGTTGCTTGTTATGATTATCAACAAAATGATCAGTCCCTTACTGTTCTAGGACTATCTAAGCATGCCAAGGATGCCAGTCAAGGGATTAATGCAGTCATTCGTCTAGCCACCATCCTTGATTCTATTCAATCCCATCCTGCACTGACATTTCTTGCCAAAGAAGTTGGTCAAGATGGTCAAGGAAAAGGAATCTTTGGTGATATCAGCGACCAGCCTTCTGGACATTTATCCTTTAATGTGGCCGCCTTAACCATTACTCCCGAAAGTTCTGAGATTCGAATTGATATCCGAATCCCAGTCCTTGCAGACAAGGATGCCCTTGTTCATCAGCTGAAAGAGCGCGCAAAAGCTTACCAACTTAGCTACCAAGAATTTGACTACCTAGCGCCACTTTACGTGGCAAGAGATAGTATGCTCGTCACTACACTCATGCAGGTTTATGAAGAAAAAACTGGTGACAATAGTCCCGCTCTATCATCTGGCGGCGCAACCTTTGCACGTACCATGCCAAACTGTGTCGCTTTTGGTGCCCTCTTCCCAGGAAGAGAGCAAACAGAACACCAAGCAAATGAATATGCTATCTTAGATGATCTCTATCATGCTATGGATATCTATGCTGAAGCTGTTTACCGATTAGCGACCTAAAAGACCTCCTAAACTCCGTCCCAAATCGGGACGGAGTTTTAGGAAAATTAGGAAAATTTTGAATAGCAAGCTACAACAAAAGCCAAGGAAGGGATTTTCTTGGCTTTTTGCAATAGTTTTAAGGTAAGTTACCAACTCAGGCACTCTTTTTTCATTAGGACACGAAAACGATTATTTTTCGCCAATGAGTTAGCAAGGCAGTTAGGACATACACTATCTAATCGTTACGACGTAAAGTTTTACGAATCGATAATATTCGTAAAACTTTACTAGTGGAGCGCCTAGCCAAGTTCCATAGAAACTTGGCGTTAGTTACTTAGATTGTTACACAATCAAGTAACTTTGGAGATCTACATCTTTTCCTCCAACTCTACATCTGGATACTTGTCCGCAAACCAACGGAGGGCAAAGTCATTCTCAAAGAGGAAGACTGGTTGGTCAAAACGGTCCTTGGCCAAGATATTACGACTAGATGACATCCGTTCATCCAAGTCCTCAGGCTTGATCCAGCGAACGGTCTTTTTACCCATTGGGCTCATAACCACTTCTGCATTGTACTCATTTTCCATACGATGTTTGAAGACTTCAAACTGCAATTGACCAACGGCACCCAACATATATTCACCTGTTTGGTAGTTGGTATAAAGCTGAATAGCTCCTTCTTGCACCAATTGCTCGATTCCCTTGTGGAAGGATTTTTGCTTCATAACATTCTTAGCAGAAACTTTCATGAAAATCTCAGGAGTAAAGGTTGGCAGCGGTTCAAATTCAAACTTGTTTTTTCCAACTGTCAAAGTATCCCCAACCTGATAAGTACCGGTATCGTAAACTCCAATAATATCACCTGCCACGGCATTGGTCACATTCTCACGACTTTCCGCCATAAACTGAGTGACATTAGACAGTTTAGCCCCCTTACCAGTACGAGGCAGATTAACACTCATCCCACGCTCAAATTCACCTGACACGATACGGACAAAGGCAATACGGTCACGGTGACGAGGGTCCATGTTGGCTTGGATTTTAAAGACAAATCCTGAGAAATCCTTGTCGTAAGGATCCACAATTTCGCCATCTGTTTTCTTATGCCCATGTGGTTCTGGAGCAAACTTGAGGAAGGTTTCAAGGAAGGTCTGCACACCAAAGTTTGTCAGGGCTGAACCGAAGAAGACAGGCGTCAATTCTCCAGCAAGGATTGCTTCCTCTGAAAACTCATTCCCAGCTTCATTTAAAAGCTCAATATCGTCTTTGACTTGCTCATAGAAAGGATTGCTTCCAAAAAGCTTGTCTCCATCTTCTAGGCTAGCAAAACGCTCATCCCCCTTGTAAAGTTCCAAGCGTTGGTTATAAAGATCATACAAGCCTTCGAAGGCTTTCCCCATCCCGATTGGCCAGTTCATCGGATAGCTCGCAATGCCCAAGACTTCTTCTAATTCTTGCAAGAGGTCCAGTGGCTCACGACCGTCACGGTCTAGCTTGTTCATAAAGGTAAAGACTGGAATGCCACGGTGTTTCACGACCTCAAACAATTTCTTGGTTTGAGCCTCGATACCCTTGGCAGAGTCCACGACCATAACAGCAGCATCCACCGCCATCAAGGTACGATAGGTGTCTTCTGAGAAGTCCTCGTGCCCTGGTGTGTCTAGGATATTCACGCGCTTGCCGTCGTAGTCAAATTGCATAACAGATGAAGTAACGGAAATCCCACGCTGCTTCTCGATATCCATCCAGTCAGACTTGGCAAAAGTCCCAGTTTTCTTTCCTTTTACGGTACCAGCCTCACGAATCTCGCCCCCAAAGTAGAGCAACTGCTCAGTAATGGTTGTTTTCCCCGCGTCCGGGTGAGAGATGATGGCAAAGGTACGACGTTTCTTAATTTCTTCTTGAATATTCATAAGTTCTCTTTCTTTGATTCTCTATTTTTCTTGTTTCAATAACTAAGAATGATTTCTACATTGGATTTTACCATTCCTTTCAACACTCCATTATATCGGATTTTGCCATTTTTTTCAATTTCTATTTTATGTTAGACTATACTTAGACTATACTTGAATAAAAGCTATTCCTTGTAGTCAAATATATCGAAAACCGTGACAATTCTAGCAAAAATGATATAATAAAAGAAAAAGGAGAAGCACTCATGTTCAAGGAATTTGGTGTAACTAATTTAGAAGTGACAAAAGATGATATTTACAAGAATCCAAGCAACCCTATTTTACGCATGTATGATGACGATGAATTAATTGGAACCTTTAGTATTCTAACTGGAGAAGTATTAGAAAATTTGGACTTGGCAGACTATGACATTCGTTTTGCTCAAAAGCAAATTGAGTTAAATCGCGATAACTACCTTGAAACATGGAAGGACTACGTGGGACTACTACATGCCTAAATATTCTTTCCTAATACTCTTCAAAAATCAAATTCAAACCACGTCAGCGTCGGCTTGTCGTACTCAAGTACTGCCTGTGCCTAGCTTTCTAGTTTTCTCTTTGATTTTTATTGAGTATAAAAGTATGGTATTGAAATTCATCCTAACGAACATAACCATAAAGGTCAAAAAGCGCATATTCACTTTTATATCCACGGAAAAGAAGTGGATTCAATGTTTCTGAACGGTGAACTGAGAGATGGTAAAGCAAAAGCAAAAGACCTAAAAATGATAAGGCAATATGTCTTAGAAAATGCAGATGAACTTCAGGATTTATGGAATGAATACCAAAAGAGTGCATATTAAAATCAAAGAATCTTAGTTTGCTAATCAACAACAAACAAAAACTATCTAGCAATTTTAATGCCTACTATTCAACTATTGCCCCACTTAGGTGCTAACCATCCTACTCCCCTTGCAATTTTTAAAGTAAATGTTGCAATGAATATAGAAAAAGGTGTTGCGACAACAACACCCCACAGAGCCGTTTAAGACGGTGGCTGTAATTACATAACTAAAAAATAGCTCGTTAACTCGCCAAAGTTAGGACGGCTATTTTTTTGTCTCTTTAAAAATCTCTTTCTTGACTTGCCAGATGTCTTTTTTCAGCTTTACCTCCCTTATTTATAGGAAAATATGGTAAAATAGAACAGATAAAGAATCATCATTTCACGAAAGGATGCAAGATGAAAATTACGCAAGAAGAGGTAACACACGTTGCCAATCTTTCAAAATTAAAATTCTCAGAAGAAGAAACTGCTGCCTTTGCGACAACCTTGTCTAAGATTGTTGATATGGTCGAATTGCTGGGCGAAGTTGACACTACTGGTGTTGAACCAACGACTACCATGGCAGATCGTAAGACCGTTCTTCGCCCAGACGTAGCCGAAGAAGGAACTGACCGTGATCGCTTATTTAAAAATGTACCTGAAAAAGACAATTACTATATCAAGGTACCAGCTATCCTGGACGATGGAGGAGATGCCTAATGACTTTTAACAATAAAACCATTGAAGACTTGCACAATCTCCTTGTATCCAAGGAAATTTCTGCAACCGAACTAACGCAAGCAACGCTTGAAGATATCAAGGCGCGCGAAGAGGCTATCAACGCTTTTGTTACCATCGCTGAAGAGCAAGCTCTTGCTCAAGCCAAAGCTATTGATGAAGCTGGAATTGACGCTGACAATGTCCTTTCAGGAATTCCGCTTGCTGTTAAGGATAATATCTCTACAGACGGTATCCTGACAACTGCTGCCTCAAAAATGCTCTATAACTATGAGCCTATCTTTGATGCAACAGCTGTTGCTAATGCAAAAGCGAAAGGCATGATTGTCGTAGGGAAAACCAACATGGACGAATTTGCCATGGGTGGTTCAGGTGAGACTTCACACTACGGAGCAACTAAAAACGCTTGGGACCAAAACAAGGTTCCTGGTGGCTCATCAAGCGGTTCTGCTGCAGCTGTAGCTTCTGGACAAGTCCGCTTGTCACTTGGTTCTGATACTGGTGGTTCTATCCGCCAACCTGCTGCCTTCAACGGAATCGTTGGTCTCAAACCAACCTACGGAACAGTTTCACGTTTCGGTCTTATTGCCTTTGGTAGCTCATTAGACCAGATTGGTCCTTTTGCTCCTACCGTTAAGGAAAATGCCCTCTTGCTCAATGCTATTGCTAGCGAAGATGCCAAAGACTCTACTTCTGCCCCTGTCCGCATCGCTGACTTTACTTCAAAAATCGGTCAAGACATCAAAGGCATGAAAATCGCTTTGCCTAAGGAATACCTTGGTGAAGGGATTGACCCAGAGGTTAAGGAAACTATCCTGAACGCAGCCAAACACTTTGAAAAACTCGGTGCTATCGTTGAAGAAGTTAGCCTTCCTCACTCTAAATACGGTGTTGCCGTTTACTACATCATCGCTTCATCAGAAGCCTCATCAAACTTGCAACGTTTTGACGGTATCCGTTATGGCTATCGTGCAGAAGATGCGACTAATCTTGATGAAATCTATGTAAACAGCCGTAGCCAAGGTTTCGGTGAAGAGGTAAAACGCCGTATCATGCTGGGCACTTTCAGTCTTTCATCAGGTTACTACGATGCCTACTACAAGAAGGCTGGACAGGTCCGTACCCTCATCATCCAAGATTTCGAACAAGTCTTTGCGGATTATGACTTGATTTTGGGTCCAACTGCTCCTAGTGTTGCCTATGACTTGGATTCACTCAACCACGACCCAGTTGCTATGTACTTGGCTGACCTCTTGACCATCCCAGTCAACTTAGCTGGTCTACCAGGAATTTCGATTCCTGCTGGATTCGCTCAAGGTCTGCCTGTTGGTCTACAATTAATTGGTCCTAAGTATTCTGAGGAGACCATTTACCAAGCTGCTGCTGCTTTTGAAGCAACAACAGACTACCACAAACAACAACCCGTGATTTTTGGAGGTGATAACTAATGAACTTTGAAACAGTCATTGGACTTGAAGTCCACGTAGAGCTCAACACCAATTCAAAAATCTTCTCACCTACTTCTGCCCACTTTGGAAATGACCAAAATGCCAATACCAACGTGATTGACTGGTCTTTCCCAGGAGTTCTGCCAGTTCTCAATAAAGGTGTTGTCGATGCTGGTATCAAAGCTGCTCTTGCCCTCAATATGGACATCCACAAAAAGATGCACTTTGACCGCAAGAATTACTTCTATCCTGACAATCCTAAAGCCTACCAAATTTCTCAGTTTGATGAGCCAATCGGCTATAACGGCTGGATTGAAGTCGAGCTAGAAGACGGTACGACTAAGAAAATCGGTATCGAACGTGCCCACTTAGAGGAAGACGCTGGTAAAAACACCCACGGTACTGATGGCTACTCTTATGTAGACCTCAACCGCCAAGGGGTGCCCTTGATTGAGATTGTATCTGAAGCCGACATGCGTTCGCCAGAAGAAGCCTATGCTTACCTAACTGCCCTCAAGGAAGTTATCCAGTACGCTGGTATTTCTGACGTTAAGATGGAAGAAGGGTCTATGCGTGTGGATGCCAACATCTCCCTTCGTCCTTACGGTCAAGAAAAATTCGGTACCAAGACTGAGTTGAAAAACCTCAACTCCTTCTCAAACGTTCGCAAGGGTCTTGAATACGAAGTCCAACGCCAGGCTGAAATCCTTCGCTCAGGCGGTCAAATTCGCCAAGAAACACGCCGTTACGATGAAGCGAATAAAGCAACCATCCTCATGCGTGTCAAAGAAGGTGCTGCAGACTACCGCTACTTCCCAGAACCAGACCTACCACTCTTTGAAATTTCTGACGAGTGGATTGAAGAAATGCGTACGGAGTTACCAGAGTTTCCAAAAGAGCGCCGTGCACGCTATGTCTCTGACCTCGGCTTGTCAGACTACGATGCTAGCCAGTTGACAGCTAATAAAGTTACTTCTGACTTCTTTGAGAAAGCTGTTGCCCTCGGTGGTGATACTAAACAAGTTTCTAACTGGCTCCAAGGTGAAGTCGCTCAATTCTTGAACGCCGAAGGTAAGACACTGGAACAAATCGAATTGACACCAGAAAACTTGGTTGAAATGATTGCCATTATCGAAGACGGTACTATTTCGTCTAAGATTGCCAAGAAAGTCTTTGTTCACCTAGCTAAAAATGGTGGTGGCGCTCGTGAATACGTGGAAAAAGCTGGTTTAGTTCAAATCTCAGATCCTGATGTTTTGATTCCAATTATTCATCAAGTCTTTGCGGATAATGAAGCCGCTGTTGCCGACTTCAAGTCAGGAAAACGTAACGCCGACAAGGCCTTCACAGGATTCCTCATGAAAGCAACCAAGGGTCAAGCCAACCCACAAGTCGCCCTTAAACTACTTGCCCAAGAATTGGCTAAGTTGAAAGAAGATTAATATGTAAAAGAAACCAGCCCTAAGGTTGGTTTTTCTTGACAAACGCAAGGAAAGCGTTTACAATATTACATGTAAAGTTTCCTAAAAGGAAAATTAAAAATCGCAACAATAAGGAGTTATTCATATGCCTACAATGAAAGCAGCTCGCTGGCATGCAGCAAAAGATGTTCGTATTCAAGAAGTAGAAGTCCCTGAGGTACTTCCGCACCAAGTAAAAGTTGCTGTTAAATTCACAGGAATTTGTGGTACTGACCTCCACGAATTTTTAGATGGCCCTATCTTCATCCCAACAGAAGAACATGTCTATTCTGGTCAAAAAGCACCAGTAACACTGGGACATGAATTTTCTGGTGAAATTGTAGAAGTCGGAAGCGATGTTACTCGTGTTAAAGTTGGTGATCGTGTTGCTGTAGAACCAATTCTAGCTAAGAATAACTTAGTTGGTAATTATAATTTGGATCCAAACCTTAATTTTGTCGGTTTGGCTGCAGACGGTGGATTTGCCAAATATTGTGTTTTAGACGGTGACTTAGTACATGTCATTCCAGATAGCTTAAGCTATGAGCAAGCTGCTCTCACTGAGCCAGCTGCTGTTGCAGTTTATGCAGTTCGTCAATCAGCACTAAAAGCTGGTGATACTGCTGCTGTCTTTGGCTTAGGTCCGATTGGTCTCTTAATTGTAGAAGCCCTTCGTGCAGCGGGTGCTTCTAAGATTTATGCTGTTGAACTATCACCTGAACGTCAAGCAAAAGCTGAAGAGTTAGGAGCTATCGTTGTCCGTCCGGAAGAAGGTGAAACAGCTGTTGAAGCTATTCATCGTTTAACAAACGGTGGTGTAGATGTTTCTTATGAAGTAACGGGTGTGCCAGTAGTTTTAGGACAAGCCTTAGCTGCCGTACATAAAGCAGGTGAGTGCATGGTGGTCTCTATCTGGGAACGAGAAGCAAATATTAATCCGAATGAATTTGCAATCCAAGAAAAGACACTAAAAGGAATCATTGCTTATCGTCATATCTTCCCTAAAGTATTAGAATTGATGGAACAAGGCTACTTCTCTGCTGAAAAATTAGTTACTAAGAAAATTAAATTGGAAAATATCATCGAAGAAGGCTTTATCGAATTAACTCAAGATAAGTCACAAATTAAAATTTTGGTAGAACCAGAATAAAAATCAATCTTTTTAAGACAATACTAACAGGTCGGAGTAAGCTTACTTCGGCCTTTTGAAATATAATACTCTTCGAAAATCTCTTCAAACCACGTCAGCGCCACATTACCATATATATGGTTACTGACTTCGTCAGTTCTATCCACAACCTCAAAACAGTGTTTTGAGCAGCTTGCGGCTTGCTTCCTAGTTTGCTCTTTGATTTCCATTGAGTATGAGAAGAAATATAGTGGATACTATTTAACATTAACCACTCCACCTGACTAGGCAATATTCTTTTTCTCCTCTACCATCTCCCAATAACTATTTTGGCTTTATTTCCAGAAGATTTTATGGTAGAATGAAGAGTAATAATATTTATAAAAGAGGTAAAAACATGATTGAAGCAAGTAAACTAAAGGCTGGTATGACTTTTGAAACAGCTGAAGGAAAATTGATCCGCGTTTTGGAAGCTAGCCACCACAAACCAGGTAAAGGAAACACTATCATGCGTATGAAATTGCGTGATGTCCGTACTGGTTCAACATTTGAAACAAGCTACCGCCCAGAAGAAAAATTTGAGCAAGCGATTATCGAAACAGTTCCAGCTCAATACTTGTACAAAATGGACGACACAGCTTACTTCATGAATACAGAAACTTATGACCAATACGAAATTCCTGTTGTAAATGTTGAAAACGAATTGCTTTACATCCTTGAAAACTCAGATGTAAAAATCCAATTCTACGGAACTGAAGTAATCGGTGTGACTGTACCAACTACTGTTGAATTGACAGTTGCTGAAACACAACCATCTATCAAAGGTGCTACTGTTACAGGTTCTGGTAAACCAGCAACAATGGAAACTGGTCTTGTCGTGAACGTTCCAGACTTCATCGAAGCAGGACAAAAATTGATTATCAACACTGCAGAAGGAACTTACGTTTCTCGCGCCTAATCTCTAGAAACTAGAAAGAGGTCATTCTATGGGAATTGAAGAACAACTTGGCGAAATCGTCATCGCCCCACGTGTACTTGAAAAAATCATTGCTATTGCAACTGCGAAAGTTGAAGGCGTACACTCTTTTTCAAACAAATCAGTATCTGACACCCTTTCAAAACTTTCTCTTGGTCGTGGCGTATATCTAAAAGAAGCCAACGATGAACTTACAGCTGATATCTACCTCTACCTAGAGTACGGTGTCAAAGTTCCTAAGGTTGCTATGGCTATCCAGAAAGCTGTTAAGGATGCTGTCCGCAATATGGCTGATGTTGAAATCACTGCAGTCAACATTCACGTTGCTGGTATCGTTCCAGATAAAACACCAAAACCAGAATTGAAAGACTTATTCGACGAGGACTTCCTCAATGACTAGTCCATTATTAGAATCAAGACGTGAGCTACGTAAATGTGCTTTCCAAGCTTTGATGAGTCTCGAATTTGGTTCAGATCTAGAAACCGCTTGTCGCTTCGCCTACACGCATGATCGCGAAGATGCAGATGTGCAACTTCCTAACTTCCTTGTGGAGCTCGTTTCTGGTGTCCAAGCTAAAAAGGATGATCTGGATAAACAAATCACTCAACATTTGAAAACTGGTTGGACCATCGATCGTCTGACTTTAGTGGAAAAAACTCTTCTACGCCTAGGAGTTTTTGAAATCACTTCATTTGATACTCCTCAGCTCGTAGCTGTTAACGAAGCCATTGAGCTTGCTAAAAGCTTTTCAGATCAAAAATCAGCCCGTTTTATCAACGGACTCCTCAGTCAATTTGTGACAGAAGAAGATTAAATAATATAGAAAAAGTGTTTGACAGTTATCAAACACTTTTTTCTTTGCCTTCCACTATCTAAAAAAGTGATAATAGACATAATTATAAACAAATATCCAGATGGGCTTGGCATAAGTGAGAAAGTTGAAAAAACTATGGCATAGGATTGTAATTCTCAGGTTCTTTGTCCAACGGTAGACAAGGGCATAGAAGAGACCGCCTAAACTATAAATGATCAAACTGATAGGATCTCGGTGAGTTAAGATCAAATGACTAAGTCCAAAGATAAGAGCAGATAGGATAACATCCAGATAGTACTTGGACTGGGGGAAAAAGGTATTCATAAAGTACCCTCTATGAATCAGTTCCTCCAATATAGGTCCGACGACTACTGTTAAACTAAAACTGAGAACAGTTGATAGAAAAGTTGGTTGTCCATTTGAATACAAGGCTGAAAGAAGGTCTTGAAAGATATACTTGTTATCAATGAAGTGATGAAACTGTAACTGAAAAGCATCCACCAATTGACGATCAAAATAAGTAGCCACTAGACCAACTACAAGGTAAAAGAATCTTGACTTCTTTGAACCCTTTTTTTCAAAAATATAGAGCATCTCTTTCTTTTTGAGCCAGTAGATAAATAATAGCAAAATAGCTATTACTTCAACTGTTAAAAAGATAGAATAGCCATTTATCCCCCATCCTAAAAACTTAGTCAGATGCACAATCCCTAACTCTGGTAGATAAACCGATAGAAATACCAGTAAGATAAAGACTCCAAAATGCCAAAGTTTTTTCATACTCATTCCTTAAAAAAATTAAAATTACCTTGATGGAGGGAAAAATTAACACCCCCCTATTCAGTTTATCAGTTATATACTGACATAGCACAGCATAAAATCTATAAAAACTTATACTCTTCGAAAATCAAATTCAAACCACATCAGCTTCACCTTGCCGTACTCAAGTACAGCCTTCGGCTAGCTTCCTAGTTTGCTCTTTGATTTTCATTGAGTATTAATCTATTCTCTGTAGCACTTATAGATTATCATTCCTTATTATAAAATATACATCTTTTTTAAACGCCCCTCAGTTCCATTTCCTCAACTGTCAATTATTAATCCTGAAATGTCTTTTTTTATAGAAGCTAAAAAGCTAGAACCACTTTTGTTCTAGCTTTCTTTTTAATATTTTCTAAAGCGTTGGTAACGTTCTTCAATGAGTTGATCTAGCGGAAGTTTGCCAAGTGCATCGAGTTCTGCTTGGAGTTGTTCCTTCACTTGCTTGATTAAATCTTTGCTTGAAAGACCAACTTCAGAAATAACCTTATCTACAACTTGCATATCCAACAACTCATACGAGGTGATTTTCATCAACTCAGCTGCTTCCATGGCGCGAGTTCCATCTTTCCATAAGATAGAAGCAAATCCTTCAGGACTCAGTACGGCATAGATGGAATTTTCAAGCATCCAAACACGGTCAGCTACTGCAAGGGCAAGGGCACCACCAGATCCACCTTCACCGATAATAATCGCAATGATGGGAACTTTTAAATCAGTCATTTCAAAGATGTTACGGGCAATAGCTTCACCTTGACCCCGTTCTTCTGCTCCTACACCAGGATAGGCTCCCGCAGTATTGATAAAGGTAACAACTGGACGACCAAACTTTTCAGCTTGCTTCATCAAACGAAGGGCCTTGCGGTAGCCTTCTGGATGGGGTTGTCCAAAGTTACGGTTAAGATTATCTTGTAAACTTTTACCTTTTTGGATTCCAACTACAGTTACTGCTTGGTCTCCCAACCATCCGATACCACCAATAACAGCACCATCATCTCTGAAAGAGCGATCCCCATGTAGCTCCACAAAGTCATCAAAAATTCCTGTTGCGAAGTCCAAGGCAGTTAAGCGGGTTTGTTCGCGTGCTTCTCTGACGATTTTCGCTATATTCATCAACGATCCCCCTTATGCAACCTTACTAATCGAGCAATCGTATCTGGCAATTCTCGCCGTTTAATAATTGCATCCACAAAACCATGTTCCAGTAAAAACTCTGCTTTCTGGAAATCCTCTGGTAAGTCTTCCCTTACCGTATTTTCAATCACACGGCGTCCAGCAAAACCTACCAAACTTTGGGGTTCTGCCAAGATGATATCCCCTTCCATAGCGAAGGAAGCTGTTACTCCTCCAGTAGTCGGGTCAGTAAGGATTGTCAGATAAAAGAGACCTGCATTGGAATGACGTTTGACTGCGGCAGAGATTTTGGCCATCTGCATCAAGCTCATGATTCCTTCTTGCATGCGTGCTCCACCAGAAGCTGTAAACAATACGACAGGTAATTTTTCAGCGGTCGCATATTCGAACAAGCGGGTAATTTTTTCACCAACAACTGTCCCCATTGAAGCCATGATAAAGTTAGAATCCATGATGCCAAGGGCAACCTTCTCTCCCTTAATCAAAGCTGTTCCTGTTACAACAGCCTCATCAAGACCTGTCTTTTCACGCATCAAAGTCAATTTTTTACGATAGCCTGGAAAATTCAAAGGATCCTGAGTCTCAATCCCTTTAAACATTTCCAAAAACGTACCCATATCAATGGTTAAAGCTAAACGCTCTTGAGCTGAAATACGGAAGGTATAGCCACAGTGAGGGCATATACGCTCACTCCCCAAGTCCTTTTGGTAAATCGTATATTTGCAACCTGGACATTGGGAGAAGAGCTCATCTGGAACCTCTGGTTTGATCTGAGGTTGATTTACAGTCGAACGATTGGGATTGATTCGAATATATTTATCTTTTTTACTAAATAGAGCCATACATCCCCCTTTTCGGTCTTATACTATTCTTATACTCAATGAAAATCAAAGAGCAAACTAGGAAGCTAGCTGCAGGTTGCTCAAAGCACTGCTTTGAGGTTGTAGATAAGACTGACGAAGTCAGTCACATATATAATCCAAGGCGAAGCTGACGCGGTTTGAAGAGATTTTCGAAGAGTATTACATTATTCTTTTTCTTGATAGTGTGGTAAGAAAGTTTCCATCAAGAATGAAGTATCGTAGTCCCCTGCTATCACTCGACGATCTGAAATCAGATCCAGTTGGAAATCAGCATTGGTGACCACCCCTTCAATTTCGAGTTCATAAAGAGCTCGTTGCATTTTCATGAGTGCATCAAAACGATTTTCACCATGAACAATAATTTTAGCAATCATACTATCATAGTATGGCGGAATGGTATAACCAGGATAGACTGCTGAATCCACACGCAAGCCCACACCACCACTTGGTAGATAAAGATTGGTAATCTTACCTGGACTTGGTGCAAAATTAAAGGCTGGGTTTTCCGCATTGATACGGCACTCAATAGCATGTCCTTTTAGAACAATATCTTCCTGCTTCAAAGTCAATGGTTGACCTGCTGCGATACGGATTTGTTCCTTGACAATATCCACACCAGAAACAAATTCGGTTACTGGATGTTCTACTTGGATACGCGTATTCATCTCCATAAAGTAGAATTTACCACTTGCTTCATCTAGTAAGAATTCAATGGTACCAGCGTTTTCGTAGCCTACAGACTCCGCTGCACGTACTGCCGCTGCACCAATTTCATTACGAAGGGTTTTTCCAATAGCAATCGAAGGACTTTCTTCTAAAACCTTTTGGTTATTCCGTTGAAGCGAACAGTCACGCTCACCTAGGTGAATAACATGACCCATCTGGTCAGCAAGAATCTGTACTTCAATATGGCGAGCAGGATAGATCACACGCTCAAGGTACATCGCTCCATTACCAAAGTTGGCTTTGGCTTCACTAGAGGCTGTTTCAAAGGCTGACACGAGATCTTCTGCTTTTTCAACCTTACGAATCCCTTTTCCACCACCTCCAGCTGAAGCTTTCAGCATAACTGGATAACCAATTTTTTCAGCAATAGCAAGAGCCTCTTCTGCAGTATGGACTTCTCCATCTGAACCCGGAATGACGGGAACATTAGCCTTAATCATTTGAGCACGGGCGTTAATTTTATCTCCCATGATATCCATGACACGAGCTGATGGTCCGATAAATTTAATCCCAACTTCTTCACACATGGTTGCAAATTTGGAATTTTCACTTAAAAAGCCAAATCCAGGGTGAATGGCTTCAGCTTCAGTCAAGACCGCAGCTGAAAGGATGGCATTGATGTTCAGATAAGATTCTGTAGCCTTCCCAGGGCCGATACAGATAGCCTCATCAGCCAAAAGCGTGTGGAGAGCTTCCTTGTCAGCAGTCGAATAGACAGCGACTGTTGCAATTCCTAATTCTCGTGCCGCACGAATAATACGAACAGCGATTTCACCACGATTGGCAATTAAAATCTTACGAAACATGGAAAACCTCCCTAGTTTCCAATAGCAAAGGTCAGAGTACCGCTTGCTGCAAGCTTACCATCTACTTCTGCCTTCGCTTCTACTACGGCGATTGTGCCACGACGTTTGACAAAAGTTGCTGTCATGACAAGCTGATCACCAGGAACAACTTGTTTTTTAAATTTAACTTTGTCCATACCAGCGTAGAAGACCAGCTTCCCTTTGTTTTCAGGTTTTGATAATTCCAAAACACCTGCTGTTTGTGCCAAAGCTTCCATAATGAGGACTCCAGGCATAACTGGGTATTGAGGAAAATGACCATTGAAGAAAGGTTCGTTAATCGTCACATTTTTAATAGCAACAATGGTATCTTCGCTAACTTCTAAGACACGATCCACTAAGAGCATGGGATAACGGTGTGGCAAAGCTTCTTTAATTCCTTGAATATCAATCATTTGATACGTACCAAGCCTTTCCCAAACTCAACCATTTCTTCATTTTCAACTAGAATTTCTGTTACAACACCATCTTTAGGTGCTGGAATTTCATTCATGATCTTCATGGCTTCGATGATGACCAAGGTTTGGCCTTTTTTAACAGTATCACCGACTGAAACAAAATTAGATTTGTCTGGTCCGGCAGCCAAGTAAGCAACTCCGACAAGTGGACTTTCTACAAGGTCCCCCTCAGCTACAGATTCACTAGCACTTGATTCTGAAACTACTTCTACAACTGGTGTAGTTTGAGCTTGAGGTGCTTGACTTGCTTCTGCAACAAGTTTTGCTTCATTTTTGCTGAAGACCAACTCATCCGTTCCATTTTTATAAGAAAATTCTCTCAAGCTCGACTGGTCAAACTGCGCCATCAAGTCTTTGATTTCATTTAAATTCATCTTTACTTATTCTCCCAACGTTTGAAAACAAGGACTGCATTATGCCCACCAAATCCAAAGGTATTTGAGATAGCACATGGAATTTCACGTTCCAAGCCTTGTCCATAAATAACGTTTGCTTCGATATAGTCTGATAATTCTTTCGTTCCGGCTGTCATTGGAACATAGCTCTGACGAATAGCTTCAATAGTAGCAATGGCTTCAACAGCCCCTGCTGCTCCCAGCAAATGACCTGTGAAGGATTTGGTTGAAGAAACTGGAACATCCTTACCTAGAACAGATACAATCGCTCCACTTTCTCCCTTTTCATTGGCAGGAGTCGAGGTTCCATGAGCATTGACATAGGCTACTTGGTCTGGAGAAATCTCAGCTTCTTCCAAGGCTAATTTGATAGCCTTAATAGCTCCTTGTCCTTCTGGATGTGGTGAAGTCATATGGTAGGCATCACAAGTGTTACCGTAACCAACAACTTCAGCTAAGATAGTTGCACCACGTTTTTCAGCATGCTCTAAACTTTCAAGTACCAACATACCTGATCCTTCACCCATGACAAATCCATTACGATCCTTATCAAATGGAATAGAAGCACGAGTTGGGTCCTCTGTTGTTGAAAGAGCTGTTAAGGCTTGGAAACCTGCAATCGCAAATGGAGTAATAGAAGCCTCAGAACCACCAACTAGCATAACATCTTGGTAACCAAACTTGATGGAACGAAAGGCATCCCCAATTGCATCATTTGAAGAAGCACAAGCAGTATTGATAGATTTACAAACACCGTTTGCTCCAAAACGCATAGCAACATTTCCTGATGCCATATTTGGTAAAGCTTTTGGAAGTGTCAATGGTTTTACACGTTTTGGTCCCTTATCATGAAGTCGAAGCACTTGATCTTCGATTTCCTTGATTCCACCGATACCTGAAGCAACGATGACACCAAAGCGGTCTCTATCAAGAGTCTCTACATCAAGATTAGCATTGTTCACTGCTTCTTGTGCTGCATATAGTGCATATAAAGAATAAGCATCAAAACGGTTGGTATCTTTTTTTACAAAATATTTGTCAAAAGGAAAATCCTGGATTTCTGCCGCATTATGCACCGCAAATTCACTATGATCAAACTTGGTGATTTCAGCAATTCCGATTTTTCCAGTTGTCAAACTATTCCAAAATTCTTCTGGTGTATTTCCGATTGGAGATGTCACTCCATAACCTGTCACTACTACTCGATTCAGTTTCATTCTTCTACCTCTATTTTAACTCTTATTGCATAGTTAGTCCACCATCAATTGCAATGACTTGTCCTGTTAGATAATCTTGACTAGCCAGAAAGGCTGTCACATCAGCAACCTGCTCAGCTTGGCCAAATTGTTTCATCGGAATTTGTGCCAACATGGCATCCTTTACTTTATCTGTCAAGACTGCGGTCATATCCGATTCAATCATCCCTGGCGCAATAGCATTGACACGTACATTGCGATTGGCAACCTCACGTGCTACTGATTTAGTAAATCCAATCAAACCAGCTTTGGATGCGGCGTAGTTGGCTTGACCGATATTTCCCATGAGACCAACAACACTAGACATATTGATGATAGCACCTTCGCGTGCTTTTATCATCGGTTTTAAGACTGATTGTGTCATATTGAAAGCCCCTGTCAAATTGACTTTCAAGACCTTCTCAAAATCTTCTTCTGTCATCTTGAGCATGAGAGTATCTTGAGTAATCCCAGCATTATTAACGAGGACATCAACTGAACCCAGCTCTTCAATGGCTTGGTCTACCATACGTTTTGCGTCCGCAAAATCAGACACGTCACCAGAAATAGCAAGAACCTTCACCCCGTATGGTTTAAATTCGGCAAGAAGTTCCTCGGAGATTTCACCACGACTATTCAAAACAACATTGGCTCCCAAGCTGGCAAATTTATGAGCAATGGCGAGACCAATTCCTCGACTTGAGCCTGTAATAAAGACATTTTTCTGTTCTAGTTTCATGTTTCTCCTTTCAGAACTTCTACCTCATGAAATTTAATTCTCTAGAAGTGCTTCTAAGCTTGCTTGATCTTCCACATTAGCAAGTTGAGCTGTTTTATCAATCTTTTTGACGAATCCTGACAAAACTTTACCAGGTCCAATCTCGATAAAACGAGTGACACCCGCTTCTTGCATGACTGCAATACTTTCATAAAAGCGAACGGGTTCCTTAACTTGACGAGTCAGGAGTTCTGCAATGCGTTCTTTTTCCACGACCTTTGCTTCTGTATTGCCAACAAGTGGACAAGCAAAGTCACTAAACTCAACATCTTCTAGGGCTTGAGCTAATTTCTGACTAGCAAATTTCAATAAAGCTGTATGGAAAGGTCCAGAAACATTTAGCGGAATTAAGCGTTTTGCTCCTGCTTCTTGCAAGAGTTCAACTGCACGATCCACAGCAACCACCTCACCACCAATAACAATCTGGCTTGGGGTATTGTAGTTAGCTGGAGTCACAACACCAAGTTGAGAAGCTTCTTGACAAGCTTGTTCAATTACTTCAACCGGTGTATTAAGCACAGCTACCATTTTCCCTGATCCTGCTGGTGCCGCTTCTTCCATATAAGCTCCACGTTTAGCAACTAGAGCCACTGCATCTTCAAAATCCAAGGCACCACTAGCTACCAGGGCAGAATATTCTCCAAGAGACAAACCTGCCACCATATCAGGCTGATAACCTTTCTCCTTTAGTAGTCGGTAAATAGCAACGGACGTAGCTAAAATAGCTGGTTGCGTGTAACGAGTCTGATTTAGCTTTGTTTCATCATTATCAATCAAGTCACGAAGGTCATAACCTAAGACCTGACTCGCTTGGTCAATTGTTTCCTTGACGATAGCATATTGATCATAGAGTTCACGGCCCATTCCAAGGTACTGGGCTCCTTGACCTGCAAATAGAAAGGCTGTTTTAGTCATTTCTTTTAACTCCTGCCCAACGAGCGGCTTCTGCTTGAATTTTTTCAGCTGCACCGTAGTAAATATCTTTTAAGATTTCTTCAACCGTTTCTTCTTTAGAAACCAAACCGGCAATCTGACCAGCCATCACCGAGCCACCATCCACATCACCGTGGACAACTGCTTTAGCTAAGGCTCCTGCACCCATCTGTTCAAAAATTTCTAAATCTGGATTTTCCTGTTTAAAGGCATCTTTTTCAGCTTGTTCAAAATCACGGGTCAATTTATTTTTAATAGCCCGAACTGCGTGTCCAAAATGTTGTGCTGAGATAGTTGTGTCAATATCACGAGCTTTTAAAATTTTAGCTTTATAGTTTGGATGGGCGTTTGATTCTTTAGCAACTACAAAACGAGTTCCTACTTGCACAGCTTCTGCACCGAGCATAAAGCCAGCAGCGGCTCCCTCACCGTCTGCAATGCCTCCAGCTGCAATAACAGGGATAGAAACAACAGCTGCAACTTGACGAACCAAGGTCATAGTTGTTAGTTTACCGATGTGTCCACCTGCTTCCATACCTTCTGCAATAACAGCATCTGCACCGATTTTTTCCATCCGTTTAGCCAAAGCTACGCTAGGAACTACAGGAATAACGGTGATTCCTGCTTCATGAAATCGATCCATATATTTACTTGGGTTTCCTGCACCAGTTGTGACTACCTTAACCCCTTCTTCAATGACGAGGTCAACAATATCATCAACAAATGGAGACAGAAGCATAATGTTGACACCAAAAGGCTTATCTGTTAAAGATTTAATCTTATCGATATTAGCTTTAACCACTTCTTTAGGAGCATTTCCTCCACCGATGATACCTAGACCACCTGCTTTTGAAACAGCTCCAGCAAGGTCACCATCTGCAACCCAGGCCATTCCCCCTTGAAAGATAGGATATTTAATGTTCAATAATTCTGTAATACGTGTTTTCATAGTGCCTCCATGAGTCTTGCTTAGGTAATAGTTCGACCACATTATACTTTGACTGTCAAACTATTACCTGAACAAGAGGGAGCGGGTTCCCCCTACTCCTTCTTCATTTATTTTAATTATTTTGTTTGCTCTTCAACGTAGGCAACCAAGTCACCAACTGTTTTCAAGTCATCTTCTGCTTCGATTTGAATATCAAAAGCATCTTCAATTTCTGAGATTACTTGGAACAAGTCCAATGAATCTGCATCCAAATCATCAAAAGTAGATTCAAGTGTTACTTCTGATGCATCTTTTCCAAGTTCTTCAACGATAATTTCTTGTACTTTTTCAAATACTGCCATGATAGACTCCTTTAAAATAAATAGTTTTTATAACAATGTGTTCACCACATGATTACCTAAATTGTAACAATAAGCGTGCCCCATGTCAAACCTCCGCCGAAGCCTGACAAGAGAATTTTTTGGCTTCCATCCAAACGAATGAGCCCTTCCTCTACACACTCTGAAAGTAGAATCGGAATACTTGCCGCACTGGTATTTCCATACTTGGTCATATTGGCAGGAAGCTTGTCTCGATCTACACCGATCTTTCTAGCCATTTTATCTAGAATGCGGATATTAGCTTGGTGAAGCAGGAGATAATCTAGTTCTTCTGCCGACAGAGGACTCTCTTCTATGGTATTTTTTATAGACTTAGCAACATCTCGAATCGCAAAATCAAAAACTGCTCGGCCGTCCATTCTCAAGAAAGCATCTGGATTTTCTTGAACTGAAAATGGCGAAGTCAAGCCTGTCTGCCCATAGGTCAAGCACTCACTACGTGAACCATCGCTATTGAGACTCTCCGCTAGGAAATGTTGCTTATCGCTTGCTTCTAACAAGACGCCACCAGCTCCATCTCCAAATAGGACAGCTGTTGAACGATCTGTCCAGTCCAAGGTTTTGGACATAGTTTCACTACCGATGACCAAGCCCTTGCCAAATCGTCCAGATGATATGAATTTCTCAGCAGTTGAAAGGGCAAAGGTGAAACCACTACAAGCGGCAGTTAGATCAAATGCAAAGGCCTTACGAGCACCAATACGAGCCTGTACACGTGCTGCAGTAGAAGGCATCATTGAGTCAGGTGTCATCGTAGCTAGGATGATAAAATCCAACTCTTCCGCAGAAATCCCTGACTTCTCTAGGAGTTGTTTTGCAACTTCCGTTGCCAAATCTCCTGTTGATTCTGTCTTAGAAATGCGACGTTCCTTAATCCCAGTTCGACTTGAAATCCATTCATCACTCGTATCCATAACCTGAGCCAAATCTTCATTTGTGACAATCTGCTCTGGAACATAATGAGCAACCTGGCTTATTTTCGCAAAAGCCATTATTTCAAATCCTCCAAAAATTGATAAAGATTGGTCAAACCTTTACTCATGACATCCATTTCCTCTGGGCTCATGCCTTCGATGATCCTTTCGACCATGGCCTTGTGAAAACGTCTATGGAGCCGATGTACCAAGCGACCTTTCTTTGTCAAATGCAGATGTACTACACGACGATCCTGATCTGATCGCAAGCGCTCGATATAACCTTTTCGTTCCAAGTTGTTCAAGCTAGTTGTCACGGTTCCTAGAGTTACCATCAACTCTTTGGACACTTGACTTGGAGTCACATCTGGAAACTTGCCAATCACATCGATCGTGTGCATTTCCTTGATGGAGATATCCTTGAAACGACTACCTCTCAAACTCACTTCCTCAATCACAAGGACGTTATTAAAAATAGATGTTAAATAGTCATTGATCCGTTGGTAGTCCAATTTTCTTCCCTCCCTCATCAAAAAAAGTTTAACTATCAAAACATTTGACAAAAAAAGTATATCAAACTTCAAAGAATTGCGCAAGTATTTTATTATTTCCCCAAAAATTTTGGACGTCTTCTTTCAGAATGTGCACGAACACCTTCTTTGAAATCCTCCGTATAAGATAGAGATTTTTGCAATTCCAATTCTAGCTGTGCGTACTCGTGCCACTGCTTAAACTCGCTCTCCCAGACTAACTTCTTAATAGCAGCATAGGAGTTAGAGGAGCCTCTTCTCAACTTCTTCAACAATTGTTCTCTTGTCTTTTCCAGTTGATCACTAGCACACATACGATAGACAGCACCTGCTTCTAAAGCATTCTCAGCTGTAAAAGCTTCACCGGTCATGGCAAGCTGCGTTGCCCGAGTCGTTCCTAGCGATCGTGTCAGCAAGAATAAACCTCCCGCGTCTGGAGCCAAGCCCACACCTACAAAGGCCTGGATGAATTTAGCTCTGTCAGAAGCAATACAGAAATCAACTGCCAAGGCCATATTAGCCGCAGCTCCAGCAGCTGCTCCATCCACTTCCATGATGACAGGCTTAGGAATTTGCTTCATTTTATAAGAAATGGCATTGACTAATTCTGCAATCTGAGCCAAGGATGCAATATCATCCTCATCGACAGCTCGTCTCATCTCTACCAAGTCCCCTCCGACAGAAAAAACCTTGCCTCTTGCATTGATAAGAATATAGGAAACAGCACTATCTTTTCCAGCTAATTCTAAGGCTTCTAAAATTTCCTGACACATAGGAATATGAAAACCATTGGCCACCTCAGGACGATTTAAAGTTAGTATCGCTAAATCGCCTTGAACTTGATAGAGAATATGATCCATAACCACTCCTTTAAATTTACAACGAAGATTAAATTGTTTTATTTTCAAATTATATCTTTTTCCAGCTTATAAGACAAGAGAAAAATCGACCGAAAGTGTATCGGCCGATTTTAAAAACTTAGTTTGGTCTCTAAAAATACAGGAAAACCAGTACTTGTATCATCCATGAAGTCATAAATGACTTCAAGCATCCGCCCTCCTTCTCTTTGATAGAGTTGTTCTTGATTGGAGCCTTTATGGTAGAATTCTCCTGAAACCATGTAAAAAACACGATTTGGATCTTCAAGGTAGGCAAAAAGATTTCCTGTAAAAGGAGTTTCCTTATCCCCGTCCTTGTTGACCAAACTTGTAGCTAAGAGTTTCGTGATTCCTCTAAATTGTCCACTCTCATCTGTTTGACAGTAAAACTTGACTCTAGCTTCATAGTTAGGATTGACGATAATCTTTTCAGAGAGAATTCGATAAGTCCTTGACTTACTATCTGATAAGCCGATAGACAAGATAATTTTAGCCCTCTCAACTGAAATCTGACCTTCCTGAGCATATTCAATAGCTAATTCTTCTCCGGTCAAACGACAACTGGGAAGAGGTTGAGACCTTGCTCCGATATTTGTAGGAATCATCACGAAGGTAAGGACTAGTATTAAACAAAACACTCTTTTAATCATCTTTCCCAACTCCTTTCATCAGAAGAGTTTTCCCCTACACCTTTATTATAAGCTTTCCTGATGAGACATTCAAACAATTATATAGGAAATTTTCCAGATTGAAAAAAGCCCCTCTTTCTGCTATAATCGTATAAAATACTTACTTTAGGAGTTCTTATGAAGGTTGTTAAATTTGGTGGAAGCTCGCTTGCCTCTGCTAGTCAATTAGAAAAAGTTTTAAATATTGTCAAAAGTGACCCAGAACGTCGTTTTGTGGTTGTATCTGCCCCTGGTAAACGTAATTCTGAAGATACTAAGGTTACAGATGCCTTGATTAAATACTACCGCGACTATGTAGCTGGTAACGATATCAGTAAACGTCAAAACTGGATTATTGATCGTTATGCTGCCATGGTTAGCGAATTAGGTCTTAAACCAGCCGTTTTAGATAAAATTTCAAAAAGCATTCGCTCTCTAGCTACTCTTCCAATTGAAGATAATAAGTTTCTTTACGATACCTTCCTTGCTGCAGGGGAAAACAACAATGCCAAATTGATTGCAGCCTACTTTAACCAAAATGGCTTGGAAGCGCGTTATGTTCATCCTAGAGAAGCTGGTATCGTTGTGACAAGCGAACCTGGAAATGCACGTATCATCCCATCAAGTTACGATAAAATCGAGGAATTGACAAATTCAACTGAAGTTCTTGTTATCCCTGGTTTCTTCGGTGTTACGAAAGAAGATCAAATTTGTACCTTCTCACGTGGGGGTTCAGATATCACTGGTTCTATCATCGCTGCTGGTGTCAAGGCTGACCTCTATGAAAACTTTACTGATGTAGATGGAATCTTTGCAGCTCACCCTGGTATTATCCATAAGCCACACTCTATCCCTGAATTGACTTACCGTGAAATGCGTGAATTGGCCTATGCTGGATTCTCTGTACTACACGATGAAGCACTTCTACCTGCCTACCGTGGAAAAATTCCTCTTGTCATTAAAAATACCAACAATCCAGACCACCCAGGTACTCGCATTGTGCTACAACATAGCAGCGACAAATTCCCAGTTGTTGGGATCGCTGGTGATTCTGGCTTTGTCAGCATTAATATGTCTAAGTATCTCATGAACCGCGAAATCGGTTTTGGTCGTAAAGTTCTTCAGATTCTTGAGGACCTTAATATTGGTTGGGAACACATGCCAACTGGTATCGATGACCTGTCTATCATCTTACGTTCACGAGAATTGACTCCGATCAAGGAAGAAGAAATCCTTCGTCAGTTAGTCCAAAAAGCAGAGGTAGACCACGCTGAAATCGAACACGACCTCTCTATCATTATGATTGTTGGGGAAAAAATGAAGCGTCATATCGGGGTAACTGCTACAGCCACTCGTGCCTTATCTGAAAACAACATCAACATCCAAATGATGTCACAAGGTTCTAGTGAAGTTTCTATCATGTTTGTTGTCCATAAAGACCAAGAAAAAGCCGCTCTTAAATCTCTCTATCAAGCATTTTTCGGTGAAAATAAGGAAGACTAAATATGGCACAATCCCTCAACAAGGTCGTCGACTTGCAAACAACTGGAACTTCCTATCTCTCCATTACAGGAAAGGTTGGAAAATTTCTGGTTGGAGATCATGCGCTAGAATTTTACGCAGATCGAAATGTCGAGGACTATATTCAAATTCCATGGTCCAGCATTAATCAAATCGGAGCCAATGTTTCAGGCCGCAAGGTTAGTCGTCATTTTGAAATCTTTACAGATCAAGGAAAATTTCTCTTCGCCTCAAAAGACTCTGGAAAAATTCTTAAAATAGCTCGTGAAAAACTGGGAAATGACAAGGTAGTCAAACTTCCTACCTTAGTCCAAATCATTGGTCGAAAAATTAAAAATCTATTTGCAAAAAAATAGAAAGTTTAGTATAATCATAGAAACGGATAAGTAGGTTACTTACTTCTTTCAGAAAGTCTGCGGGTGCTGCGAGCAGATAGAAGATTTAATTGAAATTCTACCGTTGTTACAAACTAAATACATAATCAAGTGCACACCTGTGAAGTTGGATGGAACCGTGGCCCTGCCACTCCAACGCTTTGTCGGGTGTGCTTTTTTCATAAAGGAGTTTATATGTTAGATATCAAACGTATTCGTACAGACTTTGATGCTGTCGCAGAAAAACTAGCTACACGTGGTGTAGATGCTGCTATCTTGAACGAGATGAAAGAAATCGATGCCAAACGACGTGACATCTTGGTCAAGGTTGAAACTCTCAAGGCTGAACGTAACACAGTTTCTGCTGAGATTGCACAAGCTAAACGTAACAAGGAAAATGCCGATGACAAGATTGCTGCGATGCAAACCCTCTCTGCCGAGGTAAAAGCTCTTGATGCAGAATTGGCTGAAATCGATGCTAAATTGACAGAATTTACCACTACACTTCCAAATATCCCAGCTGATAGCGTGCCTATCGGTGCAGACGAAGATGATAATGTAGAAGTTCGCCGTTGGGGAACTCCTCGCGAGTTCGACTTTGAACCAAAAGCTCACTGGGATCTAGGTGAAGATCTTGGTATTCTTGACTGGGAACGTGGTGGGAAGGTAACTGGAGCGCGCTTCCTCTTCTATAAAGGCCTCGGGGCTCGTTTGGAACGTGCTATCTACAACTTTATGTTGGATGAACATGGAAAAGAAGGCTACACTGAAGTCATCACACCTTACATGGTTAACCATGATTCTATGTTCGGTACAGGACAATATCCAAAATTCAAAGAAGATACATTTGAATTGAAAGATACGAACTACGTCCTCATTCCTACAGCTGAAGTTCCTCTGACCAACTACTACCGTGATGAAATTCTTGATGGAAAAGACTTGCCAATCTACTTTACTGCTATGAGCCCATCATTCCGTTCTGAAGCTGGTTCAGCTGGTCGTGATACTCGTGGTTTGATTCGTTTACACCAATTCCACAAGGTAGAAATGGTGAAATTTGCTAAACCTGAAGAATCATATGAAGAACTTGAAAAGATGACAGCTAACGCTGAAAATATCCTTCAAAAACTCAACCTTCCATACCGTGTAGTTGCTCTTTCTACAGGAGACATGGGCTTCTCTGCTGCTAAGACTTATGACTTGGAAGTATGGATTCCTGCGCAAAATACTTATCGTGAAATCTCAAGCTGTTCAAATACAGAAGATTTCCAAGCTCGTCGTGCCCAAATCCGTTACCGTGATGAAGCCGATGGTAAGGTTAAACTTCTTCATACTTTGAATGGTTCTGGACTTGCTGTTGGACGTACAGTCGCTGCTATCCTTGAAAACTATCAAAACGAAGATGGTTCTGTGACCATTCCAGAAGTTCTTCGTCCATACATGGGTGGAGCTGAAGTTATCAAACCATAATTAAATAGATGTAAAAAGAGGAGGCTGAGCTTCCTCTTTTTGAGTAATTCAAAAGAAACAGGTAGAAATCTTTCATTCTACCTGTTTTTATTTATTTCCTAGTAGCCACCCATCATAGATGGATCCATAGCTGGCGCTGGTGCAGCGGGTTCTGGTTTGTTAGCTACGACTGCTTCTGTTGTTAGAATCAAGCTTGCTACTGAAGCTGCGTTCTGAAGGGCTGAACGGCTAACCTTAACAGGATCGATAATTCCTGCTTCAATCATGTTGACCCATTCACCTGTTGCAGCATTGAAGCCTGTTCCAAGCTCTGCATTTTTCAAACGATCGATAACAATTGAACCTTCATAACCTGCATTGTAAGCGATTTGACGTACAGGTTCTTCCAAGGCACGAAGAACAATGTTACGTCCTGTTGCTTCATCACCTTCTAACTCCAAGGCCGCAACAGCAGAGATAACATTGACAAGGGCAGTACCACCACCTGCAACGATACCTTCTTCAACGGCTGCGCGAGTCGCATTGAGGGCATCTTCGATGCGGAGTTTCATTTCTTTCAATTCTGTTTCTGTTGCAGCACCAACCTTGATAACTGCTACCCCACCTGATAACTTAGCCAAGCGTTCTTGGAGTTTTTCACGGTCGAATTCTGAAGTTGTTGTTTCAATTTGTGATTTGATAACAGCAACACGATTAGCAATTGCTTCAGGATTACCTGCACCTTCTACAATGACTGTGCTATCTTTATCGACAGACACTTTGGCTGCTTGACCAAGAGCCTCGATAGTAGCATCTTTCAACTCAAGACCAAGGTCTTCGGTGATAACTGTTCCGCCTGTCAAGATAGCGATGTCTTCCAACATTGCTTTACGACGGTCACCGAAACCAGGAGCCTTAACAGCAACTACGTTGAAAGTTCCACGAATCTTATTCAAGACAAGTGTTGGTAGAGCTTCACCGTCAACATCATCAGCAATAATCAAGAGCGGACGGCTACTTTGAAGGATACTTTCTAGAAGTGGCAAGATTTCTTGGATATTTGAAATTTTCTTGTCAGTGATTAAAATGTATGGATTTTCAAGGTCTGCAACCATTTTTTCATTGTCAGTGACCATGTACTGCGATAGATAACCACGGTCAAATTGCATTCCTTCTACGACTTCAAGCTCTGTTTCCATACCACGTGATTCTTCAATAGTGATAACACCATCTTTACCAACTTTTTCCATGGCTTCAGAGATGTACTCACCTACTTTTTCAGAACGAGAGGATACAGCAGCAACCTGCGCGATAGCTTCTTTGTTGGCAACAGGAATGGCATTGTTTTTCAAGGCTTCTACAGCTGTAGCAACCGCTGCTTCAATCCCCCGACGAATACCGATTGGATTTGCTCCTGCTGTAACGTTTTTGATTCCTTCACGAACGATCGCCTGTGTCAAGACTGTTGCAGTAGTTGTCCCGTCACCAGCGATATCATTAGTCTTAGAAGCTACTTCTGATACCAATTTGGCACCCATATTTTCAAAATGGTCTTCTAGTTCAATTTCTTTAGCGATGGTCACACCGTCGTTGGTAATCAATGGTGAACCGAATGATTTTTCAAGAACAACGTTACGTCCTTTAGGCCCCAAGGTTACTTTAACTGTATCAGCTAGGATATCAACACCACGGACCATAGCTGAACGTGCATCAGATGAAAATTTAATCTCTTTTGACATACTTACTTCCTCCTATTATTCTTCAACGATTGCTAAGATGTTAGCTTCACCCACGATGATATATTTTTCGTCACCATCTTTGACCTCGATACCTGCATGAGCTTCGACTAAAACTTGATCTCCAACCTTTACACTTGGAGCGACTAGTTCACCGCTCAAGGTACGAACACCTTGTCCAGTAGCCACTACTGTAGCTGTTTTCGTTTCTTCTTGGGCTGATCCCGCTAGGACAAAGCCTCCGACAGTTTGTTCTTTTTCTTCAATTTTCAAGACCACACGGTCTCCTAATGGTTTCAACATCTGTTTTCCTCCATAATTCAATCATATTATTAGCACTCTTTTCATACGAGTGCTAAACCATAGTTCTATTGTATCACTTGGTCAAAAATAGTCAAGAAAAAAGTCTGATTTATAGCATAAAAAGAGTTGGAGAAAACTCTCAAACTCTTGTCATTTTAAAATGGAAGTTCCTCCTCTTCCAAAACCAAATCTGCCAAATCCTGTCCTGCATTATTTTCACGCATGGCACGTTGAGCACGACTTTCCAAGAGTTGGAATCCTGTGGCAAGAACTTCGGTCACGTAGTTCATCTGGCCATTTTTCTCAAAGCGACGAGTACGCAATTCTCCATCCACAGAGATAAGACTACCTTTAGTTGCGTAGCTTGCCAAGCTTTCTGCTAGTCTGCCCCATAGGACCATATTAACAAAATCGGCTTCGCGTTCCCCGTTTTGGTCTTTGTAACGACGGTTCACAGCGATAGTTGCTCGCGCTACCGACTTGTCATTGTTGGTTTTGTGCAATTCTGGTGTAGACGTTAAACGCCCAATCATGATAACTTTATTATACATATTTTCTTCCTCCTACTTATCTATTCGTAGGAAATCAAAAAAAGTTACAGAAATTTGTAACTTTCGAGGAAATTTTTTACTTTTTATGAACCATAAATCCTGTCGCCTGTTGATTGGCCATTATGGTCATATCTGTAATCTGCACACGGCGAGGTTGGCTGGTCACATAGACTACTGTGTCTGCAATATCCTGAGCTTGCAAGGCTTCGAGCCCCTGATAGACCGTCGCAGCCCGTGCCTCATCTCCATGGAAACGGACTTTTGAAAAATCAGTCTCTACAATACCAGGCTGAATGGTTGTCACCTTGATATCAGTCGCAATGGTATCAATCCGTAGTCCATCTGAAAAGGTTTTGACTGCAGCCTTGGTTGCTGAATAGACTGCTGCACCAGCGTAAGCGTAAATACCTGCGGTTGAACCCATATTAATGATATGGCCTTGATTTGCAGTCACCATAGAAGGCAAGAGACAACGAGTAACAGCCATCAGGCCCTTGACATTGGTATCCAGCATGGTCAGCATATCCCACTCTTCATAATCCTGATAGAGAGCTAAGCCTAAAGCAAGTCCAGCGTTATTGACCAATATATCAATCTGACCCACAGTTTTTAGAATATCTGAACAGACAGTCTTAACCATGCGCATATCCGTAACATCTAAAGGAAAGGTCCAAACTTTTTGATTTGGAAAGGTTGCCGCAAACTCGTTTTTTAGGACTTCGAGTCTTTCTGTTCGACGTCCCGTAAGAACGATATTCTCACCTTTTTCTAGATAGGCACGCGCAATAGCTTCACCAATACCTGATGTTGCACCTGTTATCACAACATTTTTTGCCATCTTACTTTCTCCTATCTAACTTAACAAATTTAAGCTGTCCAGTGTTTTGCTGGGTCAAATGGAGTTCCAACAACTTGGTCTTCGGACAATTCAATGACACCACGTTTTTGTGGAGCATTTGGCAAATGCAATTCACGAGGACTACACATCATGCCAAAACTCTTTTCACCACGAAGTTCCCCTGGGAAAATGAGATTGCCTTTTGGCATCATAGCTCCTGGAAGAGCTACAATGGTTTTCAAACCAAGACGCGCATTTGGAGCACCTGCCACGATTTGTACTGTTTTATCATTCCCAACAGCAACTTGACAGATATTGAGGTGGTCACTATCTGGATGCGCAACCATTTCTACAATTTCTCCAACCACAAATTTTGGTTCCTTGTCATTGATGATTTCCTCAGCAAATCCTTGAGCCTGCAATTCTTGATTCAAACGTGCTACTTGGTCGTCAGTTAAAAAGACTTGCCCGCGCTCAGCGATTTCAAACATGCTAGAAACTTCAAAAATATTCCAAGCAACAGTTTCACCAGTTTCCTTTAGGAAAACACGTGCCACATTGCCTTTACGCTCAACATCTAGTTTGGCATCGCCACTGTTTTTCACGATGACCATAAGGACATCACCGACATGTTCTTTGTTATATGTAAAAATCATTCTTTCTTTTCTCCTATTTTAATTCTGCTAAAAAGTCGTTTATTTGTGCCTTGGTTTTACGGTCACGATTAACAAAGCGTCCAATCTCCTTGTCCTTATCTAAGACAATTAGACTTGGAATCCCGTATACATCCCATAGTTTTGCAAGTTCCATGTACTCATCTCGGTCTACTCGTATAAAGGTAAACTCTGGATTGGTCTCTTCAATCTCTGGCAGAGCTGGATAGATATAGCGACAATCGCCACACCAATCCGCAACAAAAAGGAGGACCTTCTTGCCATCCTGTTCTACTAGATTTGCTAATTCTTCTATACTCTTAGGAGAAATCATAAGACTTCCTCCTCGTAGATGAGATCTTCATCTTCGTAGACAAAGGTATAGTGACGACCATCTTCAAAAATAACACCACCAACAAGACGTTCTAAGCTACTTTCGTACACTTGGACATAGAGAGTTCCAATCTCACCCATTTCTGAGAAATAGTCACGCACAATAGCAGTTAACTCTTCCTGTGTCTTCATGAGTTTGTGATCATCAGCGACTTTCTTAGCACCAAAGGCAAGTGCTCCAAGCCCTACCACGACTAAACCTGTTTTAATAATATTTTTCGTTTTCATGCTAACATTGTAACACAAAAAGATAAGTAGGACAAATCGTGAATGCTATTTTCGTTTGAACTATAGTGCCTCATTTCAAGAAATATTGATTCCTATCTCCTCCTATGGTACAATACCTCAAAGTAATGATTTACTTATCCATAAAATTCTAAGGAGACTCTATATGAACAAATAAAGTTATTTTGACGGGGATTACTCAGCTTTATCGGACACTCAATTGTCGCTTTTTTCATCATCGCCTTAACTCTAGGAATTGCCACACCTTGGGCCGTTTGTTTTATGCAAGATTGGAAAGTCCGACATACTGTCATCGATGGTCAACGTTTATATTTTGATGGAACTGGCGCCCAGTTATTTGGAAATTGGATCAAATGGTTCTTACTGACGATTATCACTCTTGGAATCTATTCATTTTGGTTAAAAATAAAAACAGAACAATGGATTACCAAGCATACCCATCATATGTAAAAAGTGCGGTTTATAGACCACACTTTTTTTATAGCTCTTAATAATGTCTCTCACCAAATAAACCTTCTGGTAAATCATGGAAATCCTTGCCTGCCTTAAAATTTTCAAACTTGCCTAGCAAGAACTGGTAGGCATCTAAGCGGCTTTCATAGCGAATCATGGCATCTTTAGCACGCTCATCTTGATCTTCTTCATAGACCTTTTGGCTTTCCTTGAGCGCCATATCATTAATCATGATTTGGGTATTAACCCAGGCTTCAAATTCCTTCATAAATTCTTGTTCGTAACTCATTGTTTCTCCTTATTCTATTCCTCGATAATAATCTGTATCAATCTCACGGTAAGGCTGGATATCCTGAACATACTCCAATACTCCTTGAAATTCTCCATTTTCATCGTATACAGCAGCATAAGTGATATGGACAAACTTGCCCCGTGACTCGGACTTGAACCACATCTCGTACTTGTCTTTTTTCCCTTCACGAAGACCTTGCATAATCGCTTTGACTTTCTCAAAATATTTTGGTGGATGACATAGCTCAACATTGCGCCCAACTTGAGACGGTGTCCGCTTGAAAATCATCTCATCTGCTGGCGTATTGTCATTGTAATACTGGAAGATATCATCCTTATTAACAAATGTAATCTCCATAGGCAAGTGGTTGAGGATAAGATTAGCTTGTTCAACTGAAAGATAGCCATTTCCAAAAGCCTGCTGACTATTTCGGTCCATCACTGCTTTCTTTTCCTTAAGTGTAAAGGTGATAGTAAACTGACCCTCTGGCGTATCGATCACTTGCTGAACTTGTCCATCTACAGTTTCTGGCTGACTTGGTTCTTCTACACTTTTCTCCTCAACAAAATTTTGACGCTCAGGAACCCATTTCTCAGACGGACGGATAATAGCATATCCATAGGCATCACTTTCCTCAGCAATCTGAATCCAGTCATCCTGGGTGAAGGATTCGAGCAGAATCATGAGGAGGATGGACTCTTCCTTGAAAATCATACTCTCAAATTCAGTCGCAAAAGCCTCAAAATCTGCCTTTACAATACTAATGGATGCTTCTGGTAGTGACCTAACTGTCCCCAAGGCTTTTTGATAGAGTTCCCTAATCTGGTCATCGACTCCCCACATGACTTTTGGAGGAGAATCATGTCCATAACGCTCCATGATAGGAAAGAAGAGTTCTTCTTTGCGCTGGTAGTGACGGTCAAACTGACCTACAAGCCCCATCTGACGAACCAACCCCTTACGCATCTCTGCAAGCATTTCCTCATCTTCCATAGACTCATATGTGTCTAACAATCTTCGAACACGAATCAAGGCAGCACGGAGGGCTAGATTTTCATCCTTAAAAACACGCACAGGATGACCTGGATGCTCTGTATCTTCAACTTCGACACCCTTAACAGCATTCTTAAAGAGATTGGCATGGACATCACAGAGCTCCATGACGTCTTCAAATGTCACACCTGAGTCCGAGTTCATCAACTCGTGCTCCATGAGAGAAATCTCGATAGCTGATACACCTGTAAAGGTTGCATCAAAGCGTTCCTGAACGGATTCAGGGGAGGCTCCATTATGCAATTCTAATAAAATATCCCGTAGGATATAAATACGTTCATCTGCCATTAGTCTATTCCAATCACTTCATAACCATTTGCTTCAAGTGTGCGTACAATCTTATCCATAGGGGTTCCCTCCAGTTTAGACCCCTGTTTGAGCGATACTTTTCGTCCGACTGTATTTCGCATCAATGGATTTGCAAGAGGTTTAAAACCGAGTTCTACTAGGATATCTAAAACTTCTGGATGCTTGTCCACAACTTCCGCAACAGGAATAGATACATCAATGATATTGTCCATCATAACCTCCATCATATTCTCTAACAGTTTTTTCTTTTTTATTATACCACAAGGGCAAAGATTAAAAAACTAGCAGTAGAAGACTTGCTAGTTTATTTCGTATAATTTCATTATTTCCAATTATATAGACTTTTCCTAGTAAAACCTCAAAGTCTTATCCTTACCATGATCATCAGAGAAGTTTGAAAAACCAATCTATTATCTTGAAAAGAATCTTATAGAACAGTAATTGGAAGGCGAAAGAGATTAGAAACCAGAGAATTTTTATCAAACCAACAATTGGTGTTATAAAAAGAAGAGTGAAGAGCCTCCAAAAAGATTTCATTCTTTATCCTCCGGCTTCATCAACCAAGTAGCTGTATCCATAAGCTTATCTACGAGAAATAATTTTCCCAAACTAACGACTGTGTTTTCATCTTTTTTTATGGTTTCTGCAACTTTTAAAGCTTGCCTTGTTAGAAGATAATTACCGTAGGTTTTGGCCAGTACTGTTATGATCCCCATGTCAATCTCCTTCTATGATTTCCACTTCTTTTCGGATAGTGGCAACATCTCTTTGATATTGTGCTTCATCGTAGTTAATCAATTTGGACAATTCTTTTTGCAATCTTTCTCCCATGGGTTTCATGGTCGCAAAGGTTAAGCCACCTGATAGGACTCCACCTAAGATAGGAATAACTTTCCCCATCCCCTTAGCCAATCCTCCCTTGGTCAGATTCACTCCAAAGATTTTCAGAACTTTTTCCAAAATTGGATACCAAAGAGTCTTTGTCAAAGCCTTTTTGTTTACAATTTTCATCACTTGCTTAGCAACTGTAACACCACCAGAACGAAGGAGAGCGCCCGCACCATTTACTCCCAACATCACTCCCAGATAGAGCAAGAGGGTATTTTTAGCTTCTTCGCTCAGCTCATTTCGCGAAGCCCAGAGATCATCATAGCCGTAAATATAGCCTAGCTCCTGAGCTAGTTTCAGTGAAAATGCGTAAAACTGGGCTACATCTGTCGGAATTGTAACGGCCATGGCAATACCTCCAGGTAATCCAGCCAAAACAGATGTTCCACTTGCTAGCAATACATTATCTCTAATACATGCATTAGCTACTCGATCTAAGGTTTCCTGAGGTAATAAAGCTGTCGGCCCTTCTTCCAATAATCTAGGAATATCCTTTGAAGCCACTTCCTTAGAGAATTTGTCCATTAAAAATTTTGACCGGTTCACTTTAACGACAGGAAGTTTTACTACCTGTTGCAACACTTGCATCGCCACATCTTCTTTAGCCATCTCTATCTCCATTTTTCATTCATATCAAGCTTTATCTTATCATATTTATGGAATAAATGATATTTTCAAGATTTATTTTATTTTCTGAATTTCTATTTATATAATCTGACTAGACAATGACCGACTTATAGCCACAAAAAAGAGGGTTGCCCCTCTTTCTGCTTAATGTTTATCCAGATTGCGTAGCATCTCGTCAATCTTGTTTCCATATTCGATGGATTCGTCTTTGACGAAAGTTAAGTCTGGAATTTTGTACAATTTCAAATTGCGACCAAGTTCACGTTTGATAGTACCAGTTGCTTTTTCAAGTCCAACTTGAGCTTTTTTATTATCTGAAGCCAGGTTACTCAAAATAGTGTAGTAGACCTTAGCAACAGACAAGTCACCTAGCATCTGAACATCAGTGATAGTCACACCTTGGACACGTGGATCACGGACTTTCTTTTGCAAAATCTCATTGACTTCGCGCTTGATCTCCATGCCCACACGATCCGTACGGAAATGATTTGCCATGCTTTTTTCCTTTCTCTCAATTGAATCAAAAGCTAGGCCAGCAGACCTAGCTTTGTCTAGTAGATAGAGGAACTAGAGCCATTTGAATCTAGGAAACAAGCCTTAGATAGAACTACGGGTTCATCAAGGCACTGTTGACGACGAGTCAAATCGGCTATCGTTTCTCTATTATCTCTTGATTTCTTCCATGATGTAGGCTTCAATCACATCATCCATCTGGATATCATTGTAGCCGTCAATCATGAGACCACCTTCACGGCCGTTTGTAACTTCTTTAACGTCATCTTTATAGTGTTTCAAGCTAGCTAGAGCACCATCGTAAATAACAACACCATCACGGATGACACGAACTTTAGAGTCACGGGTAACTTTACCGCTGGTAACCATGAATCCTCCGATTGTTCCCACTTTAGATACCTTGAAGGTTTCGCGGATGATCGCTTCACCAATAATTTTTTCTTTAAATTCTGGGTCAAGCATCCCTTTCATGGCTTCTTCCATCTCTTCAATCACCTTGTAGATGATGCTGTGGAGACGGATTTCTACATCGTCAGCTTCTGCTTGTTGACGAGCTTGTGGTGTAGGACGCACGTTGAAACCAACGATAAAGGCATTTGAAGCTTCGGCAAGAGTCACGTCAGATTCATTGATAGCACCAACTGCTGAGTGAACAATGGTCACTTTAACGCCTTCCACATCAATCTTTTGAAGTGATGCAGAGAGAGCTTCAACAGAACCTTGTACGTCGGCTTTGATGATGACGTTAACTGACTTGAGTTCTCCTGCTTTAAGGGTATCAAAGAGGTTTTCAAGGCTAACTCGTTGAGTAGCTTGACGTTGCTTCATAAGAGCACGTTTGGCACGTTCTTCACCAGCTGCACGCGCAGATTTTTCATCTTCGTAAACAGCAAAGTGGTCACCCGCCATTGGCGCTTCGTTCAAACCAGTGATCGATACTGGTGTTGATGGGCCTGCGACCTTCACACGACGTCCGAGGTCGTTGGTCATAGCACGGACACGTCCGAAAGTATTTCCGACAACGATTGGATCTTGAACGTTCAAAGTACCTTGTTGGACAAGGAGGGTCGCAACTGCACCTTTTCCTTTATCCAAACGAGCTTCAATAACAGTACCAATGGCACGAACTGTTGGATCTGCTTTGAGTTCTTGGATTTCAGCCACAAGTAGAACAGTTTCCAAGAGTTCATCGATATTTTGGTTGAATTTAGCTGAGATTTCTACAAACTCAGAATCTCCACCCCAGGCAGTTGACATAACACCGTGTTCAGCCAATTCACCGATCACACGTTCTGGGTTGGCACCTGGTTTATCGATTTTGTTGATGGCTACGATGATTGGAACATTAGCAGCTTTTGAGTGGTTGATGGCTTCGATAGTTTGAGGCATTACCCCGTCATCTGCCGCTACGACCAAGATGGTAATATCGGTAACAGAGGCACCACGCGCACGCATAGAGGTAAAGGCTGCGTGTCCTGGTGTATCAAGGAAGGTAATCTTCTTACCATTTTCCTCAATCTGATAGGCACCGATATGCTGAGTGATACCACCGGCTTCACCTGTTGCAACACGAGAATTACGAAGGGTATCCAAAAGGGTTGTTTTACCATGGTCAACGTGTCCCATGATCGTTACAACTGGTGGACGCTCTACGAGTTCATCTTCATTGAGATAACCCTCTTCAGCAAAGAAACGTTCAATATCAGCATTGTCGACTTCAACCTTTTGTTTCGCATCAATACCGTAATCTACCATGAGGAGTTCGATTGTTTCACCGTCCAAGGACTGGTTTTGTGTCGCCATCACACCCATCATGAAGAGTTTCTTAACAATCTCAGCTGGTTCGCGTTTGATACGTTTTGCGATTTCCGCAACGGTCATACCATCTGTATATTCAAATTCTGTTGGCAATTCATGGAACTTACGCTCTGTAACAGGTTTTGGTGCCTGATTACGGTTATTTTTGTTATTGCCTTTTTTATTCTTTTTGTTATTGTTCCAGTTACTATTTCTTTGATTTCTCACTTGATTTTGACTACTTCGATTCTTTTGTTGTTTTCTAGGACCATCTTCTTCGTGATCGTAATCATCACGATCTTTGTCTGGTCGGGCTTGTTTCTTACGACGTGTATCCACTACAGGTTCTTTAGCTGTAGGAGCAACTTCAACCACTGGTTGAACTGGCTGCGCTTGTTCAGCTAACTTAGCAGCTTCTTCAAAGATTTCCTCAGGTTCCTTGCGTTTGTTTGCTTGGGCCAAGGCTTCTTTAGCAGCTTGAGTTTGCTTGAAGCGTTCCTCACTTGAACGAGCATATTCTGCATTTTGCTCTGCCTTTAGAGCAGCTGCACGGGCTTTAAAGTCAACACGTGGGCCTGCTTGATTTGGACGTCTGTCCTCTTGCTTGCGGCGATCATTTCCGCGATTTTGCTGACCTTGTTGTTTTTTTCCTTGATCATTAAAGCGACGATTGTCGCGATTGCCTTGACCTTGTTTACCACCATTACGGTTATCATTTTTTTGACGGTTTCCGTTTTGTTGTTGGTCACGGTTATTGCCCTTATTTTGCTTGCGTCGTTCAGCCTGCTCTTTTGCACGAGCTTCACGCTCAGCCTTAAAGTTTCGACTCTGCGGTTTTACTGGTGCCACTCTTTCTTCTTTAGGGGCAACCGCTGCTGCTGGTTTTACCTCTTCCTTAGCTACAGCTGGTTTAGCTGGCTCAGATTTTTCGGCTTTCTTTTCTGTACTTGCTTTTGGTGCTACAGGTTTTGCTTCTACTTTCGGAGCAGCAGACTTAAAGCTGGCAGCGATTTTTGCAGCGACAGCTTCTTCCACACTTGATGAGTGGCTTTTTACATCCAAGCCCAACTCTTTTGCACGCGCTACAACTTCTTTACTTTCTTTTCCAAGTTCTTTTGCGATTTCGTACAATCTTTTCTTAGACAAATCATGTCCTCCTCTTCTATTCCATAAGAGACCTCATTTTCTTTGTAAATCCAGCATCTGTGACAGCCAAAACTTTTCTTGATTTTCCGACTGCTATGCTTAATTCCAGTGTTGAAAACACGGTAATAACTTCTACTTGATAATAATGACTTTTATCCTGAATCTTCTTGGTCAGATTGGGACCAGCATCATGGGCGAGAAATACCAGTTTTACTTTCTGGTCTTGGATAGCCTTGACGACCATTTCTTCACCCGAGATGATTTTCCCTGCTCTCTGAGCAAGACCCAAGAGATTGGCGATTTTTTGTTTATTCAAGTCCTAACTCTCTTCTTTTCACTTTGTGATCGACATAGGCAATCAACTCGTCATAAAAGCTTTCTTCAACTTCCATACTAAAGCTACGGTTAAAGACTTTTTTCTTTTTGGCCTCAAGGGCTTCTGCATTGTCTAGCTTGATATAAGCGCCACGACCATTAGCCTTGCCTGTCGGGTCGATAAAGACCTGTCCCTCTTTGTTCTTGACAATACGGAGCAAGTCACGCTTATCAATCACTTCATTAGACACAACAGACTTACGCAAAGGGATTTTTCTAGTTTTCATCCTTCCCTCCTCTGATCAGCTCTTATTCTTCGACCAATTCGTCTGTTTCTACCTGGTCAGCTTGTTCTGCTGCTTCCATGGCTTCAAACTCACTAGCAGACTTGATATCGATACGGTAGCCAGTCAAATGAGCTGCCAAACGAACGTTTTGTCCACGACGACCAATCGCAAGAGAAAGCTTGTTATCAGGAACAACAACCAAGGCACGTTTGCTGTCGTTTTCATCAAAAATAACTTGGTCAACTTCTGCAGGAGCAATAGCGTTGTAGATAAATTCAGCTGGATCGGCTACCCATTCGATAACGTCGATGTTTTCTTCGATTGGAACCATACGATCGCTCTTAGCATCGTAGCGAGCTGGGTGGAATTTGCTAGTAATTTTCTTGATGTTAGCACCACCACGTCCGACGATTGTCCCGATCGCATCCACGTTTGGATTGTGGCTACGAACAGCAACCTTAGTACGGTCACCTGCTTCACGAGCAACACTCATGATTTCAACAGTTCCGTCATAGACCTCAGGAATTTCTTGTTCCATCAAACGTTTAATCATTTCTGGATGGCTACGGCTCACAAATACGTTCACACCACGAGGATTGTCTTCAACCTTGTAGACATAAACTTCGATACGATCATGAGAAGCAAAAACTTCTCCAGGGATTTGGTCTTGTTTTGACAATTGTGCTTCGATGCTGCCAAGGTTGACATAGATAAAGCGGTTGTCAAATCGTTCTACCGTACCAGACATGATTTCTTGTTCATGCTCTTTGTAAGTATTGTAGGTAATGGCACGTGTTTGCTTGCGCATTTTTTCCATGATGGTTTGTTTGGCAGACTGAGCTGCTACACGACCAAACTCACCTGGTGCTTCTTCAAATTTAATCTTGTCCCCAAGCTCGTAAGCTGAGTTAATGGCAAGAGCATCTTTCAAGCTGATTTCCAAACGGCTATCAAATACTTCATCAACAACTTCACGAACAGTATAAACTGTAAAGTCACCTGTCTTTTCGTTGAAATCAATGGCTACACTATCAGACTGCCCATAGCGTCTGCGATAGGCTGAACGAAGTGATTCCACCACTGCATCAATGATGTCTTCTTTTTTGATTCCCTTGTCTTCTTCCAAAATGCGGAAGGCCTCTAGCATTTCTTTACTCATCTTCTATTCACTTTTGAATCTTCAAAAGCTTCCTTTCTTTTACTATAATTTTACTGCTAAACGTGCTTTCGATACCAGACTGTATGGGATTTGGACTGTTTTCTTACGTGTCTTGTCCATATATTCCATAGTCAACTCATCCTCTTCAAAGGCTAGCAAGGTTCCTTCAAAGACCTTTTGCTTATCGATGGCTTGGTAAAGTCCAACATGGATGTATTTCCCGACTGCTCCAGCGACCGCTTCCTTGGTTTTCAAAGGACGTTCCAAGCCTGGGCTGGTGATTTCTAGGAAATATTGTTCTGGGAAGGGATCTGGCTTGATAGTATCTAGGACAGGACTGATAATCTCTGTCAAGTCCGCTGTGTCGTTCAAGGTAATTCCCTCTGGTTTATCTACAAAAATACTAAGAATCATGTCACTGCCAATCTTTCCGTACTCGATATCAACGAGTTCAAAGGGAGCTTCAATGACAGGTTCTACGACTTCTCTGACTAATTCTACGATAGTTGCGATTGCGTCCACCTCCTCATAAGCAAGAGGCGAAGATATTTCCCCGCCTCACTTTCTCATATTCTTACTTATAGTATAGCACTTTTGACTACTTATGTAAAGCATAAGCACTCAGAAGGCTTGATTTTAAGCTTTTTCTTAAAATTCTGCACGATTTTATAGAAAGATATCACTTTACCAAGCAATCTGAATTCCTTACAAATCAACTGTTCCGCATCCAAGCAGCTGATCCTTTTCTAGTCATCTCCCCTCTTTACTGCAAAGTCCCTAATATCCCCAAGTCATATTTCCAAGATAAAATACGTCTCACAGACTCATCAATACGCTCTTCTGTCAGCTCTCCTGAGGAGACTTTCTTTAATAAATAAGGAATTTGAGTTTGGTACGAAGATCCTAAAATCAAATCATTACCCGCTAAAATTGCTTGAAGGGCAGCTTCATCCTGATTGACAAAATCAGCCAATCCTGCCATATCGAGATCATCCGTCATAATAACTCCATTGAAGTGGAGTTCTTTGCGAAGAATATCATTGATTTTTGGTGAGATCGATGACGGAACAGTATCAATCTTGGATAGAATATTGTGCGAAACCAAAACACTATCCGCACTGCATCTATGCCAGCTTGAAAAGGTAGCAAATCCGCTTGTCTTAACTCATCCAAGGATCGATTGTCTTGGATAATGTCGGTATGACTGTCTCCATTATCTCCATATCCAGGAAAATGCTTCAAGGTTGACCCAACCTTGTTTTTTTGAAGTTCTGTTACAACCTGCCCAACATAACTTGCAGTCGTTTGGGCATCTTGTCCAATGGTTCGATCATAGATGAAGGCTGATGGATTGCTGGCAAGATCTGCAACTGGAAAGAGTCCAGCATTGATACCAACAGATTTTAGTAGCTCTGCCTTCTGCCTAGTATCAGAACGGATTGCCTCCATCCCACCCTTTTGATAAAGTTCCAAAGGAGATTGGAAAGGAGTCTCTAAAATCGAACTGATACGAGTCACGGTTCCGCCTTCTTCATCTGAACCAATCAATAAAGGAATCTTTGAAGCAGCTTGGTAGCGATCTGTCAAAGCCTTCATATCCTCTAGGGTTTGTCCTTGAAAATCTCTCCCAAACAAGAGATAACCTCCAAAATGATAGGAATGAAGGTCTTCTAGCTGATGACTAGAAGGAACCCTAGCCCAGAACAACTGGCCTACTTTTTCTTCCAAAGTCATCGAGACTAATCTTTCTTCAACAACCTTATTCTTCTCTGTTTCACTAGTTTGAGTAGTTTTCTCAGTTTTTTCTACTTGCGACTCCACTTGTCTATGATGTTGATGGTCGGAAAAAATCAAACCACCTATCACAAGGAAAAAGAAAAGATAGACGACAATCGGTTTTATTCTTCTTCTCATAACACCTTCATTATACCACTTATCCGGTTGCAAGTATACACTTACCAAAATCTCGAATGAACCCTAACATCAGACTAAAAAGGCTTAGCTCTATGTACAGAACTAAACCCTTGATAAAATTATATATCTAACTTTTTGGTTATGATAGAGTTTTTGATTGATATATTTTTTACATTAAAACTGAGCCTCAACTCGATAGATGACCTGACCCTTACTTGAGAATTTTTCTTCATATTCTGTCATGACATTGCCTTCAAAGTCGCTGGCGTGCAAATCTAACCAAACTCCATTGAGCTTCATGCCATATTGAGAAAAACTCACTAGGCTATATTCAAACAAGCCACGGTTATCCGTTTTGAAATGAATTTCTCCATTTTCAGGCAAGATACGCTTGAAGGTATCCAAGAAACTCTTATAAGTTAGACGACGCTTTTCATGACGCTTTTTAGGCCACGGATCTGAAAAGTTTAGGTACAAGCGATCAATCTCACCATCTTCAAAGTAGTCGGTCAAATCAGAACCATCAACCCACAACAACTTAATATTGGGTACAGCGACTTCCAAGACCTTGTCCAAAGCATAACTCAAAACAGACTTTTGAATATCAATCCCGATATAGTTGATATTAGGGTTTTGCTTGGCCATACCTGACACAAAGGCTCCCTTACCACTACCAACCTCAACATGGATAGGATTGTCATTTCCAAATAAATCTCGCCATTTTCCTTTGGCTTCTAAAGGATTTAAGACAACATACTGAGGATTAGCCTCTAGTAATTCTGTTGCCCCTTTACGATTTCTAACTCTCATCTCTTCTTTCCATACTTGTCACGGAAGATGCGCAAGGCATAAATCTCCCGATTGACATTTTCTAGATCTTCATTTGTATAATATTTGGCAATCTGGCTCAAGAAGGATAACTGAGCATACCAAAATAGTTTGTTAATGACTGTTTGGTTGTATTTGTAACCGTAATAAGTCAACCACTCTTTCCACTGATAGTCTGGAATATAGTGACATAGCATATGCGCCACATCAAACATGCGATCCGTTAAACGAACGGAATCCCAATCCACTAAATAAACAAGACCGCTCTCTGTCTCAATCCAATTACTATGTCGTACATCTCCATGAACGATCGTTGCATAATCTTCCCTAAAGTTTGGCAAACTTCCTCGCAAATCCTCTACTACCATTCTTAGATATTGATTGTTCTTCAAGGATTCTGGAGCATCTTTTAACCAAGCCTGAAGCAAGTCAAAAGGTGTTTCTAAAGAATAGCCCAAACGAGTCAATTGCGTCATCAAAGGACGCGAACGATGCAAGCGGCTCAAAATATTGATAATCTGCTTGCGATTCATATCATAAGGGGTCAAAATTTTACCATTCAACCATTCTTGGGCACACATATCACGCCCATCCGATAAACGGCGAGTCCATAATAATTGAGGAGCGATTTGTTCCTTGGCTAAACCAGGTAGGATTGGAGAGGTGTTCATTTTAATAAAGACGCGCTTCCCATCAGGGTAGCTTCCCATATAAGCTTTTCCGCTTTTCCCAGGTATAGGGGTCAGCGTTAGCTCAATATCACCCAAGTCCATTTCTTTCCTCCGTATAAAGTTTCCTTACTATTCTACTAGTTTTTAGCTTATTCGTCAACCAGTCCCGACCTGATTCTCAAATAAAAGCCTCTGGGGTGGGTTATCATTATAGAAAGAAAAAGGTAAGCACAATCTCCTACTTACCTTTCATGGTTTTTATAAATAAAATAAGAGTGGCCAACTGTTGTAAAACATGTGGACTAGAGTAGAAACCCATAGATTTTGACTCTTTTTATAAGCAAAGCCCAGTAACAAGCCCCCAAGTAGATAAAAAATAAACGAAGGGACATTAGAAGGTCCATGCATGAAAGAAAAGAGAGAGGAAGTTAGAACAAGCCCTAACCACGAATTATCAAAAACCGCACCCTGAAGAAGTCCTCTGAAAATGAGTTCCTCCTGGATGGGTCCAAAAACTGCGGTAGTCAAAATCAAAGACAGGGAAATTCCTCTGCTGACTTCCGCCAAGTGTTGAACTCCTGCGCCAGAAGAAACAGCGAAGAAACGAATATAAACTAGCGTCTCAAGCACACTTAGAAGAAAGATTGCAATGAAAAGTAAAAGTTGTTTCTTGCTTAACATCCCAAAAGAAATCATTTCAAACTTTCTAGCATAAGCAACACTCAGCAAGGTTACAAGAAGACTTACAATAATCAGTGCAGGTTCATTTTGAAAAAAATCCCCATGGTTAATCGTATAAGGAACTGTAATGACGATTATTAGTACTAAAAATCCAAAACACAAGGCATGAAATTTATCAAAAAACTCCATAAAACTATCCTCCTCAACAAACAAACCTTCCTACAAATCATCCTTTAACTCAAGTCTTTCCAAAACAAACCATTTGAGTAACCAAAATCCGACCACATAGCCAGCCCCTAAGAAGATAGCCATTAAAGATAGCATGGGATTTAGGAAATAAAAGACCACCACAGATACAAAGGTTAGCACAAAAACATTAAAGGCAATGGTGTCAGAAGCCAAATCTAGAATATAGGGTGTCAACCAGTCTAAGGTTTTTGAATCTAGGAAAAATAAGTGTTTATACATGATGAACTCCTCTATGGCTGAAAAGCAAGCCTTTTGGTTTTTTACCCCAAGACCCTATGTAGAAAAGTGAGCAAAAATGGTAAGTTTGCGATGATATTATTAACAATATGAATCGTGTAAGAAGGATAGATAGTCTTGGTATAGCGTGTCAAACCACCAAATATACATCCAACTGCTGTATAAACCAGGATGTCTAGTAGACTAGGAAAACTTGAAAAATGGGGTAAGGCGAACAAAACCGACGGAAATAGAATATCCAGTCCCCATCTTGAATTCTTAAAGAAGGCATGTTGAAGTAGCCCCCTACATACCAATTCTTCCATCAGAGGTCCCAGTACGATTAAGGTTAGGTAAACACCAAACTCCGCAAAATTGGTCTCACTATAGGCAATAAACAAATTCCAACTTTCGTTTGTCCCCTGAACGTGTTTAGCTGTCAGATAGTTAAAGCTTATAAGAACGATAGCTGCTAACATCGTCAGAACAGAATAACTCAGCCACTTTTTCCTAGGGATACAAAAGAGATAAGCATGACCCAACCTGATCAAAATCCAAACCATCAGGCCGATAAAGAGAATGCTGATGATGTTTCGAATCCAGATGACATTTCCTACCCAAGACGAGAACTCCCAATAATTTCTCCAAAATTGGGTTGTCCAAAACAATCCGAAAAACAAAAACAAATAAGAAAGGACTGCACTAGTTTTGAAAAGAATAGAATATTTTTTCATAGAAACTCCCTAATGGCTTTGCTATCGTAACTGCCAACAATTATCATTTAATCCTCCAGCATTCAGTCTCGGTAGCTATCACCATGACTTTGATAATCCAATACATCTACCCTTGTGTACTTTTGTTACTGCTAAAAACTTTATATTTTTCATCATCTAGGCAGTCAATTCTTTTCAAAATGAGAGACCATCATCTTTTTTCTACCTAATCATTTTATAAAACTTGATAGTCTCGATGAAAAGCCTTGGCAGATACCACTCTATGATTTGTGAGGTCAAGATAATCTCCTGGATAGCCAAGGACATACATACTATAACCAGCAAAACCTCCTCCTGCTGTTCCGACTAGGCCAATTTTGAGATTGGTTGCAAGAGAAGACTGAAGTCCTGCCATTAAAATTCGGACATGATTGTCTAGCCATACTATGTAATTCTTTTGCAAGGCGTCTTCTACCCAATCTGGTTTAGGAGTATCTTTACCAATTTCCCAAACTTCTACTATTTGATTTTTATATTTTGCTTGCATCTTTTTAATCTTTCTTTTAAGATTCTCACAGGGTTTTTATGTTCTTCTTACCTGGTCTATGTTTTAACAGACTATAGATCGTAACAGGAGTACTCACCAATACCACAATATTTCTCCAGAGTTCATTAGAAATCATGAGTACTCTTATACAAAGAACAAGCGATATCAATATCACTACAACTCGGGCAAATAAATCTAAAAAATACACATACTTTTTCATATGATTCCTCCATCTATTGATTTCACATCTACCAGGTCAGTTCCCTAGTCACTATGACGCTAACTGATCATCCTCTACATTCCTTTGTAAATTTAACTACTGAAAACTACTAGAAGAATGATAAACAATTGTAACAGATATGGACTAAGATAGGCACCGATAGATTTTGACTCTTCTTATAAGCAAAGCCCAGCATCAAACCTCCAAATAGATAATAGAAAAACGAAGGAAAATCATAAGGTGCATGCATGAAAGAGAAGAGAGAGGCAGTCAGTACAAGCCCCAACCAAGAATTTTCAAAAACCGCACCTTGAAGGATACCTCTGAAAACAAATTCCTCCAGAATAGGCCCAAAAACTGTCACGCTTGCAATAAAGGATAATGAAATTCCTGTACTAGTAGCCTCAAGGTGTTGATATCCAGCACCAGAAGATACTGTAAAAAAACTATAATAACCTATATTTACCAGCACACAAATAAGAAAGCTTCCAATAAAAAGTAGAATTTCTTTCTTCGTTAACCTTCTTAGCGAAACCATATCAAACCATTTCGCATAGGCAACACTCAGTGAAATCCAGAAAGTCTTTGCGATAATAAATAGGTACTCGTTTTGAAAAAAATCTCCTTGATTGATGGTATAGCCTACTGTAGTAACTATTATAAAGGCTAAAAACCCAACAAACACAGCATGACATTTATTAAAAATGGCCATAAACACAACCTCTCTCCTATTTAGAATCATCAAAATAAGGATGCAAAAATTTTTATTTATGAACTCTTTGTTTCCACTTGATCATACCTGAAGTAATCAAGAGTGCAACAGCTATACGTAATAGATTGTAACTTTCTTCCTCTCCTGTATTAGGTAGTAATTGTTTGCTCAAATGAATGGTTTGGGAGGCAGAATCATTCCCCTTAACTTCGGATAAAGAAGTTTGTAACTTATCAGTATTTTCAGAGATTGTCTTAGATGTATCTCCTCGCTTCTTCTTATCTGTCATTACCAAATCTTCAGGCTGAACAGTTATAGTGTTAGAAGGAGGAATATTATTCTTCAATTGTTCTCTACTATCACTATTATTAGTTAAATTTTCCTTTGAATTCTCCACCTCTCCTGTTTTATCATCACGGACACTTTCTGTTACTGTATCCTCAGAAGATGCTACTGTTTCCGTTTGCTTAGGTGAGTTTCTCGAGTACATATAATCATAAACCTGTTGTGCAGTTGCCCCGCCACCAACCCATCCAGATATCGGACGTCCGTTTCTTAAATACAAAATTGTTGGTGTTCCTGGAATACCGACTTTTTTAAATAGAAACTCTCTCGCTTCCCCGTCAAAATCTTTACCATCCAAATCATAATATTCTAACTTCTTTTCAATTAAGTTATTAAATTCTTTCAATTCAGGAGAAAATTGACGACAATGAGAACAAGTTTTTCTACCAAAATATATAGTATGTTCCAATTGATCCTCTGTAAAAGATTGACGAACGGCTTCAATATCTATCTTTTTAAATTCCGCAACATTCTGCTCATACTCTTCGGGAGTTACAACGGAAGGTTTATGCTCAACATTTTCCGTACCCGATTGCAGATCTGGTGCCACAACAGAACTATCATTAGCCTGGATAGAGGAAGAAGTAGTCTGTTCTTCTGCATATACAACACCCGTAGTAATAGATGCAAATACAAGTGGTACAAGTAATAGCGATTTTATCTTTTGATTCTTCATAAGAATACTCCTTTACATTTGATATATTTATCTTACCTTATTTAAGATTACAAATTCATCTAAATCTTAAATGGTCATCAAAACATCTTGAATTGTAAAAACTTCATTAAAAAAGGTAAGCATTTTGAAAACACTTACCCTTTTATACTTCATTAACCTCTACTTTTTATAATACTTCAAGCCCCAAATGAGCAGAAGCATGATAGTTAAGCAGAGGGCAGCGCCAATATAGGCGATTAGTTGTTGATAGGATTCTACTGCTGTGATACCTCTATACAGACAAATAATAGACATAAAGCCTGTCAAGCCGATGAACATGAGTTGATTGGTTCTAGGACTAACCAAATCATCATCTTCAAACTCTCTTATCCTCATTTCCCTAGTGAGATAAACAGTAGCCAAAATAGAAGCCAAGTTAATAACTACTAAAAGAAATTGGAGAACTACGGAAAAATTTAAAAACTGACGAGATAGAAATAGATAAGTAGAAACAACCAAAGGTATCTGTCCGAACAACAACCTCACTAAGAAAACATTGCGTTTTGTTGCAAATATTTTTTTCATTACTATCTCCTTTCCTAGGCTAACAGGTGAGTGCACCACCAATCCCACCTAGTACAGCACCAATTGCACCTGTTCCTATAGCATATGGTCCCAATAGAAATGTCGAACCATAAGTTGTTGCATACCCATCAAGTGCGCCATACGCAATCCCTGCTCCACAAGCAATTGTTCTTCCCCAATCAATATCTCCACCTTCAACGCAAGCAAGCATTTCATTATCCATAACAGAAAATTGTGACATCATTTTTGTATCCATGACAAATACTCCTTTTTTAAAAAACTAAAATAAATCAGAATAGAATCCTCATAATTTTACTATAAGTCTTACCAACTTAGTCCCAATTTATCACCAACCATACCTCCTAAGCATGTTAATCCACCCCCAATTGCACCAATGTGTGCTCCAACAAATGCACCAGCAAGTCCAGCTACTCCTAAAGTGGCCAAACCTGCTCCAGTTCCACCAGTTATAATTCCCGTAGTGACTCCTGTAATCAGTGCATTTTGACAATCAGTGGAGCTATACCCCCCTTCAACTTTCGCAAGCATTTCAGTATCCATAACCTCTAACTGTGACAACATTTTTGTATTCATGATGAATACCTCCTTTTTATTTTCAATTTGTTACTAAAGTCTTAAATTCAATAAACAAATAGATTTTTTATAGTATCTTTTTGATTTTCTTAAAAAAGTATATACGTCTACTATCTTCTTAAAGGTAGCAGTACCTATTTTTTAGTCTAAGATTTCAATAATCTTGAGTATCTAAAATATCTTAATTTCGTTATTCTCCTTGCAATAAAAAGTTTTACTATACTATTTATTAACTTGCAGAAAGCAAAAAATATTAGTAAATAATAGTTTATAGTTAAGTTTTTTATTCCTACCAATCCATCAACTAAGTAAAGCATCAACGATTACATAAACGATTGATAATATAATTAAAATTTTGCTAACTATCTTATTCTCATCATTCTTAGATAACTTTGATATTTTGTAAGTAAGTAAATAAGACAGTAAATTAATAGCGATAATAATACTATATTTAAGAATCATAATCTTACAAAGAGGACATAATTCCTGAACCTACACAAATAAGTGTTGCTGCTCCCCCAGTTATCGGACCAGTCGCAGCAGCTAATAGTACTGCTCCAATACAACCACCGATTGCAGATCCTAAATTGCCTCTTCCTCCACTAACTATTTCGAGTTCTTCAATATCCATAATCTCAAATTGTTCCATCATTTTTGTATTCATGACAAATACTCCTTTTTTATTTTTAATTTTTGTCCTGTTGCAACTTTGACAATTTCAGTATAGCACTATTTGTTAAAGTTTTTCATCCAAATCTTGAATTGTCATCGAAACATCTTGAATTGAAAAAACTTTCTTATTACCAACATAACGAATACTATTCAGAAATCAAAAAAAAAATATAGTATCACGATTTTTTTGGAAAATTGTTAATGAGCTTACCATTCTTATCTTCAATCAAAAATCAATATTTAAAGAAAGCTAGGAAAATAGTTACAGACAATACTGCTTTATGGCGAGATGATGTTGCAGTAGTTTGAAGAATATTTCTTGGGGTCGAAACTAAATACCATAGTATGTGAGGTTCATTAAATGAATAAGAAATCCTATTTTATCATCTGTTCTACGTTGATTATAGCACGGACTAATAGTCACATAACAAGGCAAAAAGCAACGGTTTTAAAGCCGTTGCTTTTTGCATGAGTCAGAGAGAGTGTTATCTCAGGCTCTATTAAAACTGTATCAAAACCACAAGTTGAGTCACAATATTGTATATTTAAAATGTTTAAGAGTAATTAAACAATGAAAATAATAAATTAATCCCCGTGAAGATATAAACTAGTACATGCATAGCCTAATCTAAAACCAGCTGCACCTGCCACAAGCAAACCTGCCAAACCAGCAGGTCCTGCCGCAATTGCTAACGCACTGGCACCAATACCATACGCACAATCAGCAATGTTCCCACCTCCAGAAATTTCTTCTAGAGTAGTTTGATCAATATTTTTCATAATTATCTCCTTAATCACCAGTGTAATACCATGCACCACAAGAATATCCTGTGCCAAATCCAGTAGCCGCTGCTCCAACCGCCAGCAGTGCAAAAGTTCCCCAGCCAATCGGACCTGAAGCGGCTGCTAAAATGGCACCACTCATGCCAATTCCGGTCGCACAAGACAACGCATTCCCTCCGCCAACAACATTTTCTAAGTCATTAATGGCTAAATCAATCATTTTTTCTCCTTTTGTATTTCTTATAATTAACATGATACGATATAATGGAAGTAATAATTAACGTACCTCCAATAATAAAGTTTAATAAATCCTGATGTTCTACAATTAAGTACAGACCAAATAAACATAGGCCAAATTGTGAACTACAGTTTTGAAATTTCATCAAGCCCCCCATTTTACAAAATTGATATACACTCTAATCTGGTTCATACAATATACTTTATAAGTATTTACTATGAGTAAAACCTGTAAGATTGATACATTTCTTTTTTGTCTTGTTGCAACTTTGACAAGTTTAGTATATCGCTGTTTATTAAATTTTTTCATCCAAATCTTGAATTGTCATCGAAACGTCTTAAATTAGCTTTTTTATTTAAAACCACCTCTAAAATTTTTTTAAAAGATAATTTCTAATCACTTTTTTACCATTCAGGAAGTTTCAATGACTATTCAAGATTTTATAAAATATGAACTTATTATTATGGCATAATATACCTATCTACTATATGAAAGGAATTGCCAATGACTTCTTATAAACGTACATTTGTTCCTCAAATAGATGCTAGAGACTGCGGTGTTGCTGCCTTAGCCTCGATTGCTAAATTCTATGGTTCAGATTTTTCTCTAGCTCACTTGAGAGAACTTGCAAAGACCAATAAAGAAGGAACGACTGCTCTTGGCATTGTAAAAGCCGCTGATGAAATGGGCTTTGAAACAAGACCTGTTCAAGCAGATAAAACTCTCTTTGACATGAGTGATGTCCCCTATCCATTTATCGTTCACGTTAACAAAGAAGGAAAACTCCAACATTACTATGTTGTCTATCAAACAAAGAAAGACTATCTGATTATTGGTGATCCTGACCCTTCTGTAAAAATCACCAAAATGTCAAAAGAACGCTTTTTCTCTGAATGGACTGGAGTAGCTATTTTTCTAGCTCCCAAACCCAGCTATCAACCCCATAAAGATAAAAAGAATGGTCTACTAAGCTTCCTTCCTCTGATTTTCAAGCAAAAATCTCTCATTGCTTACATCGTTCTCTCAAGCTTATTGGTCACGATTATCAATATCGGTGGTTCTTATTATCTTCAAGGAATCTTGGATGAATACATTCCAAATCAGATGAAATCAACTTTAGGAATCATCTCAGTTGGTCTGGTTATAACCTATATCCTCCAACAAGTCATGAGCTTCTCCAGAGATTATCTCCTAACCGTTCTGAGTCAAAGATTAAGTATTGATGTGATTTTATCCTATATTCGCCATATTTTTGAACTTCCTATGTCTTTCTTTGCGACACGTCGTACAGGGGAAATCATTTCACGGTTCACAGATGCCAACTCTATCATAGATGCCTTGGCTTCTACCATTCTCTCTCTTTTTCTTGATGTTTCCATTCTGATTCTTGTAGGGGGCGTCTTACTTGCACAAAACCCTAGTCTCTTCCTTCTTTCTCTTATTTCCATTCCTATATACATGTTCATCATCTTTTCTTTTATGAAGCCTTTTGAAAAAATGAACCACGATGTCATGCAAAGTAATTCTATGGTTAGTTCTGCCATCATCGAAGATATTAACGGGATTGAAACCATCAAGTCACTCACAAGTGAAGAAAATCGCTACCAAAATATAGACAGCGAATTTGTAGATTATTTGGAAAAGTCCTTTAAACTCAGCAAATATTCTATTTTACAAACGAGTTTAAAGCAGGGAACAAAATTAGTTCTGAATATCCTTATCCTATGGTTTGGCGCTCAATTAGTCATGTCGAGTAAAATTTCTATCGGTCAGCTGATTACTTTTAACACACTTCTTTCTTACTTTACAACTCCTATGGAAAATATTATCAACCTCCAAACCAAACTCCAATCTGCGAAGGTCGCTAATAACCGTTTGAACGAAGTCTATCTAGTCGAATCTGAGTTTCAAGTCCAAGAAACTCCTGTTCATTCACATTTTTTGATGGGCGATATTGAATTTGATGATCTTTCTTATAAGTATGGTTTTGGACGAGATACCTTAACGGATATTAATCTAACGATTAAACAAGGAGATAAGGTAAGCCTGGTTGGAGTTAGTGGTTCTGGTAAAACAACTCTAGCCAAAATGATTGTTAATTTCTTTGACCCTTACAAAGGACATATTACCATCAATCATCAGGATATTAAAAACATTGATAAAAAAGTCTTACGACGTCATATTAATTACCTGCCTCAACAAGCCTATATCTTTAATGGCTCTATATTGGAAAATTTAACCTTAGGAGGTAATCATATGATTAGCCAAGAAGATATTCTAAAAGCTTGTGAATTAGCTGAAATCCGTCAAGACATTGAAAGAATGCCTATGGGCTATCAAACCCAGCTCTCTGATGGAGCTGGTCTATCAGGAGGACAGAAGCAACGAATAGCCCTCGCTCGTGCTCTTTTAACTAAAGCTCCTGTTTTAATACTAGATGAAGCTACTAGCGGTCTTGATGTCTTGACTGAGAAAAAAGTTATAGATAATCTTATGTCCCTAACTGATAAAACCATTCTCTTTGTAGCCCATCGTCTCAGTATAGCCGAACGAACTAATAGTGTTATTGTTCTTGACCAGGGTAAAATCATTGAAGTTGGTAGTCATCAAGAGTTAATGAAGGCGCAGGGCTTCTACCATCATCTATTCAACAAATAAGGGGAATGTTATGAATCCTAATCTTTTTAGAAGCGTCGAGTTTTATCAGAGACGTTACCATAATTATGCGACAGTATTAATCATACCACTTTCATTACTGTTTACTTTCATCGTGATTTTCTCCCTTGTTGCTACAAAAGAGATTACTGTTACATCGCAAGGAGAAGTCACTCCTACAAGTGTCATTGCATCCATTCAGTCAACCAGTGATAATACTATCTTAGCTAATCATTTAGTGGCAAATCAAGTAGTTGAGAAAGGTGATTTACTCATCAAATACTCTGAAACAATGGAAGAGAGCCAGAAAACTGCCTTAGAAACTCAATTACAAAGACTTGAGAAGCAAAAAGAAGGACTTGGAATTTTGAAACAAAGCTTAGAAAAAAATACCGATCTTTTTTCTGGTGAGGATGAGTTTGGCTACCATAATACCTTTATGAATTTTACCAAACAAGCTCGTGATATTGAACTGGGTATATCAAAGACTAACACTGAGGTTTCAAATCAAGCCAACCTTGCCAATAGCAGTTCATCAGCTATCGAACAAGAAATCATAAAAATCCAACAACGAATTGGAGAATATGAAGAACTGAGAGATGCTATCATAAATAAAAAATCTCGATTACCAACTGGTAATCCACACCAGTCAACCTTGAATAGTTATCTTGTAGCATCACAAGGACAGACACAAGGAGCTATAGATGAGCAATTTTTCTCTCAAATTAATCAAAGTGTTACAGGTCTCGAATCATCTATCGCCAATCTTAAAATTCAACAAGCTGGTATTGGAAGTGTAGCAACTTATGACAATAGTTTAGAAACCAAAATTGATGTACTTCGCACTCAGTTTTTACAGACAGCTTCTCAGCAACAACTAACCGTGGAGAATCAATTAACAGAATTAAAAGTACAACTAGATCAAGCGACACAGCGCTTAGAAAACAATACCTTAACCGCTCCAAGTAAAGGTATCGTTCATCTGAACAGTGAATTTGAAGGTAAAAATAGAATTCCAACTGGTACAGAAATTGCTCAAATATTCCCTATTATAACAGATACAAGAGAAGTACTAATCACTTACTACGTATCATCTGACTATCTCCCCTTACTAGATAAAGGACAAACTGTAAGATTAAAGCTTGAGAAGATTGGAAATCATGGCATTACCATCATCGGCCAACTTCAGACAATTGATCAAACTCCTACCAGAACAGAGCAAGGAAATCTCTTTAAATTAACCGCTCTTGCAAAACTATCTAATGAGGATAGTAAACTCATCCAATATGGCTTACAAGGTCGCGTCACTAGTGTAACTGCAAAGAAAACATATTTTGATTATTTCAAAGATAAAATTTTAACACATTCTGATTAATTTTCAGATAACACTCTATAACTATTTATTATCTTATAAAACAGGAGAATTGTAACATGGATAAGAATCAAAATCTAACCTCATTTCAAGAACTAACAACTACCGAACTCAACCAAATTACAGGTGGAGGATGGTGGGAAGATATCTTATACAGCCTTAATATAATTAAGCATAACAATACGAAAGGACTTCATCATCCAATACAACTATAAAAAATAAGACCGAGAAACAAGCACTCTCGGTCTTATTTTTTCATCATTCTATAGGTATCATAGTAAGCACCTGACGAAAGACTTGATCTTGACAGGTGGTATTGAGACTAGCATTGGGATAACTTTCCACAATCTTCATGACAGTATAAAGACCAACACCTCTGTCCTCCCCTTTAGAACTAACTCCAAAAGAGAAGATTTCAGAAATATTTATGCCCTCTTCTTTGATGGAATTTTCGATGATGAAGGTCTCCTGTGCTCCACTTTTTAAAAAGGCGATTGAAACATGAGGTTGACTGGCCTCTACACTGGCTTCAATGGCATTGTCACAAAGGATAGATACGATGGTCAAAAAATCAAGCAGGTTCATACTCTCGACTTGAATCTCCTCAGGAACTTCGACATTAAAGACAATGTCCTTTTCTCTAGCTTTTATAAATTTTCCAGCTAGAAGACTTTTGAGGGCACGATCCCGAACATTCACCAATCTGCCAAGGTCATATTTATTGTCCTGCAATTTTTGGCTGAAGTCCTTCAAGACGGAGTCGTAGACCTCTTTTATCTGCTCTATATCCTCCTCTTCAATGCCTAGTCGTAAGCTGGTCAAGAGGTTGGTGTAGTCATGGCGAAAACTCCGTACTTCCTTGTAAAGCTCCTCTATATGCAGACTATACCGCTCCATATCTTTGTAGCGCAAGTCCTGCTCTTGGTCCAGTCTCTCATGGAGTTTGTCCTTCAAATAGGTATCCAATTTCTTGATAACCCCCATAAAAAAGAGTAGGTAAAACACTAGGATGAGATGGCGAACAGTCGTTGATTGAATACCTTGCTCATATTCAAAGTAAGACAGACTTTGTATCACCAAATAGTAAGCCCCCATTATCCAGTTAATCTGAGTCAGGGACTTTTGAAAGGCTTTATCTAGAATCTCCCTTCTCAAACTAGTAAAATCATAGTCCAACCATTTCAAAAAGGCTAGAGAAATGAAGAAATTGAAAATTATTATACATAACCCAGTAAATGAGTAGTCATCATATACTTGCCCTTGTCCCAAAAATGGAAGCACAAAATAGGAGACCCCTCTATAAAAGAGATTCACCAATATCATTGGAAAGAGACCATAAAAGAAGAGAAGTTTTTTAGGAAGCCCTCTTAACAGTAAGAAAGACAAGCCGATGCCATACAAGGGTTCCATAAAATAAGATAGGTAAATATTTCCTACTATATAGCCAATCATTACAAAAACAAAGGCCAACAGTATCTTAAAAAGAAAGGCCTTAAAAATCCTCTCGAAAGTGAGACCAATTCCATCCACCTTAAAGAAAATGACAATTTCTAGCCCATTAGTAATAAGTGTATGCAATAATATCCAAGCAATATTCATAAACTCTCCTAGCTCAATGTAAGTTATTGATAGCCTCAGACACTTCCCTGACCTTATAACGCGCGATCAGACAGCTTCCGCTATTAGGAAAGAAAAGGAGTTTTTCTTTCTTATCCAAACGAACTACATTGGTTGGATTGATGAGGAAGGAGCGATGGCACTGCAAGAGACGTGGCTCCTGCTTGAGAACCTCCTCTAAACTCGCCGTAAATTCCAACCTGTCTGTCTTGGTATAGAGGATAACACGATGGGGTCTTGGGGATGTTTCGAGATAGTAAACCTCTTTAAAAGGATACTGGAATTGAGCAAATTTTGATTTAAAGTAAAAGCAATCGTCCGCCAGACTTTTACTATCTTGACTATTGGCATAGAGGAGGGCTGTCTCGATACGAGATTCAAACTCCTCTGCCGACAAGGCCTTATCAATGTAGTCCAAAGCTGAAACTTGGTAGCGAAAGGACAGGGGCATAAACTCTGAGTGAGTCGTCACAAAGACGATCAGGGCATAGGGATCTCGATCTCGAATCTTTCTAGCTACTTCTAGTCCCTTCATCTCTTCATTTCGAATCTCAATGTCCAAAAAGAAAAGCTGGTGCCCCCCCTTCTCATGCACCTCTGCCAGCAATTGGTCTGGTTTCCCGAAGACTTCAAAAGAACTGGAAATGATACTCTGTTTTTTCAAAAGTTTTTCAATCGTCGTTTCAATTCTGGCTTGTTGGGAAAAATCATCTTCTAAAACAAAAATTCTCATCTTCTTACTCTCCTTCTTTCAACCATTTTTGGCGAATTTCTCTATAACGACGTCTGGAATACTGAACAGCATATCGACCTTCTTCTCCAAGAAAAAGAGTCTTTGATTGGAGTTCCATGGATTTTACTCGTTCAAGGTTGACCAGACAATTTCGATGACATCTCGTTAAGGTATCCCCATATTGTTTCTCAAGCTTGCTTAAATTTTGAAACAGATCAAAGCTAGCTTCTTTAGTAAAAATCTGCACGGTATGGGCTTTACTTGGATGCGTTTGGATATAGTAGATATCCTTTATGTTTAATTTAAAAATTTCTTTCTCTTTTTGGATGATGATATAGTTCATGGATAAAACCTCCTGTAGAGAGGATATCATAAGTCTAGCAACTAATTTTCACCAAATCCTAAACGGTCCTCAAAAATTCCTAAAGTGTTGAATTTTTTACTAAATAACCATGATAACCTTACAACTATTTTATCATAAAATCCCGCTATTACCATTCAGGAAATTTCAATGACAATTAAAGATTTGTAGATAAAAAAAGAGTAAAAAGTGATAGGCTATGATTAGAAAGACAAAGGCTTAAAACAACTTTAAAACCATCACAAAGGAGGAATTCTCATGACGGATACAGACCCAATCAAAAGAGCTCAGACACTGATAACTGAGTTAAACAAAGCCTACCAAGTCTGCAAACAGGCAACAACTGACGATGTCCGTTTCCAGGAGCAGCTGGACAATATCCTCCGCTTTCTCTCTAAAGCTGAGACAGTGGATAATCGATTCTTGATTGAGCTGGAAAAATTTTACCAAACTTCCAGTCTTCTCATGGGCCTCAGTGCTCTCAATCCAGATGCCCCTACCCGTGCCGCTTGGAGAGCCTATGACCGCTTCCACTTTGACCAAGTCAAAACCAAGTTGAGTCTCTACGGGCCAACCCTTATCTTGTAGTAACTAAAAAGAAGCTGAGACAGATTGAACTCAACTTCTTTTTTAGTATC
>NZ_CAUPII010000005.1:0-88649 GCF_963511325.1 uncultured Streptococcus sp.
TTACGAGCATTTAAGAAAATATAAAAAGATAATTAGAAATTTATACTTTGTTTTAAACAAAAAGAGCGAAATAGAATCTCGCTCTTGAATAAAAGTTAATGTAAAAATAGAAAAGCTTAAATCATATTTTAAAAATTTAATTCTTTTGATTATTTTATTTCTATAAATTTCTGATATATTTTCTTAGTTAATTCTTCTTGCTGGCTTGCTGTTAGTCGTGAAGAGGTACGAATCAGAACTGTACCATATACATAATGAGAACCAGGTTGAAGAGAGGTTCCATCATATGTACTAATATATTTATTACGCTGTTCTGCTTCCTCTTTTGTTTTATATACCTCTATATTTCCGCCTGCATCATTTCCTTTTTGAATAATATCAGAACCCTCCACCGGAGGAGTTACTTGATTATCTACAAAATAAACAGACGCCGTATAACCACCTTGTTTATTTAGATGCTTATTAGGATCATTACTTTCTGTCACAGATTGTACTCCAGTAATTGTATCAACTTCTTTAAGTCTTTCCTCAATAAATGTACTAGATGGATTCGTAATTTGTTTTAATTGAGTGACGCTATTTTTGTATTTTTCAAGTTTATTCTTTAATTCATTTTGATTTTCTTCATAACTTATTGGTTGATTCATTTCATTAATTTGATTTTCAATATCTTTTGTTTTTTTCTCCATTTCTGGTACTTTTCTTATTGATTTTTGAGTTTTTTCTACAGAATTCTTTAAGTCATCTAAAGTATTTGATTCTAATGCTTCTTCGCCTTTTTCAACTACCGTTTCGGCCTCAGATACTAAGTCTTCAATATCCTTATTTTTTTCTTTTAGAGATACCGAAGCTTTTTCAAAATTACTGACAGCAGTTTTATAAGGTACATAAGATAAAAAGTAATAACCTAAACCAACACCTAGTATCGCAAATATCATAATTGATATGACTACTACAATTTTTTTCATATTTACTTCCTTTTCAAAAAAATATTTATTTTATTATACTATTATTAGTTTGTATTTTCAAACAATTATATAAATTTTTTTTAACAAAAAGAGCGAGATAAAATCTCGCTCTTGAATGGATTTCGTTTTAATTCTAAGGCAAATCATTTCCTGCTGCTAGGTAAATCTCATACCATTCTTTTCGAGTCAAACTAAAGTTACTTGCTTGGCTTGCTTCTAGCAAATGTTTTGGATTTGTTGTCCCTACTACAGCTTGCATCTTGGCTGGATAGCGTAACACCCAAGCGATAGCAATGGCTGATGGGCTTACACCGTATTTTAAGGCTAGTCGATTTAGAACTTCATTTAGATCATGAAATTGCTCTTTTCCAACAAAATTACCCTTAAAATAGCCAAACTGCAAGACTGACCAAGCCTGAATGACCATATCATTCAGTTTGCAGTATTCAAAGACGCTACCATCACGCAAAGCTGCCTTGTCACCTTCCATATTGACATGGAAACCTGATTCAAAACCTGGCGTGAAAGCTGCGCTTAGCTGTAATTGATTGATAGATAAAGGTTGTTTAACCTCTTTCTTCAGTAATTCCATCATCATTGGATTTTGGTTGGATACACCAAAGTCTCGAACCTTACCTGATTTTTGTAGAATATCAAAAGCTTCTGCCACTTGGTTAGCTTCCATCAAGGCATCTGGGCGATGGAGAAGCAAGCTATCTAGATAATCAACCTGCAATCGTTGTAGAATCCCATCAACTGACTCTAAAATATAATCTTTTGAAAAATCAAAATAGGTAAATTCTTCTATGCGAATGCCACACTTAGACTGAATCCACATCTTTTCACGCAGGTCAGGACGATTGTTTAACACTTGACCCAACAATTCTTCGCACCGACCACGACCATAGATATCTGCCAAGTCAAAGGCGTTGATTCCCACAGATAGGGCTGTTTCTACCAGCTCTTCAACTTCTTTGACCGACTTGTCACTGATTCGCATCATGCCTAGGACGATTTCGGACAATTCTCTTTTCTCTTGACCGAATGGAATGTATTTCATGGCAACTTCCTCCGTTTTTCTTCATTATAAAGCAGAATGCCTCTTTTATCAACTGATACCTCACAAAAGAAAAGAACCAGCTCAAACTGGTCCTTTTTAAATTTTAGCCAATCACACTTCCGTTTGGTACAGCAGGATCAACTGTGAGAAGGGTTAATTTGCCATCATGTTCAGCTGAGAGAATCATCCCTTGGCTGACATATTTTTTCATCATCTTACGTGGTTTAAGGTTGGCAACGATTTGTACCTTCTTGCCAACTAATTCTTGTTCGTTTGGATAGTACTTAGCAATTCCTGAGAGAATTTGACGATCTTCACCATCTCCAGCATCTAGGCGGAATTGAAGCAACTTATCAGAACCTTCCACTTTAGAAACTTCTTTGACTTCAGCAACACGGATTTCAACCTTGTCGAAGTCCTCGAATTTGATTTCATCCTTGTTTAGTTTGAGTTCAACTTCATCTGGATTCCATTCTTTTTCGACGGCTGGCTTGTTACCTTCCATTTGTTCCTTGATATAGGCGATTTCTTCTTCCATATCCAGACGTGGGAAGATTGGTGTGCCTTTAGCAACTACTGTTACACCTGCAGGGAAATCAGCCAGGCTCAAGTTTTCAAGGCTAGAAACTTCTGCTAGACCAAGTTGTGTCAAGACTGTACGACTGGTTTCCATCATAAATGGCTCAATCAAGTGAGCTACGACACGAAGGCTAGCTGCCAAGTGGCTCATCACACTTGCCAATTGCTCACGAAGAGCTTCATCCTTAGCCAGTACCCATGGAGCTGTCTCATCAATGTATTTATTAGTACGTGAGATAAGGGTCCAGACTGCTTCAAGTGCACGTGGATAGTCAACTGCTTCCATGTAGGTATGGTAATCAGCGATTGATTGTTCTGCCACTTGAGCAAGTGCATTGTCAAAGTCTGTTACACCTTCTACATAGGCAGGGATTTGACCATCAAAGTACTTGTTAATCATTGAAACCGTACGGTTGAGGAGGTTACCAAGGTCATTTGCCAATTCATAGTTGATACGGCCTACATAGTCCTCTGGAGTGAAGGTTCCGTCTGAACCAACTGGAAGGCTACGCATGAGGTAGTAACGAAGCGGATCTAGACCATAACGTTCTACTAGCATTTCAGGATATACGACATTCCCTTTAGACTTAGACATCTTGCCGTCTTTCATGACAAACCAACCATGGGCAATCAAACGATCAGGCAATTTGATATCCAACATCATAAGAAGGATTGGCCAGTAGATTGAGTGGAAACGAAGAATATCCTTTCCTACCATATGGAAGACAGTTCCATTCCAGAATTTATCGTAGTTAGCATGATCCTCTTGACCATAACCAAGAGCTGTCGCATAATTGAGAAGGGCATCAATCCACACATAGACAACGTGTTTTGGATTTGATGGGACTGGTACACCCCAGGTAAAGGTTGTACGAGAAACCGCCAAGTCTTCCAATCCAGGCTCAATAAAGTTTTTCAACATTTCATTGAGACGTCCATCAGGAGTGATAAAATCAGGATGTGATTTGAAAAATTCAACTAAACGATCTTGGTATTTGCTGAGGCGAAGGAAGTAAGACTCTTCTGAAACCCATTCCACTTCGTGGCCTGATGGAGCGATACCACCAGTTACATTTCCAGCTTCATCACGGAAAACTTCCGCAAGTTGACTTTCTGTAAAGAATTCCTCATCTGAAACTGAATACCAACCAGAGTATTCACCCAAGTAAATATCATCTTGAGCAAGCAAGCGTTCAAAGACTTGTGCTACCACTTTTTCATGGTAGTCATCTGTGGTACGGATAAATTTATCGTATGAGATATCCAATAATTTCCAGAGTTCTTTGACGCCAACTGCCATACCGTCAACATAGGCTTGAGGCGTGATACCAGCTTCTTCAGCTTTCTGTTGAATCTTTTGGCCATGCTCATCCAGACCCGTCAAATAAAAGACATCGTAGCCCATGAGTCGTTTGTAGCGAGCTAGGACATCACAAGCGATGGTAGTGTAGGCAGAACCGATATGAAGTTTACCAGATGGATAGTAAATCGGTGTTGTAATATAAAAATTCTTTTCAGACATAATATTTCCTTTCCAGGCAAATGAAACCTGTTTTTCTAACACTTCATTATATCACATTTTTAATGAATTTCGATAGGGAAATCCATACAAAAACAAGATAGACAAGTGTCCATCTTGTTCTTTATTATTCGTAGCGAAGAGCTTCAATCGGATCTAGCTTAGAAGCTTTATTGGCTGGTAAAACACCAAATATCATACCGATACCAGCTGAGACCGCTAAACTAAAGAGAGCGATTGGGATAGATACGCCAACTTCGATTCCTGCAATCATGTTTTGAAGAAGAACACCTGCAAGCATAGTCACCCCTGCAGCCAGCACAAGACCGATGCCCCCACCTAACAAAGTCAAAATCATAGATTCAATCAAGAACTGAACCAGAATATTAGCGCGTGTAGCTCCTAGTGCTTTACGTAGACCAATCTCGCGAGTACGTTCTGTCACCGAAACAAGCATGATATTCATAACACCAGTACCACCGACAAAAAGGGAAATCCCTGCAATGGCACTAATAATCGTTGTTATGAAGCCAAAGAGTTGTTGAACTTCTTGGAAGGCTGCAGACGCATCTGCAACTTGATATTCCCCTTGTTGAAGACCTGCAATCTCTGTCATTCTTCTCGCCAACTCCGGTCCTAAGGTCTGGGTTAAGCTAGTATCATTGACACGGAAGACAATATTTGAAATCTCATCTGTGTTAAAATTAGCTGCAAGAGAAATATTGGTCGTAATTGGTAGTCCTCCGACTCCAAATGTTTTCGCAGCCTTAGCTTCCTTACTTGCATAAACACCAATAACACGGTAACTGATTTCATTTACTTCAACAATTTGGTTGAGAGCTTCTTGTGCTGAACCAAAAAGGCTATTGGCAAGCTCTTCATCTAAAACGATCACACTTGCGAAATCCTTATAATCTTGCGCTCTAAGGCCACGACCTGCAATGATTTCATTTTCGACCGCATCCATATAGGTGACATTCCCACCCGTCATGTTAGCGTGTTCGACCTTTTTATCCTTATAAGTCAAGGTCACATTGGCTGAGTTGGTCACATAGTAGCTATCCACTCCCTTGAGCTTAGCAGCTTCCTTGACCCATGCTTCTTGAGGTTTTGGTGGTTCAACAAAATTTTCTTCTTGACCACCAGACAAGGTCAATGCAGATTGTCTTTGTGTAAAGGAACCGTCCTTACTCTTTGTAGGTGAGAAAAAGACATGGATATCTTTCTGGGACTTGGTCATATTTTTATTGACCTGACGAGACATAGAGTCGCCCAAGGCCATGATTACGACAACGGATGATACGCCGATAATAATCCCAATCATGGTGAGGAAAGAACGCATCTTGTGGGCCATAATGGATGAAAAGGCAAATTTCAGATTCTGCATCTTAGTTTTCCTCCTTTTCTACGAAACCACTATCAGATGAAATGACGCCATCACGAATGACGATTTGACGTTTCGCATAGGCGGCAATTTCAGGCTCATGCGTAACCATGATAATGGTTTTTCCTTCTTTGTTTAATTCAACCAAGAGTTGCATGATTTGATTTCCTGTTTTGGTATCAAGTGCCCCAGTTGGTTCGTCTGCTAGAATGATAGAAGGATTGTTGACTAAAGCACGCGCGATGGCAACCCTTTGCTTCTGACCACCTGACAACTCCGAAGGCAAGTGATGGCTACGCTCGGTCAGTTCAACCTTTTCCAGATACTCTTCTGCTAATTTGCGACGTTTTGAAGCTGAAACTCCAGCATAAATCAAGGGCAGTTCTACATTTTGAAGAGCATTAAGCTTGGACAAGAGAAAGAATTGTTGAAAGACGAAGCCGATTTCCTGATTTCGAACCTTGGCTAATTGTTTTTCACCCAAACCAGCTACTTCTTTTCCATCTAGAAAATACTGACCACTTGTAGGAGTATCCAACATCCCAATGGTGTTCATGAGGGTAGATTTCCCAGAACCAGATGGTCCCATGATTGCTACAAATTCTCCCTCATGAACTTCTAGGTTAATGTTTTTAAGGACTTGAAGTTCTTGATCACCATTTCGATAGCTACGGCAAATATTTTTAAGGCTAATTAGTTGCTTCATCAGTCTTCACCTCTTTTCCTTCTTGCAAGGAAGCTGTCGGATTACTGATGACTTTTGCTCCATCTGTCAGACCAGATGTGATTTCTTGATTTTCTGCATCTGCATTGCCCAAACCAACTTCAACTTTTTTGGCCTTTTGATTTTCATCAAGAATCCAAACATAGTTTTTCTCTTCTTCCATCACTACACTCGAAATTGGAACGATCAAGGCCTTGCTCTTATTCTTGACTTCAACACTAACAGTAAATCCTTGCTTCAAATCGCCAATTTCACTAGTTACATCGACCGTATATGGGTACTTAGATCCTGAGTTTGAACCAGCTAAGCTACTACTTGCTTCGCTACTGTTCTTTGGATAATTTGAAATATAGCTAATCTTACCATTCCAAGTTTTATCCGGGTAAACCTTGGAAGTGAAAGTGACTTCTTGGCCTACAGATAGATTGGCAAGATTGTACTCAGAAAGCTCTCCCTTGACCTGCAAGTTATCGTTACTTACGATATGAACCAAAACTTGACTATTTCCTGTTGGAGATTTTGAAACATTCCGATTCACTTCAACAACTGTTCCCTCCACCGTACTCAATACCGTAGCAGCATTCAACTGTGCCTGGGCTTTTTCAAGTTGTGCCGCTGCATCTGCACGAACATCACGCGCATCACTGATTTGTGAATCGATAGAAGCTGTAGCTGATGTAGAAGATTGTGCTTGGGTTTGGTCCGTAGCGCCTTCAATCCCTGCTTGAGGAAGCACAGGTGTTGAAGCAGCAGTATTTCGAGCCTCATTCAATTCATTGATATGACGGTCAGCTTTAGCAACTGCACGACTAGCAGCATCATAGGCTGCTTGAGCATCTGCACTACTATACTTGACTAAGGCCTGGCCTTCGCTTACCTTGTCACCAACTGAAACAAGAACCTCATCCAAATCTCCCTTGCTACCATCAAAATAAACATATTGTTCTTTTTGAGCAGTTACACTACCTGATAGAAGAACCGATGAAGCAACCGTTCCATCTTTAGCTACAGCAATTTTAGCAGTTTCATCTTTTGCTGCAGCTTGATTTGGTTGTCTCAATAGAAGAACAGCTGCTGCTCCCACTACAAGTACTGATGCAACTCCAATAGCAGTAAATAAAGGCCATTTCTTAGCTTTTGACTTTTTTTTCATAGCAATACCCCTTTTATAAATATATATGTTAAGATTATAGCACATATCCTAAAAATGGACAATTGATTTTTCATTATCCAAAAACATTTGCTAAAATCTTTTATTGTTGTATTAGTTATATAATACATTTTCTTTTTTATTTTTGCAAGCATTTTCTTAAAATTTTTAAACGTAGCAGATTTTTGCATTGACTCCCAAAAAAAGATAGAATATGACTAGAAAACAACTAAAGGAGCTTTCTATGAGAGAATATGATATTATCGCTATCGGTGGAGGTAGCGGGGGAATTGCTACCATGAATCGTGCTGGTGAACATGGTGCTAAGGCCGCAGTTATTGAGGAAAAGAAATTAGGTGGAACTTGTATCAACCTCGGCTGTGTCCCTAAAAAAATTATGTGGTATGGAGCACAAATTGCTGAGAGTATCCACAAATATGGACCTGACTATGGTTTCACAAGTACTGGGAATCAATTTGATTACGCAACGCTTCGTAAGAATCGTGAAGCCTATATTGACCGTGCTCGTTCTTCTTATGGTGGAAGCTTTAAGCGTAACGGAGTTGATTTGATTGAAGGACGTGCCGAGTTCGTTGACGCTCATACAGTCAGTGTCAATGGTGAGTTAATCCGTGCTAAGCACATCGTGATTGCAACTGGGGCACATCCTCATATCCCTGCCATTCCTGGTGCTGAACTAGGTGGTAGCTCAGATGATGTCTTCGCCTGGGAAGAGTTGCCAGATTCTGTAGCCATTCTGGGTGCAGGTTATATTGCTGTCGAATTAGCTGGAGTGCTCCATACACTTGGTGTTCAGACAGATTTATTTGTCCGTCGTGAGCGTCCACTTCGTGGATTTGATAGCTATATTGTTGAGAGCTTGGTTCAAGAAATGGAAAATACTGAACTAAACCTCCACACCCATAAGGTTCCTGCTAAACTTGAAGAAACTGAAAAAGGCATTAGGATTCATTTTGAAGATGGGAGCACCCATACCGCCAGTCAAGTTATCTGGGCAACTGGTCGCCGTCCAAACGTTAAGGGACTTCAACTTGAAAAAGCTGGTGTTACCCTCAATGAACGTGGTTTCATTCAAGTTGACGAATACCAAAATACAGTCGTTGATGGTATCTATGCTCTAGGAGATGTCACAGGTGAGAAAGAACTAACTCCCGTCGCTATCAAGGCTGGTCGTACCCTATCCGAAAGACTTTTCAACGGTAAAACCAATGCTAAAATGGACTACACTACTATTCCAACTGTTGTCTTCTCTCACCCAGCTATCGGAACTGTCGGTCTAACTGAGGAAGAAGCTATCAAAGAGTATGGACAAGAAAACATTAAAGTTTATACTTCAAAATTCGCTTCTATGTATTCAGCAGTAACTAGCCACCGTCAAGAAGCTCGCTTCAAGCTAGTTACAGCTAGTGCAGACGAAAAGGTAGTTGGCCTTCATGGTATCGGCTACGGCGTTGATGAAATGATTCAAGGTTTTGCTGTAGCAATCAAGATGGGAGCTACAAAAGCTGACTTTGATGCAACGGTCGCTATCCATCCTACAGGTTCAGAAGAATTTGTGACCATGCGTTAATACAAAAAGAGACCATCTCGATCATTCAGATTGAAGAAAAAGCCTATTTTGGACCATTTTCTTCAATCTTTTTCTTTTATTAGAGCAAATGAAAGAACTCTTATAATAGCATGCCATCAGGATTCCTAATAATTTTCACTATATGGTAGCCAAGCTCTATAAGGCTAGTCTTTTTATTACGGATAAGATTTATCTGTGTTTTGAAAAATCTCTTGGCCTCCGGCTCTCTCTAAATCGGCCGTTACAAATTTGTAACCTTTGTTTTTAAAATAGGTTGACAATCATCTCCTTTCCAGTATAATAGTTACTATAAATTACAAAAGAGGTTAACTATTATGAAAAAAGCACATATTTACGCTATTCCAGCTATCGGGGCTGCTCTGATTGCAGTATTAGCCCAAATTAGTATCCCAATTGGACCTGTTCCATTTACTCTGCAAAACTTTGCTATCGGTCTCATCGCTACTGTTTTTAGACCAAGGGAAGCTGTTCTCTCTGTTGGAATCTATCTTTTACTGGGTGTCATTGGTCTTCCTGTCTTTGCTAGCGGCAGAGCTGGTTTCCACGTTTTAATTGGGCCAAGTGCTGGTTATCTATGGTTTGACCTAGTCTATGCTGGGCTTGCTTCCTATCTGACTCATACGAATAGCAGTGTTGTACGTATTTTCCTAGCCAATCTCTTAGGGGATTCCCTTGTCTTTGTCGGTGGTATCCTCAGCCTCCACTTCCTCGCTGGTATGCCTTTTGATAAGGCACTGGCTGTCGGTGTCATTCCCTTTATCATTCCTGATCTTGCAAAAATTATTGCCATTAGTTTTATCGGACGACCACTCCTTCAACGTCTTAGTAATCAACCCTACTTTTCACATAAATAAAGAAAGGAGGTCGGGAATTTTCTCACAACCTCCTTTCGTCTGTTTTTATATGATTGCTTATTGATTTTTGAAGGCATCGACCATCACTTGAAACTCTTCGTTTGAAAGGGTGATTCCTTTCCCCATCTTAGTGTGGTCTGGACTCCAAGCACGAATGTCAAACTTTGCTGGTGCTCCGTTAAAGCTGACACGATTGATTTCCTTAGTCCAACCTTTTTCATTCTCTGAGAGCGTAAGTAAGTGTTCCTCGATTTCAAATGTAAATTCTGACATTGTATTCTCCTTTTGATTGTCTTCACTTGATTATTCGTAAAATCTTGTAGATTTTCTTAAAATTGTATATAATAATGTTAAAAAGAAGGGAGGCTCCGATGAAAGATTTATTTAAACACATTCAACAAAAGTTCCAAAGCTTTCTCGACGGGCGAGAAGAACTAGATCATTCCAAAGCCGACTCCCTGACAAGTGCCATTAAAGAGGCGCTCCTAAAAAAAACTGCTGTCCACATTATTTTTTCAGATACAAGTTTTACAGGGGATATCATCAAATATGATACGGACCGCCAGCAAATTATCGTAAAAAATTTTGCAAAAAATGTGACTCGCATTATTCGAATCCCAGATATTCAAAAAATAAGTTTTGTTCCCTCGACTGTCCAAACAGCCCAAAAAAATCGATTTAAGAAAGAGTGAGATGAGTTTTCTTCATCTCACTCTTTTCTATTAACGAATTTGTTCAAAATGAAGGTGAACAGCAATGTGTTCTCCGTAACCACTTCTCTCTAAATCACGTTGCAAACGGTAAGAGATATAGTGTTCAGCGATGGTAATGTAGCCTGCACCAAGCAAGCGATGCTCAACCATTGATTGAATCATACTGATAGTGGCACGCTCCACTTTTGCCTCTTCTAGATCCAAGACAACTTTCTTAGTTACCTGAGCTAGATTTTGACGTAAATCATCTGTCAAAACATAAACCGTTTGAGCAGCTTTGAGAATGGCTTGATAAATTTTATCTGGATCAAAGTCGGCAACTTGTCCATCACGTTTAATGACTTGCATAGGCTTCTCCTTTTAATTTGTATTTTCTTTAATGTCCGCTAACATTTTAGCTTCTTCTGCTGTTAATTCGTAATGTTCCAACAAATCTGGTCTACGCTCATAAGTTTTTTTGAGACTTTCATAGAGACGCCATTGACGAATCTTCTCATGGTGCCCACTCATTAGCACTTCTGGAACTACCATGCCACGATAATCATAAGGACGTGTGTACTGAGGGTATTCAAGAAGTCCTGATGAAAAGCTATCATCTTGGTGACTCGTTTCTTTACCAATTACTTCTGGTATCAAGCGAACCGTCGCATCAATCATAGTCATTGCTGCCAGTTCTCCACCCGTTAGCACATAATCACCTAGAGAAATCTCATCAGTCACTAGGGTCTTGATCCGTTCATCATAGCCCTCGTAGTGACCACAGATAAAGATGAGTTCTTCTTCTTGAGCTAAATCTTCAGCATAGGCTTGATCAAACGGCTTACCAGCAGGATCGAGGAGAATCACGCGTGGATTCTTCTTTTCAATGGCATCAAAAGCATCAAAGATTGGCTGCGCACGTAGCAACATCCCTTGACCACCACCGTAAGGTTCGTCATCGACATGACGGGCCTTTTCAGCATATTCACGAAAATTATGATACTGGATATCTAAAAGCCCTTTTTCACGTGCCTTCCCAACGATGGAATGTTCTAGCGGTGAGAACATCTCTGGAAAGAGGGTTAAAATATCAATCTTCATCGTCTAACCCTTCTAAGAGTTCTACATCCACACGCCTATTGGGAATATCAACATTTAGCACAACCGGTGGGATGTATGGTAAAAGCAGGTCACGTTTCCCCTTGCGCTTAACTACCCAGACATCATTGGCACCTGGTTGAAGGATTTCCTTGATGGTTCCAATCAAATTGTCACCCTCGTAGACCTCTAAGCCGATAATTTCGTGATAGTAAAATTCACCCTCATCCAGGTCATTAAGGTTTTCTTCCGCAACCTTCAAACTGTAGCCCTTGTATTTTTCAATATCATTGATGTGATACATATCCTTAAATTTGATAATATCAAAATTCTTATGCTTACGATGACTTGCGACAGTCACTGTTCTAACAAATTGATCCTTCTCATCAAACAAGGCCAGCTCTGCACCTTTTTTAAAGCGTTCTTCCGAAAAATCCGTCACAGATAAGACTCTCATCTCACCTTGTAAACCTTGCGTATTGACGATTTTTCCAACGTTAAAATAGTTCATTTGATCTCCTGTGTATGTTTCTCCCTTTATTTTATCACGTTCTAGGTATTTTCACAAGTTGGAGGAAAAAGCTAGTTCTGACCTTCGGCTTCTAAATATCCTTCCAAATCTCGTTCATGCTGATATTTGATAGCTGCCTTTTTGTCTTTTTCAAAAATGTTCTTGGTTAGATCAATGTCGTTGATGGCTGCAATTGCGACGGTGTAGTGAATGATATCAGCAAGTTCTTTAGCAAGTTCCTCGTTAGAATCCTGAACACCCTCTTTTCGACCAGAGCGTCCATTCAAAACCTCAGCTACTTCTCCGACTTCCTCCACTAGCTTGATAAAAAGACCTTCCTCAGTCCGAGACTGCTGGTAATGTTCGAGTAAGTAGTCTTGTAATTGTCTAAACGTTAAATCCTTCATATCCTGCTCCTTGCAAAAAAAGCGAGACATCCGTCCCGCTTTTCTTATTTTTCGTCAATAACGATTCTTACTTTTTTGTCTTCAGTTGGGACAGAGTAGACAATCGTTCTTATCGCAGAGATAGTGCGACCCTTACGACCAATCACACGACCCACATCGCTTTGGTCAAGATCCAAATGATACTCCAAAAATTCTGGTGTATCTTCAATCTTGATAGTTAAGGCATCTGGTTGTGAAATCAAAGGTTTCACAATTGCAATAATGAGATTTTCAATCGTATCCATCTGTCAACCTACTTTAGAATTATTTAGAGAATTTAGAATCGTGGAATTTCTTCAATACGCCTTCTTTTGAAAGGATGTTGCGTACTGTATCTGAAGGTTGAGCTCCATCAGCCAACCATGCAAGAACGCGGTCTTCTTTCAAAGTTACTTGGTTTTCAGCAACAAGTGGGTTGTAAGTTCCAACTGTTTCGATGAAACGTCCGTCACGTGGTGAACGTGAATCTGCTACGTTAATACGGTAGAAAGGTTTTTTCTTAGAACCCATACGAGTCAAACGGATTTTAACTGCCATTTTTAATATCTCTTTTCTTTTATTTTTTAGTTCGGTGAAATAGCTGAGCTATTTAGCACATGTTCTATTATAACAGATTTCTAAGAGGTGTCAAGAAAAAAACTTGACAGACTTTAAAATTTTTAAATTTTTTTTTGAAATTTGTTAGACTAATAGGGATACATTATAAAGAGAAACTTTATGAATACTAGTATAGAGAAGATTTACAAAGACCATCAAGTCAAACCTTACATCTCTCCAAATCGTGATATAGAGGATTGGCTACTAGACCCCAAACCTGTCCCAAAACGAAATATGGAATTATTAGCAGATAATTTACTGGCAGTAGATATCATTTTACTATGGAGAATCTAGTTTGATACTTTTACCACCGAAAGCTGGTTGTAAAATCTCCCATTTGAATATATTTTAAAATGCGCCCAAAATCAACGTTTTCCCGCTTTTTCAGAAAATATTTTTTCATCCAATTTGAATGTCTTTCAATTAAATGGTATGAATTTCACTCCCAAAAATCAAAAATGAGCTAGAATGTACCGAAAACTTCACACCATTATAGTTTTATGAAATTTTAACATTTTAATCATTTATCAATCAATAAATAAGTCTTCCCATTGTGTGATAGACCTTGGTATAATTAACTTATTCTCCTCGTAGAAAGCTAATAAATCACTATCCTCAACCTGAATTACATTTTCAATCTGATCTAAATTAATTATTTTTGGAGCATACAAATAAACTAAATAACCATCATCTACATATTGTTTAAAATCTAAAGCATCAAGTTCATTTGCCTTCTTCCCTTTTACTTGAACTACTGCATTTCTTGGATTATTGATGTCTCTTGAGATCATCTCACATTCAATTTTTATGGTTGTAGACTTCTTTGCAATTGAATTAGAAAGTACATAATAATTTTCCTTAATTTGAAGATATGAGATAACGAGTTCTTCTAAATCAAATTCAGGCAGATTATCAAGAAGACCTCCACTATAGGTTGTTACCTCAAAATAATTCTTTTTCGAAAATTTATTAAATATCAATTTTGAATATTCTATTATGCTTTTATCCCGTATCTTCTCAATAGTACCACCAAGAGGCCTATTAAACGATGATTTTATCTGTCCAGGAACTTGCATTCCCACATTAAATGCATCAACTGGGATAACTGATCCAATATCCAAATGAGTATCACAAACTACTATAGCTGAAGATTTTACTTTACATATCCAGTAATTCCCACTTAAATCTCTGGTCCAGAATAAATCATCTATCTTCGCATCTCTAAAAACATTTATTGCTGGATGTGCTTTACCATTCTTTTTTTTAATACGATTATAGAATTCTTGGAAATCATCTAATTTAATATCTTCGCTCAACCAACTCCAACCAATAGCAACATATTGTTCAGAATTATTTAAACAGAAATCAATTAACTCTTTTCTAATGTTATCGTCTCTTTTTAAGTGTATTCTAGCTACATAATCCAATTAAATTATCCTCTCTTACTTTTTTCTTTCAGAATTATTTCAACGCCCGCTTGATGCAAAATATCATATCTAGCACGACATACCTCTGAGTCGTCTATTAAATTAAGAAGAGCATCTACCTCTTTTCTTCCCTCTTCACTCAGCTGTGGTTTTATATCAACTAAATTTTTTTGTAGTCTTAAAAACAATTGAATAGCTACTTCGTAATCTTTTTTCTCTTGTAATTCTTGCTGCTTGATTAAAATTTCTTTTTTTCTCTCTTCTTCTTTCTCCCTATTTTTTTCAGCCATACCAAGAAGCTTTTCATAATCCACTTTGTGATTCTCAAAGTCATCTTTGACTAATCCCATAAATTTAGGTGTGATTCGAATACGATTATAAGCATTTTTGACTAAAGAAGTGATTTTATCCCAACTAGGTACTTCTGAGTCTTCTCGGAACATTAATATTTCCCGATCGGTTATGACAATTTTCTTTTCTTCATCAATGAAATAACCTTTTTCTTTGTAGTTATTTAACTCTGAACTATACTTCTCTAATCTCCACTGTTTGACAATTTTTTTGCCATTATCAGATAAATCATCGTCAACTACATATCTATATAACCAATCAGGAAGATTAACATCACCTATAGTCCATCTTTGCTTCTCATGTGAGTATATTTCATTTCTTAATTCTCTGTCAGGCAATTTAACTTTATTATAAACGTACTTAATAATCTCATCACCCTCTTGAATGTATTCGTTCCAATATTTGCTATACTTAGCGTAGGGGATAAATGGACGAGTTCTATATATAACTCTACTCATTTCATCTTCTCCTTTAGTTGGTGAAATTCACAGTATTCTTTTATAACAGACAAAAAATTATCTTATTCGCTCTCAAACTTCCAGTCAATGTAGTTTTCTTGCATTCTATTAATAAGAGTTTTTACATCATCAATTAACGATTGAGGAGACAATACCGTTAGGGATTCTGCTTGACTCAACAGCCACCTCTTCAACCCTGGTGTATCTTGACTCACAAATTCAATAATATTACCATTTGATGTTTTTTCAATAATTTTTGCTGTAGGAAATTGATCAACAATAATTGTTGGATCATTGACGAATAGGACTCTAATATTTAACTCTTTTCCTATGAATGGATCTACACGCTTATTACGAATTTCTCCATCACGAAATTTTCTTCCATATGAAAGAGAAGGTTTTTCTTTTTTAGATTCTACCCAACTAAGTATTCTGTCTAATTTTAAAGTCATATAAGAATCAAATAGTAAATTATAGGCTACTATGTAAAAATAATGAGTATCATAGTAAAGAGAAACCGGAAAAATTGTATGTCTTTTTTTAGTATTATAAGGAGATTGATAATCAATGTCTAAGACCAACTCCTTACGAATCAATTCAGACCATTCCCAAACCTTATCAATACGATTTTGTGTGTCTGATAATGGTGCATAATTTAGCAACTCACTTGCAATAATACTAGAAACTTCTTTTTGCTCATCTTTTGAAATAAGTGCCAATAAACTATCAAGTAATGACTTGTTTTCTTCCTTATTCAAAGAACGATTTTCTAGTAAAATCTTTGAAATTACAAGAATATCCTTTTTATTAAATAAAGATTTCCCTTTTAAATACCTAGTATGATGCCTCGTATCGTAGGCAAGTTCTGCTGCAACCATCGGTTGTGTATCTAAGAAACCAGACAGGAGAGAAAAATCTCGTTGTATAGTCTTTTCACTAACACCAAATTCATCTGCAAGCTGAGCCTTAGCTAAATGTGCGCCAGACTGTAATCGTAAAAATATAGTTAATAAGCGTTCTTGGTCGTTCATATAATCCTAAATCCTTTAACAATATTATAACATTTCCAATGGCTTAGATTCAATCAATTTACTAGTTCAAATCTTCTACCGATACTACTAGTACCTATTTCTTCTTTTAAAGTCTATTAAAGGTTACTTCTACCTTCCGAATCCTATCAACGATATTGATTTTGATGATTTTGCTTCAATAGCTACAATAGCCTTATTGATATCTGTCAATGTAATTTGATTTAAAAAGGTATCATCTTCTAACTGATTCTTATCACCTTCAATCACTCGTTGTGCTTGACTGAAGACAATCTCATCTACTAATTTTCGGACGTATCTAGCATTTCCAAAGTTTTTACAATTGATAACTTCTGAAAAATGCTGACGTAGTACCATCTTACAATCATCAGTTAATTGATAATATCTCTTATTTATCATCAATTCCAAAATAGCAATTAGTTGATCAATTGTATAATCCAAAAATTTTATTTCTCTAGAAATTCTAGAGGAAAGTCCCGGGTTAGTTTCAATGAATTGGGCCATCAATTCTTCATACCCAGCAAAAATAACCAACACCTCATCCCGACGATTTTCCATTTCTTGTATAATCGCTGAAATAGCTTCATGCCCAAAATCTCTCTCACTACTCGGAATAAGGCTATAGGCCTCATCTATAAAGAGTACTCCCCCTTTTGCTTCATCAAAAGCTCTTTTTACTTTTGGAGCAGTCTGTCCGACATATTCACCAACAAGGTCCGCACGACCTACTTCCACTAACTTATTCTCTTGGATTATCTTGTTATTGTATAAAATTTTTGTATAAAGCCTAGCCACTATAGTTTTACCAGTCCCAGGATTTCCGGAAAAAACGAGATGACGATTTAGTATTTCATTACTAAATCCATGATCCTGACGCAATGCAGAAACTCGATTATAAGCTAACTGCTGGTTTAGGACTACTTTCACTTCTTCTAAACCGATTAATTCACTCAACTTTTTCTCAGCATTTTCTTCGTCTTCAACTGAAGATTCATTTTGGGGAATAAATCCATCCAGACTTAATTCGTTTTTATCTGAAGGATCATAATCATTTTGTACTGCAAATTCAACAAGCTCTTGAACAAAAAGACGAATTTCTTTAGCATCCTTTAGTACTTTATTTTCTTCTATTAATCTCTCAAAATCTTCATTACTCAATTGAACACCTTTTTTGTTTATCATCTGAAGCCCGATTTTTTTAAGCTCAGCCTCATCATATTGCGGAAAATTCACAATTGATACTTTACTAAAATCTTCAAGCAAATCTTTTTTTATAGATTCTGCCTCTTGGATAGTTCTCGTAATAATGATGTTAATTGAATGCCCCTTCTTTTGTCTAAATGTATCGTAAAATTCTGATTTTGTTCTTGGCCTTGCTGAAAGATAATCAACTAATACCGGGACATCTTTTTCGCCTATCTTAGGAATAAAAAAATTATTACAATTAACAAATATCGCATTCATTCCAAAGAGAGACTCTAGAAACTTGATAGCAAACTTACGACCAGATCCCCTTTCACCATTAAAAATATAAAAGTGTTGCTGTTGTTCATTATTATTTATTTTTTCTTGAAATGAAAGATATGTAATTAGTTCTTGAACAGCCTTCTTAAAATCGGCGAGACCACAAATGTTTTTCAATTCATCCAGTTTTTCAAAATTAGGCTTTAGATAATGAGACATGGTCTCTTTATTTGCACTTAATAAGAATTTTACTAGTTCTCTTCTATCACTTGTTTCAAGTTTCTTTATAAAATCACTTTCTGTTAGAGTTTTAACTTTTTTTAATGTAAACTCATGATCAAAAAAATCCTTTATTTTCCCCATGATTTCTTGATCATTGTATCTTTCTTGAGAAATAAGGTAATAAGCGTCATCCTCTTTAAATAGCAATAAACGATTAGTCTTAATAAAATCTTCTGTTTGAGTTTTTAAGAAATCATCAGGATTTTTAAACTCAACTTGATAATAATTCATTTAATTTCACCTCTTATTATTGATAATTTAAGTTTACAAAAAAGGGTGGACATTTATTGTCTAGTTAATTGTTTTTTCAAAATATGGATTAAAGTTTTGAGGCAACTGACCTTGTCAGGTTGCAGCCTTATTTGTAAGCGGCTAAAGTCGTAACAACTGTGTCAGTTGCACCAATTTAGTAAGAAAGTATAAAAAGACCCCCCAAAAAAGATGCTCTTTTAAAATATAGTAATTCTTTCGAATTAACGTTTACTAATTGTGATGCTTTACGAGCTTTCTTAAGAACTGGTTTCCTAAATACTTCGAGTACACTTATGGCATTGATGTCCCAAAACATTTAGAAACGCTTGTTGAGAAAGGCTATGCTCTTGTCGAAACTGCTTTTGACTCACTTGACCATCTAAATAGCACCATGAAAAAGAATATCCTGAAGAAGAAGGGAGTTACTGGACTTTCTAAAATGAAGGCTGCCGACCTGAATCAAGCCCTTCATGACCATTTTTCAGAAGAATTAGCTGGTCACTTTTCGATTCGCGGTTATAGACTAACTCCAAAAGGAGAACCGGCACTCAAAGACCATCAAGCAATCATTGACCGCCATCCTAAAAAGAATCTTTAATCAACCAAGTCAGGTTGATTTTTTTTAAAACAGTTTCTAAAAAAATCTAATCAATTCACTTACGAGAAAAAATTTTTTATGATAAACTGATGTCTAATCAAAAAGAAATGGAGACTATAATGCCTAGAAATTTTAAAGAAGCTCTTTTATTTACAACACTAATGTGTTCCATGATGGTACTCGGTATGTCTATTTGGAATCTTTTTATGGTTGGTCAACTTTCACTACATCATTTAGCCCTTGGTTACATTCCTGGTTTTGTCACAGCCTTTTTATTGGATGTCATCCTTGTTGGACCAATCGTTAAGTCAATTGCCTTTCGTATCCTCAAGGATCATCATAAACGCTGACAGAAAATCATTACAATTTCTGGAGGAATGGCAGTTCTCATGGTCACTTTCATGTCCTTCTATGGACTTTTTTACAATGGCATTGCTATCACACCCAAGACCTATCTAAGTGCCTGGACTGTAAACTTTATTGCAGCTCTTCCTCTAAATTTCCTAATTGTTGGACCAATTGCCCGTTTTATACTAAGTTCTTTTCAGAAACCATTTACTGGGGAAAAAGAAGTTGAAGATTTTCAAGATGATGATGAAATCCCAACTATTATCTAAACTATTTCTGTAAACTACTAATATTTGAAATCCACTTTCAATTAGGGTACAATGGTAGAAATGATTTTTGAAAGGATTACCATGAAAAAAATAGCAACACTTCTATTAATCTCAACTTTTGCCCTTGCTGGATGTAGCAGTATCCAACGTAGTCTTCGAGGGGATGACTATGTAGATTCTAGCTTGGCTGCCGAAGAAAGTTCCAAAGCAGCTGCCCAATCTGCCAAGGATCTTAAAGACGCCTTGACAAATGAAAATGCCAATTTCCCACAACTATCTAAAGAAGTTGCTGAAGACGAGGCTGAAGTTATTCTCCATACAAGTCAAGGAGATATCCGCATCAAACTCTTTCCAAAGCTAACCCCTCTTGCGGTTGAAAATTTCCTAACTCATGCTAAGGAAGGCTACTACAATGGCGTTACCTTCCACCGAGTGATTGATGGCTTTATGGTTCAGACTGGTGATCCAAAAGGAGATGGTACAGGTGGTGAATCTATCTGGCACGATAAGGACAAAACAAAAGATCAAGGAACTGGTTTCAAGAGCGAAATCTCTCCATATCTCTATAATATCCGTGGTTCTCTCTCCATGGCTAATACTGGCCAACCAAATTCCAATGGTAGCCAGTTCTTCATCAACCAAAATACGACAGACATTTCTGCCAAACTGCCTACAAGTAGCTATCCAAAGAAAATTATCGAAGCCTATAAAGAAGGGGGCAACCCTAGTCTAGACGGAAAACACCCTGTCTTTGGTCAAGTGATCGACGGTATGGAAGTTGTTGACAAGATTGCCAAGGCTGAGAAAGACGAAAAAGACAAACCAACTACTGCTATCACTATCGACAGTATCGAAATTGTTAAGGACTACGATTTTAAATCTTAAAAACCAAAAAAATACAGTATCCAATCTTGGTACTGTATTTCTTTTACTCTCATTTTAAGTTAAGTTGTTAAAATCCCAGATTTGGTCCATCCAGCCTTCATAGAAGTCTGGTTCGTGGCAGACCATAAGGATAGAACCCTTATACTCTTTTAGAGCACGTTTGAGTTCATCCTTAGCATCCACATCCAAGTGGTTGGTTGGCTCGTCCAGCACCAAAACGTTGTTTTCACGATTCATCAAGAGACAGAAACGAACCTTAGCTTGTTCTCCACCTGATAGAACTTGAATCTGGCTTTCGATATGCTTGGTTGTCAAACCACAGCGGGCAAGGGCTGCACGGACTTCTGCTTGGTTGAGAGCTGGAAAGGCATTCCAAACTGCTTCTAAAGGTGTCTGACGATTGCCACCTTCCACTTCTTGTTCAAAGTAACCAAGTTCTAGATAGTCACCACGTTCAACTTCTCCAGCAATTGGGGGGATAATGCCCAAAAGAGACTTCAAGAGGGTTGTTTTACCGATACCATTGGCACCAATAATGGCGACCTTCTGATTGCGTTCAAAGGTAAGATTTAATGGTTTTGTAAGTGGGCGGTCGTAACCAATCTGCAAGTCCTTAGCTTGGAAGATAAAGCGTCCAGGTGTACGAGCTGGTTTAAAATCAAAGGAAGGCTTTGGTTTCTCGCTTTGGAGTTCGATGATATCCATCTTATCCAATTTCTTCTGGCGAGACATGGCCATGTTTCGTGTTGCAACACGCGCCTTATTACGGGCTACGAAATCCTTGAGATCCGCAATTTCTTTCTGTTGACGCTCATAGGCTGCTTCCAGCTGCGATTTCTTCATGGCATAGACTTCTTGGAACTGGTAGTAATCTCCAGAATAACGAGTCAACTGTTGATTTTCAACGTGATATACGATATTGATCACATCGTTGAGGAATGGAATATCGTGCGAAATAAGGACAAAGGCATTCTCATAATTCTGCAGATAACGCTTGAGCCAGTCAATATGCTCAGCATCCAAATAGTTAGTTGGCTCGTCAAGCAACAAGATATCTGGCTTTTCAAGAAGAAGTTTGGCCAAAAGCACCTTGGTTCTTTGTCCACCTGACAAGGCTGTTACGTCTGTATCCATACCATAATCCATGACACCAAGGGCACGCGCTACTTCGTCAATCTTAGCATCTAATGTATAGAAATCACGACTTTCCAAACGGTCTTGGAGTTCGCCAACTTCTTCCATCAATGCATCAATATCAGCTCCCTCTTCTGCCATTTCCATGTAGAGTTCATTGATACGTGCTTCTGCCTTAAATAACTCATCAAAAGCAGTACGAAGGACATCACGCACGGTTTGGCCTTCTTTTAACACAGCGTGCTGGTCAAGGTAGCCTGCAGTCACATATTTAGACCATTCCACCTTACCTTCATCAGGTAACATTTTACCAGTTACAATGCTCATAAAGGTTGATTTTCCTTCACCATTGGCACCAACTAAGCCGATATGTTCACCTTTGAGGAGGCGGAAGGACACGTCTTCAAAAATCGCACGGTCACCAAAACCGTGACTCAAATTTTTAACTTCTAAGATACTCATTTTAATTCCTTATCTTGTGTTTATGTAGTAGTTTATAGAGGAGCCAAGCTAGGTAGCCACCCAAGGTATTGGTCCACAAATCATCAATCTCAAAGACCCGATTAAAGTCCAAGAAAAAGTCTAAAACTAGTTGCGTGCATTCAATTCCCAAGCTCAATAAAAAGCTAACCAATATCACTTTCTTAGTATTTCTTAGACTGGGGATGAGATAGAGAAGCTGGAAAATCAGTGGGAAGAGTAAAAGGATATTTAAGGCGTTTTGCAAAAATATCCAGAATAGCTGCAGAAAGCTGGTTACTTCACCCAGTTTCCAAAGGGAGTTAAAAGGCGTCAAAAGAAAAACCAGGCGTCCAAAAGTTTGAATACCTGGAGTTTCCACTCCTGTAGGAAGTTGAGGCTGGGGAGTAAAACAAAAACAAACGATACAAAGACTGTATAAAAGCACTCCCAAGCTTAGTAATGTTTTTCGACTCATCTTATGGATTTACTTCAGCTACTGCTTTTTGGCGATCACGCTTCATGGTATTTGAACGCAATTGTCCACAAGCGGCATCGATATCAGTACCATGTTCCTGACGAACAACACAGTTGACACCTTTTTTCTTGAGCGTGTCATAGAAAGCCATTACGCGCTCTTTAGGGCTTCGGCTATACTGGTCATGCTCACTAACTGGGTTGTAAGGAATCAAATTGACATAAGACAATTTCTTGATGTTTTTAAGTAATTCAGCCAACTCAAGCGCCTGCTCCACTCCATCATTAACTTCATTCAGCATGATATACTCAAAAGTCACACGGCGATTGGTAGTTTCGATGTAGTACTCAATAGCTGCAAAGAGTTTTTCAATTGGAAAGGCACGGTTAATCTTCATGATGCTTGAACGAAGTTCATTGTTTGGTGCATGAAGAGAAACAGCAAGATTGACCTGAACTCCTTCATTAGCAAATTCACGGATTTTGTGAGCCAAACCAGAAGTTGATACGGTGATATGACGAGCACCGATAGCCATCCCCTTATCGTCATTGATGGTACGGATAAAGTTCAAGACGTTATTGTAGTTATCAAAAGGTTCTCCAATACCCATAACAACGATATGACTAACACGTTCATCTTGTCCACGTTCGTCAAAATATTTTTGGACTAACATAATCTGCGCAACGATTTCACCGTTATTGAGGTCACGTTGCTTCTTGATTAAGCCTGACGCACAAAAGGTACAACCGATATTGCATCCTACCTGAGTCGTTACACAGACTGACAAACCGTAGTGTTGACGCATTAGCACTGTCTCAATCAACATCCCATCTGGCAACTCAAAGAGATACTTTACAGTACCATCAGCCGATTCTTGAACGATGCGTTGTTTCAAAGGGTTGACTACAAATTGATCATTGAGTTTGGCAATCAAATCCTTAGATAAGTTTGTCATTTCTTCAAATGATTGTACACGTTTACGGTAAAGCCACTCCCAGATTTGGTCGGCACGGAATTTCTTTTCTCCCTGCTCCAAGACCCATTCTTGCATGCCTTGACGTGTTAAACTATAAATAGACGGTTTCATGTTTTCTCCTTATTCTCTAATCTTTCTGACGGATGACGAAATGACGTTGCCCCTTGTCTTCTTTCTGAGATTTTTGTTCTTTTGAACGGCGTCTATTTCTCTTGTCCGTATGATTTTTTTTCTTACTTTGGGAAGTCTTTTTCCCTTTTCGAGTATCTTTTTCTTCCTCTTTTTTGCGCATCTTTTGGTCAAACGGTGCTCGTTTAGGAACTTCATTTTCTAGAACAAAATAGGCACAACCATAGCTACAATACTCAAGTAGGTAATCTTGTAAACGACTGATTTTCTCAAGAGACTCTTCAGCTCGCTCATTCTTGTAGAAACCTCGTAAGCGCAGCTGCTCATTGCTCCAGTCTCCTACAATATAATCGAACTTACTTAAAACTTCAGAAAAGCGTTGAGTAAATGCCGTTGCATCAAAAGCATCCTTACTATTTTCAACCAAAGTAAAGGTAAACCCTTCAGCTTCGACTTTATCTCCAGATAGATGAAATTCAGGACCAGGGAATTTATTGTAATTATATAATTCGGGTGCAATCTCTTTACGCATAATCTTCCTTTTTCAACGATTACTTAATACTCTATTCTACCATATTTTCGCCACATTTTCACCTTTAGCATTAAAATGAAAAAAGTCTGACGATTTAAGAATCTCTATCTAAAAACTCGACTTTCCTAGACAAGAAAAAAACTGGGATTTCCCAGTTTTGAGTGATTATAGGTAAAGTAATTTGAAGAGCGCTACTGCTGCAATAGCTGCTGCAATCGGTGCAACTACTGGTACCCAAGCATACCACCATTTTGAATCACCCTTGTGTTGACCAAGGATTGATTTTGGAAGGAAGGCATGAAGGAGACGTGGTCCAAAGTCACGAGCTGGGTTCAAACCAGGTCCTGTAGGTCCACCAAGAGAAGTTACCAAGGCCATTACTAGGAAACCAAGTGCCAAGTGAGCAACAGAAAGTCCTGAAGCTGTATGAGGCGCTACTTGAGCTTTAATTGCCAAATCAGAGAAGTCAACATTTTGACCAGCTTGAGTTGCCATTTGTTTCATGTATTGGAGAACTTCAGCTCCAAAGAAGTTCTTTGTCAAACCAAGTGCTGCAAAGAAGAGAACGAATGAACCAACGAACTCGTTGATAAAACCGTTAACTGTTGCTGCGAAGCGTGATTCTTTTGTACCGTGGTCCAAACTTGAAATTGTTGAGAAAGTTCCCAAGATATTGTTTGCTTTTTCAGTTTGCAAGTAGTAAGGACGGTGAGTTGCAACAACCAAGGCTTGTCCGAAGATTGCTCCCAAGACTTGTGCAACGATGTATGGTGCTACTTGTGCCCAAGGGAAAAGTCCGCTAACTGCTAGACCAAGAGTGAAGGCTGGGTTGATGTGGTTACCAGAAACATTACCAAACATCAAGGCAGGGATCATAACCCCCATACCGTAACCAACAGCGATAACGAGCCAGCCACTTTGGTGACCTTTCGTACCTTTAAGTTCAACGTTGGCAACTGCACCATTTCCCAAGATGATCAAGATGGCTGTTCCCAAAAATTCAGTGGCATATTTGACTGCCCATGCGAAATCCATTGATAGATTCTCCTTAATATTTTTTAGACAATCCCTATTCTATCAATTTTTAAGCCTTTTAGCAACAGATATTCTAAAAGAATACTGCAGGAAAACGCTTTTATTTCAGCACTTCAAAAAAGACCTAACAAAGAGAGTTTGTTAAGTCAAAATTTTGATTATTCTTGACGTTGACCAAAGTCCTTAATCATCTGATCCATTTCTTCACGACTTGACGTCGTTAGCATATAGAGAAAGTCTCCTTGCAATTCAGCAAAGGCAGCCGGCATGATTTTCTTGACCTTGAATTGCTGACCATACTTGGCGAGCAAGTCTTCTTCTGAATAAACATAGTTGGCATTAGCGCGACGAGATGTTGCCAAGCAGTACAGGGGCTCGAATTGTGAAGCAGGGAATGGTTCACCCGCAACGATCGCTGCATAGCCCTTGTACAAATCCAAGGAATGCGCATAGTTATAGACATCAATAGTGAAGCCACCCGCTGGACGGTTATTGTACTCAATGGCAATATAATCATCACCCTCACGGAAGAACTCGATATGGAAGAAACGTTCTTTCATACCAAATTCCTTGACGATTGCCTCACCGTACTTGCGAAGTTTTGGATCCATTTCCTTAAGAATATAGTAAGAATTATCCATCTTGTAAATCATGAGATCAAGCGGTGTATGGGCATAGTCAAAGGTAGTTGAAAAGACGATATTTCCATCTCTATCTACCAAACCATCAAAGGTACAGATTTCACTAGAGGTGACAAATTTTTCAAAGAAATAAACGGTTGAATGGTCCCACTCTGCCTTGAAATGATGGATATCCTCTTCTGTTTCAAGCTTGAAGGTTGCTGCCGCTCCCACTCCATTGTCAGGTTTGGCAATCATAGGAAGGCCAATTTCTTTCACAGCTTTGTCAACATCTGCATCTGTTTCAATGACAGCACCTGGAACCACTGGAACTCCAGCTTTTTTGAAGAGTTTCTTCATTTCAGACTTGAACTTGGTCTTTTTGAGGTCGTCTGGTTTGGCACCAAAGACATTAAATTGTTCACGAAGAGCAGCATCTAACTCAAGCCAGTATTCATTGTGTGATTCAATGCGGTCAATTGGACCATGCTTATAGAAAAGAAAGGCAACTGCTCGTTTAACCTCATCAATATTTTCAAGATTATCAACGCGGAAATACTCAGTCAAGCTATTGCGCAATGGTTCATCTAGTTGTTCGTAGGGTTCTTGCCCAATCCCTAGAACTGTGATTCCTTTATTGGCTAACTCAATACTAAATTGCTGAAAATTTTGTGGGTAATAGGGTGAAATTACAAGATAATTCATAAGCAACTCCTTTTATAGACTCATATGACCGAGGAAATAAGGCATTTGTTTGCGCCACCATTCCCAGTCATGGGCAACATCGTGCCCCCATTCTGCAAACCAGGCAGGAATTTGTTTTTGGTCAAAGGCTTCTTTTAACTTGTAGTAAGAAGGCAGGCCATCATGCTCCCAAGCACCTAAGCCAGTACAAATCACAATCTCAGCCTGACGGTAACGATCGATAAACCAACCATCATTTTGATTCCAGATATAGTCTACTGGTGAATTTTGATAGATAGCATCATCATTGTAGTAGTCACCTACAAAGAAACGCGCATCATAGACACCACTGAGGGCGATTACCTTGGTAAAGACATCTGGATGTTGTAGGAAAAAGTTGAGGGCATGATAGGCTCCCATAGAGCAGCCTGTCGTCATCATGCCGTCGAACCAGCCTGTCTTGTGCTTGATAAAAGGAATGGCTTCTTCAATAACGTATCGCTCATAAGCACGGTGCATTTCAGCTTGGTCATGACCATTTTTCCATGTTGCTAGCCAACTTTCACTATCGACACTTGAAAGGGTAAAGAATTGCACTCGACCTTCTTCAATAAAGGATGCACAAGCATCAATCATGCCAAAATCATAGTATTCATTGTGGCTACCACCTGAGGAAGCAAAGACAACCACTGGGATACCTGCGTGTCCGTAACGATTAACATACATTTCACGGTTAAGATGACCACTCCAGTGGCTAAGATGTTCAATATGCATATCCTGTCTCCTTTATACTAATTACCAATTTTCTGCAAAAAAGCGTAGGCAAGCTGGGAGATTTTCTGACCATGGCACTTCATGGTGAATGGCTCCAGCCTGAACCTTGAGAGAGAGATTTTCCAACTCAACTCCTCCTGCTATCAAATCATGATAATAGCGAAGGGAAGAGTCGATATAGGCCTGCTTAATATTGCCAGCCATGAGGGTCTTGTCTGTGTCGTCTGCTTCTTCCGTCCCAACATAGATAAAGACTCGCTGGTCTGGCAATAGTTTTTTACGCTCCATATAGCGATCAAAAGCCTCTTGGTGAAGCCAGTTAGCTGATGAGAAAACTCCCAAACATCCAATCTGATCCTGATACTCCAAGCCAATAAACTGGGTAATATTTCCACCCAGAGAAGATCCAACCATAGCAGTGTGCTTGCGATCAGACTTTGTCCGATAGTTTTCGTCGATAAAGGGTTTGACCACTTCCATGACAAACTCAGCGTACTCGACTCCCTTACCACCAAATTGTTGGCCAGGAATGTTGGACTCTTGGAATTTCCATGCCGCATACTCATTCATCCGTCCAAGTCCATCATTGTCAATAGCCACAACAATCATACGGCTGATATCTGGATTTCGCTTGATGGCTGGGATAATCTTCCAGGAATGTCCAACGTAAGATTCCTTACTATAAAAGACGTTTTGTCCATCGTGAAAATACACAACTGGGTAGCTTCTATCCGTGTCTTTATCATAGTTTTTGGGGAGGAGAACACGTACCCGGCGCTCCTTACCTGTGTAGGGAACCACTAATTTATGCTCTCGCATTTTTAGATAAAAATAAGATTGATTCATTGTCAGAAAACTCTCTATATTCAAAATTTTACCTAATTATATCATAAAAATAGAAAAAAAGTCAGTTTCCGTCCAAATTTAGGACAATAAACTAACTTTTTTTACTTATTTTATTTTTTCCTCTGGTTTTTCTGATTAAAGGAGGTCATCAATTAACTCATCAACCGCATCTTTCTCAGCTTGAGGGGTAATTTCAGTAATCATAATTCCTGCTACTGCTCGATCAACCAATCCTTCGACATCAATACGTGTTTCATACTGCTCTGCATTCTTAATCTTTGGATTTGTCTTCGGACGATCGGGTGCAAAAATAGTACAACAATCTTCAAACGGCTGGATAGAAATTTCAAAGGTATCAATTTCTTGCGCAATGTCAATGATTTCTAGCTTATCCATAGTTACAACTGGACGGATAATTGGTGTATTAGTCACCGCATTGATAGCCTGCATACTCTCCAGGGTTTGGCTTGCCACCTGACCAAGACTTTCACCATTGATGATGACCAAACCATTTCGCACTTCACGGATACGGTCTGTAATGCGCATCATAAAGCGGCGAGTCAGAGTCATGAGATAAGCTTCTGGAGCCTTAGCCTTAATCTCTTCTTGAATCTCTGTGAATGGCACTTCGATAAACTGGATATTGCCACCGAACTTAGTCAGTTTACGGGTTAAATCTTGGGCTTTTTTGAGGGCACCTGGACTGGTATATGGTGGACTAGCAAAGTGAACAGCTTCGATATCCACTCCACGTTTTAGAGCTAGATAACCAGCTACTGGTGAGTCAATCCCACCTGACAACATGAGCATGCCTTTCCCAGAAGTTCCAACCGGTAAACCACCAGCTCCTCGAATGGTTTCATAAGAAAGGTAGGCCGCCTCTTCACGAATCTCCACTTGCAGATTGATATCGGGATTTTTCATCTGGGCTTGAATAGTTGGAATGGCATCAAAAACAGCACCACCAAGAACTTGGTTGAGTTCACGACTATCCAGTTCAAAGTTGTGATCACTACGTTTGCTAGAAATCTTAAAGGTCATACCTTCCTTGTAGATGTCCTTCATAATCTCTTGGACAGCAGATTTCAGAACTTCTACGGATTTTTCAACCTTATACACTGGAGAAAAGTTTTGAATCCCGAAAACTTGCTTGAGTGACTCTGCCACTGCTGTGTAGTCGGCACCATTTAGATAAGCATGGGCACGATCGCGGTCTGCTGTCACTTTAACTTGAGGATAGATGGACAAGACATCTGAGATATTATTACGTAGTTTATTGATGAAGCGCATACGGTTTTTACCCTTGGTTGAAAGCTCTCCGTAGCGAATCATAATTTCTGAATACTGCATGAATACTCCTATCTTACTTTTTTAGTTTGATTGTAGATTAATTTTAGTTTAGTCAAAAATTGCTCAACTTGACTCATATCGTTTTCTAGGTCTAGACTGAGACGAACTGCTGACTGGGCTTTATCTTTTTCAATGCCCATGGCAATCAGGGTCCCAGCAGGTTTCCCAGCCTTGGACGAGCAAGCTGATGTTGTAGAAATGAAAATATCATAGTCTTCAAAAGCATGAACAATGATTTCCCCACGAACACCCTTAATCCCAAAGGTCAGAATATGGGGGGCAAAATCTTCCTCATCTGAGAAGACAAAAATATCTGGATAATCAAGAAGAGCCTGACGGATGACTTCCTTCATCTGACTCGTTTTGTTAGAAAACAATTCCAATCTTTCCATAGCTAGACGCAGTGCCTTGGCTGTTGCTGCAATTCCTGCTACATTCTCAGTTGTTGAACGATAGTCACGCTCTTGGCCACCACCAGTTAAAAGCGGTGTAATTTTCTTACCAGACTTGATATAGACAAAGCCAACACCACGAACTCCATGGAATTTATGACTGGAGAAGGTTGCGAAATCTACTCGGTCAGTCAAATACTTTTCTGTCGGAATCTTAGCTAAAGCTTGAACGGCATCAACATGGAAAGAAATGGTTGGTTTATCCGCTAAAAGTTCTGAAATAGCTTGGATGGGCTGGATGGAGCCAATTTCATTGTTGACTGCCATAACAGAGACTAGCGTTGTATCAGGACGAAGTAGATTTTCTAAAGCAGTTACATCTACAAATCCTTTTTCATCAACTGGTGCAAAATCCACTTCAAAACCTTGAGTCTTGAGCCAAAGAGCTGACTCCTTGACTGCTGGATGCTCAATAGCTGACACAATAATGTGTTTACCAAATTGCACTTTTTCAAATGCAACCCCTTTGATAACCCAGTTGTCTCCTTCAGTCCCACCAGAGGTAAAGAAGATTTCTTCGCTTTTCTTGCCAATCAAATCAGCAATCTGTTGACGAGATGCATCTAAAATTCTGCTAGATTGGTCTCCCAAACGATGGAGACTTGAAGGATTTCCAATAATTTTTGCAGACACTTGCATATAGGTTTCAAGTGCTTCTGGATAAGGCTTAGTCGTTGCCGAATTATCAAAGTAAATCATGGTTTCTCACGCTTTCTAAAATCACTCCTTCTATTGTATCACGAAACAGTTCAGGCGACAAGAAAGGCAATTCAGGTTCATTTAAGTTTTTTTTAAAGATTTTCGGTATAATGAATTTTAGTAAAGGAGAGATATTATGTCTAATTATCGTAGAACATCAAAACCCAAAACAGAACACATCAAAAAAGGATTTACTGTTTTTCAGAAAACGATTGCTACTATCGGTAGTATTCTGGGGCTGATTACTGCAAGTATCACCATCATGAATGCTATGAATAATAATAACAACAATAACTCTAAAAAAGAAACTACGACAACCCAGACAACAGTCATAAAAGAGATTCAAAAGGAATCCCCTCAAGAGAATACTACTCCAAACAAGGACAATACTTCTACAAAAGAAAACACACAAGAAGAAACAACAAGTCAATCTAGTAGCAGTGCAGAAAGTAAGAAAGAAGATACTAGCAGTAAACAAGAACAACCGACTGTTCCTTCTTCTAGCACTCAAACAACAGATACAAAAACGTCTACTACTAATGGAGCTTCCTAAAAGAACGATCTAACAGCCAGTGATTGAATCGCTGGTTTTTTATTGCTATCTTCAGCATTTATAGTCAATTGAAACAAGAATAAGACAAAAGAGCCTCGAAAAAAGTATTACAACTTGGCAATACCTTTTTGAGGTGCTTTTTGATATGAGCCCATGTTTTCTCAATAGGATTGTACTCAGGTGAGTAGGGAGGAAGTGGTAAAAGTTTATGCCCAAATTCTTCACATAAGAGCTCTAGCTTACCCATTCTATGGAATCTTGCATTATCCATAATAATAACTGATGGTTTGTTTAATGTTGGTAAGAGAAACTTCTGAAACCAAGCTTCAAAAAAGTCGCTCGTCATCGTCTCTTCGTAAGTCATTGGAGCGATTAACTCGCCATTTGTTAGCCCTGCAACCAAAGAAATCCTCTGATATCTTCTTCCAGATACTTTACCTCTTATTGACTGACCTTTTAAAGAGCGACCATATTCTCGATAAAAATAAGTATCGAATCCTGTTTCATCAATATAAACAGGTGCTAAGTGCTTTAAACTATTAAATTTTTTAAGAAATAAAGCTACTTTTTCTGGGTCTTGTTCATAGTAGGTGTGATTCTTTTTTTTCGAGTGTACCCCATAGCTTTGAGAGCATAGTGGATAGTAGTTGGATGACAGCCAAATTCAGAAGCTATTTCAGTCAAATAAGCGTCCGGATTGTCAGTAAGATAGTTTTTAAGTCTATCTCTATCAACCTTTCTTGGTTTTGTTCCTTTTACTTGATGGTTTAGCTCTCCTGTTTTCTCTTTTAGCTTTAACCAGCCATAAATGGTATTACGTGAGATTTGGAAAATGTGTGATGCTTCTGTTATACTACCTGTTCGCTCACAATAAGCGAGAACTTTTTTACGAAAATCTAATGAATACAAGGCTATCAAACGCTACTGGAAGCTCATTCAACAGGATAATCGTAAACTCAGCGATAAATGCTTTTATCACCCTACTTTTGTATGCACTTGACGAATAAAGAGATTCTAGACAAGCGTTTAAGCTATTCCGAAAAGATCACTATGAACTCTATCAACTATTGCTTTTTCAATTTCAGAATAAAGAGCCCGAGAAATTTTTCTGACTCATTGAGGACAATCTAAAGCAGGTTCATCCTCTTTTTCAGACTGTCTTTAAGACATTTCTCAAGGACAAAGAGAAAATTGTCAACGCCCTTCAATCACCTTATTCCAACGCCAAATTGGAAGCAACGAATAATCTTATTAAACTTATCAAGCGTAATGCCTTTGTTTTTAGGAACTTTGACAACTTTAAGAAACGAATTTTCATCGCTCTGAATATTTTTTATTATTTCATTGTCCACTTGACAGGAAGCAGTTCACAGGAAGTAATTTTTTGCGCTTTTTTACTGTTTTTTTCAAATAAACCCCTGATCGATTCTCTGAGATGTATATAAATACTATTTTAAAAGAAAAGTATCTGACAGATCTGAACGGTAGCACCTAATCAGCTTTCTAGCAAAACAACTAAGATTATTCTTTAGCTGCCTTAAAAGTCGGTTTTGTTTCAGCAGCTTCATCTTTTTCATTGACTTCTGCTAATTTTTCTTCCTTTTCTATTGGCTTATCAGAATCTTTCTTAGGATCTTCTTGACTTCCCTGAACTTCTACTTTATCAGGATTCAAGCTCCAAATGCCATCTTGATTGACCTTGTAGCCATCAGGTGTTGTAGCATTTCTCAATAAGGAATCATCTGCTTGGAAATAATACCAATTGCCATTCAGTTGTTTCCAGCCAGTCTCCATAGCTCCACTAATTGCAATTTATTTCAATACATTTACACTTACTTTCGATAAGCCTTTATATTATGGCTATACCACTCCTGCATTTCTTTTGATGGCGGAGTCATGTAATCACCATACATTTGTGTCAGAAAAGCATCATAGTTCTTTGGAATTGGCATCATTCTTCCTTCAAACTCTGTTACAATTAATTCTTTACAAGTATCTATTTGAAAAACACCCTTCATTCCCTCTTTGTCAACTCCAATAGCTCCTTCATAAGCAGGATTTTCCGCCACACTATTTTTTACTAATTGATCTATTTTCTTATAGAAATATCTCGGATTGACAAATCTCAACGGATACCAAGTACACAATCGGAGAAAATCTTTTAATTTGCTATCACCGTGAACCACACGTTCTTTTTTGATATAGGCAAGCTGACGCAAGGCAACATATTTATAGCTTTTGTCAACGATGCTCAAATCGGAAAATTGATCAATCGGAAAGACATCAATGAACAAACTTGTATCATGACGTTTGTATTTTACATTATCTTCAATAACTGTTGATGTATCTAAAATAGCTGCAAAATTATGGAAATACCATGAAGAGGTATCGTAGGAAAGGACTCGATATACAGGATGTTGGTCTTCCTCAATCGCTTTTAATAGATGCTCATAGTCTTTTCTATACAGTGAAATATCGATATCATCATCCCAAGGAATCATTCCCTTATGACGAACAGCCCCTAGCATGGTTCCATAACTAAGGAAATAAGGAATGTCATTTTTTTTACAAATTTCATTGACATAATCCAAAATACCTAGTTGAATTTCTTTAATCTCATTTTTTTCTAAGTACTGCATTTAATCCTCCAATTTATAGGCTTCAAATTCGTGACTATAAAACTGTTTTTCTTTTGGTGGAAGAGTCATATAATCACCATAATATTGTTTTAAGACAGCATCAAATTGCTTGGGAGCTGGAAGAAGAAGATTTTCAAAAGGTATTTCAATCAGTTCATCAAACAAATCACTTGGAAAAACTTCCTTTTCCTTAGCTTTTGATGGTATAAAAGCTAGGTGTTTCCCATCTTCTACCCTATATTTTTTAATTTGCTTTTCGATTTGATTCGCGAAAAATCGCGGAGAAATCGGACGCAGAAGAAGCCAGAAGAAGGTACGAATTAGGTCTTTTAAATTACTATCTCCATAAACAATATTCTTATGATTACTGAAAGACAGTAATTTAAAGCTTTCCAACTTATAGCAAACATCGATAACCTTACGATCGTTGAATGAATCCATTGGAAAAATATCAATGAAAATACCAGAATCATACGTTTTTGTATTTCGTGTATCCACTATTTTCGTTGTCGAATCTATAACCTTAATAAAATTATTATAATATTGATCATTAGTTTCTAGGGCTAAAATCTTATATTTAGATTGTTCTCGATGAAATAACTGGATAAAACGTTCGTAGTTTTCACGTGTCATAGAAAGGTCTATATCATCATCCCAGGGGATAAAACCCTTGTGACGAATAGCTCCAATCAAAGTGCCATAATTGATAAAATAATCAATATCATGCTTCTTACAAAACGAGTCAATAAAAGCTAAAATATCAAGTTCAATCTGCTTAGCTTCTTCAATGCTTAATCTTCTCATCTAATCCTCCTAAGATTTTTATACGTTTTTTGAGAGAAACAAAATATCCTAAAAATTCATAAAAGATACTATCTTTTGTCCAAACTAGTAAACCAATATAGCTAAGAGCTGATAAGACCATGATGATCAACATATTGACCAATAAAGGTAGATTGATAACCATTTTGACCGGATAAACAAAATTGACTAAAAAGTAGATCGGAACAAATGTCAATGCGAAAAGTGAATAACGAACCGTATATTTGAAGATATGTCCTAGGTTAATGAGCTTGGTCTTATGAATAAATACAACATAAAGCACTAGGAGAAAACTTTCCGATAACATCGTCGTAATCAAATAATACTCCGGTGCAATAATATTATTAAAGTAGAGTAGACTATCCAGAACTAGGTTCAATCCACCAGCAAATAGCGTATAAACTGTAATTCTTTTTTCAAATCCATTTGTAAAGAGAATTTGAGATCCTAAAATAGTTTCTAAAGCAAGAATAATGGTACGAAATGCAAAGATGGAGGTCAAGATTCCACCACCAATATATTTTTCACTGCCATACAGAAGTATTGCATAGGGACCTAAAATCATCAAACCAAAACTAAGAGGGAGGATGAAGAAGGTAAAAATGCGACTTCCCCGATTCACCAGATTTACATACTCTTCTTTTTTTCCAATACCTAGATAGTAACTCAAGCGAGGAACACTGACTCCAATCGCACCCGTAACAACACCTGCGATAACAGTTACAATCCGTTGTGCCATCGTATAGTAACTGACATTTACATCAACTCCAGTTTTTACCAAAAAGAGACGATCCAGGAAGGTAAATAACATATTGGCATTGGCAAAGACCAGCATGGCTGTCAAAGGTAGGAAAAGAGGTTTAAATTCTTCTAATGTAACCTTAACAAACTGGATATCTCTTTTAATCCAAAAATAACTAATGAGATAATTGATGAGAGTTGAAAGACTCATAATCAATGTATAGGCAACAATATCATGCTCATTTTTCACAAATAAAAAGATGGATACCAGCATGAGAATACGGATGAAGGCTGTTTTATAAAATAAAAAGCTATAATTCTCAAGCGCTTCATTCACCCATTCGATTGAGAAGATTTGTGCAATCAGTTGGACTCCCATTACTAAAAAGATCTTTTTGATGACAGGATTACTATTAAAGAATAAGGGATAGGAGAAAAGATATACGATACTTGTAATAATCGTACAAGTTACACACAAATAAAAAAGACATGAAAAGACTTTATTTAATTCCTTCTTATTATCTTTTACATTACTAAGAGCTCGAAGTCCGTAATTATAGACTCCATAGGTTGCAAAGGGCAAGAAAAAAGACAGAATGGTATCAACAGAGTTGAAATAACCATAATCTGTTCGATCTAGAACACGCGCAACATAGGTACCCGTCAAAATTGGGAAAATAATATTTAAAACACGAATCCCCATATAAGCCAGGGCATTTAATTTTATACTTTTCATTCAATTTACCTCGTTGATTTATTATATCATAAAGTTAGTTAAAAAACCTATTTGACTGGGAAATCTGTTCCTCAAGCCATGTTTGTCCTCCCTGACGAAATCTTATCCAAATCCTCTAGGAAGTCTTTTCTACATCATTCTTTTATAGTTGCTTAGTTTATAAAATACATGTTATAATAAAGATATGGCATATAGTACAGATTTTAAACAACGAGCATTAGATTACATCAAAGAGGGACACAGCCATGTCGAGGCGGCCAAAGTTTTTGATGTTGGCGTCAGAACTCTCTTCACATGGGAAAAGAAATTACGTGAACAAGGACACTTAGAGCGGAAAAAGCGAGTCGCCAAAAGCCGAAAGATTCCTTTGGAGGAGTTGAAGGCCTTTGTAGAGGCTCATCCAGATGCTTTTTTACGGGAAATTGCGGCACATTTTGATTGTGCTGTTTCTTCAGTATGGGCAGCTTTAAAGCGGATCAATGTCACTTTAAAAAAAGACGACTAGCTTTAAGGAACAAGATCCAGAGAAAGTCGCTGAATTTCTTGATATTTTGGATAACTTAAAAGATTTACCAGTCGTATATATTGACGAAACAGGAATAGACCGCTACCTCTATCGTCCTCATGCACGGGCTCCTAGAGGAGAGGAAGTCTATGAAAAGATTAGCGGATGGCGTTTTGAGCGGACTTCAATCGTTACAGGACAAGTAGATGGAGAGTTTATAGCTCCTATGGTTTACAAGGAAAGTATGACGAGCGACTTCTTTGTGAAGTGGTTCAAAACGCAACTCCTGCCTGCTTTGAAGGCACCTCATGTCATTGTCATAGACAATGCTAGTTTTCATCCCAAGAAGATCTTGGATGAACTTTGTATCCAAGATAAACACTTTTTCTTACCTCTACCACCTTATTCACCAGATTTGAATCCCATTGAGCAAGCTTGGGCTGTCTTGAAAAAGAAAGTGACATATTTATTAAGGAAAGTACCCAAATATCTTTGAATCATTAGAGTGCAAAAGTAATCACACCTAAAACTGAACGGTTTAGATTTCTCACTTCTTGCATGCTTTCTTCAAATTTCTTATAGCGAGTAACACCATATTCTTCTACGAAAAGGACATTCTCAAATGCTAAAAGATCTTTGACATTTTGCAAGTTAACAAACTGAACCCCCTCAAGATTCAATTTGTATTCTGCTTGTAATTTATTCAAAATACGATTATCTGAACTTACGATTGCTAGTGGTTGACCTTGACACTTGTAACTCAATAGTTCAGAAAGATTTTCAAGAGTTGTAATAGTTGAAACGAAGTCTACTTGATAAGCAGAGAAATCGCCTGCACGATTAATAGTTGGGTTGAAGAGGTATACTAGAACATTCGCCATGATCACTAGGATGACACAGAGAATACCAATAATCACTAAGCGCAAGATCAAATTTTTCAAGTTAAAGCCAAGAGCAACTTCTCCATTCGGAGTCAATTCTTTAGAGTTAACTGTTTCAAGTTTTTCAATCTTAACGTCTGTATAGGTAGACTTGAACTTGTCAATCAATGAATCAAATTTGCTTTCAAGGAAATCATTTACTTCCTTACTTGGAGTTAAAATTTTAACAGTTACACCTGCATCATCAATCAATGGGTTAATGGTTAATTTTTTTGTCCAATAGTCACTTGCAGAATTCTTCAATGCTGTTTCTGTGGTATCTAAATCTTTTGCGATTTCCTTCATCTTATCAGAATCAACATCATTGAAAAGAAAGGCACCGTTTAGATTACCATCAATTAGTTTTGCATAGAAGTCACTATAGCCACCAACTTGATGATTCAAAATTGTTTTTGATGATGTTTCTGGAGCAGTTATTTTATAGGTGATATAAGTAGAATAACTAGTAGAATCTTTGACTGTATTTTTATTTTTAATAGCTTTTAAAGTAAATGGTACAGCTATGAGAGCAAATAAGGCTAGTAAAGCTAGCAAATTCACTTTACGTTTTTTATAAAGATTTGCGAACAAATCAGCTACAGAATAATGTTCAAACATGTATTTCCCCTTTTTTAATTAAGTGATGATTTTCTTTTGTAAGCATTTTTGCCACGAAAATGATAATTAGAACAATTCCCCAGAATTGCATTGTAAAAAGATTAAAGAAACTTTCTGAGAAGCTACTTCTAGGCATAAAGAATAAATTATTCAAGATTAGCAAAGATAATGCAAATAAGATTGTTCTTGAGCGATAAGCTACTTGCAGCATAGCTATAAATAGCATACCAAGTAAGATACTTAGTAGAAATAGTCCCAACATACCATAATCAGTATACAATTCCATGATATAACTACTTCCAATACCATGGCCTCTTAAATATTCTTTATTTAGAACAAGATAAGATAAATTGTGGGCATAACTATTACTGTCAATCGCTAGTTCAATACTATTTGTCGTATGTTCAAATGGTTTGGCACCAAATATGATTCCGATACTACCTCTCGCAAAATAGTCAACAACCGGACCAAAAGTGAAATTTCGGAAGTCTCTATAAGGAAGACTACTATTGTACAGGAATCCTCTCGCTAAAACTCCAAAACTAGTTCCTTGTTTATAAATGAAATCGAGTAATAAATCAAAAACTCCACTCTGGGATACTTGAGCATTATCACGAACATAGTTTAATGCTCCCATCGCAAGCATGAGAACAGGTGTTCCAAGATAAATAGCCATTTTTTCTTTGAAACCAATCCATTTCCCTTTCTCCGTTTGTTCACGCATAAAGTAGTAAACAAAGGCAAAAATCAAACTTAGAATAAAGGGATTTCTGGTACCAATTACTAAGTGAATCAAGTTAGCCGCGATATAGGCAACTAAAACCATTGTCGCATGTGATTTTTTAGGTTTGGTTGCTAAGTAAACACACATGGCATAAACCGTGAAAGTCGATAAGATATAGGTAAAGTAGGGCAATTGACTTTCAAAATTTGCATAATAATTATAATAAGAAGTTTGCAAACGGTATAGTAAGCGCTCAAACAGTCTTAGAAAATAAAATGGATAGGTGAGTAGAAATACACTCAATGAAACAAAACGTAATTTTTTTATATAATTGACATTTACTGTTTTTTCTACTTTTACAGGAGCTTTGCTTTTTCGAGCAAGATAATAATTCTCTATAAAACCACCTATTGTCAGTCCTAAAATAGAAACAATGACAACTAGGAAAGCAAATCGATAGGCAATTGGTTGGTAGGTGTCTAGCGCTCCATCTCTAAAATAATCAATGGTGGGTCTGGATACCAAAAATATAAAAATTGTGATAAAGAATATAAAGTGAATCAAATAGTATTTGATATTATTCCAGCAAAGTAGCAGACTGCTAATTAAGAGCAAAAGCAAAGTTGTCAGAAGTCCTACGTTGTTACTGGTAAACAAATAAGTGATTCCGCTTATTATGGTTACGATATAGCTTAGAATCGTAACCGTTAGCAACATTCGTTTCCCATCAACCATCTCAGCCCTCCTTTTCTAATTAATTTTTTTCGATTGCTCAATATTTTTAAACAATAATATTCTATACAATCTTACATTTACAAATAAGGCTAAAGCACTAATACGTCTTCCTTTTCTAAAAATGGTATTTTTGAAAATAGCAAAGGCATGTTTTTTTAAGTAGCCATAAATCCGTGGATAGTCTTTAAACTCTTTGAAATTATCATCTAGAAGCATTTTATCCAAGATAAAGAAATGTGCATATGCCAGTCTAAAGAAAGCTACTTCTGTTAAGTTTGGATATTCCTTAACGACTTCAGTATAAAATTTTTGATAAATATCAATGTAAGCTAAGTCTTTTTCCGCATATGGTTTGGTAGTAATACTATCTCCTCGGTGGAAATAATAATAGTACGGTTTGGTATTAACAACATACTTTTTAGCTACTTTAATGAGATCAAAATGATAATAGGCATCTTCATAAATCAAACCTTTTGGAAAAGTTAACTGTGCTGCAATTTTCTTCTTGATGAGTTTGTTACAAATAGTACCAGGTATTTTCTCACCAATTAAATATTCTCTAAGGAATGTTTCTGTATCAAATATAAAATAATCATCCTGATTTTCAGACTGTGGGCTCTCGCTATTGGCATAGACATTCATAACCCCACAGCTGGAAACATCTGCGTCTTCTTTGACTAATTGTTGATATAAGCTAGCAATCATTTCAGGATGTATATAATCATCCGAATCTATAAAAATAACATAGTCTCCGTGGGCTTGCTTCAATCCATCATTTCGAGCTTGAGACAAGCCTTCGTTTTCCTTGTGATAAACCAAAACTCGTTCATCTTGTTCAGCAATTTGTTCACACAAGCGACCACTTTCATCTGTCGCCCCATCATCAACAAGAATGATTTCAAGATTTTGATAGGTTTGTTGCTGAATGGATGCTATTGATTTTTCAAGGTATTGCGCCACATTATAGACTGGAACGATGACACTAATTAATGCAGTTTCCATGCTACTCCTCTATTAGTTTTTCTACTTGTTCAATTTGTTTAGCAATCGTAAATTGTTGAATAAATTGGCTGGCTTCATTGACATTAAAGCTTGATGCAGCTGTCATGTAGTTCTCAATTGCTTGAGCTGCTTCTTGATTACTTTTAATGATTTTACCAAATCGTTCTTCCTGAGATAATTCCTCTGCTCCCCCAACTTCAGTAGATACAAAGGGAACTCCCAGACTCAAGGCCTCGACATAGACTCCAGGAAAACCTTCCTGTTTGGACATGGATAAAAGAACTTGCATCTTAGAAAGATACTGATACGAATTTTTTTGATAACCAAGGAAATGAACGTAATCCTCAAGTTGATACTCTTTGACTCGTTTTTTCAACTCCTCTTCCATGTCACCAGCACCTATAAAGTAGTGATGGTATTTCTTGCCTTGCTGGTGCAACAGTCGTATAACTTCTACTACTCGATCAGAACCCTTATTCTCTTCAATACGTCCAATAGTACAGATGCTCTGAGGAGCTATCTCAATAGCCACCTTCTCTTTTGATTTTTCCAAAATGCTTTCAAAATCATAACCATTATAGACTGTTACTAATTTCTGCGAGTAATCTGGATAAACTTCTTTGATAGAACTGCTGGTTTTTTTTGAAATTCCTACTATCCTATCAGCATCATCCAATTGTCGTCTATGAGAATCACGCTTCGAACTATCTGTTAAAAATTCTTCAATACTTCCATGAATCCAAGAAATCTTCTTCACTTCTTGTCGTTTAGAAAATAAAAGAGGAGGATTCATAATGGTAAAGGAAACCTCTACATCATATTGATCTTTTACAAGTAAACGTCTGGTGAGTCTTGGAAAATAAATTCTCAATCTCCACAAAAGCGATTTTAGCCATCTTGGTTGACGATAGTCTTGTAAGGATTTTAAAATTCTCACATTTTCAGGTACTGGTTCGTATCCTTTATCAAAATGTTCCATTTCGAGGATGTCAATATCATACTTTTTCGGATCCAAGTTTGAAACAATCGTAGAAAGGATTTTTTCGGCACCTCCTCCTAGTGAGAAAGACCACATAAAAAATAGAATTTTCTTATTATTCACCATATTCTCCCTTATATTCAGTGTAACTCTTATCCATATCTGCTATAAGGGCATCGTGGTGAGGCACTTGCTTGTCTGCCGGTGGTGGTGTCATGTAGTCACCAAAAGATGTGCTGAGATAGGCATCATAACCAACTGGAATAGGCATTTCTGTTCCTTCGAATGGTAGGAAAATATTATCTTCAAATGCTTGAATTGGATATTTCTTTTTCATGTATCCTGGACCTGAGCATAATTCCGTGATGCCATCACTTTCTGCTAGACCATACTTGGTCATTTCTTTCTCAGCTTTTTTCCAGATACGATAACGAAGGGATTTAGGAGTTAATCCTAATAAAATCGTGCTGCCCCATTTCATGAGGGCTCCATGTTTTTCTGGAATGGTTTGTGCACAGAAGAGGGAATAAATCAAAGCCCAACGTACTTGTTTCTTACGTTCAGCTGGATTTTTAGGGTAGTAGTCCAAGGGAAGAACATCCAGAGCCAAGCCGTGTGGGAGGTCCAAATCTTGTTGGTAAGGCTTGATGCAAGTTGTTTCCTTGTCTCGAATAGTGATAAAGAGGTTGCGGTCAACAAAGTCTCTATCACTTTTTGATAGGAAGTAACGCTCGTCCGCATAACGAGGCCATAACTCTGCTAATTTTTCATAATCCTTGCGGGGCATGAAGAAGTCTAAGTCATCATCCCAAGGGATAAAACCTTTATTTCGTAGAGCACCAATAGCTCCTCCACCACACAAATAACAGAGTAAATCGTGTTCTTTACAAAAGGCGACAAAATATTCAGCCATCTCTAAGCTACGAGTTTGAATTGCCTTTAAATCACTCATCTTATTCTCTTCCTCTTCTATAGAATTATATCATCTCATTATACCATAAAAATGGTCAAAAAATCCATCTGATTATGGAAAAATCAAAGCCCGAAATACCTGTGGTAATTTCTCAAAGTAACTTCCACTTTCCTGACCAAAGTGGAAATTAGTCTAAAACGGATTTTTATGGTGGAATTAAGTGTGAGACGTTTGTGGTAGAAATGAGGCCTACTATGACCAAACATAAACACCTTACCCTTTCAGACCGTAATGATATCCAATTAGGTTTAGAGCGCGGTGAAACCTTCAAAGCTATCGGGCAACTTATTCTAAAAGATCCGACTACTGTTTCTAAAGAAGTCAAACGAAACAAACAAATTAGAGACTCTACCTTTAACAACCTTTCTTGCCCTCTACTCGATAAAGCTCCCTTTGTCTGTAATGGGTGCTCTAAAAGAAGACAAAACTGTGGCTATCAGAAAATCTTCTACCTCGCTAAACAAGCTCAAAAGCAGTACGAACAAACTCTTGTTGAATCTCGTGAAGGGACTCCCCTTAATTCCAAGACCTTCTGGGATATGGACAAAGTCATTTCTGATGGTGTTAAAAAGGGACAACACATCTATCATATTCTCAAAACCCATAACCTTGATGTCAGCTCCTCAACCGTCTATAGACACATCCGAAAAGGATACCTGTCTATCGCTCCTATTGATCTAGCCAGAGCCGTTAAATTTAAAGAAAGAAAAAAAAGTAAGCTACCTTCCATCCCTAAAGAAGCTAAAGAAGGCCGTTCCTATGAGGATTTCCAAAACTATTTAACCCTTAATCAACTAGAATCTTGGCTGGAAATGGACACAGTTATGGGCAGGATGGGAGGTAAAGTCCTACTCACCTTCAATCTATCTTTCTGTAATTTTATCTTCGCTAGACTCCTGAATAATAAAACTGCCCTTGAGGTTACCAAACACCTCTATGACATCAAGAACACTCTTCACCAAGCGGATAAAGACTTCTTCCATCTCTTTCCTGTCATTCTTACCGATAATGGTGGGGAGTTTGCCAGGGTTGATGACATCGAAATGGATGTGCGAGGAGAGAGTAAGCTTTTCTTTTGTGACCCTAATCGCTCTGACCAGAAAGGGAGAATTGAGAAAAATCACACGCTGATTCGCGACATTCTACCTAAGGGAACTTCCTTTAACAATTTAACTCAAGAGGACATCAATCTCGTTTGTTCACATGTCAATAGCGTCAAGCGCGCTGCTTTGAATGGAAAATCAGCCTATGAACTCTTTGCTTTTACTTACGGAGAAGAAATTCCTAAGCTTCTCGGCATTTCTAAAATACCTGCAGAAGACGTCTGTCAGTCTTCTAAATTACTCCAACATAAGATCTAAAAACTAACCTTCAACCCCATTCAAACGTCTCACACTAACTTCCACCATAGCGGAACTTAATCTGAAACGCTTTCAGATGAGGGGATTTTGTGCGCTCTTTTTGTCTATTCATTTTGGCTACAGAAGCGATGAAATCAAGCATTAGTAAAACCAGTGGAATTTACCCTGACACGGAATTCCACTGGTTTTTAGGATTTTTATCAGACTAACTTCCACTTGGATTAGCAGTGGAACTTAGTTTGGGAATTTAGCCCGAGACACCTGTTGCCATAGGTATTCCAAGCTCTGATTCGTTTTTTTCAGTTTACCTAAATCCCATCTGGGCCAATTTATTTTGGTAAGCTTTTTGATCTACTCGAAGTGATTGACCACCGTATACGTCAAAGTCGTCTACCCAGTCTCCAAGTTCTGGAACTGTCAATCTTTCAATACCATTCTGACCTCCTTCAAGGACTGATAATCCGTTAGTCAATAAGAAAGTATATGGAAGATTTGTAGAGGTCATGGCAAATACTTTTCCTAGTGCTTCTGAGCCTGTGAAAAGTTTTGTCGGATCTTTAATTTGCTGTAAAACAGCTGTCATGACCTGCTGTTGTCGACGAGTACGACCATAATCCCCTTCATCATCATCACGGAAACGTGCATAGTTGAGAAGAGTCGAACCATTCATCTGTTGTTTCCCAGCTCGAATGGTTTGAGTCGGTGATTCAGTTTCCGTTGCATGCAAATCATCTCCTACAGTCGCTTCTGTCACTGGGACCCCGTTTAGAGTTGAAAACTGAGCATCAATGGTCACACCATCAGGGAAAAGCGTATCAATGGCTGTCGCAAAGGCTTGGAAATCGACAAGGGCATAATATTTGATGTCTAGATCAAAATTATCCTTGAGAACCTTGCGGACCATTTCAGCCCCTTGTTTACCTTCTTGTTCCCCTAATTCGTAGGCTAAGTTTAATTTATGGTCGGTCTGTTTTTGACCATTGATAACTTGGCTATACCCATCAATATAGACTAAGTTATCACGCATAAAGCTAACGAGCTTCAATTTTTTATCTTTGCCACTTACATTCAGAACCATAATGGAATCTGTCCGTGTTTCTGCACTATTCTGTCCGATACGTCCATCTGTTCCCAAAATAAGAATATTAACACCATCTCGGGTATCCTGTCCATTAAAAACCTCAACCTGAGCAGCTTTGGCATCTTTGGGCCCATTTGAGCTATTAGGATTCGCCGATTGGAATCCCTTTAAGAACATGACGATCATTCCTACTGCTACACAAAGCAATAACATCCCTAACCAAGCAAATAATCGTTTAAAACGAAAACCTCTTTTTTTCTTTGGCTTCTTAGCTTTTGGAACCTTCGTTTCCAGTTGAGTTCCACCACTACGGCGGCTAGAACGACTACGATTAGCATAGGTTGGCAGGTCGATACCAGAGTCTGAAAGAAGTTGTTCTTTAGTTTCTGGATTGAAAACTTCCGCTGAACTTTTTTGACCTTCTAACTTAGCATGTAATAAGTCAAATTCTCTCTTTTCTTTCTCATTCAAATAATGAATATTTTTCAAAAGATAGTCATATCTCAGTTTTTCATGGTGTGTCAAAGGATTCTCTCTAGTCATTCCTTCTCCTTTCCTTTATCCTGTATGGTATAGATAGGATAAGCACCTAGTACTTTATACTGGATTCCAATCGTTTTTAGTTCTTTTTGAGCAAAATGGACCAGTTCTTTATCAGCATAGTCCACATCAATGATAAAAAAGTATTCTCCCAAGGCTGTTTTTAGGGGACGACTCTCAATTTTAGTCAAGTCGATTCCTCGCCAAGCAAAGGTAGAAAGTGCCTTATATAATGCACCTGGAAGATTATCTGGCAAAGTCAAAGCTAGACTCATCTTTTCAGAACCTGGACTCAAGGGAATTTGTGGTAAGTTAGGTCCCAAAACCCAAAAGCGAGTAAAGTTAGCTTCCATTTCTTGAATATCTTGAGCGACCAGTTCTAGCCCATATTCCTCTGCAGAACTTCTTGGGGCAATCGCCGCAAATGGTTGATCAGGATGCTCAGAAACATAGCGCGCAGCGTAAGCTGTACTGGCAGTGACTTCTAGTTGCGCATCTGGATAATGCTCGTCAATAAATTTCTTCCCCTGTGCCAAGGCCTGTGGGTGAGAAAAGATTTTCTCAATTTTAGATTGCCCTGGCACTGCCATCAATTGTTGGTGGATTGGCTGAACAATCTCTGCCACAGCTTGAATGCGAGCCTGGTGGAAAAGATAGTCCAGAGTCTCATGGACACTACCTTCAATGGAATTTTCAACTGGTACTACTGAATAGTCTACCAATCCCTGTTCATAGGCCTTGATAACGTCTGTAATATTTGAAAAAGGCTCTAGTTCCTCATGAGGAAAAGCCGTCTGCACAACATGGTGCGAAAAAGATCCTTTGGGACCTAGATAGGCAATTTTCATGTCAATTCCTCTATAATTTCCTCTGGGCTTAATCTTGATACATCAACAATCTGACTAGCCACTTCCTCATACCAAGCCTGTCTTTCATCAAAAATCGCAGCCAAATCTTCCTTGCTATTCTTTAAAAATAGTGGACGTTGATTGTCCTTATCAGCTGAAATTCGCTGGTAAAGGATCTCAAAATCTGCTTTTAGGTAGATATTCTCTGGATTTTGCTTGAGTAAGTCACGATTTTTCTGAGAAATGACCACTCCACCACCAGTAGACACGACTTGGTCCGTTTTTAGTAGGTCAGCCAAAACTTCTTCTTCTAACTGACGAAAGGCTGCTTCTCCTTTTTCTTCAAAGAAACGAGCAATTGGCATCCCCAGTCGGTCTTCTAGCAAGGGATCCATGTCTACAAAGTCAGGATCTAATCCTCTAGCAATAGTTGATTTTCCTGCACCCATAAAACCTAGTAAAACCTTAGCCATGAATCAAAGTCTCCAAATCATCAAAGAAGCTTGGGTAGCTAGTATTAATGGCTTCTGCACGATCCAATTCAACTTCTCCATCTGCCACTAAAAGCGCTGCAATGGCTGTCATCATGCCGATACGGTGGTCACCAAAGGTATTGACTCTAGCTCCATGGAGAGCAGATTTCCCTTCGATAATCATGCCGTCTGCTGTAGGAGTAATCGCTGCTCCCATGCTATTTAAAGCATCTGCAACAACCTGAATACGGTCTGTCTCTTTGACTTTAAGTTCTTCAGCATCTTTGATGACCGTTTGCCCTTGAGCTTGGGTAGCAAGGAGAGCGATAATTGGTAATTCATCAATTAAGCGCGGAATCAAGGCTCCGCCAATCTCTGTTCCCTTCAAATCTGAAGTTTCAACAGTCAAGGTTGCAGACTTAGCAATTGGATCAATATCAGTAATCTCTAATTTGCCACCCATAGCACGGATGACATCGATAATACCTGTACGTGTTTCGTTAATACCGACATTCTTAAGTACCACATGAGAATTTGGAACAATCAAACCTGCCACCAACCAAAAGGCTGCACTAGAAATATCTCCTGGAACGACAACCTTTTGTCCACTTAGTTTCTGTGGTCCCTGGACAGTGATTTTCTTACCATCGACACTCAAGTCTCCGCCAAATTGACGCAACATATCTTCTGTATGATTACGAGTGCACTCCTTCTCAATGATGACAGACTGGCCCTGAGCCTGCAAAGCTGCAAAAATCAAGGCTGACTTGACTTGAGCAGAGGCAATCGGCAATTCATAATGAATAGGTGTTAAGTTTTTTGTTCCTTTTAAGTGTAACGGTGGCAAGTCTCGCTCTGTCTGACCAGAAATGCTAACTCCCATTTTTTTCAAAGGAAGGGTCACACGGTCCATAGGACGTTTAGAAAGACTGTCATCTCCAAACATCTCTACTTCAAAGTCTGTACCAGCAAGGACACCTGAAATCAAACGAATAGAGGTCCCAGAATTCCCCATATCGAGAGCGTCCTTAGGGGCTTTCAATCCATCTATCCCAACACCTTGAATGGTAACGACACCGTCTTTATCCTCTATCTCAACACCGAGGTCACGAAAAACTTGCATAGTTGATAGAACATCTTCACCACGTAAGATATCATAAACCTTAGTCTCACCTTCAGCCAAACTTCCAAAAATAATAGAGCGATGACTGATAGACTTATCACCTGGTACTCGAATACTACCGTTCAAGTGGTTAATGTTTGTTTTTAACTTCATACTAGACCTCATACTGACAATACTTTTTCTTATTTTATCATAAAAAGTCAGAAATTTCTTAAAAATTCCTGACTTTATGAGGTAAATTCTTATTTTAAAAGTTCTGAAATTGGTTCAAAGACAATTCGTTCGATATCAGATAAGTAGATGGATAATTGTTGTTGTTTGGCAAAGAAGGCTGATAGAAGAGCATTTTCTTGAATTTGCTTACCAAAGTCTTCCATTTTTTCTTGGAAAGAAGCGTCGGGCATTTGACCAGTTTGGGCCATGACTTGGATTTCATGCTGAAAAGCGATGTAATCTGCAAAGATTTTGCTAGCTTCTGCATCGGCTTGGATGGCATCTCTAGCTTCTTTAACCGCCTTGTATTCAGGCAATTCGCGTAGTCCACGACTAAGTTCGTTTGCACTATCATAAATATTTGACATAATTTTCTCCTTATTTATTTCTTTTAAAATTACTAGTCACTCTGTGGTCATTATTATTGTGCAATCACTTTTATATGACCTCTTGAATGTCCATTTCTTAATTCCTTATCTGGTATATACTCTATCTTCAAAGTTCCTAAATTAGAACCTGTTTTTATGTCATTTGACATAAGATTATTAAAATAGTTATCTATCTCATCATCGGATAAGGATAATTCAATTGATTTAACAATATCATGAAATACTTCTTTCATTCCTGCAACACCAAATTCACTATTTTCATTTGTCTGATTTATTGTTACATTGATTTTATCAGTATCATTTGCATGTAAAAGTTCCAGGTAGTATCCGTAGCTTGATGCGAAATATTTTATTTTTATATTTCCTTTTTTGATATTTTCTAATGGGCTATTAGAATTTTGATTATAGCTATTGATAAACCCATTAATAATTCTATCGTCTACATACTTTGAATTGGTTTTCTCTTAACTTATTTCCTTGTTGGATGGTTCATTTTTTGTCTCGACACTTGCTTCTGAAGTAGTTTTCACATCTTTTTTAACAGCGTAAGCTCTAAGTAAGATAAAAGAAATAAAGATAATACCAAATATGAATCTAGGCTCTATTTTAGGCATATTTTTCTCCTTATTTGATGACGACTGTGTAGTCGGTATTTTCTGTTATGAGGTGCTCGGCTCTTTCCAAGTCTTGAGCATTTTTAAATGAAATTTGTAGAATCCCGTGAATATCCTCACGATTTTCCTCGTTGATATGGATATTGACCAAGGAAGTTCCTCGCAGCAATTCCAAAATCCGCAGGATGACATCTTCTTCATCGGGAACGTCGACATAGAGGTCATAAGAGCTATCCACTCCACCACGCTTATGAATTTCCATGGCCTGACGTTGTGCACGCGCTTGGTTGAAAAAGTTCCAAATCTGATCTTTATCTCCCTTGCTGATGGCTTGACCAACCTCATCTAAACGTCGCTTGAAATCCTCGATGCGTTCAATAATAGTTTCTCGATTGGATAAGAGGATAGAAGTCCACATGCCTGGCTCACTTTCGGCAATCCGTGTCATATCACGGAAACCACCTGCCGCAAAGCGTCGTGCCATCTCATGTTCTTCAGCATAACTAGCAGTTTGTTCCATCAAGCCTGATGCTAAGATATGCGGAAAATGACTGATCTGAGAAGTCACTCTGTCATGCTCTTCAGCATCGATTTCAATGAAACGAGCGTGCAGACCTGACAGCAAGTCCTTCATTTCTTCAAGCGTGTCTGGAGTCGTTAGGCTCGAAGGTGTGAAGATATAGTAGGCATTTTCAAAAAGATTAACATCGGCAGAAGCCGCTCCTGTCTTATGACTCCCTGCCATAGGATGAGCCCCTACAAAGCGAACAGGCTTATCAGCAAAGCATTTTTCAGCCGTAGTTACAATAGCTGACTTGGTCGATCCAGCATCGGAAATAATGACACCTTCTTTCAAATCCAAAGTTGCCAATTCTTGTAAAAAAGCAATGGTTTGCTTGATTGGCAAGCTGAGGATAATAACGTCTGCAAGTGGAGCAAAACTGGCAAAATCATCCGTCGCACGATCAATCATTCCTCGCTCCAAGGCAATATCTCTAGATGCCTGACTGCGATTGTATCCTAAAATTTCATAATCAGGATGATCCCGCTTGATTCCGAGTGCCATGGAAGCACCAATCAAACCTAGTCCTGCAATATAGATGGTTTTTGCCATAAGAACTCCTTAATAATTCTTTGTATACTCCCGATGTTTAGCAACAGCTTCTTTTAATTCCTCCAGATTATCAGAAGAGAATTTCTCTAGAATTTCCTGGGCCAAAACTGTTGCTACGACTGCTTCCATAACGACACCTGCTGCTGGAAGAGCGGTTGGATCACTTCTCTCCACCGTTGCCTTATAAGGCTCATGGGTTTCAATATCAACGCTCATCAATGGTTTATAGAGAGTTGGAATTGGTTTCATAACCCCACGGACAATAATCGGTTGGCCGTTAGTCATACCACCTTCGAAACCTCCAAGATTATTAGTACGACGAGTATAGCCATCTGTTTGTGACCAGAGGATTTCATCCATGACTTGGCTCCCCTTGAGATAACCGGCTTTAAAACCAAGACCAAACTCCACACCCTTAAAAGCATTGATGGAAACAACTGCTTGAGCTAATCTTGCATCTAGTTTTCGATCCCATTGGACGTATGAACCCAGACCAACTGGAACGCCACCGACAACCGTTTCGACAACACCACCGATGGTATCACCATCTCGTTTGATTTGGTCAATATAGTCCTTGATCTCCTGCTCACGTTCTTGGTTGACGATAGAAACTTCAGACTGGGCAGCTAGTTTCTTAATCTCTGCGACTGTTAAGTTTTCTGGAACATCGATTTCCTTGCCACCAAAAACAACAACATGGTTAGCGATTTCTATATCAAGCTCAGCCAATAAACGCTTGGCCACAGCCCCGACTGCTACTCGCATAGTCGTTTCACGAGCAGATGAACGTTCTAGGGAATTTCGCAAATCATCAAAGCGGTATTTGATGCCCCCAACCAAGTCTGCGTGACCTGGACGAGGATGTGTGATTTTTCGTTTACTTTTAAGTTTATCTTCAATATCCTCGGCAGACATGATATCTAGCCATTTTTGGTGGTCTTTGTTAATGACATCCATGGTAATGGGAGCCCCTGTCGTCTTCCCGTGGCGAACGCCAGAAGTAAAGACAACCTGATCACTCTCAATCTTCATGCGCCCACCACGACCGTAACCACCTTGGCGACGTTTGAGATCCTCATTGATATCCTCGGCAGTCAAAGGAAGGCCTGCTGGGATTCCTTCAATAATTGCTGTCAGACGAGGACCGTGTGATTCTCCTGCTGTTAAATATCTCATACATTCTCCTTATTTTACTAGGTAATCTTTCATTTCTTCGAGAGAAACTGGGTGAATGGTTGCTGAACCAAGTTCTGGCACCAAAACTAATTTCATGGTATTCCCACGCGCTTTTTTATCATGAGTCAAGGCCTGATAAAGCTTATCAACATCCCAGTTTTCATAGTCAACAGGAAGACCAAATTTCTGACACATTTCTCGAATAGACTGAGTGATTCCCACTGGCATGAGTCCTTTTAGTTCGGCTACCTTAGAAACCTGAACCATTCCCATCGCTACTGCCTCACCATGCATGACACGTCCATAACCAGCAGTTGCTTCAATAGCATGGCCGATTGTATGACCAAAGTTGAGATATAGACGAATGCCATTGTCCAATTCATCCTCGACTACCATCTTGCGCTTCACCTGGCAAGAATGCTCAATCAAACTTTCTGAATGCTCCAAAATACTCTCTACAGAACCATCCATTTCAGATAATAAGTCCCATAGTTCTGGATCTTCAATTAAGCCATACTTGATGACTTCACCCATTCCTTCAATCAACTCTCGTTTACCTAGGGTTTCAAGAACGGTTGGATCAATCAAAACGCCGTCTGGTTGGGCAAAAGTTCCCACCATATTCTTAGCAAAAGGAGTATTCACTCCTGTCTTACCACCGATTGAAGAGTCCACCTGAGCAGTCAAACTGGTCGGAATTTGAACAAAGTGAATACCGCGCATATAGGTTGAGGCTACAAAGCCAGCCAAATCACCAACGACACCACCACCTAGAGCTACGATGCCATCACTGCGAGTCAAGTCTTGCTTAACCAGAAATTCATAAGCCTTTTGAACCGTGGTTAGATTTTTTCGCTCTTCACCCTCTAGAAAGTCAAAAACTGCCACTTGAAAACCAGCATCCTCTAGGCTCAATTTAACTTTTTCTGCATAGAGAGAAGCCACATGGTTATCGGTAATGATAACGACTTTTTGCGGTTGCCAAAGTTCCCGCAACCATTTTCCTGCTTGAGACAGGCATCCTTTTTCAATCTGAATATCATAAGGATGGTGGGGAAGGTCTATTCTGATTTTCATAGCAGTTCTCCTTTTTTCATTTTTGATACTTTTGTTTTAGTAATTCCCAGATTTGATCGGTTGGCATTTCCTTACCTGTCCATAACTGAAAAGCTTCCGCAGCTTGGTAAAGCAACATGCCTAGGCCATTAACAACGTGATTGCCCTGGTTTCTTGCCCAATATAAAAATGGTGTCTCAAAGGGTTGATAAATCACATCAGCTACCAAAAGCTTCTCTGGCAAAACGATACTTGTTGGGATTGGCAGAGATACTCCATCCATACCAACACTAGTCGCATTTACCAGTAAATCCGAATCAGTTATCCTTGCTTGCAGTTCAGAAACATCTTCTAAAGCAAATAAATCTGCTTTAAACCCTGTTTCATTTTGCAGTTTTTCTAAGTAAGGTCTTGTTTTTTCTATTGAAGTCGAACGTACAAAGACAGAAACCTGACTGACTCCATCCAAGATTGCCTGCGCCAAAATTGCCTTGGCTGCACCGCCTGCTCCTAACAAGACCATTCTTTTCCCAGATATTTTAAAAGAAGGCAAGCTCTTAAAGAATCCCTTGCCATCTGTGTTATATCCGATTAAAGTTCCTTCTCGATTCACCACTGTATTGACAGCACCAATCAAACGAGCTGCTTCACTCAATTGATCCAAATAAGGAATCACCTGCTCCTTGTAGGGCATAGAAAGATTGATTCCAAACATCTGGTAACGACGAATGTTGGCAACTGTTTCTGCCAAGTCTGTTCCTTCTATCTCCCAAGCAAGATAAACTCCATTGGTATGAGTTGCCTCAAAAGCTCTATTGTGAATGAAAGGTGAAATGGAGTGTTTGATAGGATTGGCGACTACAGCTGCTAAACGTGTGTAGCCATCAATCTTCATTTAGTATCTCCCTAATTTTTTTCATGCTAGAAAGTGAAATCTGTCCTGGAGCACTGGCTTCGTCCAGACTTGCAAAAGACCAGCTAGAACCCGTCACATCTGAAGTAATACGAGAAACCTTGCCCACTTTCCCCATAGAAATCGTCACATATTCTTGTTCTGGGTTCAATGTTTTAAAGCCACGTGTAAAGTTCATAAGGTCCAATACATCTTGTTCTGTATGAGCCATAACCGATACTTTAACCACTTTGGGCGTTAGGCTGGTTAGCTCGGATAAGATTTCCATCATATTCTCTGGAGTTTTTTGGAAATTATGATAACTCAAGACTAGATTTGGAAAATCAAGCATCTCTTCAAAAACATCCTTGTGAGAAAAATACTCAAAATCGATATATTCAGGTTGATAAAGTTGAGCTACATCTTTGATAATTTGTACATACTCTGCCGAATCCAAATCGATCTCGCCTCCCTCAGCACGAGTACGTAGGGTGAAGAGGAGTTCGCGACCTGCAAATTTTTCAAAAATAGCTGGAGCTACCTGTAAAATAGCTTCCTTTGGTAGGAAGTCGGCACGCCACTCAATGATATCAGCATCGATATACCGCATGGCATCGATTTCTTGCGCCTCTTCTAAACTCTTTGGCATTACTGAAACGACTAATTTCATTTAGTTACCTTCATGCTAATCACCTTAAGGTAATTACTACTTTCATCTTTTTCATTGTAGACAAAGTCTGCTGGAAGTCCATATTTATTAAGAACCTGGTACTTTCTTCCTGCAAATCCTTTGTCGATTTGTTCTATAAATTTTTGACGGGAAACATTGGCAGCATTGGTGCTAGCAATGATCATACCTCCCGGATTTAAAATCTCTAAACTCTGGGAAATCAACTTGTGATAGTCCTTAGCTACAGAGAAAGTTTGCTTTTTATTACGGGCAAAGCTAGGTGGGTCTAGAACGATCACATCATAAGATAAGCCCTTACGTTTAGCGTATTTAAAATATTCAAAGACATCCATAACAATGAAACGATGATTGTCAAGACTGAGTCCATTGGCATGAAAATGAGCTTCTGACAGTTCTCTCGAACGTTTGGCTAGATCTACAGAGGTTGTTTCACTAGCGCCTCCCATTGCTGCAGCAACTGAGAAAGCTGCTGTGTAGGAAAACATATTAAGCAAGGATTTCCCCATAGCTAAACCATCAACCAAGCTACCACGCACTTCATGTTGGTCCAAGAAGATGCCTGTCATAAGACCGTCATTCATAAAAACTTGATAGAGGACGCCATTCTCAAGAACTGTAAAATTTTCTGGTGCTTCTTGACCATAGATATGGGCAGACTCATAGTCTAGACCTTTAAAACGAATCTTTTCATAGGCACCTAAGACTTCAGGGAAAACCAGAGCAAAGGCTGCTAGGATCTGTTGGCGAAGCCCATAGACATAGGAGTTATACCAGGAGAAAACAACATAATCTCCATAGATATCCAGAGTCATTCCACCAAAACCATCGCCTTCTTGATTAAACAAACGGAAGGCAGTTGTCAACTCATCTTGATAGTAAGAAGAACGTTTTTGTTTGGCTTTTTCAAACAAACTTTCAAAGAATTTTTGGTTAAAAGAAAGCTTCTGGTTCGTTACAAACCAACCAATCCCCTTATTTTGACGAGATAAATAAGCCTTGCCCAAAAACTGCTTGTTTTGACTAAATAACTCAACTTCCTGATCAGTTTCAGATAGTTCTGGAAAATCAATTTCCTCCAAAAGTACCAGACCTTGGTTTAGTTTTTTTTCAACACGTCTACTGACGAATACTTTATTCATAAATACTATTATAACAAATTTTGTGACAATTCACAAAATAGAAACTATTGATTCATCCATCATCCTGCCCTATCTGAGAGAATTTTTCCTGCCATTAGTCCTACTATTTTTCTTTTATAGTATTTCAACACTTCCAATTGAAAAATAGACATAAAATTCAAAGAGTTTAATTATAACGCAAACGTTTGCATATTCTTTGGCTTTATGCTACAATAATTCTCATCACTGTAAGTAAGAGGATCAACTATGAAAAATCAAACCCTAATGCAATATTTTGAGTGGTATCTCCCCCACGATGGAAATCACTGGACACGCCTAGCTGACGATGCTGAACACCTAGCCAACTTAGGTATTAGTCACATTTGGATGCCCCCTGCTTTTAAAGCAACAAATGAAAAGGATGTTGGCTATGGCGTCTATGACTTGTTTGACCTTGGAGAATTTAATCAGAAGGGTACTGTACGTACTAAGTATGGCTTTAAAGAAGACTATCTTCATGCCATCCAAACTTTAAAATCTCATGGGATTCAACCAATGGCTGATATCGTCTTAAATCATAAGGCAGCCGCTGACCATTTAGAATCTTTCCAAGTAATAGAAGTGGATCCAGAAGATCGAACTGTGGAACTAGGAGAACCTTTTACCATCAATGGCTGGACTGGTTTTACCTTTGACGGACGACAAAACACCTACAATGACTTCCACTGGCACTGGTACCACTTTACTGGAACTGACTATGATGCTAAACGCCGTAAGTCTGGTATCTATCTGATACAGGGAGACAACAAAGGCTGGGCTCATGAAGAATTAGTCGACAATGAGAATGGCAATTACGACTATCTCATGTATGCCGATCTAGATTTCAAACATCCTGAAGTGATAAAAAATATCTACGATTGGGCAGATTGGTTTATGGAAACGACTGGTGTAGCTGGTTTCCGTTTGGATGCAGTTAAACACATTGACTCTTTCTTTATGCGCAACTTCATTCGCGATATCAAAGAAAAATATGGTCAAGATTTCTATGTCTTTGGAGAATTCTGGAATCCAGACAAGGAAGCAAATCTGGATTACCTTGAAAAGATTGAAGAGCGCTTTGATCTTGTCGATGTTCGCCTTCACCAAAATCTCTTTGAAGCAAGCAAGGCTGGAGAAGACTATGATTTAACAACCATCTTTGATGATAGTCTGGTTCAATTCAATCCAGACCGAGCTGTAACCTTTGTCGATAATCATGATACTCAACGTGGCCAAGCTCTTGAATCCACTGTTGAAGAATGGTTTAAACCAGCAGCCTACGCCCTCATTCTTTTGCGAGAGCAGGGGCTCCCATGTGTCTTTTATGGAGACTACTACGGTATTTCTGGTCAATATGCTCAGCAAGATTTCAAAGATGTTCTTGACCGTTTGCTAGCTATTCGAAAAGAGTTGGCTTACGGAGAGCAAACGGACTACTTTGATGACCCTAATTGTATCGGTTGGGTCCGTTCAGGAGCTGAAAATAAATCACCACTTGCCATCGTGATTTCTAATGCCCAAGCAAACTCTAAAACCATGTTCGTCGGTCAAGAATGGACTGACCAAACCTTTGTTGATTTACTAGGAAATCATCCTGACCAAGTAACTATTAATGCTGAAGGTTATGGAGATTTCCCAATTACAGAACGCTCGCTTAGTGTATGGGGACTGACTAACTAATCAATTAATACTCATTCAAACCACGTCAGCTTCCATCTGCAACCTCAAAACATTGTTTTGAGCAACCTGCGGCTCGCTTCCTAGTTTACTCTTTGATTTTCATTGAGTATAAAACACACAAAAAATGCCTACAAGCTAGATTTTCTTTCTAGCCTGTAGGCATTTTTTCTATTATCAATACTTAATATTGGTCTTTCCAAAGATCCATAGCATTTTGAAAATCTGCAGAAACTTGAACATTTTGAGGATTAGTCGCTTCTCTCTCCTGACGCTTAGCCTCTACCTGGACTACACTCTTAATACCTTCATGACGCCAGTTTCTTAGGATAGCCTGGATGTACTTCCAATTTGGTTTTCCATTCAAAACAGCCTCACGTAGGGCTTCTTTAATCAGGTCCGCACTGGTTCCATCTTCTTTCAAACTCTTTTCTAAATCTTCGATTTCAAAAGGACTTAAGAGACGACCTAGCTCTTGTTGGAAGGTTTCCACCAAGTCTTTCAAATCATTTTTAGCGGGTAGCGCTTGGCTAGGTTCTTGCTTTTCAAAAAGTTGGTCTAAGCGCTCTAAAGCTAAAGTCGCATCAAAAATCACTTCTATCTCACCATTGAGTTCAATGGTTCGGTATTGAAGTAAACCTTTTTCTGTCAAACGCGAAATCGCTTGATTAACTTCAAAGACTTGCTTGCCAATTTTCTCAGCAATCTGGCTTGGGGACAATTCCCCTAAAGCTGTTGTATTTTGTAGATAAAAGAATTGCCAAACTAAGAAATCATCGCTTGATGAAAACAGTTGATTGTAGTTTAAGAGCAGAGCACTTGGTAATACCAAGTTCCCTGATTTAAAAGCATCTAAATATGTCATAATTCCTCTTATAAATATCCAAAATGAGATACATCTTCTTCTGCACTCTTCCACTCAAAAGGGGTTTCTTGGTAAACTGCATAATTTACCCAGTTACTGAAAAAGAGAGCTGCTGAGGAACTCCAACGCATACAAGGAAGTTCATGGATATCATCATTTTTGAAATAATTTTCTGGTATATGGGGATCTAAACCAGCATCTAGATCTCTAAAATATTCTTTCGCTAGGGTATCACGATCATACTCTAAATGCCCAAAGCTATAAACTTCTCTTAAATCTCGGCTTGCAAGGATAGAGATTCCCACCTCTTTTCCAGATGCTAAAATCTCTAGATTGGTTTTATTTACAATGTCTTCTTTGAGAATTTCTGTATGACGAGAATGAGGAGACACATACAAATCATCAAAACCTCTCAGCAAAAGATGACCTTCTTTTAAAACATCCTGAGGATAAATTCCCGAAAGCTTTTGAGCCATCTGGTGTTTATCTACGCCGTAACGATAGTAGAGGCCAGCCTGTGCTCCCCAGCAAATATGCAGGGTTGAAAAGACATGTGTCTTTGACCAATCGATGACCTGAGTAAATTCCTCCCAATAGTCCACTTCTTCAAAAGGAAGATGCTCAACCGGCGCTCCTGTGATAATCAAGCCATCAAAATACTGGTCTTGAACTTCCGAGAAGGTCTTATAAAAAGTCTCCATATGCTCAGAACGAGTTGTTTTCGACTGATGACTTTCCATATATAAGAAATCAATATCTAACTGCAAAGGAGTATTAGCTAAATGTCGTAAAAGCTGAGTCTCTGTAACCATCTTCTGTGGCATCAAGTTTAAAATCAGGATTTTCAGTGGTCGAATATCCTGATGAGCCGCCCGCTGGTCATCCATGACGAAAATATTTTCCGTTCGTAAAATCTCAACTGCTGGTAATTTTTTATCAATTCGAATCGGCATGGAAATCTCCTCACTGTATCAATTCTAGGCTCAAACGAACATACAGTCGTCAAATGAAAAATCAGCTGACGAAAGTCCTTCCCTTTATTATACTGTAAGAAGATATAGTTTTCAATTATAGTTTTTCTCTAACTAGATATAGCCTTTTTTTATATCAGATGAAGAGAAAACAGCCCTAGGGACTGTTTTTCATTAATAATGCATAAGCACTTTATAATCGTAATCTCCGATAGCTTCACGGCCTTTAAGCTCATCAAGCTCAATCAAGAAGGCACAACCAGCTACGATACCACCAAGTTTTTCAATCATTTCGATGGTTGCTTTCACAGTACCACCTGTTGCCAAAAGGTCATCTACGATCAGAACACGTTGACCTGGTTTGATAGCATCTGCGTGCATAGTCAAAGTATCAACTCCATATTCTTTTTCGTAGTCAGCTGAAATAACTTCGCGTGGCAATTTTCCTGGTTTACGCACAGGTGCAAAACCAATTCCCAACTCAAAAGCGACTGGACATCCAACGATAAATCCACGCGCTTCTGGTCCTACGATCATATCGATCTTTTTGTCAGTAGCATATTGAACAATTTCACGAACAGCATAGCTGTAGGCATTGCCGTTGGCCATCAAGGGGCTAATGTCACGGAATGTAATTCCTTCTTGTGGATAATTTTCAATACTTGCAATGTAATCTTTTAAGTTCATAGCATTTCTTTCTTTTTAAGTTTTTACTCCCTATTATACCATAAATCTTAGAAAAGAGAAATAGAAAGAACCCCTGGAAACTGAGTCCAAGGCTTCTAATCAAATCTATAACTATTGCTCGTTTAATGAAATCTTTCCTTCTTTTTGCTTTTAGAGTTTTGATTGCGTTGACGATTTTGTTGGATTCGCCACTCTCGCTCAAAGTAGGACATGGTTTCAAATACTCTGCGCGGTAAACCAACATCCAGCAAATAGATTGGGATTTTCAAAACATTTGCTTGCTTTGCAGTCAAAAATCTACTTCGTAGACGATTCCATAAAGAGTTGGGTTTTATAAAATCCTTGTCATAAAAATGAACTTCAATAGTATAAAAATCCCTTGAACTTCTACCACCCTTGATTCTCATTAGAGCAAATGTTTCTACTTGCCCCCAGGAATAAAACTGCCAATCTTTTTGAGGATATGGCTTATAGGAAAAACCTTTGGCCGTACATTTCAAATACTCTTTATCTGAAAAAAGAAGTCGCAAACGTTCATACAAAATCCATCCAACAATGATGATTCATACTCAATGAAAATCAAAGAGCAAACTAGGAAACTAGCCGCAGGCTGTACTTGAGTACGGCAAGGCGACGTTGACGCGGTTTGAATTTGATTTTCGAAGAGTATAAGAATAAGACAAAGAGTATTAATGCCACCATTCCCAAAGGTGCTTCCTTGGGATAGGTCATCATAAAAGATAGGATCCAAAGAAGAAAAGCTAACTCAACTAAGCAGAGAACGATAGTCCAAATGATTTTCTTACTGCTCCATTTGATAATTTTTTCTTCCATTAAGCTAACTCACTTAAATATTCATAGCGTTCATATTTTTCAAGCAAGGCTTCATTCTTTTCATCTAACTCTTTTTGAAGAGTAGCTAGCTTCCCAAAGTCCGAGCCATTGGCCTGCATTTCCTCTTCAATGACAGAGATACGGTTTTCCAAGGCTTCGATATCACTTTCAATACTTGCCCACTCTTGCTTTTCTTGGTAGGTCATGCGTTTCTTTTCTTCACGGACTTTGACGACTTTTTCCTTCTCAGCCTTTTGAACTTGATTTGTCGCTTCTGCTTCGAAGGCTTTTTCATCTAGGTAGTCGGTATAATGCCCAAAGAAAGGACGAATGCTACCATTCTCAAAAGCAAGAATCTTAGTCGCAACTTTATCAAGGAAATAGCGATCGTGACTAACTGTTAAGACTGGACCTGTAAAACCTTGTAAGAAATTTTCTAGAACAGTTAAGGTCGCAATATCTAAATCATTTGTCGGCTCGTCCAATAGAAGCACATTGGGTTTTTCCAAGAGCAATTTGAGGAGATACAGGCGTTTCTTCTCTCCACCAGACAGTTTCTCAATCAAGGTACCGTGCGTTGAACGTGGGAAAAGGAACTGTTCTAATAACTCCGCGATAGATGTCGTAGAGCCACTGCTAGTTTTAACCTCTTCTGCCACTTCTTGCAGGTAATTGATAACTCGCTTGCTTTCATCCAGACCTTCGATTTGTTGAGAGAAATAGGCGATGCGAACTGTTTCACCAATCACAACTTGTCCTGCTGTCGGTTCAAGACTTCCTGCAATCAAGTTGAGTAGGGTTGATTTTCCAACACCGTTATCACCAACGATTCCGATACGGTCTTTAGCCTGCACCAAGAGATTAAAGTCTTGTAAAATGGGCTTATTTTCATAGGCAAAGGAAACATCCTTAAACTCGATGACCTTTTTACCGATACGGCTAGTTTCAAAATTCATGCTCAAGTCTGTCTCAACACTAGTATCAGAAACCTCCTTTTTCAAGTCATGGAATCGATTGATGCGTGCCTGTTGCTTGGTTGCACGAGCCTGCGGTTGGCGTCTCATCCAGGCCAATTCTTGCTTGTAAAGCTGTTCCTTTTTGTGAAGAAGCGCTGCGTCGCGCTCATCCTGTTCAGCCTTGAGACGAACATAATCTTGGTAATTTCCTTGATATTCGGTCAAACCAGCTCTGTCCAACTCGAAAATTCTCGTTGAAAGCGCATCTAGGAAGTAACGGTCGTGGGTGATAAATAACACTGTTTTCTTGGAATTTTTCAAGAAGAGGGTTAGCCACTCAATGGTGGCAATATCCAAGTGGTTGGTTGGTTCATCTAGTAACAAGAGGTCATGGTTGCCCAAAAGTACTTGCGCCAACTGAACCCGTCTTCGCAAACCACCTGAAAGGGCTCCAACGGGAGTTGATAAATCCTGAATTCCCAACTTGCTGAGAACGGTCTTGACCTGACTCTCAATTTCCCAAGCTTGGAGAGAATCCATCTCGGCCATGACACGTTCCAAACGGGCCTGCTTGTCCTCACTGTAGTTGAGCATAAGCAATTCATACTCACGGATCAACTGGATTTCTTTCAAATCACTCGATAGAACAGTATCCAAGACAGTCTTGCTATCATCAAAATCTGGGTCCTGAGTCAAATAGCCAATCTTGTAATCATTTTTTGCCGAAAAAGGGCTTACGTCACCATCAAAACCTGAAACTCCTGAAAGAACATCTAAAAGAGTCGTTTTTCCAGTTCCATTGACGCCGATAAGACCGATTCTGTCCAAGTCATGGATGATAAAGGAAATATCCTTAAAGACAGTCTTGTCTCCTACGGATTTACTCAGTTTTTCAACAATAAAATCACTCATTTTTTCTCCCTCAAGTAGGCATGAATAGCTTCCAAGTTATTTGCCAAATCTCCATCCACAATAGCATACTCAATCTCTGCTAAAATTTCTCCCATTTCTGGTCCTGGTTGATAGCCGTATTCCTTGATCAAAATCCCACCATTGATTTGAATTTCTTTCTTATCATGGATGGTTAGGCTGTGGTAAGTCTCTGTAATAGCCTGTGGATTGACTTCTTTTCCTTGAGCCTGACGAAGATTTTCAGCCTGTAAAAGCAAATCTAGATCAAAACGATAACAATCACGTTTACTTAATTCGCCTTCTTCACGCAAAGCCAAAATGAGCAACAAATCTTGAACCTGCTTAGCAAATTGACGCGAAGTTTTCCAATGTTTCAAAAATTGTTGGGCATCTTTCACTTCTAAAACCCATAAAAGTGCTGCCCAGGCTTGTTCAGAAGATTCAAAGGTAAAATCAGCCTCTAAGTCAAACAAAGATTGGAGTTTGTCCTGACTACCAGCCATATCTGGAAGATAATCATAAGCTTTACTTGCAATCATAGATGACAGACCTACTCGCCAATGAGGAGCCAGAAGAAGTTTATCAAATTCAACAAAAGTACGTTCCACAGAAATTTTCTCTAAGAGTGGCGTTAAGGTCTTCATCGCTTCAAAGGTTTCTTGCTCGAGTTCAAAACCAAGACTGGCTTGGAAACGAAATCCACGCATGATGCGTAGCGCGTCTTCATTGAAACGTTCACTAGCTATACCAACTGCTCTCAGGACTTGATTTTCTAGATCTCTCAAACCATCAAACAAATCAATGATTTCGCCCATCTCATCTAAGGCAAAGGCATTAACTGTGAAATCACGTCGTTTGAGGTCCTCTTCAAGTGAACGAACAAAAGAAACTGAACTTGGTCTACGATAGTCTACATAGACATCTTCTGTTCGAAAAGTGGTCACTTCGTACTCTTCATCTCCATCTAAAACCAAGACGGTTCCATGCTCAATGCCAATGTCAGCTGTCCGTGGAAAAATCTGCTTGGTCTCCTCTGGATAAGATGACGTCGCAATATCCACATCATGGATGGGACGATTGAGTAGGGCATCCCTAACAGAGCCTCCAACAAAATAGGCTTCAAAGCCTGCCTCTTTAATTTTTTCTAATACTGGTAAAGCCTTCTGAAATTCAGAAGGCATTTGTGTTAATCTCATAATAAGTGTTCTAATCCATAGACAAGCTCATGACGCTTGACAACTTCTTTGATTCCCAAATTCACCCCTGTCATGAAGGAGCTGCGATCATAGGAGTCATGACGTAGGGTCAATCCTTCTCCTTGATTGCCAAAGATGATTTCCTGATGAGCTACCAAACCTGGCAAACGAACCGAATGGATTCGCATGCCATCAAAATTAGCTCCACGTGCACCTGCAATGAGTTCTTCCTCATCGCTAGCACCTTGTTGGATAGACTCACGAACTTCTGCCATCAATTCCGCTGTTTTGATAGCTGTTCCGCTAGGAGCATCTTTTTTCTTGTCATGGTGAAGCTCAATAATCTCTACATTTGGGAAGTATTTTGCAGCTTGTGTCGCAAATTGCATGAGTAAGACAGCACCCAAGGCAAAGTTAGGAGCAATCAAGCCACCCAAATTTTTAGAACGAGAAAATTCTTTTAGTTCTTTAATCTCTTGACTAGTGAAACCTGTTGTTCCAACGACAGGTGCAAAGCCATTTTCAAGCGCAAAACGGGTATTCTCATAGGCAACAGCTGGTGTTGTAAAGTCCACCCATACATCTGCCTCAAAACCTGCCAAGTCATCCTTATCATTGAATACAGGAATTCCCTGCCATTCTGTTGCAGTTTCGAAAGGATCCAATACTGCTACTAGTTCAAGTTCAGGATCAGACAAAACCATCTGACAAGCAGATTGTCCCATTCTCCCCTTAAAACCAGCAATAATTACTCGAATACTCATCTCAATCTCTACTCCTGTTTAAGATACAAAGGACCTTAGTTGCCCCTAAAAAATAGTCTAGATTATGGGTGTATAGCTCAAAGCAATACTTCCTTCTCCCAGGTGAGTCCCAATAACACTACCGAAGGTTGCAATTGAAACATCTGTAGCCACTCCACCATCGATCAAAAGTTGACGTAAATCTGCTGCTTTTTGAGGAGCATTCCCGTGAATGACAGTAATCTGGTAATTCCCATTAGCGGTTGCTTCTTTAACAATTTCAACCAAGCGTTTGGTAGCCTTTTTCTCTGTACGAACCTTTTCATATACTTCTATCACACCCTGGTCATTGAAGTATAAGATTGGCTTGATACTAAGGAGATTCCCTAAAATGGCCGCACCATTTGAAAGACGTCCCCCCTTAACCAGATGGTCAAGATCATCCACCATAATAAAGGCTGAGGTATTTTCAATCTGTTCTGTTAACTTATCTAGTATAGACTGGAAATCATCTCCCTGCTCAGACCATTGAAACACACTTTCCACCATGAAACCTAGTGGTGCACTTGTAATTCGAGTATCAGGAAAAGCAATGGTCAAACCTTCAAACTCATCCTTCATGTATTGGATATTTTGGTAAAACCCTGAAATTCCAGAAGATAGGAAAAGACCCAAGGCATGTGTATAGCCTTTAGCTTTTAATGATGATAAAATTTCATCTAACTTGGCAATACTTGGTTGGCTCGTTTTTGGCAGTTCGCTTGCTGAAGCCATTTTTTCATAAAATTCTTGAGCGGTTAGATTTACACCTTCAACATACTCCTGTCCATCGATATTCACAGGAATGTCTAGCACAAATAAATCTTCTTTCCGCAAGGTTTCCGCTTGTAGAAAAGCAGACGAGTCTGTTATGACCGCTAATTTCATTTCTTAAAACTCCAAATTAATTCCCGGTATATCAAGGGCAATTTCTGTTACTTCATAAGTCAAACGATTAAGCATATCCAAAGATGGACGAGCTAGTGTCTCAACCTCTTCTTGGCTGAAATCACTTGGTTGATCGATAATACGACCTTCAACATGGTTGACTTGAGAAATCGTTCCGCTAATGACAAATCGATCAAAGACAATCATAAAGCTCAAAACAACTACTAAAGAGGTAACTTGATTTTCTTGATCATGCTGAAGCAACTGGAAGTTTACATCTACCTTAGTTTCAGGTGCTCCATTTTCATTTTCCCATTCAAAGTTACGCGCATCGAAGTGATACTGGCTGACAAATTCTTGTTCACGTTTTAAATTCATTTTCATCTCCATTGGTACAATATAGTTGCCATTGTACCATATTTTTTTATTTTCTGCTAGATTTACTAAATACCAATCTCAGTTTTAACAACTTCAGCAATAGTGTCTACATAGTAGTCTACTTCCTCAGTGGTTGGTGCTTCAGCCATGACACGCAAGAGTGGCTCCGTTCCACTTGGGCGAACGAGGATGCGACCATTGCCTGCCATTTCTGCTTCCATCTTCTCGATAATAGCCTTGATTGCTGGCACTTCCATAGCTTTTTCTTTCATGGCATTTTCCACACGGATATTGACTAATTTTTGTGGGTAAATGGTCACTTCTGAGGCCAATTGAGACAAACTCTTACCTGTTTCTTGCATGATCTTGGTCAATTGAACTGCTGAAAGCTGACCATCACCAGTAGTATTATAGTCCATCAAGATAACGTGACCTGACTGCTCACCACCGAGATTGTAGCCAGATTTTCTCATTTCTTCAACGACATAGCGGTCTCCAACAGCAGTAACTGCCTTATTGATCCCTTCACGATCCAAGGCCTTATGGAAACCAAGGTTAGACATAACGGTTGTCACAATTGTATTTTGAGCCAATTGACCTTTTTCAGAGAGGTATTTCCCGATAATGTACATAATCTTGTCACCATCGACGATGTCGCCATTTTCATCAACAGCAATTAAACGGTCACTGTCCCCATCAAAGGCTAAACCAATGGCAGACTGGCTTTCTTTCACAAGTTCTTGTAAGGCTTCTGGATGAGTTGAACCAACGTTCAAGTTGATGTTAAGACCATCTGGTGTTTCACCAATAACTGTTAATTGAGCACCTAGGTCTACAAAAATTTGACGAGCACTTGTTGCAGCTGCTCCGTTAGCAGTGTCCAAGGCAACCTTCATCCCTTCAAGAGGAGTTCCAGTTGAAACGAGGTAGGCTTCATATTTACGCAAACCTTCTGGGTAGTCTACAACCGTACCTAAGCCCTCTGCACTTGGACGTGGAAGAGTATCTTCACTTGCATCAAGCAAGGCTTCGATTTCTGCTTCTTTGTCATCGTCTAGTTTAAAGCCGTCACCACCAAAGAATTTAATTCCGTTATCAAGAGCTGGGTTGTGACTTGCTGAAATCATGACACCTGCACTGGCTCCCTCAGTTTTCACCAAGTAAGCTACTGCTGGTGTTGCAAGAACTCCAAGCTTATAAACGTGAATTCCGACTGAAAGGAGACCAGCAATCAACGCTGCTTCAAGCATTTGACCTGAGATACGAGTGTCACGTCCTACAAACACTTTCGGTGCTTCAGTCGTATGTTGACTGAGGACATAACCTCCAAAACGTCCCAATTTAAAAGCTAATTCTGGAGTTAATTCTACGTTTGCTTCTCCACGGACTCCGTCCGTTCCAAAATATTTACCCATTTTTTTATCCTTTTCTATTGTTTTATTAATCTTTTTTTGAAGAGTCTGGCTTGGTTTCAGAACCAGTTGAAGACGAACTGCCCGAAGATGAGCTTGTCGTTGATGAGCTAGAACTACTTGCTGATCGAACTTGTTTCGTTGTTATCTTCATGGTTGTTTCATACGGTTTAATCACCGTTGGTAAAACTGTTCCATTCTTATCAATAGCTTGTAGAGGAACTGAACCCGTATAATTTCCTGTAATTTTTTCACTAGTTGGTAAAACAGCCACAATCTTATCAATCTTGGATAAGGTATCAGCATCACTAGTAACCGAAACGCGTTCATCTGAAACAGTCACACTATCGATGAGAATTCGTTCATCAACCTTACCAGAGTCAATCTGTGGAGTGACTGGTAAATTATCCCGTGTTGCCTTCTTCCCAATTTTAACGGTGATTTTCTGTGGTGTTGCTAGGGCTGTTAAACCGCTTGGAAGATTCTCAATGGTCAAGGGAACTTCAATGGTTCCTTCGGTAGCTTGTGTCAAATCTGCAATAACCTTGAATTTACGAGTGCTTTCTTGCATCTCACTAGCCAAGGTCACTCGATTAGATCCAGTTAAAAATACCGTTACTTCTGAACTAAAACCGCTAATAAAATACTGCTCACTATCGTACTGAATATCAATCGGTACATTTACGACTGTATTGGTATAGGTTTCTGTTCGAGCCGGTCTTGCATTATTATTATTTTGGTAATTAATAGAGGTAGCGTAGATAAATAAAACACAAGCAAAGAGGAGTGAGGAGATGATATATAAACTATTTTTTTTCATTCTTCCAGCCTCCTAATATACGCTCTGTTAAGCTTGGCTCTTGTGAATTTTCCGGAATCAGTATACGACGTAGCTCTTCCTCAAATTCTTCCATCGTTAAATCATGCTTAAAGACACCATTATAGGTAATGGAAATACCTCCAGTTTCCTCTGATACCACAAAAGTGAGAGCATCAGAAACCTCAGATAAACCAATGGCTGCACGATGTCGCGTTCCAAACTCCTTAGAAATACCAGTGGCTTCAGTAAGCGGAAGATAAGCAGATGTTACAGCTATTCGATCACCTTTTATAATGACTGCACCATCATGTAAAGGTGTGTTTGGAATGAAGATATTGATTAAGAGTTCTGCAGAAATCTTAGCATCTAAAGGAATCCCCGTGGAAATATATTCCTGCAAGGTTCTGACACGCTGAACTGATACAAGTGCTCCAATTTTTCGCGGGCTCATATATTCAACTGCTTTAACAAAGGCCTGAATCATCTGTTCTTCTGAACTCATTGGTGTACTTGAAAAGAAATCAGTCGCACGTCCTAATCGCTCTAAACCTGTCCGAATTTCTGGAGAGAAAATAACAACCGCTGCAATAACCCCGTAAGTAATCAATTGATTGATCAACCAGGAAATAGTCGTCAAGCCCAAGGTATTAGCTGCTATCTGAGCTAAGATAAAGACTAGAACGCCTCGAACCAGGATCATAATCTTGGTTCCTGCAATTGATTTTGTAAATTGGTATAAGATATAGGCAACGATAAGAATATCAATCACATTTATCAGAATACTCCAAGGACTGGAAAATAAACTAGACCAGTATTGAAGATTAGATAATTGCTGAAAATTCATTCTAGGCCTCCTCTCCATAAAAAAGCTACTCTTCATTATATCATTTTATATGAAAATTTTCTTCATCCTACTTCATTTTACATTAGCAGAAAATATGATAGAATAAGAAAATAGAAATTATTAAGGAGAAATCATGTCTGAATTATTTGATATTACCATTGTAGGAGGTGGTCCTGTTGGTCTCTTCGCAGCCTTCTATGCTCATCTACGCCAGGCCAAGGTCCAAATCATCGACTCTCTTCCTCAACTAGGGGGGCAACCTGCCATCCTTTATCCTGAAAAACAAATTCTTGATGTCCCAGGTTTTCCAAATCTTACTGGCGAAGAATTGACTAGTCGCTTGTTAGAACAATTAGAAGGTTTTGATACCCCTGTTCACCTCAATGAAACTGTTCTTGAGATTGAAAAAGAGGATGATGTTTTTAAGATTACAACCAATAAGGGAAATCATACTTCTAAAACCGTAATTATTGCTATGGGTGGTGGTGCCTTTAAACCTCGTCCACTCGAATTAGAAGGTGTTGAAGGCTATGACAATATCCACTACCACGTTTCTAACATTCAACAATATGCTGGTCAGAAGGTAACCATTCTGGGTGGTGGTGACTCAGCCGTTGACTGGGCTTTAGCTTTTGAAAAGATTGCTCCAACTACACTTGTTCACCGTCGCGATAACTTCCGTGCACTTGAGCATAGCGTCCGAGCCTTGCAAGAGTCTTCTGTGACTATCAAAACACCATTTGTGCCGAGTCAACTTCTTGGAGATGGAAAAACTTTAGACAAGCTTGAAATTACAAAAGTTAAATTCGATGAGACTGAAAGCATTGAATTGGACCACCTCTTTGTCAACTATGGCTTTAAATCTTCTGTAGGTAATCTTAAAAAATGGGGATTAGAACTGAACCGCCACAAGATTATCGTCAATAGCAAGCAAGAGTCAAGCCAAGCTGGAATTTACGCTATCGGTGACTGCTGCTACTACGAAGGTAAGATTGACTTGATTGCGACAGGTCTTGGGGAAGCACCAACTGCTGTCAACAATGCCATTAACTACATTGACCCAGAACAAAAAGTTCAACCAAAACACTCTACAAGTCTATAAGAAAAGAACCACGAATCATGCGATTCGTGGTTTTTACAATTCCTCTGCGATTTTGTTGATCTTTCTCAAGCGATGATTGACACCACTTTTGGTTAAGGGATTTGTCAGACTATCTGCCAACTTTTGAATAGAATAGTCTGGATGCTGGATACGCAGACGGGCGACTTCCTGCAAATCTGCTGGCAGATTATCCAAGCCAATTCTATCTTTGATTTTACTGATATTATTAATGGTTTTCATGCTTGCAGAAACCGTACGTGCAATATTAGCTGTCTCTGCATTATTAGCACGATTGAGATCATTTCGAGTTTCTCGGAGAATCTTGACACCTTCAAAAGTATCACGTGCCTGCATAGCTCCCACCAAAATCAGGAAATCCATAATATCTTCTGCTCGCTGGAGATAGGTCACTGCACCTTTTTTTCGTTCAATCACCTTGGCATCTAACAAAAACTGCTGCAAAAGCGAAGCAATCCCTTGGGCATGATCTAGATAAACTGAACTAATTTCCAGTTGATACTTGCCTGACTCAGGATCACGAATGCTGCCATTCGCTAAGAAGGCTCCACAGAGGTAGGCACGTCCTGCTTCTTCATCTCCTAAAATATCTGGATCAATCCCTGTCTCCAGGCCGAAGAAAGAATCAGCCAAACGTAAATCCGCTAAAAGTTCTTGGACTCGCTCATCAGTAAATACAGTATAGACGCGATTTTTCCGTAGATTACTTCTCTGGTGGTGACGAATCTCCGACTTGATGCCATAGAAGTGTAAGAAAGATTCATAGAGATGGCGGGCAAGCTTGGCACTCTCTGTAACAACGGACAAGGTTAAGCCAGAACTCGACAAACCTACGCTTCCAGACATCTTGATAATGGCTGATAACTCATAGCGACTCAGATGGTGCTGACCTAGGATTTCTTCTTTTACTGCTACTGTGAAACTCATTTTCTCACCTGTATGATGCGCATCAATTCATCAACGATTAAATCCCCATCGTGGAAGGCGCCACCATTTTCCAAACGTAGGAAGTTGGATGAAATGACACGTGGGACTTGCTTACGTAAGCCTTCAAAATCATGCTCAACCTGTACTAAATACTCATCAAAACGGTTGGTATCCATATAATCTCTAGGTACCTTCTCGATATTAACAAGCACAGTATCAATAAATGGTCTACCCAAATGACGTTGCAAGACTTCTACGTGGTCACTGTCTGTGAAATGCTCTGTCTCGCCACGCTGGGTCATGATATTGCAAACATAAGCCACCTCTGCTTTGGTTTCAAGAAGGGCTTTTCCAATCTCTTCAATGACGATATTCGGCAAAATGGAGGTAAAGAGTGAACCAGGCCCTAAGACAATCATATCACTCTCAAGAATGGTATTCACAACTCGACGACTTGCTTGTGGTTTTTCATCATCCAGGGTATTGGTGACGTAAACATGATCAATCATGCCTGGATGGTCTGCAATGTGACTTTCCCCAGCTACTTCTGAACCATCTTTAAAGACTGCGTGCAAGGTTAAGGGATGATCACTAGATGGATAAATCTTACCTGTCGTATGAAAAAATTTACTCAGTAATTGCATAGCATTATAGGTTGAACCCTGCATTTCAGAAAGCCCTGCTATGAGAATATTCCCCAGAGGATGTCCAGCAAAAGCACCTGCATCCTCCGAAAAGCGGTATTGAAAAACCTTCTCATAGAACTTTGGCATATCTGACATGGCAACAAGTACATTGCGTAAATCCCCAGGTGGTGTCAACTGCTGCATATTTTTACGCAGTTCACCTGATGAACCTCCGTCATCAGCGACGGTTACAATGGCTGCAATGTCGACATCTCTTTCCCGCAAACTTTTTAAAATAACTGGTATTCCAGTTCCTCCACCGATCACCGTAATTTTTGGTTTTCTCATGAACGGTTTACCGTTTCCTTTCTTCGGTCTTTATCACGATGACTTTCATTTACAGACCAATTCTTAGACAAATCATTGGCTAAGCGTTTGGCAAATGCAACACTTCGGTGTTGTCCACCTGTACAACCTACAGCAATGGTTAAAACTGATTTGCCCTCTTTTTTATAGCCAGGTAGGATTGGTTCGATCAAGGCCAACAAATGGCGGTAAAAATCTTCAGATTCCTCATGATTCATAACATAGTCATAAACGGCCTGGTCTTCACCTGTCTGATTGCGAAGTTCTGGTAGATAGTAAGGATTTGGTAGGAAACGAACATCAAAAACTAAGTCAGCATCAATTGGAATGCCATATTTAAACCCGAAAGACATAACCTCAATACGGAAGGACTGAGCCTGTTCTTGATCTGAAAATTGCTCTGCAATCGTCTTACGAAGTTCACGGGGAGTTAACTCTGTTGTGTCTACTACGTTTTGACTCATATTTTTCAAGGGTGCCAAAAGTTCGCGTTCCAACTTGATCCCGTCCAAGATACGACCATCTGCTGCCAGAGGGTGACTTCTTCTAGTTTCCTTATAGCGTGCCACCAATTCCTTATCTGCTGCATCCAAAAAGAGGATTTTAAAGTCTAAATCATCTTGATTTTCCAATTCATCCAAGACAGCCTGAATTTCTGAGAAGAAAGAACGGCTACGCATATCAACCACTAGGGCTAACTTGTGGTCATCATCCTTGGTCTCAACCAACTGCAAAAATTTTGGTAAGAGAGCAGGCGGCATATTATCAATGGTAAAATATCCTAAATCCTCAAAGGATTGAATGGCTACAGTTTTTCCTGCACCACTCATTCCTGTCACAATCACCAGGTGAAGTTGTTTCTTTGTCATCATTGTCTCCTTATATCAAAAGAAGTTTGGAAAAACCAAACTTCTAATAGCTTATCCAATCTCTGCGATGACTTCAATTTCGACTTTTACATCGCGAGGAAGACGAGCTACTTCCACAGCTGAACGAGCTGGAAATTCCTTATTAAAGGCTGTTTGGTATACCTCATTGAAAGGTACAAAGTCGTTCATATCACTCAAAAAGCAAGTTGTTTTGACCACATGGTCAAAATCTGTACCTGCTTCTGCCAAAATAGCTCCAATATTTTTCAAAACTTGTTCAGTCTGTTCTTGAATCGTTTCTCCTATGATTTCTCCAGTTTCAGGAGATAAAGGAACTTGACCGCTAGCAAACAAAAGGTTCCCAACGATTTTTCCTTGAACGTAAGGTCCTATTGCCTTTGGAGCTTTATCTGTATGAATTGTTTTTGCCATATGTATTCCTCACAATTTTTCTAAAATAGCATCCCAAGCCTGGTCCATTCCTGCTTTTGTTACGGATGAAAAGAGGATAAAGTCATCACTTGGATCAAAGTTTAATTTCTTTTTAATGGCTGATTCGTGCTTGTTCCATTTCCCACGCGGAATCTTGTCTGCCTTGGTCGCTACAATGATGACAGGAATCTCGTAATATTTAAGAAATTCGTACATCTGCACATCATCAGCCGTCGGATCATGGCGAAGGTCAACAAGACTGACAACCGCTCGAAGATTTTCTCGAGTGGTTAAGTACTCCTCAATCATGCGTCCCCATTTTTCGCGTTCCTTTTTGGACACACGGGCATAACCGTAACCAGGCACATCTACAAAACGCATCTTATCATCAATATTAAAGAAATTAAGTAGTTGTGTTTTCCCTGGTTTTCCAGAGGTACGAGCTAGATTTTTACGATTGAGCATGGTATTGATAAAGCTCGATTTACCAACATTTGAGCGCCCTGCAAGAGCAATTTCAGGAAGTTCATCCTGCGGATAGTGGGACTTATTGGCAGCACTCAGTAAAATCTCAGCATTGTGTGTATTGATTTCCATAGTCACCTCTAGGCTGTCTCTAGGATTGGCTTAGCTGTTCCATCAACTGCTTCTTTTGTGATACGGACAGTTTTCACATTTTCTTGACTTGGAACTTCAAACATAACATCTAACATGGTTTCTTCGATGATTGAGCGAAGACCACGTGCTCCAGTTTTACGTTCGATGGCTTTGTTAGCAATCTCTTGGAGAGCCTCATCGTCAAATTCAAGCTCTACATCGTCATATGAAAGCAAGGTCTGGTATTGTTTAACCAAGGCATTTCTTGGCTCTTTCAAAATGCGAACCAAGTCATCCACTGTCAACTGCTCCAAGGCTGCAAAGACAGGCAAGCGTCCAATTAATTCAGGAATAATACCGAATTTCTGAATATCTTCTGCAATGATTTCTTGCATGTATGAGCTGTTTTCGTCAATAGCCTTGCTATTTTGTCCGAAACCGATAACTTTTTCACCAAGACGCTGTTTGACAATTTCTTCGATTCCATCAAAGGCACCACCCACGATGAAGAGGATATTCTTGGTATCTACTTGAATCATTTCTTGTTGTGGATGTTTGCGTCCACCTTGAGGAGGGACGCTAGCTACAGTTCCCTCGATAATCTTGAGGAGTGCTTGTTGCACACCTTCACCAGAAACATCACGTGTAATAGAAACATTCTCGCTCTTCTTAGCAATCTTGTCGATTTCGTCTACGTAGATAATCCCACGCTCTGCTCGTTCAATGTTAAAGTCAGCTGCCTGCAAGAGTTTGAGAAGAATGTTTTCCACGTCCTCACCTACATAGCCTGCTTCTGTAAGAGCTGTTGCATCAGCAATAGCAAACGGTACATTCAAACTTCTAGCAAGAGTCTGAGCAAGGAAAGTCTTCCCTGATCCAGTTGGGCCAATCATTAGAATGTTTGATTTTTGCAAATCAACATCTTCAGTTTCTTCACGAGTGTCATGGAAATTGATGCGTTTGTAGTGGTTATATACAGCCACTGCCAAAGCACGTTTAGCACGATCTTGACCGATCACATAGTGGTTCAAAATGTTTAAGAGTTCGATTGGTTTTGGTACCTCAGACAAGTCCGCCAAAACTTCCTCAGCCAACTCCTCACGAATAATTTCCTGAGCCAACTCTACACATTCATTACAGATAAAGGCATTGTTCCCAGCAATTATTTTTTTAACTTCTTCTTGGCTTTTGCCACAAAATGAGCAATAAACCATCATATCATTTTTCCTATTTGTAGACATGATTCCCTTCCGTTCTAACTATTCATTCTATCTAAAATAAGGTCATATAAAAAGCATGAATGCTATTCACCAAGTTTGTGAAAGCATTTAGCCAAAGCAGAGTAGCAAGTCCAAAGCGCTTTTTACGAAAAGCGTGTGTTCCAGCTACAAGACAGACAGCACACAAAAGAGCTGTAAAAAAACCAAAAATACTGCGCTCCATTAGACTTCCTTTCTCTTTCTATATTCGATGGTAAAATCATAGACATTTTTCTCATCTTTGGAATAAGATTTGCTTGCAACAGTCTCAAAAACAGTCAAGTCAAAATCTTCTGGGAAATAGGTATCCCCTTCAACTTGAGCATGAATTTGTGTCACAATAATCTCATCGAGATAAGGTTCAAAAAGCTGAAAAATCTGCTTGCCACCAAGGATATAGAGATTCTTAGCCTGATGATGATACCAGTCTAAAACATCCTCAACATTTTGGAAAACCAGTGCTCCTTCAATTGACTCTTCGGGATTGCGTGTCAAAATCAAGGTCTCACGTCCTGGAAGCAAACGTCGTCCCATTCCATCAAAGGTTACACGTCCCATTAAAATGGCATGATTCAAGGTTGTTTCTTTAAAATGCTTTAACTCTGCAGGCAAATGCCATGGCAAGCGATCCTCTTTTCCGATTACACCCTTTTCATCTTGAGCCCAGATGGCTACGATTTTTTTTGTCATGCTTTCATCCTTTTCATTGATAGTTCTATTTTATCAAAAATCTTCAAAAAAGACTGTTTTGGAATGCCCTCCTGAATAGAAAAAATCCGTAGAAAACTTCTACGGATTTTTAGAAAAATAATGTATCTTACAAACCAGGTGCTTGTCCTAATTCTGCTGCAAGCATCCAGACAGTTTTTTCAAGGTCAGCTTTAGCACCAACGAAGATATCATTGGTTACATCATCACCTTCTTCATCTGTTACATCCAATGCTTTTTGGAAAAGAGTGATAAGGTAACGATAAATCTCAAGGACACGTTCCAAACTTTCTTCTACGTTGCGGAATTCTCCAACACCTTCTTCGATTTCACTGTGTTGAAGGAATTCTGTCAAAGTAGAGTATGGTTTGCCACCAAGAGTGATCAAGCGTTCGCTGATTTCATCAAGGTAACCATCAAGGCTATCCATGTATTCATCCATCTTAGGATGCCATACCATAAAACCACGTCCACGCATGTACCAGTGAACTTGATGAAGAGCGATATGCGCTACGTACAAGTCAGCCACAGCTTGATTCAAGACTTCCTTTGTTTTTACTAGCGTTTCAGGAGCTGTCTTAGATAATGTTGTTACATCTTTTAATGCATCTTTTTTCAATTCTACCATTTTTCTCACCTCATAATATTATTTTTGTAACCATATTTATTGATTACTACCTCAGTATACTACACCTAGTAGACAAAAGCAAGAAAATTAACCCATATTAAAAAAGTTGTAATTGACTGATAATTTAAGAAAATGAGTGGCTATTTATCCTAGCTATTTTCTCTGTTTTTACTAGAGAATTGACTTCGGTAAAGGTCATAATAGAAACCTTTTGCAGCTAAGAGACTTTCATGATTTCCTTGTTCGATTATCTGCCCATCTTTCAGCACCAAAATTTTGTCAGCTTCCTGAATAGTCGAAAGTCGATGGGCAATGACAAAACTTGTTCTCCCCTTCATCAAACGTTTCATAGCCTTTTGAATCAAGAGTTCTAAACGAGTATCGACTGATGAGGTCGCTTCATCAAGGATTAAAATTTTTGGATCAGCCAAGAGAGCACGCGCGATAGTTAACAACTGTTTTTGCCCAAGAGAAATATTACTTGACTCTTGGTTCATTTCCATGTTATAGCCACCAGGAAGGGTGCGGATAAAGTGGTCAACATTGGCCGCCTTAGCAGCTTCAACGATTTCTTCATCTGTTGCCTCAAGATTTCCAAAGCGAAGATTTTCCTTGATACTGCCTTCATAGAGCCAGGCATCCTGTAGAACCATCCCAAATTGTCGACGATAGTCCTGACGAGACAGGTCACGAATATCTTGACCATCCACTAAAATAGCACCAGCTGTCACATCGTAAAAACGCATGAGAAGGTTAATCAAGGTTGTTTTACCTGCTCCAGTTGGTCCTACGATGGCTACCATCTCTCCAGGTTCAACATCTAAGTTAAAATTGCGAATCAATGGTTTGTTTTCCACATATTGGAAATCGACATTCTTGAAGCTAACTTGACCTGTCAATGGTGCTAGTTCTTTCACTTCAGCAGTTTGGACTTCTTCCTGTTCATCTAAAACTTCAAAGACACGATCAAGCGAAGACTTAGCACTTTGCATTTGCCCAGCTAATTGAGTGATATTTTGGATCGGCTGGCTGACTTGCCACACATACTGAACGAAAGCTTGCATATTACCAATCGTCAAGCGCCCTGCAATAACCTGCAATCCACCTAATACTGCAACAATCAGATAGGTTAAATCAGACACGATATGAAGGGCAGGCATCATCAATCCTGAAATAAAGCTAGCCTTGAATCCGACTTGTTGTAATTCATCCGTAATCTTTTCAAATCTCTCTTGAGAGTTTTCTTCACGTCCGAAAAGTTTTAAAACATTAAAACCTGTCAAGTTTTCCTGTACAAATCCATTCATACGTCCCAATATAGCTGCTTGCTGTTTAAAGTACGGCTGCGAACGATTCAGAATCGTTTTAGCACCAAAATAAGTAATCGGAATCGACAAGATAACAATGATAGCCAACTGAAGATTTAGATAGAGGACCATTCCCATAACAAAAATAATGGTAAAGACTGCATTAACAATCTGTAAGAAGGATTGTTGGAGTGCATTAGATACGGTCTCTACATCACTAGTAAAACGTCCCAGCAAATCTCCAAATTGGTGTTTGTCAAAGTAAGACACAGGGATGCGGTTGATTTTTTCGCTCATTTCATTTCGCAAATCCTGTATCATAGACTGGACAGCATTGGTCATGAAGTAGTTTGAGTAATAAGAACCCAACTCATAAAAAAGGCCACGCAAGAGATAGATCGCCAGAATCACTGCGATATAGCTGGTATTAATCCCTGCTCCTGCAACACCATTTGCCATAGCAAGGAGATTGCTAGTTAATTCTGTGATGGCAAGCCCCAATACGAAAGGCTCGATGACACTCATAATAACGCTGACTATTTTCAAGAAGACTGCAAAGAAAACAGAGAATCGGTAGGCTTTTAAATAGCTCCATAGACGAGCTAGACTAGATTGTTGTTTCATCCTTTACCTCCTATTCTTCTGTCAGAGACGCATTTTTCAGCTGCGACTCAGCAATTTCTCGATAGATATCATTGGTTTCCATCAATTCTTGATGACGGCCACGACCAACGATTTCACCCTTATCAAGGACGATAATCTGGTCAGCATCCATGATAGTTCCAACACGCTGCGCGACAATTAATACCGTAGCATCTTGCGTCACTTCCTTGAGACGACGTCGTAAGATTGCATCTGTACGGTAATCCAAGGCTGAGAAAGAATCGTCAAAGATATAGATATCTGGACCCTTGATGACTGCTCGAGCAATCGACAAGCGTTGTTTCTGACCACCTGATAGGTTGCTTCCCCCTTCAGCCAGATGAGTCGCAAAACCTTCTTCTCGACTTTCGATAAAGTCTTTGGCTTGAGCTACATCAGCTGCTTGGTGCAAATCCTCATGACTGGCATCCTCTTTCCCGTAACGGAGATTGTCTGCGATAGTTCCTGTAAAGAGCAAGGCTTTTTGGGGAATAAATCCAATTTTCTGGCGGAGTGATTTGAGACGGTAATCTCGGACATCAACACCATCGACCTTAATTTTCCCCAGTGTAACATCGTAGAAACGTGGAATTAACTGAACCAGAGTAGACTTACCTGACCCAGTCGAACCGATAAAAGCAATGGTTTCTCCCGGTTTAGCAGTAAAGGAAATATTATGCAAAACAGGGCTTTCCGTTTCACCAGGATAGGCAAAGGTCACATTATCAAATTCTAAGTAACCATGTGTTTCTGTTTCTTGAATTCCGTCCTCATTTGGATCAATGGAAATGGGCATATCCATGATTTCCTTCAAGCGTTCACTGGATACGGCCGTTCTAGGGTACATGGTAAAGAGGTTTGACAAGAAAAGGAAGGACAAGAGAGCGTGGAAACTATACTCGATAAAGGCCACCAAATCCCCAATCTGCAAACTTCCCAGTTTGAGAGGATCCAAAGCAAACCAAACGATAGCTACAATCATAGCAATAATGATTTGCACAAAAAGCGGTTCTGTCAAACCAGTCAATTTGAACAAACGATTTGAATTATCCGCATAGATTGCATTTTTCTCTTCGAAACGTTTTTCTTGAAAATCTTCACGAGCAAAGGCACGAATCACTCGTAGCCCCATCAAATTTTCACGGACATACTGGTTAATCTTATCCAAAGTTTTCTGTTGTTTTTCAGATAAGGGACGCGTTTTCACCGCCACATAAATGACTACTACAGCTAGAAAAGGAACGGAAAAAGCCACAATCCAAGCTAGTGAAGGACTGGTCAAGAAAATCATGAGAATACTCGATAGCATCATCATAGGAGTGATAACACCCAACTTAAGCGTTTGTTCCGCAAACTGCATAAGGACAAAGGCATCACTAGTAATACGAGTCACCAATGAAGAAACACCAATTTGTTCATATTCGTGATGAGAATACTCTTGCAGCTTTGCATAGACATCATCCCGCATGTCCTTAACCATATTCGTGGTCAATTTACTAGCAGCATAAGCTAGAACAACCCGCCCAAATGTTCCCAAGACGATAATAACCAACATGATGATGGCCCAAAAATAGAGTTTATCCTGGTCACCTTGGTTGATTCCCTGGTCAATCATGCGGGCCAAAACTGTTGGTAAACCTAGATTGACAATGACAAAGAAAATTGCCCCGAGAAAGTCTAACACTAACCACTTGGGATAGCGTTTGAGATAAGACCAAATATACAGCATGATTCTCCTTTCTTTTTCTTCTAATACTCTTCAAAAATCAAATTCAAACCACGTCAGCTTCGTCTTGCCGTACTCAAGTACAGCCTGCGGCTCGCTTCCTAGTTTGCTCTTTGATTTTCATTGAGTATAAAATGCAGAAAAGAGCGTGCTTTCGCACGCCATTTTACTAAAAAGAAGACAGGCAGCCAAAACCTCGAGAGGGGGGAACTGTCTGTCTCAGATATTTAAGGCTTATTTTACAAAGTCAAGCAATGCCAAGAAGCTTTCTGGATCAAGTGATGCACCACCAACAAGAGCTCCGTCAACGTCTGGACAAGCCATGTATTCTGCAACGTTTTCAGGTTTAACTGAACCACCGTATTGAACACGTACTTTATCAGCTACTTCTTGACCAAAGTCAGCTGCTACAACGTCACGAACAACTTTACACATTTTTTGTGCATCGTCTTGTGAAGCTGATTTACCAGTACCGATAGCCCAGATTGGCTCATAAGCGATAACTGATGAAGCTACTTGTTCTGCAGTCAATCCTGCAAGAGCAGCTGAAACTTGAGCACCTACGAATTCTGCTGCTTTACCAGCTTCGTAAGTTTCAAGGCTTTCACCACAACAGATGATTGGAAGCATACCGTTAGCAAAGATTGCTTTTGCTTTTTTGTTGATATCTTCGTCTGTTTCGTGGAAGTAGTCACGACGTTCTGAGTGACCGATAACAACGTAGTCAGTACCGATTTCTTTCAAAACTTGTGGGCTAGTTTCACCAGTGAAAGCACCAGCATTTTCAAAGTAGCAGTTTTGAGCAGCAACTTTAAGGTTTGAACCTTTAGCAGCAGCAAGAACAGTTGTCAAATCGAGAGCTGGAGCTGCGATACCTGCTTCAACAAGGTCTGCTGAAGGAAGTTTTGATGCTACAGCTTCAACGAATGCTTTTGCTTCTTCTGGGTTTTTGTTCATTTTCCAGTTACCAGCGATAAATGGTTTACGTGACATTTCACATACCTCTTTTTTCATTTTATTTTCTACTTATTTTATCATATTTATAGATAGCTTGCAAATCTTACTCTGTAACTAGAAGTCTTCTTTTCAAAAACTTTCCAGTTGCCATTTCTATTTAAAAGCTGGCTTGCGCCTCGTTAATTTGACCACTGCTTCTGTTCTAGCCGTGTGTGGAAACATGTCAACGGACTGGATATAATGCAGGTCATAAACCTCTAGCAATCGGACTAAATCACGCGCCAAGGTAGACACATTGCAGGAAACGTAGACCATCTTTTCAGGAGCGTATGTGACGATGGTATCCAAGAGTTTGTCATCTAAACCTGTACGTGGCGGGTCCACAATCAAGGCATCGGCACGATAGCCTTCCTTGTACCAACGAGGGATAATTTCTTCTGCAGTTCCTGCTTCATAGTGGGTATTGGTATACCCCATACGCTTAGCATTTTCTTTGGCATCCTCAATAGCTTCTGGGATAATATCCATCCCTCTCAAACTTTTGACTTTTTTTGCAAAGGCAAAACCTATGGTCCCAACACCACAATAAGCATCAATCAGATGGTCATCCTCAGTCACGTCCAATGCTTTTACGGCTTCACTATAGAGAATTTCAGTCTGTTCAGGATTAAGCTGATAAAAAGCTCGTGGCGATAGAGAAAATTCATAGTCTAGGACTCCCTCGCCTATACTATCTTGACCCCAAATAATCTCAGTCTTGTCCCCATAAATTTCACTAGTTTTAGCAGTATTGGTATTGACTGCGACAGTCACTACTTCAGGATAATCCTTGACTAGGTCCTTCACAAATTGAGTCAAATTCAATTGGCGATTGGTCACAATGATAATCTGAACTTGCCCAGTTTTCCGTGCTCGACGAACCATGATGGTCCGAACTCCAAGAATTTTCCGTTCATCTGTAATCGGAATTTGATGGTAAGTCAAGAGTTCAGCAATGCGATTGGCAATAGCTTGTGTCTCCTTATCTTGAACCAGACAGTCCTTTAACTCGACCAAATAATGGGAATTCTGAGCATACAAACCTGCCTTAACTTGGCCTTTAAACTTTCGTGTTTGAAATTGCAGTTTAGCCCTATAATACTTTGGTTTCTGCATGCCAATAGTTGGTCTAATCTCAAAGTTTTCATAGCCAGCAGGGGCAAATTTCTTCAGAGCTTGATGGAGAAGATCTGTCTTGAACTCCAGCTGCTTATCATAATGTAGATGCATGATCTGACAACCACCACACTCATTATAAATAGTACAGTCTGGAACCACTCGAAACTTAGATTTTTTATTAACCTCAAGCAGTTTTGCCTCAACGTAGTTACGCTTAACAGAAGTCACCTGACAATAGATATCTTCTCCCTTGAGGGCTCCTGGGACAAAAACGAGGGTTTTCTGATAAAATCCGATTCCTTCCCCGTTAATCCCCATACGCTTGATTTTTAATGGAATTTTTTGTTTGACTTTTAGATTCATAAGTCTATTATACCACGTAGTTTCTCAATGGTTAAGAATATGTTACAATAAAACCATGAATACAAAGATATCTTTTTCCCCATTGGATTTTCCTGTGCAATTACGAACTTATATAGAGGGGGCAAATCTATCTGACAGCTCTTCTCATTCAGGTGCAAGAGTTCTCTATCTTGATTCAGGTTACTATTTAAAAATTGATCAAAAGGGAAGATTAGAGCGAGAAGCTAGCATTGCAAGTTGGTTTGAACAAGAGGGAATAGGAACTCCAGTCATCCACTATCTATCAACAGATAAAGACTACCTCCTGACTAAAGAGGCTATTGGTCATGATGCTCTCGCTTTTTTAGACCAACCAGAAAAAATCTGCCGAACAATGGCAGAGGCTCTTAAAAAGCTTCACAACTTAAACCCACAAAATTTTCCATCAGAAAATCATTTAAAAGCCTATAAAGAAAGAGCCTTTAAAAACTATGAAAAAGGGGAGTTCTATGCCAAGGCGCTCCTACCCCAATTCCAAATTAACAGTCGCGAAGAGGCCTTCCAAGTCATCCAAGAACAAGGGCACCTTTTAAAGACAGATGCCTTTATTCACGGTGATGCCTGTCTACCAAACTTTATTCTCAAAGATGCTGACCACTTCTCTTGCTTTATTGATCTTGGTTTGGCTGATTTCAGTGACCGGCATATCGATCTCTTTTGGGCTATTTGGTCCCTCAATTACAACTTAAAAGATCCCAAATATGCTGAACTATTTCTTGACTATTATGGGAGAGAGCTGGTTGATAGCAACAAACTTCGACTCGTTGCTGCCTTTGAAGCATTTGGGTAAGAGGAAAACATGAAAATCACAAAACTTGAAAAGAAAAAAAGACTCTATCTGCTCGAACTTGATAGCGACCAAACCTGCTACATTACAGAGGATACCATTGTTCGCTTTATGTTAACAAAAGGGAAAGAGATCTCAGCTGAGGAACTAACTGAGATTAAATCCTTTGCGCAATTTTCCTACAGTAAAAATCTAGCTCTCTACCACTTATCCTTCAAGGCCCGTACTGAAAAAGAAGTTAGAGATTATCTTGCCAAACATGAAATTGATGAGAAAATCATCTCCCAAGTCATTCAGTCTCTAAAGAATGACAACTGGATCAATGACCGCCAATATGCACAAGCTATCATCAATTCCAATCAGCTTTCAGGAGATAAGGGAAGCTATATGCTGATGCAGAAGATTTCTCAAAAAGGAGTTGCTAAGGCCGTTATCCAAGACGTCTTACAAGAATTTGATATGACGGAAGTCGCAGAGCGCACAGCTAAAAAACTATTGAAAAAATACCAGGAGAAATTACCTGCCCGTGCTATACAGGATAAGATTATCCAAGGCCTAACCAATAAAGGATTTTCCTATACAGAAGCCAAGTCTGCCTTTGATCAACTAGATAACCAGGTCGATGAAGAAACTATTCAGGAGCTAATTTTTAAAGAATTGAATAAGCAATACCCAAAATACTCACGGAAGTATGAAGGATACGAACTGAAACAACGTTTGACCCAAGTTTTAGCTAGAAAAGGTTATGATTTTTCGGATATAGCCAGCGCTCTCAGAGAATATCTTTAATTTTTTCATAAAAAAACTAAGAACTTTAAATAAAAATGTGATATAATAGTAAATGATAAACTTATAAATTGTAGAAAGTTGGTTAGTTATGAAACTTCCAAAAGAAGGCGACTTTATTACAATTCAAAGTTATAAGCATGATGGGAGTCTCCACCGTACTTGGCGAGACACCATGGTACTAAAAACAACAGAGAACGCTATTATCGGCGTCAACGACCACACACTTGTTACCGAAAGTGACGGTCGTCGTTGGGTGACTCGAGAACCGGCTATTGTTTACTTTCACAAGAAATATTGGTTTAATATTATCGCTATGATTCGTGAAAATGGTATCTCCTACTACTGCAATATGGCAAGTCCTTACTATCTGGATGAAGAAGCTTTAAAATACATTGACTATGATTTGGATGTTAAAGTTTTTACAGATGGTGAAAAACGCCTCTTGGACGTTGAGGAGTATGAACGACATAAGCGAAAAATGAAGTATTCTTCTGATCTAGACTATATTCTGAAAGAGCATGTTAAGATTCTTGTTGATTGGATTAACAATGAGCGAGGTCCTTTCTCAGAAGCCTATGTCAACATTTGGTACAAACGCTACGTAGAACTAAAGAATCGGTAAAGTTGTCAGAGGTCAGGATTTAAATCCTGACCTCGTTTTTTGATTTTCAACAAGCCTTTGAGTAGCGACTAATTGAACTGTTTATCAGCCTTCTAAATTCCAAAAAGCTCCTTTGAGCAAAACTTCATTTTTATCCACAAATCTTAAGTCTCAACTAATTTATTGAAGTCTCTCGAGTCATGGACTAGGAATTCATAGATTGGTCCATCGACTTCTCTCCATCACCTTTTCCTAGCAAAAAACCTGCCTTAAGGCAGGTTTTCGTTTAAATGTCTAATTTCGTAACGGTAAATTTGATATGGGAATAATCTTTCTCGATATCCTTATCTACCATAAAGGCTGTTGCATCCTTCTTGACCTGTACCAAGTCAATATTCTGTGCTTGAGCGGCATAGACACAGCCACAGTAACATTGTCGATAGATGTCATACTCTTCACACATCTCCACTGAACGTTTATAGCCTTGATTTTTCTTAAAGTCACTCGGAAGATAATGCGTGGTGTAGATTTTCTGCACATCAATCCCGATACTATTGATGGTTTGCGAATTTTTGTGAGGACTGATCGTCAGGGCCGAACCAAAGTAGTCAAATCCCAAGTCCATAGCTACCTGCGCTGTCTTATCCAGACGATAGTCAAAACAAACCTTACAACGATCGCCACCTTCAGGTTCTTCTTCCAAACCTCTGACCAGCTGACGGTATTCGTTGGGTTCATAGGGTGCTTCTAGATATTGAACCTTGTTGCCAGTTCGTTCATTGAAATCACTAACAAACTTTTTTGTCACATAGGCACGCTTGTGATACTCAGCTTTAGGATGGATATTTGAATTAGCAAAATAAATAGTCACATCCGCATACTTGGTCAAGTACTCTAGAGTGTAGGTGCTACAAGGAGCACAACAGACATGCATGAGAATGGTTGGTCTCTCTTCATTTTTTTCCCAAACTTGAACCATCTTTTGCATGACACGGTCATAGTTGATCTTTTGATTGGGATTCATCTTACTTAGAATTTCTTCTACATCGATCATACTCTTCTCCTTTTCCTCTTGCTATTGTACCACAGGATGATCCTTTGGGCAAATAGGTTTTCGTGCTTTACTTAGTTTTTAAGTCCTTATCTAATAGCTTGCCCATCCTTGTCAGACTGATTATTAATATAGGATAAATGAAAAGTAAGATAAGGCCTAGAACTAAAAAGACCGCTACAAGACCCCAACGATCAATCATCCAGCCTGTCAGTGGAAATATGACAATCATGGAAAGACTAAAGAGCATAGAATTGATACTAAGCATAGTTGCTCTTACACTGGAAGGTAAATAACCTTGTAAGTCATTGAAATAGATCGGCTGATAAACTGCATAAAGTGTATCAGTTAAAAGATATACAAGAAGAAAAGCAAAGGGGGTTCCTGAAAACACCAACAACAAGGCCAAGCCCGTTAGTGCAACAAGAGTCGGAAAAACTCGATTACTATTCCATTTTTTACCGATTTGACTAGCTACATAAACCGCTATAAGATTTGACACACTACCAATAAGCATAACCAGTGAAACCTGCCATCCTGCTAAGTCACTTATTTTCTGCTGATAATAAAAGTAAAACATACACATGAGTGTCCCTACTAGCTGATAAGTCAGCATCCAGTAAAAGAGTACTGGTTTTTCCTGCCATTCTTTACGAACTTGCTGGACAATCATTTTAAAGGTTAAGACTTCATTTTTCTCTCTCTTAGCCATTGGTTCTTTCATCAAATAAATCAAAATGATAGAAAGAAATGAAAATCCTATAGCAATAAGATAGGTCCAGGCAAGTGCTCCGTGAATGAAGAAGCCTGCCACAACTGTACCTAGGGTTCGGGTGACTTCTGCCACACCAGATAAAAAGCTAGAAATCTGAAGATAATGGTCCTTTTGACCCGCTTCAACCGCCGAATCATATAAGAAAGCGGTACTGGTCCCCGAGTCAAAATTGTAGGACCAAGCATTAACCATCATGGCAATCGCATAAATCCAAAAATTCCCCTGACCAAACAAAATCAAGATAGAGGACACAATACTGGCTAAGCGAGCCAAATAGAGATTGGTCTTGTAACTAAATCGATCAGCCAACATACCAGATGGGATTTCACACAAGAGACTTGTCCCATGAAAGATACTCTCTAGTAAACCGATTTGAAGCAAGGATAGACCATTTTGGATGAAAAATAAAATCCAAAAACTGGTGATTCCAAAATAAGACGTGAATTCCAGACCTGCTAGGAGTGGAATATTGCGTTTGTAAGTTCTTTTAAACATTGTTTTCTCTCTTTCAATATGTAATATGATTGTTTCTAAAAGACTTACTTAGATTTGCCTACATTTTCTCCACCTCTTTCATTTAAAGTAATACTCAATGAAAATCAAAGAGCAAACTAGGAAGCTAGCCGCAGGCTGCTCAAAACACTGTTTTGAGGTTGTGGATAGAACTGACGAAGTCAGTAACATATATACGGTAAGGTGAAGCTGACGTAGTTTGAATTTGATTTTCGAAGAGTATAAAAACGCCAGACGGCGTTTTTATGGCTATTAAGGTTTGATACGGTGCAACATACGTGGGAATGGAATTGCTTCACGGATGTGTTTAGTTCCAGCTGCAAAAGTTACCATACGCTCGATACCGATACCAAATCCACCGTGTGGTACTGTACCGTATTTACGAAGGTCAAGGTAGAATTCATACTCTGTACGATCCATACCTAATGATTCCATCTTAGCTACAAGGGCATCATAGTCTTCCTCACGCATTGAACCACCGATGATTTCTCCGTAACCTTCTGGAGCAAGCAAGTCTGCACAAAGCACGCGATCTGGGTTCCCAGGAACTGGTTTCATGTAGAAGGCCTTGATGTCTGCTGGGTAGTTAATCACGAAAGTTGGTACACCAAAGTGGTTTGAAATCCAAGTTTCGTGTGGTGAACCAAAGTCATCTCCATGCTCAAGATGCTCGTAGTCAGCGTCTTCATCATTTTCATGCTCTTGCAAGAGGTCAATGGCTTGATCGTAAGTGATGCGTTTGAATGGCTCTGCAATGTAGCGTTTCAAAAGCTCAGTGTCACGTTCCAATGTTTCCAAGGCTTGAGGAGCACGATCAAGAACACCTTGAAGCAATGCTTTTACATAAGCTTCTTGCAAGTCAAGTGACTCATCGTGTGTCAAGTATGAGTACTCCGCATCCATCATCCAGAATTCAGTCAAGTGACGACGAGTCTTAGATTTCTCCGCACGGAATACTGGACCAAAGTCAAAGACACGACCAAGGGCCATAGCTCCAGCTTCAAGATAAAGCTGACCAGATTGACTCAAGTAGGCTGGTGTTCCAAAGTAGTCAGTTTCGAAAAGTTCTGTAGAATCTTCTGCTGCATTTCCTGAAAGAATTGGGCTATCAAACTTCATAAAGCCGTTCTTGTCGAAGAACTCATAAGTTGCATAGATGATAGCGTTACGAATTTGCATCACCGCTACTTGCTTACGAGAACGGAGCCACAAGTGACGGTTGTCCATCAAGAAGTCTGTTCCGTGTTCTTTTGGTGTAATTGGGTAATCTTGAGATTCACCGATCACTTCGATGTCTGTAATATCCAACTCGTAACCAAATTTAGAACGTTCGTCTTCTTTGACAATCCCTGTCACAAAAACAGATGTTTCTTGGCTTAGGCGTTTGATGGTGTCAAATTTTTCAAGACCTACTTCTTCTCCAAATTTTTCGATAAAGTTTGGTTTAAAAGCCACACCTTGGAAAAAGGCTGTTCCGTCACGCAATTGTAAGAAGGCAATTTTCCCTTTTCCAGATTTGTTGGCAACCCAAGCACCAATAGTGACTTCTTGACCAACGTAGTCTTTTACTTCGATAATTGTTACACGTTTTGTCATGTTTTATCTTCCTTTTTTTGTTTAACTTGTCTAAAGACATTATTACCCACTATTGTACCACAAATAATGCCTGATAGCTAGCTAGTTTGATAGAAATTCATAAGTTTTTAGATACGGGAAACTTCTCAAAGTAACTTCCACTTATCTGACCAAAGTGGAAATTAGTCTAAA
>NZ_CAUPII010000006.1:0-83791 GCF_963511325.1 uncultured Streptococcus sp.
TAGTGAGTACTTTCTCCCGTCGGAGATTTCCTCACTACTAATCTTAGTATGTTTTGGTAGAGTAACCGACAAGAAAAGTCTGAGATAGAACCAGCATGAATTAAGAAAGTAAGCAAGTCATCAAGGCTTTCTGCTACCCGACCAACTTGGCCTTCACTCCCTATAAAGCCAATACTCTCATCCTCAAGAATTACATATTCTCCCCCGCTGCCGTCCTGAGCAAAGGCCTGACAAGCTAGAGAATATTCCTCATTGTTGTTAGAAAACTGCACCTCTCTGATTTGATCATAAAAGTAAATATCACACTCATCTAAAAGTAATCTTTTTAAATGCTGATTATTTCTGATTATTTGTAGCCTTTCCATCTTTATTCCTCTCCAATATTTGGAATTGTCGGTGAATGATGACTTTGATATGATACTTTTTCGTTTCATTTTTTAGATTTCTGACAAGCTTATCATTCTCTTTTGATTGTCCAAAGAAAAAGGCTAGAGCTTTTCCGTTCTTTTGTTGGATACTCAAAAAATAGCTAGCTCCATTCAATTTAACACTTTGATTAAAATAGACCTCAATCTTTTTAATATTATTCAGTGGTATAATTCGCTTTCTAAAAACATAAGCATTATGGATATATAATCTTCCCTTTGCAATATGAAAAGGATCCAACATACTCCCACCACTTTTTAAAGATGTCTTAACTCTTTGGAAAAAAAGATAGAAATAAAATAGTGCTAAAAAAATAAACAAAAATCTAATGACCTGATTTTTCCAAAGGACTTCAAAAACTGAAATACGATAACCATACATATTAAAATAATCCCTTTTTTCTTTATTATACCACTTTTGTTGAGCTTCTAGGTTCATGGATAAAGAAAAAAACTGAACAAAGTTCAGCCATTTTCAATAATATTTCATGTGATTTCTTTATCTGGTCAAATCAAGACGTTTACCGATTTTTCCGATAAGAATAGCACCAACAATCAAAGAAGCGAATTCTCCGATAGCAGTTGTAAACCAAGTTAAGAAGAAAGGTGCTTCTGCTACGATGTTCAATTCAGCAGCAATGGTGATCATTGAAATCGAAAAAAGAATTGAAAAGAAGAAATGATCTTTACGAATCAATCCATTAAAAAGATAGTCTTTTTTATATTTGCTAAACAACCATACGCCTAAACTTAGGAAGACAAGCGTAGAGCCTCCACCAACTGCGACATCGATGATTCCAAAACTGAAGAAATTAGCAATCATACAGCCAAGAGTAACACCGATAATGTACTTAGGATTGTAAAAGGCAAGGAAATTCATCATTTCAGAAATACGGAACTGATAAGCACCGTAACTGATAGCATTAAGGGGTGGTGTGATTGTCAAAACCACATAAATTGCTGCGACAATGGCAATATCTGCCATATCACGAATAGTTAGTTTTTTCATGTTTTCTCCTTTAGCGAGTAACCCGCGTAAAATATGCTTGGTGAAAGAAGCTAAGCACCAAGGGTTGAACAAGTCAACCTTTCAAGTATAGCACATTTATGTCCTTTATGCTATACTGTTTTTATGAAAATATCCATAAAAAGATTTTTCGACAATGAAATCCTCTCCTACTTATTTTTTGGAGTTGCAACTACACTTGTTTCTATCATTGTTCGTATCACTATTTTTTACTTTTTCCAACAAGAATTATGGGCGACTGCTCTGGGAAATATAACTGGAATTTTGTTTGCTTTTTTCACCAATGATACCATTGTTTTTAAACAGAAACGAAAAAATTGGTTCAATCGTCTGATAAAATTTACGACCGCAAGATTCATTACCTTCCTCTTAGACCTTCTTCTGACCTTTATTTTTGTGACGAGTTTCCCCCATATTATCGGTCAGTTTGTAGGTGATAATCTCAATACTATCAATACAATTGAGACTATTTTTGCACAAGTTACAATCATAATCCTCAACTATATCTTCAGTAAATTTTTTGTTTTTAAAAAACACTAAGCATATTTCTTGCATTCAACAGATGATTAAGTTATAATTTAGATTGTAAAAATTTCGAAAGGAAGAAGAAAATGTTAAAAGATCTTAAAGAATTTTTGCTCCGCGGTAACGTTGTAGACCTTGCTGTCGGTGTGATCATCGCTTCTGCTTTTGGTGCTATCGTTACTTCATTTGTTAATGATATCATCACTCCACTCCTATTGAACCCAGCCTTGGAAGCTGCGAAAGTACAAAACATAGCTGAGCTTGCATGGAATGGTGTTACTTACGGTAAATTCTTGAGTGCTATTATCAACTTCCTTGTAGTTGGTACTGTTCTATTCTTTGTGATTAAAGCTATGGAAAAAGCTCAAAGCCTTACTAAAAAAGAAGAGGTTGTTGAAGAAGCACCTGCTGGTCCAACTGAATTGGAAGTTCTTCAAGAAATCAAAGCTCTTCTTGAGAAAAAATAATCATATAGAGGATTCGTTTCAATACTGAATCCTTTTTTTATTCTCCTTTTGCTGAGTTTAGAAAAAACTTGAGTTCAGCTCTCTTTTTTGATATAATAATTAAAGTTTCCACCCTTAGTGTAATGGATATCACGTAAGATTCCGGTTCTTGAGATGGGGGTTCGATTCCCTCAGGGTGGATATTTTATAAAGAACTTACCAAAATCTGTAGATAAAGCTGTAAGGATTTAAGCTCTATAATATTTCTAGTGGATAAATTCCCTATAGATATTATGGAGTCTATTTTATTGTTGAAAAGGTTTACGTTTATCTAGGCTTCAGTCTAGTTTTTTTATAATCGGAAATGCCTCTGTAAGGACGTCTATCCCAAAATTAATTCCCTGTACTTGGTAGTGATAGATGGGGGCAGGATAAAACTTTTGAACTCTGTTTTTAAGGTGAGTGTCTTTCATTTCAAGTAAAATCCCATCTGATAAACAGGGAATTTCTGGTCCGCTGAGTAAATCTTCTTCTAGTAAATTCAGGTCCCACCCCTCATCGATGGATCTGCAAAAAAGAATCTTACCAAAATCAATACAGTATTTGAGCTTTTGATTCTTTAAAGCCTCAAGAAAAATTTGCAGGTTATTTTCTTGAGAAAGTTGACACCGTAATTCATACCAATCATACTCTATTTCCTCACCAATATGAACCCACTTCATTTTTGTTCAACCTCTTCTATCCTTAGATCACTCTCTTCATTTTTATAGATAACTAAGTCAAAGACTAGATTCTTTGCACAAATACGAAAATGAACCAAATCTTCTTCAGCCAAAACTCCACCCGCCCTATGAATCACTTCTGTAATCAGGCTACTGGTCTCTAGCTTACAAATCGGGGATTCAAGCTCCGGCAAACTAGGAATCTGATGAAGAGCATCAAATAAGTCTCTATCTGTGATTTGGTAAAAATGACAGAAGGGAAATTTCAATCGAATCAGATGTTTCTTTCCCTTCAAAGTCATCGTAGAAATTTCGTAATGACTATTTTCACTAAAAGCCGCACTAGCTTCATATTCATCTTCTGGAATAATAGATTTCCACTCTAGCATTAAATCTCTCTCCACTATTTTCTCATCTCACACGCTTTCTCTATAAAAATCTAAAGTAGTTTAAACAAGCGCACAGCTACTTATTATTGATTTACCGTTAAATCCAGCCTTTTTCCTTAAATTCAGCAATACGAGCTAAATCCTCATCTGAAGGTTTATTGGAAACAATTTCTTTTGTAATAACCGAATACTCTTTGTTCCATTTTTTAAGAATTGCAATAATAGAATCTGAAATCCTGATATCTCTTTTCGAAATTGACTCTAAATTCCACTCTTGAATTTCAGAAAGTCCCATAACTTTTGTGATTTCGATTTTAGAAGCTGCATATTCTTTTTTCTTTTTAGCAAAGTAACCATTTCCTGCTATAATATTTAACTTCTTTTCAAATGGTAATTTATTGCCTATATGCTCGATTTTCTCTCGGATTTTATCATCTGATTCATCGATAAAATAGTTAGTTTGCCATTTTTGAGGGAAGATATGCTCGATTTCCCATTTACTTGGTAATAATGAATCCTGATGTTTATAAGCAAGTGTTTTAAGCAACATTCTCACCACATTACGGTGAGGATTTTGGATTCCTGCTTCAAGTTGAGCTTGGTCTAGTTCTTTGAAATCAAATTTAGGAATATCTGATACAACAATTGCTGAATTTAATTTCAAAATATCACCTTTAACAGCATTGATAGTTGGAATAAGAATGTATTTTGTCATTAGTTCAGCGAGTAATTTGTTTAAGAATCTTGCAAATTTATCCTCAAAGTTTTTATCCTTACGATAACAAATATAATATATAATCACCGGATATTTCCAGAACTCATTAGGATATGAAGTAAGTGTATCTAATGTTTGTTTTATCTTTATATTTGATGACCAACTCTCATCTTCCAGCACTTCACCTTTATTAATTACTTTCCATAATTCGATCATTACGAATAAATTATCTAATAATTCAGATTGATAAAGGCGTTCAAATTTGTTACTCGAATAGTATTTTCTGACACCAGGTGTAGTACTTTTAGTATCTTTTTCCAAAGCTCTAAGATAGAACATATAGTAATAAAATAATTGTTGGATACTTTCATTAGCTGCTGTAGCTTGTTCATCAAGCTCTTTCCAGCGTTCAATAAATATTTCCTTATCTTTTCCCTCAAGATGGTTATAAATCTTAGCTTTAAATATATCAGCATCAGATAGCGGTAAACCTCTGTCATTTAAAGTAGAGAAAATAGTCAATGCTGTATCTTGGGTATCAGCAGTTATTGGTAAAAGAATAGCTTGATTTAATAGGGAATAAATGAACTGATAAATCATCAAGGGATTATCACTTGAATGTTTATCAAGTAACTCCTGAAAATGAATATAATTTCTAGAATAATTATCTTTAGAATCTTTATTTGCTCTTCCAGTTTCGAGAATTTTACGAAGAATTTCATTACCTTCATTATTAACAACACGTGATGTTAGAAGAGTAGTCTTATAATCAACTGTTCCAGTCAGTTTATTAGTGCGCCAGATTGAAGGTTCAATCTTACCAATAAAATTGTTCGCTTCTGGAGTTCGTTCTGATAATGGAGAATTAAATAGCTTTGTGTAAATCGCTCTTAACAATAAAAACAGAGAGGTAATACGTTGCTGACCATCAATAATTTCCTGTTCACCATTATCATTTTCATACGAAACGATACTTCCAAGAAAATACGAACCTTCGCGTTCAGTACCACCATTACTGACGGTAAATTCCCATAAATCTTCAAACAGTGTTTCAACCTGTTCATCCGTCCAAGCATAAGGACGCTGATATTCTGGAATAACAAATGGTTTTGTTCTTCCACTACCAAGTAGTGCCTCAACACTCTGCTTATTAACTTCTATTGTAGTTGGCATCTTAAACCTCCAGATTATATTTGCTAAAATACTACATTTTTTTATTGATTATTTAAAAACTATATAAAATCGCTTTAACTGGCAATCCTACAAACTTAAAACGAACTTTGGTTGACTATTGTAGCTCCTCCATCGCTTCTTTCACATATCCTTCTACATCTTCAATCTCTACAAACGATGGGTCTAAGTGACATAGGAAATGCCAATCTTCGGTATCTTTTTTTCTGTAGACAATCGCCTCACCGTCTTCACTTCCAAAAAAGCTTCTGTCAACTTCAAATCCATTGCCTTCTAAAAAGTCTTTTGCCTTTCGAAAGTTTCCTTCTCTTGCTTCGATATAAGCTTTGACTTCATCGTTATTAACGACATAGGCATCGACTTTTGTAGCTCCTTCAATCACTTTATCGTTTTTAACCGATAGATTCGAAATCTCTTTCCAAATAATGTCCACATTTTCCTCAGAATTAAACGAAAACCTAGATAAAGGGACAATATTTCCATTGAACACAATTTCCATATAATCCGGCAAGTGTTTAGGATTTACATACTCCACTTCAAAACCATCTTCGTTTTCTAATGTATACCCAGGGATTTGAGCTACAAAGGCTTTACCCTCCTCTAAAGAATCAAACACGACTAAATCTTTAGAAAAATCATTTTGGTACAATTCCAATATAACCATCGATAACCCGCCTTCCTTCAAATCTAATCACTGCAACTCTAACATTAGTAATTACGTACTATAATAGTACACTATTATTTTATTACAATCGTTTCTTCCCATCGTCTGAGCACATCTTTTAAAGGCTCATCTAGATAGGTATAGGCTTTGTCTTTAATCCAATCAGGTATACCATAAGCAGCTTCGGCTATACTTCCTGTTATCGCAGCGAGAGTGTCACTATCACCGCCGAGAGAAATAGCATTTCTGATAGCATCTTCGAAGTCTGTACTTTCAAGAAAGGCAATGATAGATTGAGGTACCGTATCCTGGCAAGTTTCATTGAAACGATAAGTAGGACGAATTTCATCCAGAGTTTTCGATAGGTCATAGCCATACTCTTCCTCTATGTGCTCCTTGATAAGTCTCTTACATTCTGTAGGATTATCGTTGATTGGTTGCTCATAGTCGCCACTATAGCCTCCAAAGTAATAGCGACACATAAAGATAGCATCAGACGTCGCCATAGCTCCCTTGACCCCTTCTTGATGGTTATGAGTCACCTCTGCAGAAAGTCGTGCAAGAGCTCTTCTGGACGGCCAGGCTCCTGTTCTGGCACAGAAACTACAATCCATGACCCAAGCACAAGGAGAAACACGCATTGCTGAGCCATTGCCAAAGCTATTATATGGTTCACGATCGTCGCCATCAACCCAATTACTAAATCTCGCACCGTAACCTGCATCGGGATACATCCTAGCATATTTCTTCATGGCGTCAATAAAGTTATCCTTCTGACCGCCATTCATAATGGCTTCTGCAACAGCACAGGTCATAACCGTATCATCAGTGAAAAAACAATCCTCACGAAATAATGGAAAGTCTTTCGTTTTAATATTGTCCCATTCGTAAACAGAACCAACAATGTCTCCAACTATTGCTCCTAACATAAAATACCTCCTAATGTCCAATGTCACATCTATAAATATACTAAAAATCTACTCTACTTTTTTTAGATTGTACAAAGAGTGATACAGCCTCAACGTGTGCTTACATCTAGCTTTTCCTTCTATAAATTGACTCAAGTTAAATTTCGGGTATTAGAGGAATTGAAATATTCTATTTCTAATCTATAACTATACCTATTCTGTTCGAGTTTCAGCTAAATATATTCCCCATTCAGCTAATTCTAAAGGCAAATCATAAACAGTTTTTCCATTACTTTCATAGATTTCAGAGATTCCTGGTGAGGTCTTAGAAAAAGTTTTCCAAGCAGTCACTAGTTCTTCTACAAATTGAATATTATGAGGTTCAAAAAAGTCATTAAATTTCGATAGTTCTTTACTATAAATTGTCACAACATTATAGCTATCAAGCATGATCTCATCATGACTTTTATGCCCACCAAATCCAAACTGACTAAGTCCATCATTAATAAGCAAATCACCGTATCTAATCAACAGTGCTAGGCATTCCTCTCTTGAACAACCATCAATATAATAAACATCCTTATGGGATTCCTTGATAATATTCTTTGCTATCACTTTTTCTCTATCAATACTGACAGGCAATTCCAAAATAAAAAACAAGGGCTCGTCATGAATCGCAATAAAGTGTTGAAAAACCTCTAATATTTTTTCTGCGTGTACATTCGCCGTCAAATGATGTTCAGTTAACTTTGTAAATGACTCAAACAGGTTTTCTACCAAGCTAACTCGATGACCTTTTACTAAATTCAACATTATGCGTCCTCCAGAGAATTTAAATATTATACACATTTATAATCTCATTATACCATTAAACCCCTAAAAAGACTGCAACTTCACAGTCACAGTCTCCTATAAATCTACCTTAGTTCATTCAAGGAAAGTTACTACAATTTGTCCAGCTTCTGAAATAGATTGATAGCATGTCAGACTATAGTATCCAGAAGCCCAACTTGAACTATTACTCTGATTCTTACCCTCTATTCGATTAGAGAAGCTACCTTCACGCTTTTCATTATTCCTTTCGTTCACTTTTTAGAGCAGAAAAACACTCTCAGCGGTTCGGACTTACCCTATCATTTCGTCGGTGCCCCTCCTCATTCTACGAGTCCTATCGCATGGGCCGAACATCTGCTTCTACTTCTCTGATACCTCAGCTCGTACAAGCAATGATACCGGCCTCAACATGTGGTGTTAGCAAACTTCTATATTATAGAATGAAAGTGACTGAGTTGTTGTTTAAAATTAAACTTTAGAATGAAACTATTTTATAGTTACCATTTTTCCAACTTTATAGCTGATAATTGTCACTTAATAAATTTACTTGCTAACTTGTAAACTTGTTGAGTCTCTTTACTCTTAACATCCCAACTATCAAGTTCTTCTTTAATTAACTCTGGAAATTTCTTACTAATATCCCTTAAAGCATTTCCAACTGATTTTCTAACATACTCACTAGAATCTTCTTTTAATGTTGCGATTCGTTTAATAGCTTCATCTGGATTATCCTTGAAATATGGTCTACTCGTCCATATTCTCAAACCTTCTGTAACAGCTCTTCTGACATTTGGATTATTATTTTGAAGCCAGTCGTCAATAACCGGAAGAGATTTTTCATAACCTGTTTGCTTACAAAATTCATCAAATGCTTTTGCTAATACTTCTTGAACTCTCCAATTGTCATCCTTTGAAACCTCATCCCTCATGAAGACCAAAATTTCTTCATACGATGACAAATATCCAAAGAGAAATACACTGTACATTCTAACTTGATATACATTGGATTTAAAGGCTAAAAATGCTAATTCTTTGGTATACGCATTATCGTTCGAGAGATAGTCAGCAAGAGCTCTTTGCTCTTCTTCTTTAAATCCATTTTCTATTAAAGAGAATTCTTTTTCTAAATTTAAAATATATTCTTTCATGTAACTTGAACCCGAAACAACATCCCAATTTTCAAGATATTTCTCGATAGGTATTAATAAAGAATTGAATTCATTATAATATGAGCAAATAATCTTGACATTTTTTCAAATTGATATTTAAACCCTTTTATTATTCAACCTATTCTCAATCAAATACCAACTAGGAATGATTTGCTTCATATCATCATACCATTCTAAAATTTCCTTAGCTTGATTTTGCATTACTGCTATTTCTTCGATTCCGTAAGGAACAGACCATGGCAGAGCACCAACTATGTTATTTATAATATAGATAGCAAGAAGTTTCCAAAATAAATCCGGAACCTTATGATCAAAATATCCATCTATCATACCTGACGCAAAAGAAGGAGAGACTTGAGCAGACCATACAATACGATTGAATTCCTCCCAAGGATCTCCAAGATCAAATCGATCAAAGTCAATGACATAAATTTTACGATCTTCACCAATCATGAAATTCCCGATATGATAATCTCCATGTTGGAAAACCTGAGGTCTATCTTTTAATAATTCTCTATTTGCATTTAAAAAATCAATAAAAATCTGACCATTTTCATATTGAACTGGACATTCTTTGTATTTGGAGATTTTGTCATCAATTTTTCGATTATAAAAGACTTCCCAATCTTCACGAACTTCTGTAATAGGGAGTGAATGAATTTTTTGAAGGATTCTTCCTGCTTCTACTCCGTAAGTGTATTGTTGTTCTTTCGAAACAGTTAAAATGGTTTCTCTTGCTTCTTTCCCGTCTATCCATTCGTGTAAAGAGTGTACCTCGTCATCGCAGAGTTCTATGCTAATCGGTTTACACATAGGAACTCCAAGAGAAGCTACTTTCTCCATCATATCAAATTCAAATTTTTTAGAATCTAACTTCTCCTTATCAGAAACACGCAAGAAATATTTTTGCTGATATTGATCTGTCACACAATATTTTTTATCATCTGACCAGCCTTTATTTATAGCTATCTTACTACTAAAATCCATCAAGCACTCTCCGATTCATTTCACAACACTTTTTGCAGTTTTCACTAGTAACCTATCCAGTTCGTCTACACTTTAGTTACCTAGATCAAGATTTAGATAATGAAAACTAGTCAATTTTCTCTATGATATTTCCAAGTTTATCCAATACAAGACATGAATGATCATTTAGTGGAATTATGGGAACATTAACGAGTTCTTCAGCTCTATCCTTATTAGCTTTATCATTCCATGAATCATAATGGACACTAATTAAAAACTGACTAAAGAGTCCTAATCCATTTTTTATCTTTATCTGATGATCTGAATTATCATTAGGTGAAACATAGACTTTTTCTCCTAATAATAGGGCTCCTGCAGAAAATCCCATAACTTTCGCCCCTTTATTCAGCATACGATCGATATAATTTTTGAACTGCGGATTGACGTAAGTAGCTAAATACTTTTCCGTATTTCCACCACCGATAATAATTAGATCAGCATCTAAATAGCTATCAAAATCAATCTGCTCAGTGTCCAAGAGTAAGTAATCAGTGTCTAGGTTAGAAAAATGGCTGCGGAAAACTTCCGTGTACTTTTTCATATACGGTTCCCAATTTTCTCGATAAACTGTAAAAATGACAATTCTTTCGATCTTCCTTGATGACACAATTTTATTAACAATCGTATGGTTCTTGATCGGCGGATTTCCACCTATCAAAAAAATTTGTTCGTCCAATCTTTCACACTTCCTAAAGATACATAAATTTTGACCACGTTCTGAAATTATAGTTTCTTCTTAAAATGAATAATTCTATTTGCCTCCTGAAATCCAATATTGAGATGAAATCTTATAGAATCCGTATTCGTTAAAGTACAGTCACTTGCAAATTCCTTACATCCTTTATTTTTCGCCCATTCCTCACATTTTGTACAGAGATTTTTAGCAATATCCTTTAAACGATATTCCTCGTCGACAATAATCCCTTCTAAGAATCCAACAGGACTATATTTACAACCTTCAACATAATCAAATCTGAGTGAACATAGTGCTAGACCTACAATTGTGTCACCTTCAACTTCAGTAAAGATTGCAGTATTTTTGCCATTCGTATATCTTTTTACTTCATCAATAGCTTCTTTATCGGTCAATTGGGGCCATAATTGTTTCATTAGTTTAGCCGTTTTTATAGATTCTTTTGTTATTCCATCCATATTGATGTTCCTCCGCAAATTACAAGCAAATGTTTCGAATCATGCTGTTACTTTGTTACTCATTGATTGATACTAATACCATCCCCTTCTACTTTTCGACTGTCTCAGATAGGAAAAGCAGAGCCACGCACTCGGCGGTTCGGACTTACCGTATCATTTCGTCGGTTTCCCTCCTCATTCTACGAGTACTATCCCATGGGCGGAGCATCTACTTCTACTTCGCTGATGCCTCAGCTCGTACAAGCAGTGATACCGCCTCAACATGAAACGAGTGAACACTAATTATGCCAGGTAGTCTTGTCTGTTCTATAAACTTTTTAACGATAGCATAAGGTTATCGTTAAATAGTATTACCTAGATAAACTGAGATTTTATTATTTCTTTTTCTTTGGTTTTGGTGCAGGTAACTCATCATACATTGAATTAAATAAGCCGGTTAAATATTCTTTGTTGTCAACATCATCTACCAATAGCATTTCCTTTGCACCTTCATACGGCAATTCGTATTCTACATTCGGCATATACACTATTGCAGATTTGACAGGCTTCACTAAAAATCTATCATCATAAATTCCACCCATGATTTTCCCTCGATAATAAATTATATATTCACCCATCATTGCTCTATATGATATTTCTTCCAACTCGGACAATTGTTCTAAAATGAAATCTAAATATTCTTTACTTGAAGCCATTTTTGCTATCTCCCTTAATTACTAAAATTTCAATAGTCCATTTTCATCAAATTGAAAATTGGGTCCCCCAAGAAACTTCCCAATAATATCCATCTAAATCCGAAAAATATGCGTGATGTCTACTCCAGAAAAGTCCCTGTGGCTCTTTTACAATTTTTCCACCTGCTTTTCATTACTAATTCTAGTACTCGCAAATATAGTATAAATTAAATAACCAATAAAAATGATAATAAAAATAACATAGCAGCCAGTCTTACAACTTACTACTTTTCATATGATAATTTACAAATGTCTTTCCAGCCACTCGATCTTTTTAAAATCCTTATTGTTATTGTGATCATTTCGATAGGAGTCTTGAGAAGAAGCTTTGTAAATACTTAGATACTGCTCCAGACTTGGAAGACGAAAAGTGATGCATTCAATGTGAATAAGCTCTATATCCGATTCCGAAACACCTGCAAAATCAGGTAAGGAATCGATACTTCCAAATTCAACACTCACTCGATCCTTTTTGAATTCATGCTCATGAATATCTATTAAGACGTAGCCTAAGTCTTTCATCACTTTCATTATCTTGTCCCAGTCATAAATTCTGAGATGGTCAGGTGCTTCCCAACCTCTAGGGTCACCAGGTACATGAATGTCAATATCAGACGGCCCCCAATTTTCTTTCGTTCTAAACTCCAATCCCAAAGAACCCATCAGTGTCGGTGTAATTCCGACTCGATTTAAATGGAAACAAATGGTTTTAAATTCTTCAAATAAGAGACTCATGTTTACTCTAAACCTTTCATATAAATCTTCGTTATTTCTTCTTTATTACCTTGAACAAAATCATCTTCATTTTCTAGAGTATATCCAGTTATTTTGGATACAAATTCTTTTCCTTCTTTTAAGGACCCAAATACGACTAGATCTTTATAAGAAGGATTTTGATATAATTCCAACATATACATCTCTAGTTCTTCTGATTTTTGAACGATTATCCACATTTCACTAACAAACTTACACACTCGGCGGTTCGGACTTACCGTATCATTTCGTCAGTTTCCCTCCTCATTCTACGAGTCCTATCCCATGGGCGGAACATCTGCTTTTATTTCACTGATGAATCAGCTCGTACAAGCAGTGATACGGCCTCAACATGTGGTGCTTGCAAACTTCTATATTATAGAACTAAAGTGATAGAATCAACATTTAAATAACACTTTTTGAACGAAAGTATATACTGACTTATTCCAAATGCATATTTAAAATAAATATGTAAAATTATTTACTACTAAAATAGTTAATCATTTACCCCAATAATACTACTGCTACCTTTTAATGTTTCAATTACCTCCTTAAGTGGGCTTTCCTTTAAATATGCACGATAAACTTCAGCTACATTCAACTTAATAATATAAATAGGACTTAATTCCAAAGGTTTACCTGTAAACATCTCCATGGTCACTGAACCAAAGTCGAGGTCTGTTTCTGACTCAGTTGGCATCACAAAGAAATTTTTCACAACTAGATCTTTTTCTTTGGCAGAAACCAAATCTTTATAAGCTAATTGATACAAGAATTGCTTCGTGACATCCCCAATCCCTGGATTATTGTATAGTCCATTTGCTTCAACTTTTAAGAGATAATACTTGGCATCAATAATCATAAATAATGAATCTTGTATAGATATTGTATCGGGTTCAAGAGTCTTAGAACTATACTGAGATATTCCTTTAGATGTCCATTTGGGTTTTTCTAAAAATTCTTTCAAGGATTGTGTGCTATCACCCAGTCCAAGAGACTCGAGTGAATGATCAAGATGGTTTTCAAAAGCTACTGCACAAGCTTTCTCCCAAACTACGTGGAATGAGTTCGTTCCAAAGAAACTGATATCACTTTTTACTGATGATGTATCCTTCTTATCAACATAGATATAAAGAGCTTTCAGTAACAATTGGTTTCTAGTATTAAACTCTACTGAAAGTTGCTGCTCGATTCGATAAAGAATATAGTCTTTTTCAGCTAAATCATCCAGCTCATCCTCTGTCAAAAGAAGTTCTGGTAAGCCTAGTAAGTTATGCAACTCAGCATGCTGCAAAGTCTTAGTCGCTAGAGTCAAAATAATTTCATGAATTCGTTTGATAAAGTGCATTTCATCATCAATCTTCCGTTGAGTAACCAACTCTGGATAATAAGGTCGATTATTCGAAATAATGGTAAAGGTGTCATTAATAGTTCTATCCCAGTTAATATCCCCATAGCCATTGATTTCTAGAATTGTATCCTCAACATTATACAAACCATACTCAAAATAATCATTAAAGAGATACATAATTAGAGCTAGTTCATTGAAAGAGCTGCCTGAATCATACTCTGAATAAATCAGTATTTCTTGTTCCTTTTGATCAGCTTTCTCAATAACTTGAATAACCTTTTTGAGCTTGATATCGAGATATTCTTCCTTATCGATATACTTAGGATAACACTTAAGAACGAAGTTATGAATCATCACAAGCCCGACATAGGTAAAGACATAGAGCGACTCACTCCCACCAGAAGAAAGTTCCTCCAGTTCAGCATCTTCTTCAAACAAGTCTGATAATTCCTGTTGCTCCTTTGTATTTTTTACAGTTTTTAAGATACCAAAGGCTTTCAAGCGTTGGAGTAATCTTTGAAGCGATTCTTTCTCTAAATCAAAGAGAACCTGAAGATTATGAAAAAAGTATCTCTTTTGTTCACGAATAAACACTGACTTCATATAATCTAGTCCTTATCGCTTGAAGCAAATTCATCATATTTTTTTGAGACACTATGAGTAAAAATCTGCAATCCTTTAACTTCAAACTCCTTACAGATAACTGAGTATCTGTTTGAATTCTCTATTCCTTGGAAGAAATCTTTCCTCTTCTGCTTAGCGGCATCATCAAAGAGATACATCAAGACCTTGTTCTTGAAGACATCAAGGAACATGTCACTTAGTATAGGCTCATAAGATTTCTTATCTGACCCTGCTGGATTACTAGCATCTGATTTAACCTCAATCTTATATGAATCAAGTTTAATGAAGAATGGACCCATCAACTTATCTTCATTGACATTGTAATCTTCAGATAAAACTTCATTGAGTGCCTTACGAAGTGCATTCCACTCATAAGTTTGACTCGCAACATTAAATTTATATCCTTCAATATCAGCTTCTCCGCCATCTAGTTCTAGATACTCAAAATCCCAGCGTCTTTTAAAGGCAGTATCCATAGGGAAAACACCTTGGTCAGCACTATTCATTGTAGCCCAAATATATAGGTTGTCTGGCAAAGTCAATGTAGCTACTTTATCTTCTGAAACTTTCAGTTCGTTTGCAAGATAATGTCTCAAATCCTCAGAAGTACGAATTGGATACTCACTGACACCATTTTTTCGGTCCAATAATTGGAAAATGTCACCAAAGACTGCTGCAACCTTAGCTCGGTTAATCTCCTCGATTAGCAAAAGATAAGGTTTAGGATTATCTGTTTGAGCACTCTTTAGTGCTTTTACATAAGAACGGATGAATGGCCCAGGGACATATTGATAAGAGATTTCTTCTTTTCCATCCTTATTTATAATTGGGACTGGTTTATAAGTACCGACAAATTGAGAGAAGGTATAATCTGGATGGAAAGTTACCCTCTCATAGTCTTTTTCAGCATTTTCAAGTAAGTCGACCATATCATTACCTAACTTATGACTCTTACCAGTACCAGGTGCACCAAAAAGAACACGGTTCAGTGAAAAAGCACTTTTATGAGTTGTTTCATATTCTAAATTTACATCATTAATATTTTCGTTTATGTCTGAGTCATTTTTAATCAAGACTCTCTTGAATTCAAAATCAAAATTCATATCAGTTTTTTTTTCATCCATAATAATAGCTCCTATAATATTTAAATTAGGTGGAATAATTATTTCATTCGGTGACAATATAGATTCAGCTTCTTTTGATTTCTTAACTAAATACTGGTATAAAGTCTCATCTTTAACAGGTGTTCTTGAATAACCATTATCATTATCGAGGAAATTATTAACCCTATTCATCAATTGAGCATATTTACCAAATGTTTTATAAAGTGTATCCTCATCAATCCCCTCAATAATAAGATAAATGTTGTTTTTGCTATTATTAAAGGATTTTAATAGTGCTTTTTCAAATAGGAATGGCTGAAATTCTTCATCTGAATCATAAGCAAATAACAGTCTCTCCTGATTGTCCGACTGATACCTGTACACAAATGTCTCATCACTTATTCTCCCTAATACTGTATCATTAATCCAATGCTTTATAGATTTAAGATTGTCATTTGAGTAAGCAAAAATCTGTAAAGGTTGGAAAGTAGCTGATATAGCTTCAATTTGTTTTTTATGAACGGTTTCCACGTTATCACTCAAAGAATAGTATATTTTTTTACTATTCTCATCTCTTACACTTGTTAATAAACCTATACTTGGATCAGTAAAAATATTAATTATTTTACAGTCATTGACAATGTTTTTAATTTTCCACTGTTCAATGAACTCACTATAGTCATCAATACTTTTTGCTCTATTTGCTTTTATTGTTTCGATCGCCTCCTCGAAAGATGAAACAGGACTATCAGTCTTACCATCTGTCCCTCTATTCAAACCGTAAATTACAAAGCAAATCTCCTCTGCAGTAGCCGAGCCTAGCTCATATATAGTCTTAAAAACAATTTTAGCTGGTTCAATATCTGTATTTGACTGTTCAGCACCACAGTTATTTTTTCCAAAGGTATCAAAAATTACACTTTCAAAGATTAAGTTAATAAAATCAGAACGGTTCTCTTCCTTAATCTTAAACCTATTTTTAGATTCAATGTCAACACCAGAATCTTCAATATAGTTATTGAGAATTTCTCCTCTATGAGTTAATACTAGTAATGGTTTATTATTAGAATCAATTTTTACATCCACAAATCCAAAATATCTAGGAAATTTACTCTTATTAAATGGAGTTCGATTTTCTATATCATAAGGTTGACCTATAAACTTCCCCATCTGCATACTAAAATCTGTGCGACTTATACTACCGTTATTAGATGAAATAATTCTGATTGTATACAAAAAGTAACTTAAATTCATACTCGCTTTATCTATGGTAAGTCTACCTATCATAATGTCCCTCCTTTATAAGAGAAATGACTGCTTTTTTAATAAGTAATGGAGGTATACCTTCTCCAATAACTTTGCGAATAAGAACTTCTTTTGCCCATTTAGGAATATTCCAATCTAGTGGTAATGAAGAAAGAATGATTAATTCATATATAGATAGTGCTCGTGGATCTGAATATTCACGAAGTTCGTCATTAACACTATCTACAATACATCTTCCTGGGTGTACAGTAGAAAATGCTGATATTACACCACTATTTTGCATTATTGTTGTTGCTGGCTTTTCCCAAAACATTCTCATGTATGTTCTAGGTGCTCCCTTAATTCTTCGACCCTTTGTCATAGGGAAGAATTTATCATTTTTGAATGCTGAAGTTCCGCTAGGAGTGTGAATCATCCACTCAACTTGTCTCCAGCTATGAGTGGGAGGATAATGCCATTTTGACACTTTCAAACCTTCTAATTTCTTTTTTTCATAGTCAGGAAATCGCCACTGCTCATCCTTTTCTCTTATATGTGGGTCCAACGAAGGGAGTGAACCTATAGCATCTTGCAACGTTATAATTTTTTCTTCTTTTGGAGGAAATTCCCATTTAACTCCTTCGGATTTTAAGGTCATTAGATAGATATACCGCTGTCTTGATTGTGGGATTCCATAATCCATTGTATTAACAATACGATCTGTATTGATATTGTAAATTGCACCTAATTCTCGCTCTATATAGTCAGGAATAAAAATATACTCATCATTATATAATATCTGCGTATGTTGCTGCATTGTGACATTTTCAATAATGACAAATCTAGGCTTCAATTCTTTTATTGCTTCTACTGCATAGTGGACAAGAAAATTCCTAGAATCTTTAGGATCTTTTCTACCCGCATTTGACATCCCTTGACAAGGGGGAGTAGCAATAACCATTTCAACACCAGCTTCTTTTGCGGTCAACATCACTTTATCGAAAACATCCCTATCTGTAATATCACCTTGGATAATACTAACATCTGGATATAAATGTGAATAAAATTTACATCTTTCCTCTAAAAGTTCATTAGCAACACATACATCCACACCTACATCCGATAAATAAGTCTCTGCTATACCAACATTTGAAAATAGGGAAAGTGCTTTGACTCTTTTTTTAAATTTTATATCACTCACTTAACAATTGCTCCAATCTTATTATTGCTTGCTCAATTAGCTTCGGTGGAACTCCCTCACCAAGAATTTCACGTATTAGATTACTACTAGCATTATCAGGAATATTCCAATCATCAGGTAACGAAGACACTCTCATTAATTCGAAAATCGATAAAACCCTAGCATCGGACCAAATTCGTTCTTCTTCATTAACAGAATCAACAATCACAAATCCAGGATGTCCATTTTCTTGAGAGCCAATCCTACTTGTGTATTTAGTTACAGTATATGCTGGTTTATCCCACCACTGTCTTTTATAAGTATTTTTATATCCTTTAGATTTTGTCCCATCTGCCAAAGTAGGATAGTACTTTTCATTTTCCCAAGCTGAACATCCCTCTGGTGTGTGCATCATTGCAATAACATGTCTATACTTATGCTTTGGTGGAAAATGCCATTTCGATACAGCAAGTCCTCTTTCTTTTTTTATATAGTAATCTGGGAACAGTTTAACTCTTTCTTCCTCACTAATATCTGTGACATCAGGATCTAATGATGGTAAGTCACCAATGGCATCACGCATAGTCACAATTTTAGTTGATGGTTCTGGAAATTCCCACTGAATGTTAGTATCAATTCTTGACAGGAGGTACACACAACGTTCTCTTGATTGAGCAACTCCGTAATTTTTAGCACTGACAACTTTATTCTCATTAAATCTATATTCCTCTCCCAATTCCGCTACAAGATAATCATTAATTAAAACCCACTCACCATTGATTTCAATCATTGTATTTAGCATCTCTGGGACATTTTCAATAATTACGAATTTAGGTTTAAGTTGTTTGATTGCTTTAACTACAACCATGATTAACCTATTTCTAGGATCATCTTTAAGTTTCTTACCAGCAGTACTCATTCCCTGACAAGGAGGTGTTGCTATTAAAAAATCACATTTTTCGTCTATAGCTGCTTTGATCACTTTATCATAAACTTCTTTATCAGTTAAGTCTCCTTGAAAAACATTTACATTAGGATAAAGATGTTTGTATATCCTCACTCGCTCAGGTAATAGCTCAGCAGCAACCTTCACATGAATACCATGCTTTTCAAAATAAGTTTCTGCTATTCCAGCACTCGCAAATAATGAAATACCTCGAAAATTCATTCTATCCAGCTCCAATTCTTCTTTTGTTCCTTCTAGGGTAAGTAAGTCTCCAATCTCACAATCAAATAACTTACACAATTTTTCAATAGTTTCAAAATCTATCCTAGTAGCTCTATCATGATAAAGTTGAGTAATAGTACTTCTAGCTAACTTAGTTTGTTTATGAACATCTTGTATGCATAATCTTGATTTCCCCATCAAAGTGGAAAGATGACATTTCATTAATTACTCCTCCAGTAAATAAATCTTTAGATATTATATCACAAATAAAGCGGATGCACTACAATTTAAACGGCTTTTAGTTAGTTGTCTTTTCTTAAAGTACATAAAAAAGATTTTTAGTTGAAAACAATATTTTCTTTTGATAAAACGCAAAACCACTGTTACCAGTGGTTTCAAAAAGCCTTTCGTTCCAAAGTTTTTACTCTTTTACAAGTAATCCTACACACTCGGCGGTTCGGAATCACCGTATTACTTCGACATAATCTCTTCACTCTACGACACCTATCCCATGGGCAGATCATCTGTTTCTACTTCGCTGATGCCTCAGCTCGTACAAGCAGTGATACTGCCTCAACATGATGCGTTTGCGGGACTCAAAAGGTTTGGGTGAACCTTTTGAGGATTAACTGCGTTTCACTAACAAGCTTACACACTCGACGTGGTGCGTTTGCGGGAAAAGATCAACCGGCTGGACTTTCTTCAATTCATAGCCCAACTCTTGGTAGAGTTTAATATCACGCGCCATGGTCGCGACGTTACAGGAGATATAGGCGATGCGGTCAGCTCCTGTTTGGGCGCTTGCTTTGATAAAGCTTTCGGTCAAGCCCTTGCGTGGTGGGTCAACCAGGATAGCGGTTGGTTGAATGCCTTCCTTGAGCCAATTCTTCATAGCATTTTCAGCTGTGTCACAGACATAGTGAGCATTGGTAATGCCATTTATACTAGCATTCTTCTGGCTATTTTCTACTGCTTCTGGGATGACTTCTACTCCATAAACTTCCTTAACATGCTTAGCGACAGATAATCCAATAGTTCCGATTCCTGAGTAGGCGTCAATGACCACATCATCTTCACTTAACTCCGCAAAATCAATAGCTGTCTGATAAAGCTTCTCTGCCATTTCGGTATTGACCTGGTAAAAGGCTGGTCCAGAGATTTGGAAGCTATTCCCTAACATTTGGTCCGTAATGTAATCTTGACCATAAAGCCTACGCCATTCTTTCCCGAAAATGGCATTGGTATTCTGGTCATTGATATTTTGCATGACAGACACAATCTCTGGAAATTGCTTGATTAGTTGTTCAATCAATTGTTCTACTCGGAAAACTTTAGGACGTGTACACACTATGATAACCATGATTTGTCCTGAATGGTGTCCACGACGAACAACAAGGTTACGAATCAAGCCAGACTGTTCCTTCTCATCATATGGTTTTAAGTCATAACGACGAAGCAAATCTCGTAAAACAAGGATAACTTGGTCAATGACTGGATCCTGAATGTAAAAATCTTCCAATGGCATAAGGTCATGAGAATTCTTACGGAAGAAACCAGTTTCCAGAACACCATTGACACGACGAACAGGAACCTGAGCCTTGTTACGATACTTGATAGGATCTTCCATACCAAGAGTATCTGCGACCTCTACATCCGTGATTCCAGCAATCTTATATAGACTATCTTTTACTTGCTTGGTTTTAAACTTGAGTTGCTCTGGATAAGCTAGATGTCCCAAGTCAGCAATCCCTGAACGCAGGTAAGCCAAATCTAAGTCTTGATTACGGTGAGGAGATTGTGTAAGGTATTCCTCAACCTTACCAAAGCCAATCTTCTTGTTGACTTTAAGGACACGCATAAGGATCTTCTCAGTCGGTAGAGCATTCTCTACAAAAAAGACCAAGCCATCTACCTTGGCAACTCCTGCTCCTTCATGGGTCAGATCGACAATCTCTACTTCTACAATATCATTTTTCTTTAACATATTTTTCACTTTCTATCAGCCGACAAAAAAAGACGGCAACTGTTCTGTTACCATCTATTATACCATGAATTAGCCTAAGCACCAAAACTCTTGAAAAAGTTTACAATTGCTTGCCAAATAGCACTGAGGATATTGCCACCGTCTTGAATAGCTTTATTAGCATCAAAGTTAAGGTCAATATTGCTAAAACTATCTCCTGCTTGCGCAACGATACTTTGTTTCAAATCCTTTAAAGTCTTTGTGAAATCTTCGTTATTGAGAATATCGCTCTTGGAAAGATTGAAGGCAAAGTTGATGATGATATTGACTTGGTTCCCTGTTATAACCTGATCCAGCTTATAATTTTTCAACGTATCTTCAACAATCTTACGAACATCATCTTCAGTAAGCTCGCCCTTAGACTCTTTGGCTTTAGCGATAGCAGATTTGATATCGGCAAGGGCTACATTGAGTTTATTGGCATCATAGCCTGATTTGTCCTTATTTTCATCGTTGATGTCTGACAAGGCTTTTAGTTCTTCCTGAGCTAGGTCTTTATTTTCTTGAGGAAGTTGAACACCATTAGCTTCTAGTGAATAGTAAATACCTGCTAGAGCACTTTCACCTGTTACAGGGATTGGTGCAGCTACGGTTATACGAGCATGCTCCACACCCAAGGTAACGGCCGCATTACGATACATGTCTTGGGTCACTTTAGTGATATTTTCAGGGGTTTCAATCTTCACTTCAAGTGGAGATTTTTCACCTAATTTTTGAATTTTTGCAGACGAATAGAGCTGGAGACTAGAGTCATTGGCGACGTTCATAATCTTTGAGTAGACATCTGGCGTCATAGTCTTCAGTTCTTTGGTATCTGTAGAGGCGTTATAGCCGAGTTTTTTTAATGTTTGATTTTTTTGATCTTCTGTTAACGAAGAACCCAAGACATACTCAGGTTGAACATAAGTTTCATCAATTACTTTTTGAACATCAGTGGCTGCTTGAGCGCTTTGCAAAGTTGCAACTGCTAAAAGAACTGCAGCACTAATCAGAAAGAATTTCTTTCTCATTGGACTCTCCTCCTTTTCCTATCTAGGATAGTCGATTAGCCTTAAAGAAAGCTTATAAAAGCACCTAGAATTTTCTAAGTGCTTAAAATAGATTAAAAAATTTAAGAATGTAGAGATTTAGTTGAACCTGTCTAGAGTAATAATAGTTTCCACCATCCACATAGAGTTCTCCACCTTGAAAGATGGAAATTGGATTGACATAGCGATAGGTTCTTCCAGTTGTATTTCCTAATGTCGGCGCAACGGTATCTCTTGAGTATTTCTTGGCTAGTGCAAGGGTATTTTCTTTCCCATTTTGAGCGATAAAATCAATATAAGCAGGCCCAAAGTTATAGGCCTGTACGGCAGTCCAAACATCTACACCCTTTTCTTGTGCTAAATAAAGATTCTCTGTCAAGGTTTGAATTCCCTGACGAATACTACTCCTATTGTCAGAAATCGTATTTGTAGTTCCGCTGGCAGACTCACTTGACTGCATCACGTCACTTTCTTTACCTTTGGTTTCGGTATAAATCATGGCCAGGACTAGTTCTTCATTTGCTGGCGTATCTTGCTCACTTAAAACCTCTCGTACCAAGGATTGATAAGTCATGACCTGCTTCACATCCCGATACATAAGAAAAAGTTTATAACCAGTAAATAAGATAAGAACAAGCACCAAGACCCTTCTTATAAATTTAAACATTATTTGCTTTGTATATCCTCGATGTTTTTGATTAAGATAGAGTAGGTGCCATTGTCATTTTGGATAAATTCGACCGACTCAGCATCTTGGTAAATATTATTGGGTACGATTAACTCAATCCCATTTGACAGAGAAAGCTTTTGGTTTTCAAATTTCTTTAATTGACGACTAGCATCGATTTCATCAAATTGAACTGGCTCTGGCACTGCTTCCTTGACTTGGTCAATAAAGCTAAGACGTGCAGTGAGATTGTTGTCAAAAAGGTCATTTGCCAATTTTTCTGGAGACAATTCATTGCTTTCTTCAAGATTGTTAAAAATAGCAGACTTAACCTTGGATTGAAATTGAAAATTATCTGTATTAAATGTTTCAGCAATTCTCTGAGCTGTTTTTTCCAGTTCCTTGATTGACTTCTTAGGTGAAATTTGGGGCTGAGTCTGTATCAGATTCTCAGAAAAATAGTTCAAAAAAGTCCCGTTATACTTGATTCGTTTCTCAATCAGGTGATATTTTCGGCTTTGAAGATTGACCACCAAGGCCTCGTCAGCCCCTGTACCAAATCCTGGTAGATTGTTTTGTGTTAGCTTGATTGGATTGTCAACTTCTCCGCCTAGATGGGTCAAGGTTTCTCGCAGAGCAATTCGTAGGAAGGCAAAATGCTCCACTCCTTCTTTAGAAAACTGAACAAAAATCAAGTCATTGGTCTTAAGATTTTCAGAAATGCTGAATTCTTCTTTCCAGAGGTTAGCCAGCGTCACCGATGTCTCCAACAAATCGTCTGTAATGTGATTGAAGAAGGGATTTTCTTCTTCGAAAATCCCAGTCTTGGCTTCATCTGAATACACACGTTCGATTTTCTTGCGTAAGTATTCTTCGATTTTTGGAGTGATATTGAGAAATTTATCCGCTAGAAACAACTCTGTGTCATCAGGGCTGAACTGATGGATAATGGCTTTCTTAATATAAATGTCCATAAAAATTTTAGTCCTCATATAATGGGAAGGCATCTGTCAAGACTTTGACTTCGCTTCTTACTTCATCTAAAATAGCTTCATTTTCTGCATTTTTAAGGGCTTTAATGATAAGCTCAGCCACTTTACGACTTTCTTCTTCACCAAAACCACGTGCAGTTGTTGCTGCTGCACCGATACGAATACCACTTGTCTTAAATGGTGACAAAGTTTCGTATGGAATTGAGTTTTTATTTAGGGTAATATTGACCACATCTAGCAAGTTTTGAGCAACTTTTCCGTTTTCTACAACATTAGTTACATCTACTAGGAAGAGGTGATTTTCAGTACCACCAGAGATAATTCGGAAATCAGGGTCTTGCAAGAAGACTTCTGCCATAGCCTTGCTGTTCTTAATAACATTTGCTGCATATTCCTTGAAGGCTGGGTCCAATACCTCTTTAAAGGCAACAGCCTTAGCAGCAACAACGTGCTCTAATGGTCCACCTTGGATACCTGGGAAGATAGCTGAGTTAATTTTCTTAGCAAGATCTTCGTCGTTGGTCAAAATCAAACCACCACGTGGACCACGAAGGGTTTTGTGGGTCGTTGTTGTTGTAATATGTGCATAAGGCACTGGACTTGGATGAAGACCAGCAGCAACCAAGCCAGCAATATGAGCCATATCTACCATGAGTTTAGCACCAACAGCATCTGCAATTTCACGGAATTTTGAAAAATCAATAATTTGAGAGTAGGCTGAAGCTCCTGCTACAATTAATTTTGGTTTTACTTCTTGTGCTTGTTTTAAGATAGCATCAAAGTCCAAGAGCTCTGTTTCTGGATCTACGCTATAAGAAACAAAGTTGTAGGTTTGACCAGAGAAGCTGACAGGAGCTCCGTGAGTCAAGTGCCCACCTGCTGCCAAATCCATTCCCATAACCGTATCGCCAGGCTCAATCAAGGCCATGTAAGCTGCACAGTTGGCTTGACTTCCTGAGTGGGGTTGGACATTGGCAAACTTGGCACCGAAGATTTCTTTTGCACGTTCAATAGCTAGACTTTCAACGATATCTACTACATCAGTACCACCGTAATAACGGCGTCCTGGGTAACCTTCGGCATATTTATTGGTCAAGATAGACCCTTGAGCTGCCATTACAGCCTTAGAAACGACGTTTTCAGAAGCAATCAACTCGATGTTGTTTTGTTGACGTTCTTCTTCCTTAGCAATAGCATTCCAAAGATCTGCATCATAAGCTTTAAAATCATCTTTGTCAAAAATCATAGGTCTTCTCCTTTATAGTGTGACAGGTCTTTAGTTTGTTTTTACAACAAGAATATAAAATCCAAACTAAAAAATGCGAATAAACCGTTTCTGCGTCTTATCACAGGTATAACCAACTTTTTCATAGAAAGCATGCGCACCTAAACGATGGTCTGCAGAATTTAAGCGGATAAACCCATAATCACGTCTTTTTGCTTCTTCTTCCAACCCTTGTAATAAGCTTTTACCAATACCTTGACCTTGCGCTTGAGGTGAAACTGCTAAGGCTAAAATATTAAATCCTGCTTTAGAATAAAGTGATTCATAAACCTCGGCATGAACATAACCAACTAAGTCATGGCTGGTCGAATCCTCGAAACCCAGTAGGTAATGATGTGAGTCTTGAGATAACTTAGCTAGTTGACTAGCCGTTTCCTCTAAACTAAACGAATAGCCTAAAGTTTCTTTGTTAATCTCACAAATAGCTGCAACATCTCTTGTTTTCAAATCACGTAGCATATCATACCTCCTCAAAAAGAATGGCTGGTATCTTGGCAAGGATATCTTCTCGAGTAATCGCTCCTTGGCGTAGAATCTTTACCTTGTCGCCAGATAAGTCTAAAATAGTCGAATCCTGACCTGTTAAAAATGCATCGTCTTCAAGTCCCAAGACCTCTTGGTCAAAATCATGAAGGATCTTTCGAAAAGTAACTCCACTTGATTGACCTGAGATATTGGCAGAAGGTCCGATTAAGGGGCCAAATTCACGAATCAACTCCAGAGTTACTGGATGACTCGGCATGCGAAATCCAACAGTCGGCAAATCTGAATTGACCCAGTAAGGAACCTTGTCATTAGCTTCTAAGATAATGGTCAAAGGGCCTGGCAAAAAACTTTCAACCAGTTTATTGAGATAAGGTGGCTGATTCTTAGAAAAGTTCAAGATATCGTCTAAACTTGCGACATTGAGATTAAGTGCCTTGTCTCTTGGGCGACGTTTAAGCTGATAAACATGGTCAACTGCCTTTTTATCCAATGCTTTTGCAAAAAGTCCATAAACTGTTTCCGTTGGCAAAACAACAGCTCCACCATTTTCAAGCTCGTGCTTAATTTTCTCCATCATCAATGACAACCATCCTATCTTGGCCAAATTGGTCTTTCAGAGTTCGAACTCGCTTCTCGGGAAAATTTTCCTTAAAGAGAGCAGGTACACTTTGTCCTTGTTTGTAGCCAATTTCAAGATAAATCTTACCACCATCATTTAGGAAGTCCTTTGATTCTTCCGCAATTCTGCGATAGATCGCTAGACCATCCTCATCTGCAAAGAGGGCTAAATGTGGCTCTGAATGGAGAACATTCAAACCTACTTCTGCCTCATCTACTCGAGATATGTAAGGTGGATTGGATACAATTATATCATATTTTGAAGAAATTTCGGAAAAACAGTCAGATTTAATAAAGGATAATGTTAGACCTTGTTTATTAGCGTTTTCCATCGCCAGATCCAAAGCATCTTGAGAAATATCGGCAGCTGTGATTGTCCAATCAGGTCTATTTTTAGCTAAGGCAAGAGCAATAGCACCACTCCCTGTTCCGATATCCAGAACTTTGAGGTTTTCCTTTGGATTCTCAGCCAAAATGAGTTCCACCAACTCTTCTGTCTCTGGTCGAGGAATCAAGACCCGCTCATCTACTTTTAACTGCATCTCAAAGAATTCAGCATGACCAATAATATACTGGGCGGGTATATGAGCTACCAGTTTCGTGTAAATATCCTCTACAAATCGTCTTTCTTCCTCTGAAATTTCTTGCTGAAGAGCAAAGACGAAGTCTGTAAAAGATAGATTTTTCAGGCTACGATAGACAAAGGAGAGGCTTTCTGCTTCCTCTCCCTGTGCTATCAACTTTTCCTCAAAATCCTTAAAAATTTGAGCTAATTTCATTATTTGTTTAATTCTTCCAATTTTTGAGTTTGGTCGTAAAGAACCAAGGCGTCCACAACTTCATCTAGTTTACCAGACAAAATAGTATCTAGTTTTTGAAGAGTCAAGCCAATACGGTGGTCAGTGACACGGTTTTGTGGGAAGTTATAGGTACGAATACGTTCTGAACGGTCACCAGTTCCGATTGTTGACTTACGCTCAGCGTCCTGCTCGTCTTGGGCAATCTGTGCAAAGTGGTCAGCAACACGCGCACGAATAATCTTCATAGCCTTCTCACGGTTTTTCTGCTGGGTACGTTCTTCCTGCATTTCAACCTTGATATTGGTTGGCAAGTGAACGATACGAACGGCAGTCGCAACCTTATTGACGTTCTGTCCACCAGCACCTGATGCATGGTAGATATCGACACGTAGGTCTTTCGGATCAATATCGTACTCTACTTCCTCCACTTCAGGCATGACTAGAACTGTCGCTGTCGAGGTATGAACACGACCTTGGCTTTCTGTCACAGGGACACGTTGAACACGATGGGCACCAGACTCATACTTAAGCTTAGAGTAAACTGACTGACCTGAAACCATGGCAACCACTTCTTTGAAACCACCAACACCGTTCATAGAGGCTTCCATGACTTCAAAGCGCCAACCTTGGGCTTCAGCATACTTTTGGTACATTGTTAGAAGGTCACCAGCAAAGAGGGCTGCCTCATCTCCACCAGCAGCTCCACGGATTTCAAGGATGATGTTCTTATCATCGTTTGGATCTTTAGGAAGAAGCAAGATTTTTAGTTTTTCTTCGTATTCTTCTTTTTCAGCCTTGGCATCTTTGAGTTCTTGCTTGGCCATTTCTTCCAAGTCCGCATCTCCACCTGATTCTTTAATCATCTCTTCGGCATCAATGATATTTTGAAGGACTTGTTTGTATTCGCGGTAGGCAGTTACAGTATCGCGAGTAGAAGCTTCCTCTTTTGAAAGCTCCATGAAACGCTTGGTATCAGAGACCACATCAGGGTCGCTCAGCAATTCTCCCAACTCTTCATAACGGTCTTCTACAGCTTGTAGTTGATCATAGATGTTCATTTTTTCTCCTTATTTCTCAATTGTTAAATCGTATATGGCTACTACTTCGTTCTCAAATATTTCCCCAGTTTCTTTAAATCCATAACTGAGGTAACAAGATCTTGCATGTTCATTTTCTGGTTCATAAGACAACCAAAGTTTATTGGCTAAACCTGCTGGCACTGTCCGAACATAGTCTAGCACCTTATCCATAATTGGTTTAAAATATCCTTGATCTTGAAAATGCTTATCAATCATGAAACGAAAAAGTAAATAATTTCCATTACTAATTCCGATTTTTTTATCATATGCTAACATCACAAAACCTATGATTGCATCATTATCGTAAACTGCCAATGGAGCTACAAAATCTCCATTTTTTGTGTAGACATATGCTTCAGCTAAACTAATTGCGTTGGTTGCAATGAATTGTTTTTGATATTCCTTGACATCCAAATTCAGAACATCAAAATAATTTTCCATGGTAACATCTCTTAGTTCAATTGCCATAGTCTTGTTCCTTTTTAGATGTTATCAGTGGTGCAAAATAATGTTTACGGCAAACCGAGATATAGGTTTCATTGCCACCTATCTGGATCTGCTCACCATCATAGACTGGCAATCCGTCCTGCGTGCGCAAGACCATGGTCGCTTTTTTCTTGCAATACTGGCAAATGGTCTTGATTTCGTCAATCTTATCTGCTAAGAGCAGAAGATATTTTGAACCTTCGAACAATTCATTACGAAAGTCATTTTTCAAACCAAATGCCATAACGGGTATGTCTAACTCATCGACAACACGCGCTAGGTCGTAAACATGATGACGTTTCAAAAACTGGGCCTCATCGACAAGTACACAGTAAGGCATTTCAGGTAAATCTCGGATAAATCCAAAGATATCCGTTGTTTCCTCAATAGCAACTGCTGGCCTTTTCATCCCAATTCGACTTGAAACATAGCCAACACCGTCACGCGTATCCAGAGCCGAAGTCATAATCACAACTCCCTTTCCTTGCTCCTCATAGTTATAGGCTACTTTGAGAATCTCAATCGTTTTTCCTGAGTTCATGGTCCCATAACGATAATACAACTGTGCCATGCTTCTATTTCACGTCCATTTCTAAATTTTTGCTACATTCTAGTATACCATATTTTCTCAAAGCTTTAAACGGCAAATTGTGGTAAAATAGAAGAAATCAAATAACTAGTGGAGGACGCAATTATGCCATTTGTACGCATCGATTTATTTGAAGGACGCACGTTAGAGCAAAAGAAAGCCCTAGCCAAGGAAGTTACGGAAGCTGTTGTTCGCAACACTGGTGCACCTCAATCTGCTGTTCATGTCATTATCAACGATATGCCTGAAGGAACCTATTTCCCACAAGGCGAAATGCGCACTAAGTAAAGCTTAAGCAATCTGCTTAGGCTTTTCTTTATAAGTGCCATTCGTTGAATAAAACACTATATTTTGTTACAATTTGAAGAGATATTAGTCTATACAAACAAATAAACTATAAGGAATTGAAATGATTACACGGGAATTTGATACCATTACAGCCATCTCGACACCGCTTGGTGAAGGGGCTATTGGGATAGTCCGCCTAAGCGGAACGGATAGTTTTGCCATTGCGCAGAAAATCTTTAAAGGCAAGGACTTGAGCAAGGTTGCTAGCCACACTCTTAACTACGGCCACATTGTTGATCCTCAAACTGGTAAGGTCATGGACGAGGTTATGGTTGGGGCTATGAAATCTCCAAAAACATTCACTCGTGAAGACATTATCGAGATTAACACCCACGGTGGAATCGCCGTAACCAATGAAATCCTGCAATTGGCTATCCGTGAAGGGGCACGCATGGCAGAACCTGGAGAATTTACCAAGCGTGCCTTCCTCAACGGTCGAGTGGACTTGACTCAGGCTGAAGCTGTGATGGATATTATACGTGCCAAGACAGACAAGGCCATGAATATTGCAGTCAAGCAACTAGACGGTTCTCTATCTGACTTGATTAATAATACTCGCCAAGAGATTCTCAATACCTTGGCTCAAGTTGAGGTTAATATCGACTATCCTGAATACGACGATGTGGAAGAAGCCACTACTGCCGTTGTCCGCGAAAAAACTATGGAGTTTGAACAACTCTTAACCAATCTCTTAAAAACGGCACGTCGTGGGAAGATTCTCCGTGAAGGGATTTCAACGGCTATCATTGGTCGTCCCAACGTTGGGAAATCCAGCCTCCTCAACAACCTATTGCGTGAAGATAAGGCCATCGTAACTGACATTGCTGGTACTACTCGAGACGTCATCGAAGAATACGTCAACATCAATGGTGTACCACTTAAGTTGATTGATACTGCGGGTATCCGTGAAACAGATGACATCGTCGAACAAATCGGTGTCGAGCGCTCCAAAAAAGCTCTCAAGGAAGCTGATTTGGTTTTACTCGTCTTAAACGCCAGCGAACCTCTAACTGCCCAAGACCGACAACTTCTTGAAATCAGCCAAGATACCAACCGTATCATCCTACTTAACAAAACTGACCTACCTGAGGCTATTGAAACTACCGAACTTCCTGAAGATGTCATCCGTATTTCGGTCCTCAAAAATCAAAACATTGATAAGATTGAAGAACGGATTAACAACCTCTTCTTTGAAAATGCTGGCTTAGTCGAACAAGATGCTACTTACTTGTCCAATGCCCGTCATATTTCATTAATTGAAAAGGCAGTCGAAAGCTTACAAGCTGTAAACGAAGGCCTCGAACTAGGAATGCCAGTTGATTTGCTTCAAGTTGATTTGACACGTACTTGGGAAATCCTCGGAGAAATCACTGGTGATGCTGCTCCAGATGAACTCATTACACAGTTGTTCAGCCAATTTTGTCTGGGTAAATAAGAAAAAACTAGGTCAAAAAAATGCTAGTCACCTAAAAAGAGGTTGGGACAAAAAGATCCCGACCTCACTTTTTATTATCAATCATAATTTGACGCGGTAGCTGATTGAACTTTTTGTTCGTCTTTTAGACTCCAAAAAGCTCCTAATCATCCTCGCGGGGCTGGAACTACGAAATCAAGACTTTGTCTATCGATTTCTGTCCCACCGCCTTTTCTTTCACCTTCTAAGCAATATCCTGCCTTAGCAAATATTTGAAACAAAACTTACCAGTTCTTTTCTATTTTCACTTAGTCTTTAGGTAATTTGCCAGCTTTTTCAAGCATTTTTTTGATTAAATAAGGCATCTTGACATTTTCACGACCTTTTTTCTCAATCAATTTTTTAACAAATTCTGGCATTTGTAAGTCTTGTGATTCATCTAAAATATTCTTAGTTTCATCCGAAGGGACTAATTCATCAAAGGTTTCTTCTTCTGGGAGGAATTCTCTAAATTCTTTATATTCGTTAGCTCGGACAATATTGACCAAGGCATCAATCAAACGAGAATCTGTATTTGGCATTGGTGGACGATGGTAGTTCACCTCCAATTCCTGACACAAGTCTTGACATTCCACATCGTTGTCAAACAAGACTTCAATATGCTCACTGATAAAACTAATAGGCACAAAAATATAATGTTCTGGATGCTCTTCCTGTTCTCTAAGATACTCCAATACATCTGGTTTAATCCAAGGAATACCAATATCACTTTCGCTCTGCCAAGTGTTGGTATATTGCTCTGGTTTCAAGCCTAATTTCTCAGCAATTAACTTGCTATTCTCGAAAATCTGGTCGATATAGGGATCACCAAAATCCAAGGCAAAAATGGGCACACTGTGGGCAGAAAAGATGACTTTAAAGCTATCCTGTTTCACCTTTTCTTTTAAAATCTTATCAATTTCAGCTGTCCAATAATTTAATAGTGCTTCTTCTTGATACCAGTCCTTAATAACTAAAAACTGAATTTGTTTGCTTTCCAGAAACTTTTCGTACCCCATGACAGAGTAAAAGGAATAGTGTGGCTCCAAAATCAAGCAAATACACTTTTCAATTCCATCTGCTTCCATTTGCCGAATTACATCTGGAATAAAAGGGGTTGAAAATTTATTGGCAAAATAGACACTATATTCATTTCCTAACCTAGCTTCTACCAAGGCAACTTCTTCACGGGTAATTCTTTGAAGTGGAGTTCCTCCAATTCGAACATAATTATCATAAAGGGTTTGAATCTCGTGGTCTTGAGGTCGAACTCCTCGACGAATGTTGGTAAAAAAATCGGCTACCCCTTCAAAGGTAATCTCTTCTGGTGAACCAAATGTCATCATTAAAATCGCTTTTTTCATATTTGCATCCTTGTGATATTTTTATCTTTTTTATTGTATCACTAAAGAAGCCATAAGTAAACGCTAACATAAGAATTTTATCTCCTTTCTGACTTTTGTTTTTCTCTTCCTTCTATGATACAATGGTTTTAAAAGAAGTAAAAAAGGAGTTTTTATGAAATACCCAACTTTGTTGGAGCGTTTTTTGACTTATGTCAAAGTCAATACACGTTCTGACGAACATTCAACCACTACACCAAGTACCCAAAGTCAAGTAGACTTCGCAACCAATGTCCTCATCCCAGAGATGAAACGTGTCGGTTTGCAAAATGTCTATTATTTGCCAAACGGTTTTGCTATCGGTACTCTTCCAGCTAACGATCCTAGTTTGACTCGTAAGATTGGCTTTATCTCCCACATGGATACAGCAGATTTTAATGCTGAAGGTGTTAACCCACAAGTAGTTGAAAAATACGACGGTGGCCTTATCGAGCTTGGGAACTCTGGTTTCAAACTAAATCCAGCGGATTTCAAGAGCTTAGAGAAATATCTAGGGCAAACCTTGATTACAACTGATGGAACTACTCTTCTCGGGGCTGATGATAAATCTGGTATCGCTGAAATCATGACATCTATCGAATACTTGACTGCTCATCCTGAGATTAAACACTGTGAAATCCGTGTTGGCTTTGGACCTGATGAAGAAATCGGTGTTGGTGCCAATAAGTTTGATGCAGAAGACTTCGATGTCGACTTTGCCTATACAGTTGACGGTGGACCTCTTGGTGAACTTCAGTATGAAACCTTCTCTGCTGCAGGTGCTGAACTTCATTTCCAAGGTCGTAATGTTCACCCAGGAACAGCCAAAGGGCAAATGGTTAATGCTCTCCAATTAGCCATTGACTTCCACAACCAACTCCCAGCAGGTGACCGACCTGAGTTGACTGAGGGGTACCAAGGTTTCTACCATCTCATGGATGTAACAGGAACTGTTGAGGAAGCGCGTGCTAGCTACATCATTCGTGACTTCGAAAAAGAAACCTTTGAAGCGCGTAAAGCTGCTATGCAAGCTATTGCTGATAAGATGAACCAAGAACTTGGTAGTGATCGTGTTACTTTAACTTTGACAGATCAGTATTACAACATGAAGGAAGTCATTGAAAAGGATATGACACCAGTAACCATTGCCAAAGCAGTTATGGAAGACCTTGGTATCACACCAATTATCGAGCCTATCCGTGGAGGAACAGACGGTTCTAAAATTTCCTTTATGGGAATTCCTACGCCAAATATCTTTGCTGGTGGCGAAAATATGCACGGTCGTTTTGAATACGTTAGTCTACAAACAATGGAACGTGCAGTTGACACCATTATTGGGATTGTAGCTTATAAAGACTAAAGAGATCGGGAAAAAATTCCCGACCTCTTTTTTATCAGCAGCCTACTTTTGACACGGTAGCTGTCTAAGTTTTTTATTATTCTGCTACTTTTTCTCTAGTTTCTGGAGATGTAGTTGCAGGAGTTAAGGTTGACTCAGCTTGTTTATCGTTTGTTTCTGTATTGGCTGTTTCTGTGCTAGCTTCAGCTGGCTTGACTTTGGATTGAAATTCTTGGTTTAACAAAACGATTTCTTGAGCAAGAGCTAAAAGAGCTTGCTTGTCTTTGCTTGCTGCACTAAGCTTATCAAATAAAGCGTCCACTTTTTCAAAGTCAGCATCAGAACCATTATTCATTTCTAAATAAGTATGAAGGGCAATAACACCATTATAAAGTTTTTGGTAGAGAACTAAAACCTCTGGGTCTTGTTTGACATTCTCACGTTCATTCTGAATGGTTAGTGAAATACGTTTCAGAAGATCTTGGACTTGCATGTTCAATTCATCTAGGTCAGCATCCTCTTTGTCAAAGGCAGCTTTCAGATTCTTCACTTCGTCAACAAGTGAAGCTTTAACACCTTCTTCTTTGACTTGAGCTACTAATTCTTCAGCTTTTGTTAAAAGTCCTGCCACCTGACCTTTTAAGACATGGTTACTTTGTTCCTCAGGTTTTATATCATCAAACAAACCTTTCAAGAACTCATAAACTGCAGTTTTAGCACTATGACCATCAACTTTTTCAGTGTCTAGGATCGTTTCAGAAGGTTTATGAGCAACTGATTCATTCTTCACTGCTTCTTCTACCTCTAATTTTGTTTGATAGATTTCAGGGAAGAGTTTGTTCAAGTCAGTTGCCTTAAGGAAAGATTGTGACTGATAAAGAGTCCAAGTTAAGTTAGCAACTTTATTTCTAAGAGTGTCATTTAAACGACCATCTGACAGATGTTGATAGAAATACTTAATGTATTCGACTGTCGTAACACCAGTTCGATCATTAAAATCTTGCAGAGCTTGTAGTTTAGCTTCAACTGCATCTAAACCAGCCTCATCTTGAGCCAATTTATTTTCTTGGAGTTGAGCCAAGAGATCCTTTTTAGGAAGTCCATAAGCATCCGTATCCAAGGTATTAATCTTATCTACTAAAGCTTGATATTTCTTGTCTAAAGGACTGATTTCTGTTGGTTTTACACTAGAGTCAACGTGGATATACTGCTTGTCAAAGAGATCTAAAGCAGCCAGATAACCAGCTGTTGAGTTGGTTGAGAGCTTCTTCATATTTTCAGAGAATTGTCCCAAGGCAAGCTCAATTTGTCTTTGTAAAATTGGTTTATCTTTATAGACTTCACGACTCTCTGCCAAGAGTTGATCAATCTTATACTGGACTGCTTTTTCATCAAAAGCACCAGGTTGGTAAGTTGACTGTAATGCAGGAATTTTGTTTTTCAAAGCGACTTCATAACCTTTAGTTTGAACCTTGATGTAGTGGTTATGGTCACCATGAGGGATAACAAAGCTGCCATTTTCAACCTGCAAGCTATAAGGAGAAACACCATCACGTAGAGCAGTTGTATAGAGTTCGTTTAGGAAATCAAGCTCTGCATCACCTGTTTGAAGCGGAATACGAACGTGTTCCTTACGAACGGCGTAAGGGTGAATGTGAGTTGGATCATAAGCTTGGTCTGGATTACCAAATACAAAGAATCCATTTGAAATTCGGATTGCTTCAAGCGGAACACCATAGGTTTTAGAGATATAAGCTATCTTTTCTTCATCGCTGGCATCTCGAGAGAAAGCCTCTACATCTTTTGCAAGTGGTTTAACAGGTTCTACCTGATGATGTTCCGTCAAGTGCTCCTGAGCAGCCTTAATCTGCTCTGTTGATAAATCCTTTTTAAAGAAATAGTGATTGTGATCTCCATGAGAAACGACAAAACCTTCCTCATCTTCACTTATCACTCGGTCAGCATCGAATCCGTGATCGTGGTCTTCACCATCATTATGATGGTCATGATTAGCATCTTCATGGTCATGGTTGTGCTCATGATCTTCACTAGGTTTACTTGGAGTTTCTACAGGATTTGATGGTGTTACAAGACCTGAAAGTGGCATCAAACGAGCAATCTTTTGTTCCAAAGCAGACATACTACTATAGGGAATGAAATGGTAGTGATTACCGTGTGGAATGGCCACCCCTGATGGTGTACGACTGGTAATTTTAGCTGGGTCAAATACCAAACCATCAGATTCTCGATAGCGTTGACTAACTGGTAAAGCATATAACTGAGCAAGAAGACTTTGAAGGTCGTCCGCTTGAGCTACTGGTTTGTTTGTAGCTGAGTTATCTGCTTGAGGACTTGGTTCAACACTTGGATTCGGTTTATAGTCCGTCACACTCGGTTGACTTCTCCTGCCAGCCAGATAGGCTTGTGCAGCAGCCAACTCGCTTGAGGAAAGTGCACTCTTTGGAACGTAGTGATAATGTCCACCGTGAGGAACGATATAGGCATCACCTGTATCTTCAATGATATCTGCAGCATTAAAGACATAACCATCATCCGTTGTATATCGGCCTTGAGCTCGTGCAGCAAGAACTTCCTCACTTGCACTACCACTATCTGATGTGTGTTCTTGTTTTTGCTGCTCGATTTGTTCTTTGGTGCGAATATTATCAGCGTGACTCACATCTTTTAGATAGACATAGTATTTACCGTCCACTTTGATGATATAGCCACCTTTAATCTCATTGACAATATCTTGATCACGCAACTGATAGTTCGGATCTTTCATGACCAGTTCTTCGCTAAAGATAGCATCATAAGGCACCTTACCATTATAGTAATGGAAATGGTCGCCGTGGGACGTCACATAACCTTGATCAGTGATCTTGGTAACAATCTGTTCAGCTTCTATTCCTTCCTTCTTGCTAACTTGATCTGGTGTCAGAGATTCATTCTTCTTAGCTTCAGATCCTTTACCGTCAACATAGGATACACGATTATCATCTTTTTTCTCAGGTGCTTGATGTTGATTCAAAGCATAAACGCAGATACTTAAAGCAAGGACCACTGCAGATCCTGCTAGATATTTTTTATTAATCTTCATAATCTCCTCATTTCAATTCTTCAGCTAAGATAGCCATATTTTCTTCTAGGTTTTCTAAGTAGGACTTGTCATTTTGTGGGTCTGCCTCTAAAGGATTGAGAGTTTTCAGACTCACACCTGTTGATTTGACAAGTGTATCAGCTACCTTTGATGAAGCGTTACTCTCTGTAAAGATGGTTTTGACCTTATAAGTCTTTACAAATTCCTGGATTTCAGTCAATTGTCTTGGACTTGGTTCTTGTTCAGGAGAGATACCTGCAATACCAAGTTGATTAAGTCCAAATCGTTTTGCTAAATATGAAAAGGCTGTGTGTTGGGTTACAAAAGTCTTTTGATTAGCTTTTTCAAAGATAGGTTGGTATTTCTTTGTCAAATCATGAGCTTTAGCACTAAAACTTTGTGCGTTTTTCTGATAGGTATCCTTGTTAGCACTGTCTAGTTCGGATAACTTATCAGCAATTATCTGTGCTTCTTCTGCAACCTTTTCAGGATCTAACCATGTGTGAGGATCGTACAAGGTCTTCTCATCAATCCCATCTCCAGCCTGCATATCTTCTAACCCAGGCACGCGCTCCAAGGTCATACCTTCAGATGCTTCCAACACCTTTACCTTGGACTTTTGTAGGCTTGGATCCAAACTTCCCGCCCATGACTCTAATGTGTGAGAATGATAAACAAAAACATCGGCATCATAGATGGCCGCAATATCATTTGCAGAAGGTTCAAAGGAATGGATACCAGAACTAGACTGAATCATCCGAACGTCATTCAAATCACCAGAAATTTCTTTGACCATGGAATAGACAGGATAAAAACTGGTCACAATCTTCATTCCCTTAGTTTCAGCACTCTTGTCTTGACCTGTCTTTTGTCCACAAGCTCCTAAGACAAGAACAACGAAGGCAAGCATAAGCCATAGGATACTTCTTTTTTTCATAACAACTCCTTAACTAGTATTTAACCATTTAATTAACTAGTAAATAGTTTAACTTTATTTAGAAAATATGTCAAGAATTTTTTCACAATTTCATGAAAAAGAGAACAGAATCCATATTCTGCTCCCTTTTTATCTTCTATAATAGTTGTATAATTACTTACTCTCCTTTAGCAAAACTAATAGCTTTTCAGATTCTGCCATAATAGTATTGTTGTCCTGAGAACCAAATGACAGGTTATTTTTTAATCCTATGAGAGTTTCGTTGGCATTGGACTTGAGAATTGGATCCTGAATCTTTTTAAGTAACTCTTCCGCCTCTCTCAGTTTTTCTTCTACCTTTTCAGTCTCAACCTGAGGTTCCTCTGGTTCCGATGGTGATTCTTCTTCTGATTCCTCTGGTTCTTTTGGTTTTGGAGATTCTGCTTTCTCATTTTTCGGTTTTTCTTCGCGAGGTTTTTCCTCCTCAATTTTTTCTGTCTGAGGTTTCTCCTCTGTTGGTTTCTCTGTTTGATTGTTAGCAGTTTGACTATTCTGGTTTCTGTGAACATGGTCGCTCGCATTGCCCCAACCACTATCTGAATGCGGACGTTCGTTTGGATGTTCGACATAATACTTCACAGTTTCAAATAGCTCTTCTAAAGTATACCCCTTAGGTGCCTCATAAAGTCCTTCGTCAAACCACTCAAATTTGATGTTATGGTAATGGTCGTAATGAGGTATAATTAAGCTACCATTTTTAACTTCAACAGTATGTTGTAGATTGTAAGGAATATGATCAAGTGGAACCTTCTTAGCTGCTTTTACTCGATTGTAAATCGCTTCTGCTCCCTTAGCTTCAGTATTTCCTGAACTTTGATGATTTGTTGAAGGAGGTGTCAAACCTTTCTCTTTAGCATAAGCTTGACCTGCTGCTCTTTCAGCTTCAGACAAACTATCTTTCTTAATCCAATGACTGTGGCTCATATGCGGAGTTACATAGGCATCTCCCTCATCACTGGTGATATCACGGGGATCAAAGATATAGCCATCTTCTGTTGTATACTTGCCTGCCAACTTGGCTACTTGAATCTCATTATCTGTGTAAGTTATTTGTGCATTTGGTTTTCCTAAACGTTCTGGATGACGAATAGGCGCTAGAAAAGCAAGGATATCATCAACTAACTTGACTTTATCACTTGACTCATCGTTGAGACGTTCCAATAGTCTATCCAAAGCGTCAAAATCAGCTTGGCGCCCTTTATTGGAAATCAAATCTTGATGAACTGTTGCTAGTAAATCATAAACTTTGTTGTAAAATTTTTGATCACCAGATGCAAGATTGGTTTTCTTAGCTCCTAACTCATGAGACAAACTTTCTTGTTTGGTAAGTTTATTATCAATGGCTGCAACAGTTTCTGCTGAAAGTTCCTTGGCAGAAATATAACGCGAAATTCCATTCTCTTCGAAGACATAACCATCAACCACCTTTCGAATCGCCTGTTTTACCAATTTTCCATCAATTGGATTGCTTGGAGCTAGTTGAGGATTTGGTACAGGTTGTGGACTTGGTATTGGGGTAAGCTCTGGAGTCGGAATTGGTTTTAATTCTTTACCACCTGCAGTAGTATGATTTCCTTGATAATTTTCAGAAATCATTCTCGCAATCTTCTGCTCTAAATCAGACATTTGAGAATAAGGGATAAAGTGGTAATGATCTCCGTGTGGCACTGCAACACCATTTGCAGTTTTTTTTGTAATTTGCGCTGGATCAAAGACAAGCCCATCTGATTCCACATGTCGTTGGCTGAGTGGCAAGGCATAAAGTTGTTTCAAAAGACTAGATACGTCTTCACTTGGACTTGCTTGATAACTATTATCCACTTGTGGGCTAACAGTTGGAGCCCATCTTCTAATATTTGTCTCAACATTACTATGATTTGTTTGTCCATATGAACTACTATTCGATGCCTCTGATGAGCTGCTAGAAGAATTTGTTGACGGACGATACCCAACTGAGCTTGGTTGATTACCTTTTCCAGATAGGAAGGCTCGAGCTGCAGCTAATTCACTGGCAGACAAGTCACTCTTAGGAATATAATGAAAGTGATTGCCATGTGGAACGATATAGGCATCACCTGTATCTTCTATGATGTCAGATGCATTAAAGATATAACCATCATCTGTTGTATAACGACCTTGAGCTCTTGCAACAACTACCGCATTATCATTAGAACCACCTCCGTGATTACTACTGTGTTCTTGCTTCTGACGATTGATCTCATCCTTACTACGAATATTTTCTGCATGGGATGCATCTTTGAGGTATACATAATAACGACCATCAACCTTAATGACATAGCCACCCTTGACTTCGTTGACAATATCCTCATTTCGAAGTTGATAATTCGAATCCTTCATCAAAAGTTCTTCGCTGATAATAGCATCATAAGGAACCTTGCCATTAAAGTAATGATAATGGTCTCCATGTGAAGTTACGTAGCCTTGATCGGTAATCTTAACGACGATTTGCTCAGCATTGATCCCCTCTCGCTGACTAACCTCATCAGGCGTCAGATTTTCAGTCTTAGCACTAGCCTGATTTCCCTCTATATAAGACACACGATTAGACTCTTTGCTAGTCTGTACTGCTTGATAACGCCCCAATTCATAACTTGAAAGGCTTAAGGCTAAAAGAGCTACGGAACCAAGAACATATTTTTTATTGATTTTCATCTTAATACACTTTCTATTTCATTTATTCGTTAAAGAAGAACTACACTTTTTCCTAAAGGACTTCCTTAACCGGTTAAATATCTGTTTAGAAAAATAACTCACTTTTAAAACTCCTCCTTCTATTTTCTATTTATCAAACAAGATTTGAGCGAGTGAGTTACCTCTTTATGTACTTAACCAGTTATTTAACTAGTTAATAGTTTACTCCTATAACATAAATCTGTCAAGAATTTTTTTGTCTTTCAGGTAAAATCTAAATAAAAAAGAGGAATATCCTCTAGTATGAGATAGATTCCTCTTTATAATATTTTAGTGTTGAAATGGCATAAAATCCGAAACAAAGGAAATGTTATCCTTATCTTCTGCATTGACAAAATTTAAAAATAGCTTTTGAAATTCTTCAAATTCATAGTCTGAATGACAAATCCACTCCTTACCCGTCGAGACATACCATTTTCCAAGACTTGCAAGTTGCTCCTTGGTCAAGGATGGTACATGAGAGCAATGTTCAAAGTTAATAATATAAACTTTTTCATAGATTGATTTGATAAAATCTTTCAGCATAAACTTTCCTCGCTTAAATTCTATACCTAATAACTAGTTGTACTATTCAATCACTTGGGTTTCAGCTAGTTTTTTATACCAGTGAGCTGATTTCTTCGGATAGCGTTCTTGTGTTTCGAAATCTACATAAAAGAGGCCATAGCGTTTTTCATAACCATTTGACCAAGAGAAGACGTCCATGAGTGACCAGATGAAGTAGCCTTTGACGTTTGCACCATCTGCAATCGCATCAGACAATACTTCCAAGTGTTGTTTCACATAATCAATACGGCCATCATCGTAAACAGTGTTGTCCACAAATTCATCTTTGTATCCCAGTCCGTTTTCAGTAATGTAGATCTTCTTGTAGTTTGGATAATCTTTCTTAACACGCATGATTTGATCATACAAACCTTGAGGGTAGATGATCCAGTCCCAGTCAGTACGAGGTACATAGTCCGGAGCCACACGACGACCAACACCTTTAATTTGGTACTTAGAGCTTCCTTTTTCACCTTTACCGTTATGAATGATCTCAGTTTCACCATCAAAGGCTTCCATCCAGTCACTCATGTAATAGTTAATTCCAAGGAAGTCGTTCAAATCTTTAGCTGCTTCAAGCGCTGCAAAGTCTTCGTCACGAAGATCCAAGCTACCACCATTTATTGATAAAATGTGGTTGACCCCTTCCATGGTTTTTTCAGAATAATGACCAAGATAAGTTGCATCCAAGATAAATTTATTGTGAATGATATCTTCTAACTCAGCTGCACGAACGTCTGCAGGGTTTTTAGGATCCAATGGATACTTAGTTGGAAGGGCGTGAACAACCCCGATTTCACCTTTATAGCCTTTGTCTTTGTACAATTTCACAGCACGAGCATGAGAAACCATCATATTGTGGTGGGATTGGAAGACTTTCGCAAGGTCATATTGAATACCTGGTGGGAATTTACCGACCAAGTATTGACCGTCACCGATTGGACCAATTTCATTAAAGGTTGTCCAGTAGTTTACTTCTGGGAATTCTTCAAAACAGAAGGCAGCATAATCTACAAAGTGTTCGATATTTTCACGATTCAAGAAGTCTCCGTTTGAGTGAAGAGCTTCAGGTGTATCAAAATGGTGAAGAGTTACGAACGGTTCTACATGACGTTTATGACATTCTGCAAATAACTTATGATAGAATTCTACCCCTTTTGGATTTACTTCACCATAACCTGTTGGAAAAATACGTGACCAAGCAATTGAAATACGAATACCGTTTACCCCATATTCCTCAGCCAACTGCAAATCTACTGGATATTTATGGTAAAAATCACTCGCTGGTTCAGCAGTATACCAATAGTTGTCTGCTAAATATTTATCCCATGCGACTGGTCCTTTACCATCCGTATGTGTAGCACCTTCTGCCTGATAAGCCGCTGTTGCGCCACCGAAAATAAAATCTTTAGGAAGTGTTTTTGTCATTTTTTCACCTATTTCTTGATTGGATAAAATGAAAAGTGAGCGGAGAGGAGCTAGTGAGCTATCCATCTCCATCTCACTTCTTGTAGCAAGTCACCAAATAGTGACATAAAGGGGGAAAACAAATATATAATCAGGAGACTGTTTTACAGTCCCTATCATCAATCGAATTGAGCTTGAACAAAGGCTAGAGCACCTTGTCCATCGCGTGTCAACTTGATGTATTGAGCTCCTTCAGTCTTAGCCAATTTGATTCCAAGTTTATCTGTTTCAGCCTTCATGTCCTCATAGTTTGAAGCTACTTGAGGAGCAAGGATAACAAGGTCAAATTCTGGCAACATTTCACGGTGGGCTCCATAGCCACCAGCGGCTGCCTTAACAGGAACATTGTATTCTACTGCTGCTTTGTTCAAGGCGTTGGCAAGAAGACCACTTGTTCCTCCACCCGCACAAAGAACGAGTACGTTGGTTTCTTCTGTAATTGTATTTTGTGCTGATTCTACTCCAGCTTTTTCAAGGATAGCATCAGCTTTAGCTGTATTGAAGTTTGCGGCTACTTTTTCTTTTAATTCATCGTTGGCTTTACCAGAACGTTCTTCTTCAAGAATTTGTTCGTCATAAACTTTAAGGAATGGATAGTAGATTGCAATATCCACTACGATTAACAATGCTGCAAGAGCAAATGACAAGAACTGGAAGTTTGTACCAAGAACAATACCTAGAGGCCCTGGTGTAGTCCATGGAAGGTTGGCAGTAAATGAGTTCATGCCGAGAGTTTCGATAAAGAACTTAAAGATCCATACGTTTGCAATTGGTGCAAAGATGAATGGGATAAAGAAGATTGGGTTCAAAACAAGTGGTGCACCAAACAAGATTGGTTCGTTTACACCGAAGAAGGTTGGAACTACTGAAGCACGTCCGATGGCACGGTTACGCTTAGACTTACACAACCACATAAACATGAATGGAACTACAAGAGTTGCTCCTGTACCACCCATAGTGACGATAAACATTTGTGTACCAGATGTAAGGATCTTATCAGCGTGCATACCTTGTTGAAGAAGGTTCAAGTTGACTTCGGCATTTGCATAAGTAATCGCTGCAATGGCAGGTTCAACGATAGATGGGCCATGAATACCGACAAACCAGAAGAAGGCAAAAGCACCAAAGATAATAGTAATACCAAGATAACCGTCTGCTGCTGAGAAAAGAGGTGCAAAGAACTTACCGATTGATTCTGCAACGCTTGCACCAACAAATTGACGAGCGAGCAAGTCAAGAGCATAAAGAGAAACAACTGAAAGCGTAAACGGAATAACGTCTTTAAAGACTTGTGAGATATTCGGTGGAACTTCGTCAGGCATGCGAATAGTAACGTTGTTCTTCACACAAACCTTATAGATAGCTACAGTTACAAAAGCTGCCAGGAAGGCTGAAAGCAACCCTTTTGTTCCAAGGAAACCAGTTGCAAAGCCACCCTCGATTGGGTCAGCTGCCAACATCAGCAAACCAACAATAGCTGCTAGGAGCGTTGACATATAGTTGATCTGGTTGGTTTTCTCCATACTACGATTGACGGAGTCTGTTAAAGATTTAGCAGTGGTACCAGCTACCAAGACTGCTAGAATCCCCATAGAGTAGCTGTAAGGTTTCATCAAAAGTGCTACTACTTCATCAGACCATTTAAAGCCCCAAGAGTTTGGAACAAAAGCAATCAAGATAAAAATACTTGAGAAGAGAATGACTGGCATTCCAGCGATAAATCCATCACGAATAGCACGAAGATAGATATTTCGAGATAGTTTTTCAAAGAAAGGCTTCCCTTTCTCGATATAGGCAATTAATTTATTCATTATTTAGCTCCTCTTTTATAAAGTTCGATTAAATGGTGCATCAAATCTTTTAGCAAAATAGTTGTCATCAAGTGATCTTGGCCATGCATCATGGTCACGCTATAAGCCAAATCATCACCAGCAGCTTCCTTGGTTAAAAGACTAGTTTGCGCGTGGTGGGCTTCAGCAATACAGCTACCAGCTTCCTCAACTAAGCTATCCGCTTTCGCAAAATCACCAGTTTCAGCAGCCTTCAAAGCTTCCAATAATTTTGAACGAGCATCACCTGCATAGGCAACGATTTCAAAACCTAACAATGTTACTTCTTCTCTATTCATGATAGAATTCTCCTTATATATTTTTTAGTAAATCGTTATGACAATAAACGTTGGATGTGTAGAACAAGATAAACTCGTTCACTCTTGTAGAGGTCAAGACCAGTTTCCTGAGCAATGACCTCATAAATTTTACTACCAATCTCGAATGCTTCTGGATAGCTATTCTTTATATGTTCTTCCATATCGAGCAAGGATTGATTATCATCGCGACTACGATCCAGATAATCCAAAAAATAATTTAGATGAATCATAAAGCGGTCGTAGAAATTATTATTTTCAGGTGTTCGCTGGATTTTATAACTCTTCAAAACGCTTTCGATTCTCTTTAAAATTTCCTTTCTCTTATCAATTGACTCAACAACTTCGACTTCATTCTCACCTTCGGCGTTTATGAAATGATAAGCGATACGAATGATTTCGTCTTCAGGAAAATTTTCTGTCAGTTTTTGACGATAAATTTCAAAAGCTTCTTGTGCAATTTGAAACGCGATAGGATATTTGGCTGAAATGTCAGGCAAGTTACTATCCTTATAGCGTCCTTGGCTAATAGCCTGATAAGAACAATAGATATGGTCTGTCAGAGTGACGTATAGATACTCTTGGACAGGATATTGATATTTTTTAGAAAGATTATCAATAATCTCATAAGTGACCGTAATAAAATCAAGTGGTACATCCTTGAGAAGAGCCATAAAATTTTCTCGCGACTCTTCTGTTTTCATCCGAAAAACTTTTTCAACCTGATCCTCAGAAATCAAATCTCCCTTCTTCTTACCGAATGAAATACCCTTACCAATTACGATCAACTCCTCTCCTTTGCTATTCCGCACGAGAGAAACATTGTTATTCATTGGATTTAATATCCGATACATGGCAACCTCCTTGCCCTATTATTTAAGTTTTGTGAGCATAAAAAATGACCACAAATGAATTCAGAAAATATACCTCTGAGTCATCTGTGATCATGCCTAATATTACTTAGTAACACTCACTTTGTATTAACTTGTGACTTAAGTATAGCACAAGATTTTTATTTTGTAAACCTTTACATACAACTTTTTTTAAAAGTTTTTTAGCTAGGTTTTAGGACATAAAAGGGGGGGAAATTTAGACACGTTCGGTCCATGAAGTAGCTGTTGTTTTAAGAACCTTGTTGAGTTCGTCAATGTTCTCAAATCCAGTTGTACGCAACCACTCACGAGCTGCTGCTTCACCATCTTTGATGTAAGCTTCAACGGAGCCTGCCCATGTTGCACGTCCACAAAGAACGCCGTTGAAGTTTGCGCCTGATTCATGGGCAAAGACAAGAGTTTCTTGGAAGAGTTTAGCGGATACACCTGCACTCAAATAGATGTAAGGAAGGTTAGTAGCTTCGTCTTGAGCTTTGAAGAAAGCAGCTGCTTCTTCGCGTGTATGAACGATTTCGCCATCGCCAAATCCTTCAACGTATTTTACGTTAACTGGAACTTCCACTTTTAAGACATCAATGTTAAAGCGTGGGTCTGAGAAGACCTTCATAGCACCGATAACCTTGCGTGGTTTTACTTTAGCGTATTCGGCAGAACCTGCGTCAGCAATTTTTTCATCGTAAGCCAAGATTTCAAGGAAGAATGGAATATCTTCAGCCACACACTCAGAACCGATACGTTCGATGTAGGCTTGTTTTTGTTGGTTGAGTTCGTCAGAGCTGTCTACATCATAGTAAAGCAAGAACTTAACAGCATCTGCCCCTTGTTCTTTGATACGTTTTGCAGACCAAACATCCAAGCAGTCTGGCAAGCGTTTTGTGCTTGTTGTATCGTATCCAGTTTTCTCATAAGCAAGGAGAAGACCAGCTTTTGGATCAAGAGCTTTTGTAGCTGGAAGTCCATACTCAGGGTCAAGAAGCATAGATGAAGCGTATTTAGTCAATTCATCCGCTACCAAGACTTTAAGTTCTTCCATTTGAGCTACTGTTGGCTCTTCTGTTTGGTATTGAGCCATGAGGCGTTTCAAAGCACCACGTTGGTCAAAAGCAAGAGCTGAGATGATACCATTTTCATCAGAGAGTTTTTGCATACAAGCGCGTTTATTTTCTGTTAAAACCATTTTATACCTCTTTTACAATTAATTGGTCATATAGACCTTGATAGTTAGCCATATTGACATGACCGGTCATTTTTTCTTGAGCATTAAGCATACCAAGGACATTTGCCTTGATCAACAGTTCTTGATCCGTTTCTTTATGGAAAAGACCTGAAGCAATACCTGCCACTGTAGAATCGCCAGAACCGACTGGATTTACTACTTGAATTCTTGGAATATCTACTTTGTAGAAAGTGTTACCGTGTTTAGCGAATGCTCCGTTAGCACCTAAGGAAACGATAATCCACTCGATTCCATCAAATAGTGGTTCTTGAAGAACTTCTTTTAATTCATCCAAGTCTTTAGAAATTTCTCTTCCTAAAAGTTGAGATAATTCTTCATTATTTGGTTTGATGACTGTTGGTTTATGTGGAGACTCAAGAACTGCCTGAAGTGCAGCGCCTGAACAGTCCAATACAACAGGTTTCCCAGCATGATTCGCAAGTTCAACTAAACTAGCATAGTAATCAACTGGAAGTCCTGCAGGTAGACTACCTGAAATGGCCACTACCTCTACAGTCTCTAAAAGTTCTTTGAAATGAGCCAAGAAATCTTGACCTTCTTTTTCTTGAACTTCAGGACCTTTTTCTAGGATTTCTGTTTGGTTTTCTCCATGTAGAATTGCGATACAGTTACGGGTTTCACCTTGAATTGAGAAGAAACGTTTGCTTACTTTATCATCAATATTTTCTACTAAAAAATCACCAAGTTTACCACCGACAAGTCCTGTTGCGACTACGGAGTCACCAAATTCTGATAGGACACGAGTAACGTTAAGACCTTTACCACCAGCCGTTTTAGTTACATCTACAACACGGTTGACAGTGTCAATTTTCAATTCATCCAAAGGATAGGAAATATCAATGGATGGGTTCATTGTGACTGTTAAAATCATAAGTCACCTCTTAGTCGTGGTATTCACCACGATCCCATTTTTCAAGGAACTCTGTAAAGAAGTTGGCATCCGTTTGATGATCGTTATGAGTTTCAACGTGTTGAATTTTAGCGATCAATTTTTTGTTTTCTTCAGATGGTTTGTATTCAGCGTTGATGAAAGCTTCAATGATATCACACATGAGCAACTCACCAGTGATTTTACCACCAAATCCGATAACGTTGGCATTCAATTGTTCTTTTGCATAAAGAGCTGTTGTCATATCACGAACCAAAGCAGAACGAACACCTGGAACCTTGTTAACAGCGTTATTGATACCTACACCAGTACCACAAATACATACACCAAGATCAGCTTGGCCACTAACTACTGCTTCACCAACTTTTTTACCAAAGATTGGGTAGTGTGTACGAGCGTGGTCATAAGTACCAAAGTCGATGACTTCATGTCCTTTTGATTTCAAAAATTCTGAAACCGCCATTTTTTCATTTGTTACGATGTGGTCACATCCAATTGCAATTCTCATTAGTTATTCCCTCCGATTAATTATATAAATCTAATATCATTTATCCTTACTCCATAAAAATCAAGATTAGCTTATACTCAATCAAAATCAAAGAGCAAACTAGGAAGTGAGCCGCAGGCTGTACATGAGTACGGCAAGGCGAAGCTGACGTGGTTTGAATTTGATTTTCAAAGAGTATTAGGAAGCGAGCTACGAGCATAACTGAAGTTAGCTAAAGTGATCTAACGACAGATTATCTTGATTTTTGAAGAGTATTAGCACATTTTGTTCAACATGTCGACCCTGATTTGGTGACGACCGCCATCATACTTACCATTTACAAAGCCTTTAGCGATGTTCTTAGCCAATTCATCACCAACAAGTTGAGCACCCATAGTAATCATACGTGAGTTGTTATGACCGCGAGTCATATAGGCTGAACGTTCGTCAGATACTTCTGCAGCAACCATTCCTTTGATTTTAGTTGCAACCATAAATGGACCTGCACCATAAGCATCAATGACAATACCAAGGTTTTGTTCTTCTTTTTTAACTTCTTCAGCAACTGCGAGAGTTACATCGACGAAGTCTTGACCTTCAGCCGTAACATCCACAACGTGGAAGTTTTCTTTTTCCAAGAAATCTTTAACGACTTCTTTCAATCTCAAACCTGCAGCATCTGCACCAATAACAATAGACATATTGTATACTCCTTTTTTATAATAGACCAGTAAAAATATTTTGGATCTGGATTAGAAAATCTCATTCACCAAGTAGTTACTAGTAGTTTTTGTTGACTATTTTAGTTTAAGAATGATTCATCTAATCACTCTTAAAAACTTCTCCTAAGAGAAATTGGAAGAACAACTTGTTAAAACAAACACAAATTGTTCTTTCTAAACATAATATACTACTATTGTTTAAAAAAGTCAACACTTTATGTTTGTTTTTGTTTATTTTTATAAAATTTCGATATCAAACCCAATTTGATCACTTTGACCTGGATTTAAGATTCGAACATTTTTCTTATCTTCTAGATGATCGCCCTCTTCGAGTGATGTTGATAAACCTGACCAAGGTTCCAAGGCAAGGAAAGGACCTTTATTGAGAGTTGACCAGACGATAAGGTTTGGAAATTCTTTAAAATCTAGTTTTAATCCCTTATCATGCTTGCGTGACCGTAAGGAAACAGAGCGAGAGGCTAATTCATCTAATGTCACTGCATCATAGCTAAAGAAATCATAATTTAGATCCAATTCTTTTTGGTCTTTTAACCAGCTACTTCTATCTTGAAAATCTAACATCCCTGTTTCTGGAAATGTTTTAGGAACTGTACAAGTTTCAGATTTTTCAAATTCAAGATAGTAATCTTCATAGGCTTCATCATCAAATAAAGGACAGTTAAAGCCTGGATGTCCACCAATAAAATATGGCATTTTCTTATTTGTTTCCTTATTGGTAACTTGATACTGTGTTCGAATAGTCTTTCCAGTAACAGTATAAGTTATTTCTAGACGAAAATGATAGGGATAATTCTCATACATTTCTTGGTCATCTTCGATAGCAAAGGTGACAGCATTCTCTGTTTGTTCTACTAATTCAAATTCTTTTTTTCGAACCAATCCATGACGTGGAATTTTACCTGTTACTTGACTACCATCTGCTTGATGATATAAGACAGTATCATTTCTAACGGATCCACAAATTGGAAATAAAACAGGTGCTTGTCCACTCCAGTAAGTTGGATCTCCCTGCCACAAATACTCAATTCCATCTTTGTCTTTTATTGAAGAAAGTGCACCACCAAAAGTTTGAAACTGTACACTTAACTGTTCTGTTTTTAATTCAATCATTAGAATTACCTCCATTTATTTAAGGCCTAAAAAAACTAGGCTGTCGACTCCAGATTTGGAAACTGACAACCTAGTTTTTACAATTTACATTTTTAGGAGCGAATTATTTTGCGTTTGCTGCGTATTCTTCATTACGTTTGATCATTTGTTTTCTGTACCATGCAAAGATACCAACGTAGAATACTAGGAATACTAATGCGCCAAGGATAGCTTTGATATCACCAGTTGTAGCATTACCAATTGCCCAACCAAATAGTTTTTCGATTGGTCCTTCAAGAGTTGAGTGAGTAATCAATTGAGTTTGGCTTACACCTTCTGGGAAGGCACCTACACCTTTAGCAAGTTCTGTTGCAAATGGTGCGATAAGTGTACCTGAAAGAAGGAAGAGTGGCAACAAGAGTGTTCCGAAGATAATCATACGGAGCAATTTACCACGAGTAACTACCAAGAGAGCTGGAGTTACACCCATTGCGATGATACCAGCAAGTGGCAAGATACCATTTCCGACATTTGAAAGAAGCACAGCTTCAACCAACATGATTGGTGCAAGTACGTTGGCACAAGCCCAGATTTCAGCACGACCAGCGATAAATGGCCAGTCAAGACCAATGTTGAATTTACGTCCTTGAAGACGTTTAGTAGCAACGTTTGTAATACCTTGTGAAAGTGGTTCTACGGCTGCGATAAACCATGAACCGATCAATGAGAAGAGCTCCAAGCAGACACCGGCAGTCAAACCAAGTGACAACCAACCTTTAATAACAAGTTCCCATTTATCAGCACCTTCAACACCAGGAACTGGATGTGGAGTTCCCATCAAACCGATAACGATACCAAGGATGAAACCGATGAAGAATTTAGATCCCCAGAAACCGATTCGTTTATTCAATTTAGCAGCGTCAAAGTCGTATTTATCAAGACCTGGGAAGAGTTTATCAAAAATCTTATCCAAAACCATGATAACTGGGTTCATCATGTAGTTCATGTGAGTTGAAGTCATTGGTGATGAACTTGGTGCGTTAAGAAGGTCATCAAATGTTGGTTTCATCAAGTCAGAGTTGATGATTTTAAGAACCCCAACAAGAACAACTGCTGCAGTCGCGATGAAGAGTGAAACTCCTTGGCTAACTCCATTGTTGTCAGCATACCATTTGATCAAAAGACCTGTGATAGACAAGTGCCAGATATCAAAGATATCGACGTCAAGTGTATCAGTTTTCTTCATTGCAAGCATGACAATGTTGACGATCAACATCACAAGCAAGAAGTAAAGTGTCCAAGCTGAACCCCAAGTGATTGTAGCAAGTGGTGCCCAACCAACGTCGGTAATATTCAATTGAATACCAGTGTTTTCAACGAATTTTGCAAGAGACGCTGAGAAAGCACCATTTAACATACCGATGATAGCACCGATACCAGTAAGAGCGATGGCAAGTTTGATACCACCTTCAAGCGCTTTGGAGAATTTCACTCCAAAAAGTAGAGCCAATAATGTCAAAATGATCAGCATGATGATCGGTCCACCCATTTCCAAGATAGGTTTGAACAGCTTATTGGCTAGTTCGATAATGATATCCATAATTTTCCTCCCTTTATTTTTATGGAATATTTACAAATTAATAATTAGCTTAGACCATGTTCTTTGATAGCTGCTTCAATATTGTCATAAACTGGAGCGCTCATAGCTGGAATACGGAACAAGATTGGTCCTGCTTCAACAACTGGGATACCTGGTTCAAAACCTAAATCAGTAGCAGCGATTGGTGTAAAGATATCATAACCTTTAATCAAGTCTTCATTGACATCTTTTACCATAACAGCATCACATTGAACATCGTACCCACGGTTAGAAAGTTCTTCTTCAAGAGCACTTTTAATTTGGTGGCTTGAGTTAACACCTGCACCACAAGCAGCAAGAATTTTAATCATTTGGATTTCCTCCGTTTTTATATAAAAATTATTAACAAATTAAGCAGTCGCTTCTGAGATGTATTGGAACAAAGCTTCAGGTTCCGTAATCTTAGAGAGCGCTTCAAGATGACCATTGCCTGTAAAGAAGTCCATCAACTGCGCAAGAATATTTGTTTGACTTGAGCTTGAATTGTTGATGATAAAGAAGAGTAATGATACTTCTACTTCCTTATCAGGGGCAATCATATTGTGGAACGTTACTGGTTTTTCCAGACGAACCACGACAACATTTTCAGTTAGATTATGAATTGTATCAGTATGAGGAATAGCTACGTTAGGCAAATCCTTCCCTAAAAACTCCATATCCAAACCAGTTGGGAACGATTTTTCACGTTCAATCAAGGCCGATCGATAGGTCTCTGTAACAACTTTCTTTTCTTCCAATAGGGTTGCAACTTGATCGAATAGTTGCTTTTGATTATCTGCTTCTAAGCAAAAGACTAAGTCTTTGTCAAAGAAATGATCTAATCCCATGACCTTCTCCCTTCACATTTAACTTTTATGGTATAAGTATAACACTATATGAAACCGTTGTCAATGTTTTTTTGTTGTATTTTGTTTGGTTTTTGTTTTTTTGTTTACGTTTTAAACATTTGCTAATTTCAAACATATTTTTTATAAATTTCTTAATAAGTAAAACAAAAAACAGGAATGCCTCCTGTTTTCACGATATTAACTCTTTTTATTGGTCCAACTTTCTTCCACCATTGGAAGGAGATTTTTTAATACCTATGGAACACCTTCAAGAGAAACATATCTAAACTTACCATCATCGGATTTAAAAAAACAGATAATTAAATATTTCCCATTCTTAGCAATACAGTTTACTACATAGGCCTCATAGCCACCGATAGTTGATTTTGACCCCCATACCTTGGAAAATTCTTGACTTTTCTGTTTAGATTCATAAATGCTAGTTGAAATTTGAACAGTTTCAAGTGCAGCGTACTCACTTTCACTAATACCAAACTGCTAAGGTTTAAAGGTATTGAGAGTTACAATATTGACATCCGTCCCATCACAGTACTGAATGTCACCTCCACCTTCAATTTCTTTGGAACGAACCCATGATTTAGGAATTTTCACATAGCCATAATCATCTGAACCTACTATTTGAGTTTCTTATGTCTGGCTAGATAAGAAAGGCGATGATTAAGTGCCACTGGGCCGGACGTGATTTGCAACCACGTAAAAAAAGCCTCAGTATTCGCACTGCTGGTGCTTTTCCATTGCTCATGGCTTAGAAAACTATCACTTTTTCGCAGAATCCGTATAACACATTTACGGAGCAGGTGCAAGAAAATGCGTTTTTTGAGAAGTTCTGACTAAAAATACGTCTATTTATTTTTTATTGTTTTTTATTGTAGAGCAGACCCAACCGAATGAACATAGGTTGTAGAAAGCAAATGAAAAAACTGCAAGGATGATAGCTCCTGTATCTAAATAACCTCTTTCAAGACCGTTTTTCAACAACAACAAGCCTGTAGTTTCGACAACGATCAAACATAAAAATATATAAAAAATTTTCGCATTAAGCATATTGTTACCGCTTTCTTTTTATTTGGTTTTATTGTATAATAAAAGTTGAAAAAAATCAAAAAAACATAACCACCCATCTAACGGGTGGTTTGCACTAGGGCTATAAGTCCACATTACCAGCCAGCGCCTAAAGACGCTGGCTTTCACCTTGTTCAAGCCTCATCGCTCTTGACTCGTCACTTACCTCTTAAAAAGGCGTGAGTATTACTTGCTACTATCCCCTAAAGGGATCCTCATATTCTTTTACACTCAATTTATCTAGTGATAGATCATGCTTTACTTATTTTCAAATTTTCATACTCGTTTAGAAATCATCCACTGGATAATTTATTCACTCTTGAATATATTTCTTAATTGTGGCTTCATTAAGCCCTACTGTACTCACATAATAACCTTCCGCCCAGAAATGTCGATTCCCAAACTTGTATAGTTGATTGAAATAAGATATGAACAAAGAGATTAGGAAAGTCAAATCAATTTCTAAAAATATTTTAGAATCTGTAGTATACTATTCTAAGTTCAATCTGCTATACTTGAGGTTGGCGCGTTTGTCAAACATTAAGAAAAGAGGCTGAGCAAAAAATCTTTAAAATCAGAAAAACGCATAATATCAGATGTTGAAAACCTTGATACTATGCGTTATATTTTTTCATTTTCGGAGAAAATTGACTTTTTACCCAGCCTCTTAAAAAATCATTATTTTATATTTATCTTATTTTTTCTTGAGATCTCAACTATTCTTCATCCATGCTCAAAACGCTGAGGAAGGCTTCTTGTGGGACTTCTACTGATCCGATGGCTTTCATACGTTTCTTACCAGCTTTTTGTTTTTCGAGAAGTTTACGTTTACGAGAAACGTCACCACCATAACACTTGGCAAGAACATTCTTACGAAGCGCTTTAATATCTGTACGAGCCACAATCTTATGTCCAATAGCTGCCTGAATCGGTACCTCAAACTGTTGACGAGGAATGATTTTCTTGAGCTTATCAACAATGAGTTTCCCACGTTCATAAGCAAAGTCTTTGTGAACAATAAAGCTAAGAGCATCCACCTTATCACCATTAAGAAGGATATCCATTTTCACCAGCTTAGATGGGCGGTACTCTGACAACTCATAGTCAAAGCTCGCATAGCCACGTGTTGAAGATTTGAGCTTATCAAAGAAATCGAAGACAATTTCAGCCAATGGAATTTGATAAATAACGTTAACACGATTGTCATCAATATAATCCATAGTCACAAAGTCCCCACGCTTGCGTTGAGCTAATTCCATTACTGCTCCGACAAACTCCTGTGGTACCATAATCTGAGCCTTGACATAAGGTTCTTCAATGGTCGCAATCTTAGTTGGGTCTGGGAATTCTGATGGATTTGACACATCCATAGACTCACCATCAGTCTGATTGACCTTGTATATAACGGATGGTGCAGTCATGATCAAGTCAATGTTGAACTCACGTTCCAAACGTTCCTGAATAACATCCATATGAAGAAGGCCGAGGAAGCCACAACGGAAACCGAATCCAAGAGCTTGCGATGTTTCAGGTTCAAACTGAAGACTAGCATCGTTCAACTGCAATTTTTCAAGGGCTTCACGAAGATCGTTGTACTTGTTTGACTCGATTGGATAAAGACCAGCAAAAACCATAGGATTCATCTGCTTGTATCCATCTAGTGGCTCTGAAGCAGGGTTTGCCGCCAAGGTAACTGTATCACCGACACGAGTGTCTTGAACTGTCTTGATAGATGCTGCAATATAACCAACGTCACCTGTCGCAAGGAAGTCACGTCCTACTGCTTTGGGTGTGAATATTCCGACCTCAGTCACATCAAAGGTTTTACCATTGCTCATGAGCTGAATCTTATCACCTGGCTTAACAACTCCATCCATGACACGAACTTGGAGTATAACCCCACGGTAAGCATCGTAAACTGAGTCAAAAATCAAAGCCTTAAGTGGTGCAGTAACATCACCAGTTGGGGCTGGTACTTTTTCAACGATTTGCTCTAGAATTTCTTCGATACCGATACCCGCCTTGGCAGAAGCCAATACTGCTTCGCTGGCATCCAAACCGATAACATCCTCTATTTCTGTACGCACGCGCTCTGGATCTGCTGCTGGAAGGTCAATCTTGTTAATGACTGGCATAATTTCCAAATCATTATCCAAAGCTAGGTAGACGTTTGCCAGGGTTTGAGCTTCAATCCCTTGGGCTGCATCGACCACTAAAATAGCTCCTTCACAGGCAGCAAGCGAACGCGATACTTCATAAGTAAAGTCTACGTGCCCTGGTGTGTCAATCAAGTGGAAAATATAGGTCTCACCATCTTTAGCAGTATAATTCAGCTCGATAGCATTGAGTTTGATAGTAATTCCACGCTCACGCTCCAAATCCATGCTATCAAGAAGCTGAGCTTGCATTTCACGACTAGAAACCGTCTCTGTAGCCTCCAAAATACGGTCTGCTAGTGTTGACTTTCCATGGTCAATATGGGCAATGATAGAGAAGTTACGAATCTTCTCCTGTCGTTTTTTCAATTCTTCTAAGTTCATCATTCTCTTCCTTTCAGGGTATCTATTAATTATAAATTGTTTTTAACATTTTGACAAGACCATACCCTGTTAGGAGTACTAATCTTCAGCAATAAAACCGTCATTTTCAATATAATGACGTTCAGTCATGCCTTGATCTGTAAAGATAATACCATGAAGAACACCGCCATAGACAGCTCCCCCATCCATACCAACTTTACCATCTTCTGTTATCCAGAGTTCAGATGTGCCAGGTTTTTGATCCAACAAACCATAAACAGGAGTATGCCCAAAGACAATTGTTTTCCCAGTATGATTTTCTGCCTCATGGAAGGGTTTTCTGAGCCAGACTTTCTTATAATCTGTGGTATCATGCCAATCTTCCAAGGTCAAATCAATACCTGCATGAACAAAAATATACTTATCTGTTTCAATGATAAAAGGCATCTGACGGATAAACTCCACTAAGTCGGCTGCTTCTGTCTCAACACGCTTAGCATCTGCTACTCCATCTACTGGTGCATCTAATGGACGGCCTAAAATGGAATTAATGGTTGTATCCCCACCATTACGACGATAGTGGTCATAACTTTCTTCAGGATTATCTAACCAAGTTAAAAACATATACTCGTGGTTCCCTGATAAGCAGATAGCTCCTTGGTTATCTACCAAATCCTTGACCATTTCAAGAACACGGCGGCTATCTTCTCCTCTATCAATCAGATCTCCAAGAAAAAGTAATTGAGTCTTGCCATCCCATGTTTTAAGTAAATCTTCTAACATTCCAGCTTTTCCGTGGACATCACCAATTACATAATAGTCTGTCATTTATTTCTCCTTACTTTGTAATAATTCTCTCGCTTGAGTCAATGCTGCTTCTGTCACATTCTCCCCAGCCAACATCTTAGCGACTTCTTCAATCCTTTCTTCAACTGTTAACAAGCGAACTGTTGAAACGGTTGAATGTTCATTGCTAATCTTTTCGATGAAGAACTGATAATCTGCAATCGCAATGACTTGAGGAAGGTGAGAAATAGCTAATACTTGACCATGCTGCCCAATTTTATGAATTTTTTGCGCGATGGCTTGAGCTACACGACCTGAAACTCCCGTATCCACCTCATCAAAGACGATACTGGTCTTGCCTTCCTTTCGAGAAAAAGCGGACTTGATAGCTAACATCAAACGAGACAATTCTCCTCCAGAAGCTACTTTTACTAATGGTTTAAAATCTTCTCCAGGGTTGGTTGAAATGTAAAATTCAACACTCTCATTACCTTCACGACTGAATTTTCCTTGACTAAAACGAACTTGAAATTCAGCTTTTTCCATGTAAAGGTCTTGCAATTCTTGCTTGATTTCAGCTTCTAAGTCCTGCGCTATTTTATGGCGAGCTTGAGCAACTTGACCTGCTAAATCCACAAGATTTTTTTCAAGTTTCTTGAGTTCGATTTCCATATCTTCAGAAGATAGATTATTTCCGGTTAGAAGATTGTATTCGTCTGTAATCTTGGCAAAGTATTCAAGGACATCATCTACACTACCACCGTATTTACGTGTGATGGTATGAATTAAATCTAGTCGGCTTTCAACCTGCATCAGACGATTCCCATCAAAATCTAAATCATCAATAATGGATTCCAAGCGCTTGGTGATATCTTCTAGAACATAATAGGATTCAGAAAGGGAGCTTGAGATCTCACGATACTCTGGATCGAACTCTTCAAGACTTTCCATATCATTCATGGCCGAACGAACATTTGCAAGGCTTGAAAATTCTTCATTATCAAGCATAATATAAGCATTTGTTAAAGTATCGGCGATATGTTTATGGTTAAGAAGTTTGTCTCTTTCTTGATTAAGTGCAATATCTTCACCCGCTTTCAAATTAGCTGCTTCAATCTCAGCCATCTGAAATTCCAACATTTCAATACGAGCCTTGTGTTCCTGCTGATTTTTTTTGATGTCAAGCACTTGCTTGCGCATACGGCGGTAGTTATCGAAGCTCATCTGATAGGCTTCTTTTAATTCAAAGAAAGAAGCATTCCCAAACTCATCCAACATCTGAATATGTCGATGTGGGCGCATTAACTCCTCTTGGTCATGTTGACCATGGATATCAACTAGCTGTTGACCAATCGTCCTTAGTACTGAAAGATTAACCATCTGTCCATTGACACGACTGATGCTTCGGCCGTTTTGTAAAATTTCGCGACGAATAATGATTTCATCACTCAATTCTAATCCTTGTTCATCAAAAATTTCTTCTAGCGCGCGATTACTTTCAATTGAAAAAAGACCTTCAATTTCCGCTTTTGGAGCCCCATAACGAATAACTTCTGTTGTAGCTCGAGCTCCTAACATCATATTCATAGCATCAATAATGATTGATTTACCCGCACCTGTTTCACCAGTTAAAACTGTCATCCCTTGTTCAAAGTTCAAAGAAATTGATTCGATGATAGCAAAATTTTTAATCGAAATTTCCAGTAACATATAATCCTACCAATTTTTAACTTGCTCAAAAATATCTTTGGCTGTTTCTTCACTTCTCAATACCATCAAGATGGAATTATCATCAGCAATACAGCTAAAAATTTGGTCAGAAAAAACAGTCATCAACTGACTCTTGACGAAAATAGTATTCCCTGGAATAACTTGCAAATTAATCATATGCCCCATGCGTTCAGCATGAATAATATTATTTTCTGCCAACTGCAAGCTTCTAACGATTGATTTTGGTAATTCATAAATGTAAGTATTGTCTTTCAATGGAATTTTTACAATACCTAATTCTTTAATATCTCGGGAGACTGTTGCTTGAGTAGCAGAAATACCAGCTTCTCTCAAGTGTTCAACGATTTCTTCCTGTGTTCCGATTTGATAATCTGTAACAAATCTTCTAATCTTCTCAAGTCTCTCTTTTTTATTCATCTTTAAATTCTCTATGTGCTTTCTCCACTATTTTTTCTATTTCAGAAGTAACCTGATTGATTGCGTGATCTTCTTTTCGCAAATAGGCTAAAAACTCGATATTCCCATGACCACCTTGAATAGGAGAATAGTCCAATCCTAAGACTGAAAATCCTTCATCAACTGCCATTTTAGTAACTGATTCTAAAACATTTTGGTGAACCTTGGCATCTCTGATAATTCCATTTTTACCGATCTGTTCTCGACCAGCCTCAAATTGAGGCTTAACTAGAGCAACAACCTGCCCTTGATCAGCTAAAACTCGGTGCAAAGCTGGCAGAATAAGGCCTAGGGAAATAAAACTGACATCGATACTTGCGAAACTTGGTTCCTGATTAAAGTCGGTCTTTTCAGCATAGCGGAAATTAAACTGCTCCATACTGACAACACGAGGGTCTTGGCGTAATTTCCATGCCAGTTGGTTAGTACCAACATCAACTGCAAAAACTTGTTTAGCACCATTTTGCAACATGACATCCGTAAAACCTCCAGTTGAAGCTCCGATATCAATGGTCGTTTGTCCCTCAACTGATAGATCAAAAATATCTAACGCCTTCTCAAGTTTCAAGCCACCACGACTAACATACTTAAGTTTCTCGCCCTTGAGTTTCAATTCTGTATCGTCAGGAATTTTTTCTCCTGGTTTATCAAATCGTTCGCCATTTAAAACAGCGACTACCAAACCTGCCATAACACCTCGTTTGGCTTGTTCTCTCGTTTCAAATAAACCTTGTTTGTAAGCTAGTACATCTACTCTTTCCTTAGCCATTGATTCTCAAACTTTCTACTATTTTCACAATTGGTGCCTTATCAAAGCTCACAACTAGGCTAATCTCTTCAAGTTTCGCATTAGCTTGATCCAAGGTTTGATTGCAAAATGCTATCGCCTGATCTAATCCCAACAATGCAGGATAGGTTGACTTCTCTGCTTGCAAATCTTTCTGGGGTGTCTTGCCGATTTCCTCAAAACTTGCTGTAACATCAAGGACATCATCTCTCACTTGAAAAGCAAGTCCAATCAACTCGCCAACTGTTTTAAGCTGCTTCTGAAGATTTTCATCCAATCCAGCAATGATACCAGCAGCTTGGAAAGGAAAGGCTAACAGTTTACCCGTTTTATTAGCATGGATGGTCTGAAGTTCTTCTAGACTTAATTGTTGACCTTCACCTTCCATATCTAACACTTGACCAGCTACCATCCCCATACTACCAGAAGCAAGGGATAAATTAGATATTAAATCTACCTTGGTTTGACTAGGTAAATCAGCTTGAGCAATTAAAGCATAGGGATCCAAAAAAAGCGCATCCCCTGCTAAAATAGCTAGAGCTTCACCATACACCTTATGGTTGGTCAAACGCCCCCGACGAAAATCATCATTATCCATAGCAGGAAGATCATCATGGATCAAACTTCCTGTATGAATCATTTCTAGTGCCGCTGCAACTTGAGCATGTTCCTGAGTGATAGGCACTTGCAAGGAGTCCAAAACTTCTAAAAGTAAATATGGACGAATCCGTTTACCACCAGCATGGACGGAATAGAGAACAGCCTCTCTTAAACTGGATGCAAATTGTTGGTCGCCATAAAAGCCTTCAAGAGCTGATTCGACCAAAGCTAGTTTTTCCTGCTTGTTCATACCAGTTCACTTTCTGTTCCATCTTCTTGTATCACCTTGACCAAGGTCTTTTCAGCCTTATCCAGAGTAGCTTGCAATTCCTTTGACAAGAGCATTCCTTTTTGAAAAGCTGAAATAGCATCTTCCAAAGCAATTTCACCATTTTCTAAGCTTTGAACAATCGTTTCAAGTTCTGCTAGATTTTCCTCAAATTTCTTTTGTTTTGACATCTTTAACCTCTAATTCTACTTGACCGTCTCGCATCAACAGTGATACTTGGTCATTTTCTTTCAGATCTTTCGCAGAAGCGACTACGACTTCTCCTTTTTTGACAATTGCATAACCTCTAGCTACAATTCGACTAGTATCTAGCATAAGGAGAGCTTCTGATAGGCGTTTTACTTCTGCTACTTTTGCATCATAGGTCACAGCCATCTGGCTACGCAACAGTTTCTTTAATTGCTGGATACGATCCTGATAACGCTGAATCTTGATGGTTGGTGATAATTGTTCCAAACGGTGGACTAGTTCTTGCACCTTTTGTTGATTTCGAACCAATTCAGCATTCAGTCCTTGCTTCAGTCGTAGCTGTAACTGATCCAAGCGTTGTAGATAACCGTCATATAAACGCTCTGGTTGTCTGAAGATGACCGATTGACTAAGGATTCTCAAAGCTTCTTTTTTCTTTGACAAGGTATGCTTAACCGCTGTAGTCATGCGTTTTTCTTGATTCTGAAGATAGGTCAAAAGATCTAACTTAGTTACTGGCGTAGCGAGTTCAGCAGCAGCTGTCGGCGTTGCCGCTCTCTTATCAGCCACAAAATCAGCCAAGGTGACATCTGTTTCATGACCTACACTCGAAATAATCGGTAAACGAGATTCAAAAATTGCTCGAACTACAATTTCTTCGTTAAAGGCCCAAAGATCTTCAATGGAACCTCCCCCACGGCCGATAATCAGAACATCTAAGTCAGCGCGTTCATTGGCTCGAGTTATATTACGAGCAATTTCCTCTGCAGCACCCTCACCTTGAACTTTAGTAGGATATAAGACAATTTCCACACCAGGGAAGCGTCTGCTGACTGTAGTGATGATATCTTGGATAACAGCACCACTTCGACTGGTCACCACACCTATTTTTTTTGAAAATTGTGGTAAAGATTGTTTAAAGTGTTCTTGAAACAAACCTTCTTCTGTCAGTTTCTTCTTAAGTTGTTCAAATTGGATAGCCAAGGCACCAACACCATCTGGTTCAGCTTTTTCAATGATAATCGAATAACTTCCGCTTGGCTCATAGACTTGGACGCGACCAACCACATTGATCTTCATCCCTTCTTCCAAGTCAAATCCCAAACGTTGGTAGACACCCGACCAAATGGTCGCCTGAATAACCGCTCGGTCATCTTTAAGAGAAAAATACTGATGAGTTGGACGCTTACGGAAGTTAGAGACTTGACCAGTTAAATAGACCCGTTCCAAGTAGGGATCTTTATCGAATTTCATTTTTAAATACTTAGTCAAAGTTGCTACCGATAAATACTTTTCCATCTCTACCTCCTTCTTTTCTCTAGTTTTTCCTGGGTATTATTATACCAAAAAAACGTTTAAAAATCTCTTTTTTCACCTCTAGAATACGAAAACAAGACTGGATTTCTTTGACCTTGTCTTATAATATACAAAAGCCCTTCGGATAAAATCCGAGGGGCTTAAATCTTGTTTAATCAAGAGCCGAACTTTTGAGTTTCAAGGTTCGGGATAAAATAGTTCACTGAACTATTTTATTTTTTAAGGTTGTAGAATGATTTCAATCCACGGTATTCAGCTACTTCACCAAGTTGATCTTCGATACGAAGCAATTGGTTGTATTTAGCGATACGGTCTGTACGTGAAAGTGAACCAGTCTTGATTTGTCCTGCGTTTGTTGCAACTGCGATGTCAGCGATTGTTGAATCTTCAGTTTCACCTGAACGGTGTGATACAACTGCAGTGTAACCAGCTTCTTTAGCCATTTCGATAGCGTCGAATGTTTCAGTAAGAGTACCGATTTGGTTAACTTTGATAAGGATTGAGTTAGCAGCGCCTTCAGCGATACCTCTTTCAAGGTAAGCAGTGTTTGTTACGAAGAAGTCGTCACCAACCAATTGAACTTTACCACCAAGACGTTCAGTAAGAGCTTTCCATCCATCCCAGTCGTTTTCGTCCATACCATCTTCGATAGTGATGATTGGGTATTTGTTTACCAATTCTTCAAGGTAGTCGATTTGTTCTGCAGAAGTACGAACAGCTGCTCCTTCACCTTCGAATTTAGTGTAGTCGTAAACTTTACGTTCTTTATCGTAGAATTCTGATGATGCACAGTCAAATCCGATAAATACGTCTTTACCTGGAACATAACCAGCAGCTTCGATAGCAGCAAGGATAGTTTCAACACCGTCTTCAGTTCCTTCGAAACGAGGAGCGAATCCACCTTCGTCACCTACGGCTGTTTCAAGACCACGAGATTTAAGGATTTTCTTAAGAGCGTGGAAGATTTCAGCACCCCAACGAAGAGCTTCTTTGAATGTTGGTGCACCAGCAGGTACGATCATGAATTCTTGGAAAGCGATTGGAGCATCTGAGTGAGATCCACCGTTGATGATGTTCATCATAGGAGTTGGAAGAACTTTAGTGTTGAATCCACCAAGGTAGCTGTAAAGTGGGATTTCAAGGTAGTCAGCAGCAGCACGAGCTACAGCGATAGACACACCAAGGATTGCGTTAGCACCCAATTTACCTTTGTTAGGAGTTCCGTCAAGTGCGATCATAGCACGGTCGATAGCTTGTTGGTCACGTACATCGTAGCCGATGATTGCTTCAGCGATGATGTTGTTTACGTTGTCAACAGCTTTTTGTGTACCAAGACCACCGTAACGAGATTTGTCACCATCACGAAGTTCAACTGCTTCGTGTTCACCAGTAGAAGCTCCAGATGGAACCATACCACGTCCGAAAGCACCTGATTCAGTGTAAACTTCTACTTCAAGTGTTGGGTTACCGCGTGAGTCTAGGACTTCGCGAGCGTAAACATCAGTAATAATTGACATTTTTTACTCTCCTTATTGAGTTAAATTTTTTACACCTCTATGATACCTTAAAAAGACACCTTTTTCAAGGAAAAACGTTATCTTTGTGCAAATTTTCCTTAAGTTTATAAAGTAATCGCTTTCTTTCATCTGTTTTCTCCTTTATTTTATGATATACTATTTTTATGACTGATCTATCTAAACAAATCCTAGAAAAGGCCAATGGTGGTCTTAAACTAAATCCTGATGAACAAAGACGTTTTCTCGGAACATTTGAGGAACGTGTCCTTGGCTACGCGGACCTTGAAACAGCTGATGATGATAAATTTAAAAATGGATTTTTAACAATTATAGAAACCTTTAAAAAAGAGACTCAACCTCTATTTGTCAAAATTTCTCCTCAGGTAGAGTTTGATAAACAAGTTTTTTATCTAAAACAATCCAAAGATGCTGACTGCCAAGCGACCATCGTTTCTGAAGATCATAACTCTTCTCCTTTTGGCCTAGTTATCCATAGCGATGCCCCTATTCAAACAAGTGAAAAAGACCTCAGAAAGGCCTTTTCAGACTTATGGCAGGAAAAAGAGATGAAAAAAGCTCCTACTTCTCTTTGGAAAAAGTGGTTTGGTTAATTTTTCTTCAAAGCTAAAATTTGACCAATGTTTGCAGCTGTATCTTCTAAATAGATAGCTGCATTTTTTAGACTATCCTCAAGCGGTTCGCTTTTTTCTAGTATTGAAAAGGCAGCAACGAGATTTTCATATGGCAAGGGCGGTAAATCCTCTGACAGACTCCCACAAATAGCAATAACTGGAACACCATTTGGTGTTCTTTTTGCTACTCCGATTGGAGCCTTACCAGATAAACTTTGAGAATCTAACCTACCTTCACCGACAATAACTAGATCTGCATCTGCAACCTGTTCATCGAAGTTTATTAAATCTAAACAGGTTTGAATACCAGATACAATCTCTGCTCCTGCAAAGGCACACAAACCAGCCGCAATGCCACCACCTGCTCCAGCACCATCCAATTTTAACATTTCAGGTGCAACTTTGCGGTAAAAGTTTTCAATAGCAATATCAACGTCTTGGAATTTAGCTGGTTCCAACCCTTTTTGCTTCCCAAATGTATAGGTAGCACCGTTAATTCCACAGAGTGGATTGGTAACATCTGCCAAGATTTTAATTCGTACATCAGAAGGAATAGATATAACTTTCTCCTTTGAGATATCAGTAATTTCAAACAAAGACTGACCAATAGCTAGAAGTTCATCTCCATTTTTGTCATAGAACTGGTAACCAAGTCCTGAGGCAATTCCAATACCGCCATCGTTACTGGATGTCCCACCAACTCCTATATAGATCTCTTTCATTCCTTGTTCGAGTAAATATAGGATCAGTTGACCAATTCCCTTTGTTTGAATCTTCAGGGGATTTCGTTTTTCAATAGGAATTTTAGCAAGCCCAACTAAATCAGCCACCTCGAAAAGAGCAAGTTCTCCTTTTTGAACATAAGTCATTTGAACCTCATCTCCAAAGGGACCTGTCACTAAAGCAGTTTTTTCTACAAGACCAAGTGAATTTTTAATGGCATCCACTGTTCCTTCCCCTCCATCGCCAACAGGTAAGAGAAAACATTTCGATTCAGGTAGAGCCTTTTTAAGGCCTCGTTTAATAGCTTTAGCTACTTCACTTGCAGGGAGACTCTCCTTAAAAGAGTCAGGTGCTATTACAATTTTCATACACTCATCTTTCTCATCAAAGGAAATCTATCAGATTCAATACTTTTGTTAAATCTCTTTCTTCAATTTGAAGGGGAATTTCCTCTTTCACGATTTCTTTGGCACAGAAGCCAATGCCGATTCCAGCTCTCTTCAACATTGCTAAATCATTAGCTCCATCTCCAATAGCAATTGTTCTATCAATTGGTACCTCTAATTCATCAGCCCATCTTATTAGGGTTTCTTTTTTAACTTCTCTGCTTATAATAGGACCAACAAGATTTCCAGTTAAATGACCATCTCTGATTTCCAGTTGATTAGCAGAAAATAATGAAATCCCTAAATCTTTTGCTATTCTTTCAACCACAGGTGTAAATCCACCCGAAACTAAACCCACTTCTATCTGATTTTTTTGCAGAGTGTTAATAAATTGCGCAGCATTTTTACTAAGGTGTAGTTCATGATAAATCTTATCAAAAGTATCTATAGAAAGTCCTTTTAGAAGGGAAACACGTTTTCTCAGGCTTTCTTCAAAATCTAGTTCTCCCCTCATAGCTTGGGCAGTCAGTAGGGCTACTTCTTCTTCACACTCTGCTTCTTTCCCCAACAAATCAATAACTTCCTCTTCTATCAGTGTCCCATCAACATCCAGTACACAGAGTCCTTTAATTTTTTTCATATAATTGCCTTACTTTCATAATCTCAAAAAATCGTATGAAGGTATCATACGATTTTAACTATTTAGTTTGCTAAGCTATGATACAAATCAAGATATGACTTGCAAGCTGTATCCCAAGAGAAATCACATTCCATAGCCTGAACTTGCATGTTTTTCCATACGTCAGGATGGTTATGATAAACGTCCAAAGCAGTTTGCAATGCCCAGTTGAGCCAGTATGGAGTTAGGTTGTTAAAGCTAAAGCCTGTACCTGTTCCTTCAATTGGATTAAAGGCTTGAACAGTATCTCTAAGTCCACCCACCTCGTTTACTAAAGGAAGCGTACCATATCTCATGGCCATCATTTGTGAAAGTCCACACGGTTCAAAGCGACTCGGCATGAGGAAAATATCACACGCTGCATAAATCTCTTGAGCTAATTTCACATCGAAAGTAATATTGGCAGAAAGTTTTTCTGGGAATACTTGACTAAACCAAGAGAAGGCTTGTTCAAATCCTGGATCTCCAGTACCCAAGAGAACAATTTGAATATCCTCTTGAAGCATACGATGCAGGCTTTCAACCACCACATCAAAGCCCTTCTGACGAGTCAAACGTGACACGATACCAATCATTGGAACATCTTGACGTACTGGAAGACCAACTCTTTCTTGAAGTTTCGCTTTATTTTGAGCTTTTCCTGACAAATCAGTTTTATTAAAATGATACTCGAGTAAAGCATCCGTCTCTGGATTGTATAAATCAGTATCAATACCATTAACAATACCAGAAACCTTACCAGATTCCATACGAAGAATCTGATCAATACCGCAACCAAATTCTGTAGTCATGATCTCATAAGCATAGCTCGGTGACACGGTTGATACACGATCTGCATAGAGAATACCTGCCTTCATCCAGTTAAGACAATCATTCCAACGAACTGTTCCATCAGCATAGCGCTCAAATCCAACCCTGAACAAGTCCCAAAGCATGCTTTCAGAGAATTGACCCTGAAATTCCAAGTTATGAATGGTCAAAACAGTCTTGATTCCTTGGTAAGCTTGAATCCATCTGTATTTTTCTTTTAACAAGAACGGAATCATTGCTGTATGGTAATCATGAGCATGGAGGACGTCAGGTATGAATCCAATACGCTCCATAGCTTCAAGGGCAGCAAGTTGGAAGAAGGCAAAGCGTTCACCATCATCGAAGTCTCCATAAACATGTCCACGGAAGAAATAATATTGATTGTCAATGAAGTAGAAGGTAACACCATTTAGAACTGTTTTCTTAATTCCACAAAATTGTCTCCGCCAACCAACATAGACTTCGAATTGAAGGACATCTTCAATCTGATCACCAAACTTGGCTTCTACCATGTCATAGTAAGGTAAGATAACAGCAACCTCATGCCCAGCTTTTACTAATGATTTTGGAAGTGCTCCGATAACGTCTCCCAATCCACCTGTTTTTGAAAAGGGAGCGCCCTCTGCTGCTACAAATAAAATTTTCATGAAAGAATGTCCTCTGTTACTTTTTCACCTTTTTTGATGACAACAGGGTTTTCTGCTGTACCTCGAATAACAACTCCCTCGGCTATTTCAGCTCCTTTATCTACAATTGCATACTCAACTTGTGCACCTTTTCCAACGACAACACGAGGGAAGATAAGAGACTCTTTAACCAAGCTGTCTTTATTGATACGAACATTACGCGAAATAATAGATTTATCCACTTCACCTTCAATGATACTACCAGAAGCAAATTGAGAGGTGTTCACTTTTGAACCAGATGCGTAGTAGGTAGGTTCTTCGTTTTTAACTTTAGTATGAATCTTTTGATTTGGCGAGAACAAAGAGTAGAATTTATGCTGATCAAGCATATCTAAATTAGCTTGGTAATATGTTTCTACTGAATGAATATTGGCTAGGTATCCTGTGTATTCATATGCAAAAGCACCTTCTTTTGCTGCTAAATCACGAAGAACATAACGTAATTTTTCTGGATATTCTTTTTGAGCTTCTTCTTCCAAACGTTTAATCAACCATTGAGTGTCTACAACAAAGATATCTGTTGACATATTGTAGAAATCTTGGTCTGATTTTTTATCAAAAAGTTTATGGGAAACTACATGGTCAGTTTCATCAATATCAAGGATAGCATTTACTTCTGAAATATCTTTCTTAGGTAATTTCTTATAAACTACTGTAATCGGTGATTTTGTTGTATTATGCAAATGGAAAACTTGATTGAGATCGATATTCACTAAAACATCACAGTTCAAGGAAACGGTTTGGTCTGAACCTGAACGTTTTAGGTAAGTCAAAAGTTGTTGGTAGTACTCTTTACCAACAGTGCTGCTTTCTACACGAGTATTGTAGATTCCAAGATAGTAGTGGCTAAGCAACGTATTCAAGCCCCACTCACGTCCTGAACGAATATGGTCAAATACAGAGCTGATGTTATCTTGTTGGAAAATTCCAAAGATACTACGAACCCCAGCATTTGCTAAACTTGAAAGTGAGAAGTCAATCAAACGATACTTTCCTCCAAATGGCAAACTTGCCACTGGACGGTTACTTGTCAAGGTTGACATATCATGGAAACCAACGGTATTTCCTAAAATGGCTGAATATTTATCAATCTTCATCTGTTGCTACCCCCACTACTTCGTTATATCCGACTACTTGTACTTCTTCTGTACCATCAATTTCAACACCATCGGCAATAATTGCACCTTCACCGATGATTGCACGTGTAATTTTAGCACCTCTACCGATAACTGCTCCACTCATGATGACAGAATCAACAACTTCTGCTCCCTTACGAACTTGAGCAGTTGTAGAAAGAATAGAGTGTTTCACTGTACCATTTACGTAACAGCCGTCCACTACAAGAGAGTCTTCTACCTGAGCGAATTCTCCAAGGAAGTTTGGTGGAGCGATAAGGTTACGAGAATAAATTTTCCATTGACGGTTACGGCTATCTAGAGCATTTTCTGGAGAGATGTATTCCATATTTGCTTCCCAGAGTGATTCGATAGTACCAACGTCCTTCCAGTATCCATTGAATTCATAAGCATAGACACTTTCACCAGTTTCAAGATAGTTTGGAATAACGTTTTTACCAAAATCTGACATATCAATATTAGCCTTTTCAGCTGTAACTAGCATATTGCGAAGTCGTTTCCAATCAAAGATATAAATACCCATTGATGCCTTAGTTGATTTTGGTTCAGCTGGTTTTTCTTCAAATTCGACAATACGATTATTAGCATCTGTGTTCATAATACCAAAACGGCTAGCTTCTTTTAGTGGTACATCCAAGACAGCAACTGTCAAGCTGGCATTATTGTCCTTGTGTGATTGGAGCATATCATCATAGTCCATCTTGTAGATATGGTCACCTGAAAGGATCAAAACATACTCAGGATTGATGCTGTCGATATAGTCGATGTTTTGGTAAATGGCATGACTTGTACCTTCAAACCAACGGTTCCCCTCACTTGCAGAGTAGGGTTGAAGGATAGAAACTCCGGTGTCAATACCATCTAGACCCCAACTAGAACCATTACCAATGTGGCTATTGAGAGCTAGTGGTTGATACTGTGTGATAACCCCAACATTATGGATACCAGAGTTGGCACAGTTTGAAAGAGCGAAGTCAATGATACGGTAGCGCCCACCAAATTGCACGGCAGGTTTAGCAATGTTTTGAGTGAGTTTACCGAGACGAGTTCCTTGCCCACCGGCAAGGATTAAAGCTAGCATTTCATTCTTCATTTTCTACTCCTTTTTGAGTTTTATTAGCGACTTTCTTAGTAGGTTTTATGCGACGTTTGATTTTCCAAATACTTGCTCCCATAGCTGGCAAGGTAAATGTCAAAGTCTGCTCATAATCCTTCCACAATCCTTCTTGAGTTTGAACTGTTTGGTTATGCTCTTTCCACACACCACCCCATTGTTCTAACTCTGTATTCCAAATTTCTTCATAAATCCCTGCAACTGGAAGACCAATTGTAAAATCAGGACGTTCAACTGGTGCCATATTGAAGATACAGACTAGCATCTCGCCTTTCTTGCCCTTACGGATAAAGGAAAGAACACTCTGATCTCTATTATCCGCATCAATGATTTCAATACCATCATAACTTGTATCAATTTCCCAAAGACAACGGTGATCTTTATAAAGCTGATTCAACTGTGATGTAAAGTATTTCATCTTGGCATTCATCGGATCTTCTAGGTTAGACCACTCCAATTGCTCTTCGGATTTCCACTCTAGGAATTGACCAAACTCACTACCCATGAAGAGTAATTTCTTACCAGGGTGACAAATTTGATAAGTGTAAAGGTTTCTCAAACCAGCAAATTGATTGTAACGATCACCCCACATCTTATGCATCATACTCTTCTTACCGTGGACAACCTCATCATGTGAGAATGGTAGGAGATAATTTTCATTAAAGACATACATGAAGCTGAAGGTCACAAGATTAAAGTCATACTTGCGATAAATGGGATCTTCTTCGTAGAAACGTAAGATATCATTCATCCAACCCATGTTCCACTTGTAGTCAAATCCAAGTCCACCCATTTCCTTCATGCCAGTAATCTTGGTACCTGAAGAAGACTCTTCTGCAATCATCATAACATCCGGATGAGCAAGTTTAATCACATCGTTCAAACGTTGTAGGAAATAATAGCCTTCATAGTTGAGATTGCCACCGTCTTTATTTGGGGTCCATGGAGCATTGTCATAATCTAGATAGAGAATATTACTTACAGCGTCTACACGAATACCATCTAGGTGATAGAAATCAATCCAGAACTTAATGCTAGAAATCAAGAAAGATTGGACTTCATTTTTTCCAAGGTCGAAGTTAAGCGCTCCCCAACCATAGTTGTTAGCCTTATTATGATCTTGGTATTCAAAAGTTGGTGTGCCATCATAGTATGCCAAAGCATCATCATTGATGGTAAAGTGACCTGGCACCCAATCCACAATTACACCGATATTGTTGATGTGACACTCTTCAACGAAGTCTTGAAACTCTTCTGGACGACCATAAGCATGCTCTAAAGCGAAGTAACCCATGAGCTGATAGCCCCAACTCAATCCAAGAGGATGAGACATCAAAGGCATAAACTCGATGTGAGTATAGTTCATCTCAACAAGATAGGGGATGAGCTCTTCTTTAAGTTGAGCAAAGCTATAAGGTGTCCCATCAGGATTTCTCTTCCAAGATCCTGCATGCGCCTCATAGATATTGACCGGTCTTTCGAAAAATCTCCAACGTTTTCTACGAGCTAACCAGAGACCGTCCTTCCATTTTTTCTCAGGTATTTCTGTTAAAACAGCTCCTGTTCCCGGACGAGCTTCATAGCGTACTGCCAAAGGATCAATCTTCATAAGCTGATGACCATTAGCACGAGTAATATGATATTTATAAATATGCCCCTCTTGAGCTAAAGTTGTAAAAACTTCCCAAACTCCAGATTCATTACGAACCATGGGGATTTGATTTTCAAGCCAGTTAGTAAAATCACCAACTAGATGGACAGCCTGCGCATTTGGCGCCCAGACACGGAATGTATAACCATACTCACCGTCTCTTTCGTCACGATGCGCTCCCAAATAGTGCTGAAGATGAAAATTTTCGCCACTAGTAAAAGTTCTTAAAGCCTCAAATTTATCCATTGAATCCCCCTTTTATTGTAAGCGTTTTCTATGTCTTTATTATACTATCTTTTAAGAAAACTTTCAACTAATTTCCGAATTCTACTAAAATTTTTTTCGAAAATCTTCATATAGTTATCTTAACATTTCTAAAATTTTCATAAATGATGATAAGCGATGGAATTTTCTATTAGCTACTGTTACAAAAATAACTCTCATTATCTATATATAAAACAACTTACTTAAAAACTGAACATTTTTAGATTTTGATAACATAATATTCGTAGATAACTCTTTTTATATAATTTTACCAAATTTTCTGAAATTTTCAACTATTTTTAGTAATTGTTCCATTTTTATTTTTATGTCTAGAAATATTAAAAAACTCAAGCATAAATCTTGAGTTTTAGGTTATTTTTTAGGATAAAACATTCATAACTGCCACACTGACGTCGTCAATAACATTTTCTTGGTTAGAACGGCTATTTGTAACTAGCATTTCAAGATTTCCTGCATTTTCATAGTAATATGAAGCTCCTTTGGCATTGAATACAACCAAGAAGTGCTCTTCGCCACCATGAATCTCGTAGACAATCCAACCACTATTTTCAATGGCTGTGTGAACAAAGACATGACGGTAGACTTCTTCATAAGTAGGGTAGGAAAAGGCACTGGTTTGTGTTTTAAGTCGGATAATCTGACGAACAAACTCGATACTATCTTGACGCTCATTGATCAAATTCCAGTTGACTTGGTTGACGCTATCAGGAGCATTGTAACTGTTCATTGCTCGCTCACGATCTGCGTGAGTCAATTCTCCATTTTCGCCTGTAGCTACGAGTTTAGTACGGCCAAATTCTTGCCCCAGTTCCATGAAGGCCATCCCTTGCATGAGGAGGTTCATAGCCGTTGCTGTTTCTACTTTCTTCATGATGCATTTATCACTCTCCATCGGATGAAGGGTTTTAAGTAAATCATGTAAATTGTAGTTATCGTGGGCTTCTACATAGTTCAAGACTTGGTTTGGACTAAGGTATGAACCAAGCTCTCGGCTTCCAAGGATAGCCTTTGCGACAATCGGCTCAGTACCTGCTCCACTGACGAAGCCAGATTTGATAGAGCCATAGACTTCACAACCTTTGACCGCATCACGTTGATTATCATTAAAGAATCCAATGTTTGGCAATTGGTAGGCATTGTCTTTCTTAGACTTGTCATAAGGAGCAAGACCTGTTCCCATATCCCAACCTTCTCCATACAGGATGATTTTCGGATCGACTTCGTCCATAGCCCAACGAATCATTTGCATGGTTTTGACGTCATGTATTCCCATCAAATCAAAGCGGAAACCGTCAATATTGAATTCTTTTACCCAGTAGAGAAGAGAATCAATCATATATTTACGGAACATTTCATGCTCACTGGCAGTTTCGTTACCGACTCCTGTTCCATTTTGGTAGGTTCCATCATGGTTCATTCGATAATAATAATCAGGAACCGTTGTTTGAAATGGTGCATCAACGGTTGAGAAGGTATGATTGTATACAACATCCATAATAACGCCGATACCAGCATCGTGATAAGCTTGGACCATGGCTTTCAAATCACGGATAGCTTGACCTGGATCATTTGGATTTGTAGACATGCTAGTTTCTGGAGCATTGTAGTTTTGTGGATCATATCCCCAGTTATAAGTTACATTTCCATCAGCATCGTATTCTTTATGACGGTCAGCAATTGGTTGCAACTGAACATAGTTGACACCAAGTTCTTTGATGTAATCAAACGCAGTCAATTGACCATATTGGTTAACTGTTCCAGTTTGCGCTGCACCTAAGAAGGTTCCTCTTAATTCTGGCGCAACACCAGATGTTTCAGACTTAGTCAAATCACGGATATGCATTTCATACACAACTGCCTGGCAAGGATTTTCCAAACGCCAAGTTGCTTCTGTACCATGCTTAACCTCAAAACCTTCGACCTGACGATCTTGATTTGAGACAATGGCTGAACGTTTTCCATCAGGACTTGTCGCTATTGTATATGGATCACGAGTTAATGACTGGTGATGAGGAAAGTCAATTTGGTAGTGGTAAGCACGACCTGCTAAGCTTTCTGGAACGGATAAACTCCAAACACCAATTGTATTATACTTGTGGCTATAGGAATAACTATTTCCTCGCTCCATTTCAAAGGTTTTAAGGATAGGAGCATCGTTACTCGCTGATTCATAGACTACTACTTGGACAGCTGTAGCTGTTGGTGCCCATAGGCTAAAACTTGTTTCATTTTCAGAAACTTGACATCCCAACTCTCCTTGATAACCCCAGTGGTGGTCGAAACTCGCACTATTGATTGCCTTGTCAAAGGCAAAAGGATTTTGGTCCTTATAGTGTGGACTTGCAATGGCAGGATTTTCAGAATAATAAACTGTATCGTCTCCATCCAAAATCCAAACCTCTGTCAAAAGTGGATAGTAATTGAATCGAATAGGATATTCTTTGCTGACACCGTCTTTTTCAACGCTAAAAGTCATGGTTTCAAGTGCTACTTCACTCGATTGAGTCAGTGAAAATTTGGCACCAAAATATTCTTCTTCTTTGATAAGCTCTACTGAATCTACTGTTTTTTTACTGAAACTACAAGCCTCGTAGGCTTCATCCTTACGATGGTAATGAATAAGTACAGGATAATTGTACATAGTTCTCCCTAATTTCTAAATTAAATTTGATTTTATATGTTACTAATAATTTCTTGATCAAGTGCCTCACAATTCACAAAAAACTCAATGTGATTATGACATACTTCCAAATCTACTGGTATGTCACCACCGTATTCTCCATCAAGATTAAGCATAAACGGCTCTTCCTGATCCAAAGTTTCAATTCGGAGTTTACTAGTTTTCAGATATTCAACATTGACATCTGATACGTGTTGGCCTCCGTTTATGGCCTGAACTAGTAGACTCAACATATCTAGGATTTTATCTGTCTTTACTAGAATAAGCGTAAAATTGCCATCATCCAGCTTGCTATCAGGTGCGAATTGCTCAAATCCACCAATAGAATTGGTCAAGGCAACAAAGACAAGAGAAACTTCTCCTGTAAAAATTCCCCAATCATGGTAAATACGAACAGGACGTGCTTTGGATTTTGGGAACATCTCGATGCCTTTAGCAACATAGGCCAGATAACCCAAACGCGTCTTTAGTTCACTCGGAACACTAAAAGTTAACTCCGTAAGAGCTCCTGCCGCAGCAATATTGATGAAATACTTATCACCAAAGGCACGACCAATATCAATTTGCTTGGTTTCATTTTTAGCAATGATCTTCGCTGCAGCAACTGGATCCCCCATAGGGATTTTCAATGCTCTTGCATAATCATTGGTAGTTCCAGTAGGAATGATGGCTATCTTTGGACGATGTTCCAGAGGTGCAATTCCATTAACCACTTCATTGATAGTACCATCGCCACCAGCTACCAAAACCAAATCAAAGTCAGCTTTTGCAGCTCTTTCTGCTTCTTTCTGGGCTGACAGGTGTTCAGGTTTGGTTTGGAAAGCACTGGTTTCATAGCCTATGCTCTCTAACACTTCTAGGACTTCTGCGATATTTTGCTTGATAATTTCCTGGCCTGATGTCGGATTATAAATGAGACGTGCGCGTTTTTTTTCTTCTTTCATAGCTTACAAACTCTCAAGCCAAGCTTCATCACGAATCTCTATTCCCAGTTCTTGTGCTTTTTGGAGCTTGCTTCCTGCATCTGCTCCTGCTACAACAAGGTCTGTTTTTTTCGACACACTACCAGTAACCTTGGCTCCTAGACTTTCTAATTTATTTTTAGCTTCTGAGCGATTAAGACGCTCTAGCTTTCCTGTCAATACGACAGTTAGACCAGACAAGGATGCATTTGCTGCAACTTTCTGTCCTTTGTAGTCTAGATTAACACCTGATTCTTTCAATTCCCTTAAAAGGATTGCAGAACCCTCTGTAGAAAAATAGGTCTGTAGGCTTTGAGCAATGACACTACCCAAACTTTCAATATTTGCAATTTCTTCAGGATTGGCTTGTGCTAGCGATTCGATTGAGTGGAAGTTTTGTAAAAGCAACTGACTTGCCTTACTTCCTACATGACGAATCCCCAAACCAAACAAGAGTTTTTCAGCAGAATTTTCTTTGGATGCTTGAATAGCCTGGTAGAGCTTTTGAGCAGATTTTTCCTTGATACCATCTAGCAAGAGCAAATCTTCCACAGTCAAACGATAAATATCTGCAACATCCTTAACCAAATCGGCAGCAAATAGTTTCTCCACGATCGATGGACCAAGACCAGAAATATTCATAGCATCACGCGATGCGAAGTGCGTCAAGCCTTCCTTGATCTGAGCTGGACAACGTGGATTGATACAACGAAGGGCAACCTCATCTTCAAAATGTAAAAGCTTACTGTCACAACTTGGACAGTTTGTTGGAATGTCGAGTTTTTCTTCAGATATACGTTTTGATTCCACCACGCGTAAAACAGCAGGAATAATATCCCCTGCCTTATAGACAATGACTGTGTCATCCTTACGGATATCCTTTTCAGCGATATAGTCAACATTATGAAGGGTTGCACGACTTACAGTTGTACCTGCAAGTTGCACTGGAGTAAGATTAGCAGTCGGAGTCACAACTCCTGTACGCCCTACTGTCCAGTCAACAGAAAGAAGTTTCGCTTCTTTTTCTTCTGCTGGGAATTTATATGCTACTGCCCACTTAGGTGCTTTGACTGTAAATCCTAGTTGCTCCTGACCAGCTAGATCATTGACCTTAATCACAACTCCATCGATATCATAAGGCAATTGATCTCTTTCTCGACCAATTTCTTGAATAAATGCCCAAACCTCATCCATACTATGAGCTAATATACGTCTTGGATTGACAACAAAGCCTAATTGTTCTAAATGTTTCAAAACCTTCTCTTGACTATCTCTGGTGGAAGGACTAGCTTCTTGGTAAAGGAAAGTCGCCAAATTTCGTTTTGAGACTACTGACGTATCTAACTGACGAAGTGTTCCTGCAGCAGCATTTCGCGGATTGGCAAATTCTGGCTCACCATTTTCTTGACGAGATTGATTGACCTGGTCAAAAGAAGCTCTCGGCATATAACATTCACCACGAACAGTAATATCTAATTTTTCTGGTAAAGATAAAGGAATGTCTTTCACTCGTTTAAGATTTTCAGTGATGTTTTCACCGATGGAGCCATCACCTCGAGTTGCCCCAGCAACAAAAATTCCCTGCTCATAAGTCAAGGAAATCGATAAACCATCAATCTTCAACTCACAAATATAAGTGACATCATCCAATTCTTTACGAACACGCGCATCAAAGGCATCCAGTTCTTCACGTGAAAAAGCATCCTGCAAACTATAGAGAGGATACTGATGACTATATTTCTCAAACCCATCAAGAATCTTTCCACCTACACGATGTGTCGGACTTTCTGGTAAAACTTGGTCAGGATGAGCTTTTTCTAACTCTACCAATTCACGATAAAGACGGTCATACTCACTATCAGATACAGATGGATTATCACTTGTATAATACTCTGTCGCATAGCGATTGAGCAGTTCAACGAGCTCTTTCATTCTTTCATTCATAGAACCATTTTACCATAAAAAGGACTCTATAAACAATACTCAAGCTCTAAAAAAGAAAATGAGAAGGATATTTCTATCGCTTCTCATTTATTTTTATTTTTTACGATTCAAAATAGCATTCAAGACGATGGCTACTGTACTTGCAATGACAATACCATTTGAGAAGAACATTTGTAATTCAGTCGGTAAAGTATTGAAGAGATTGCTTCCGTTTAATCCCACTCCAGCAGAAATAGAAACTGCTGCAATGAGGAAGTTGTGTTCATTGTGTTCGAAGTCTACACGCGCCAAGATTTGCATCCCTTGTAGCGAAACAAAACCAAACATGACGAGCATAGCTCCACCAAGAACAGGGCTTGGAATAATCTGTGCCAAGGCACCGAACTTAGGCAAAAGACCAAGTAAGATAAGGAAACCAGCTGCATAGTAGATTGGCAAACGAGTACGAATACCTGAAAGTTTCACCAAGCCTACGTTTTGTGAAAATCCTGTATAAGGGAAGGTATTGAAAAGTCCACCAAGTAAGACAGCAAGACCTTCAGCACGATAACCATTGCGGAGACGAGTGCTATCGATTGGATCCTTGGTAATATCAGAAAGGGCAAGATAAACACCAGTTGATTCTACCATAGATACAGTAGCGATAATACACATCATGACAATAGATGAAATCTCAAACTGTGGAGCACCAAAGTAAAATGGAGTTGGGATATGAACGAGTGGAGCTTCTGCTACCGGTGAGAAATCAACCAAACCCATTGTTGCAGCGATAATGGTACCTACAATCAAACCAATCAAAATTGAAATAGATTTGATAAATCCTTTTGTAAAAATATTAACCAAAAGAATAATGAGAACTGTAATCATTGCCAAAGCTAAACTTTGTCCAGTAGGTTTTTCAACATTATTTCCCATATTTCCAATAGCAACTGGAATCAAGGTCAATCCGATAGTTGTGATAACAGAACCAGTTACGATAGCAGGGAAAAGATTGGCAACCTTAGAGAAGATACCTGAAATTAAGATGACATAAATCCCTGAAGCAATCAAAGCTCCAAACATAGCACCACTACCATGACTCTGACCGATCATGATAAGAGGAGCAACAGACTGGAAGGCTACCCCAAGAACAATAGGCAGACCGACACCAAAATGTTTATTGAGTTGCAATTGTAAAAGAGTTGCAACCCCACACATAAAGATATCTGTTGAAATAAGGTAGGTCAACTGTTGAGCTGAATACCCTAAAGCACTTGCAATCATGATTGGTACCAGGATTGAACCTGAGTACATGGCTAACAAATGTTGCAAACCAAGAACGGCTGCCTGTGAGTGGTTTTCCTGTTGCTTCATTAGATATCTGCCTCCTTGAAGATAACTTTTCCATTTTCAAAACGCTCTAATCGCGCGAGTGATACTACTTGATGACCTGATTTTTCTAGCAGTTCACGACCATCTTGGAAAGATTTTTCAATCACAATTCCGATAGCTTCAACTCTAGCACCAGCCTGTTCAATGATCTGAATCAAACCTTTAGCTGCTTGACCATTAGCCAAGAAATCATCAATAATCAATACTTTATCTTGAGGAGATAAGAACTTACCTGCAATGGACACGGTACTAGTTACTTGTTTAGTGAAAGAATAAACTTCAGCAGTCAAAATTCCTTCATTCATAGTAATATTTTTTGCCTTCTTAGCAAAAATCATGGGTACATCTAACTGTTCTGCCACATAAAGGGCTGGGGCAATTCCAGATGCCTCAATGGTTACGACTTTGGTAATACCAGCATTTTTAAAATGTTCTGCAAAGGTGCGACCAATCTCGCGCATCAACTTGTAATCAACTTGGTGAGTCAAGAAAGAATCCACCTTAAGAATATTCTCACCAAGAACGTTTCCGTCCTTTAAAATTCGTTCTTCTAATAATTTCACAATAACCTCCGAAATAAAAAGAGACTTACCAAGTAAGCCTCTGGGAAACAAAGAAATAGATTCAACACCTATCCTTATATCTCTGCAGCTTACTCATTGTTAGGTATTTACGGTACCTTGTAGAAACGCCACGCCAATTCGCAGCATAAATAAGTAATCATATTTTTAGTGAGCATCTCCATTCCAGATAGAGTTCTTCACAATCACATAATCTACATGTCTAAGATCAGCTACCTTTCGACCTCCAGCATAAGAAATCGAACTTTGCAAATCTTGTTCCATCTCAGTTAGGGTATCTTGTAAATGTCCTTTGGCAGGAAGAAGAATTTTCTTACCTTCGACATTCTTATAGGCACCTTTTTGGTATTCTGAAGCGGAACCATAGTATTCTTTAAATTGTTTACCATCGACTTCGACAGTTTTACCAGGGCTTTCTATATGGCCTGCAAATAAAGAACCAATCATAACCATACTTGCACCAAAGCGGATTGACTTGGCAATATCTCCGTGTGTACGGATACCACCATCGGCAATAATCGGTTTACGCGCAGCTTTAGCACACCAGCGAAGGGCCGCTAACTGCCAACCACCAGTACCAAAACCTGTCTTGACCTTGGTGATACAAACCTTCCCTGGACCGATTCCAACCTTAGTCGCATCCGCACCAGCATTTTCAAGTTCACGAACTGCCTCGGGAGTCCCAACGTTACCAGCGATTACAAAAGTCTCTGGCAATTCTTTCTTGATGTGCTGAATCATTGAAATCACGCTGTCCGCATGACCATGAGCAATATCAATAGTGATGTACTCTGGGGCATCTTCCTTTAATTGACTCACAAAATCATACTCGTAGTCTTTAACACCTACTGAGATTGAAGCAATCAAACCCTGATCGTGCATACGTTTGACAAAAGGAATGCGTCCTTCTTCATCAAAACGATGCATAATATAGAAATAGCCACCCTTAGCAAGTTGTTCAGCAACATTTTCATCTAGGATTGTTTGCATATTGGAAGGAACAACTGGTAATTTAAAGGTATGCTTCCCTAAAGTTACCTGCGTGTCAGCCTCTGCACGACTTTTAAGAACACACTTGTTAGGGATTAGCTGAATATCTTCATAGTCAAAGATCGGAAATTCGTTTAACATATTTCTCTCATTTCTCTTGTTTAGACCTTCCTAAAGTTAGGAATAGTCTCGTCTTTTCCAGACAATTACTCTAACAAGTTTACAATAATGTCCGTTTTTTGTCAATTGTAATGACCGAAAACAAATAATGTTCGTGTTTATAATTCTTGATTTAGATAATAAGTAGACATTCACCCTGTATTTGTCTTACCTTTCAAACACTTACCTAGATTTTCGATAAAGACTTTTTCAGAGGACTCAATCCTCCTGACAAAATCTTCATAACTTTCGGCTTGTCCAGGAATTTGGATAGACCATTTTTTCAACTGGGCTCCATAACCTGCTAGCTTTCCTATCTCATTATCAACAACCTTGTCCTCGCTTGGAAAAACAAGACCAGCCTGCTCAGCTTCTAAAATATAAGAATAAGAAATCAGCTGGAACAAGTCCTCACGGTTAATTCCTTTTTCAGTCAATTCTAGTTTTTTATATTTAGCATCTAAAACTGTTCTTAGTTCTCTGTTATAAAAATCTGGGAAAACTTTTCGTTTACGATCAGAAAATACAGAAACACCGTCCGTCTTATCCTTATTTCGTGGATGAATGAAATCTTTTGGCAACAAGGTATAAACATACTCTTCCCAAAGCCAGGCAACATCAAAAAGAATACCATGGATTTTTTGCTCTTGGTATCCTAAACCGTGCTTTTCTCTGTTTAATATCATCAGACAAAGCTCTTGCAATTTTCTATACTCTCGAAAGTATGCATGACGAAGAGGCTTGGTTTGATTTAGTCGGATAATCTTAGCACGATCAGCTAGTTTATAAGATGGGGTTACACGAATAATTTCAGAGACATTTTCTCGACTTGTTAATAAATTATCAAGAACTCCTCCCCCTATGCTTCTCTGATTCTTCATGTATTCAATTGTATGACGGATCAGCTGCATGAAGGGATTATCATAAGTGAACTCTCAAGTAAAGAAAAATTACACTAAAAAGCTAAAATCTTCGAAATCAAATTAGACATATATAAATATATGTCTAATTTTCACAGAAAACGATTGCACAAGATTTTTATTTCTGCTAGAATATTTTTATCCCTAGAAAGCGCATTCAAGAGATGATAAAATGAAATAATAAACTAGGAGCTTTATATGATTCAAAATAATCTTGACAAAGGTTTTCGTTATTCTATCCGAAAACGTAGCATTGGTGTCTGTGGTGTAGTTATTGCAACTTTTTTATTAAGTACAGCTTCGATTATTCAAAATAATACTGTAAAAGCTACTGAAACCCCAATTTCAAGTAGTTCTAACCCAAAAACAGAACCTACAGTAAACGAACAAAAAAATACTCCAAACCTCAATTCAAAACCTGAAGAAAAAGATGCCACTACTGTAACTGAAGCACCAAAAGCAGATGTTATGGAAAACCTCATGAGATCTACTAATCAGGCAGATAAGGACTTGAATAAATATCTTTTCGGATTGAACTACAATAAAATTGATATTTTAACTCGTAGAGGTGAAGCAATCGAAAATTATTCAAATACATCTTCAAAACAACAAGGGAATGAGTTTGTTGTAATTGAAAAAGTGAAAAAGAGTATTTCTAATAATTCAGCTGATGTTTCAATTAACGGTAATAGCGACATCTTCTTAGGCGCTTTGTTCCGAGCAGATCAAGGGTTATTAGAAAATAAACCTCAACTTGTTAGTATTGATAGAAAACAGGGTAGAATCAGCGTGGACCTTCCAGGAATGGCTGGATCAGATAGCTATACTGATGCAAACACAACAGTCAGTGGTATGCAGGAAGGAATTAACACTCTGGTAAATAGATGGAATGCAAATTATGCATCAAGTAATCCTGCACCTGCTCGTATGCAATACGATTCTACTTCAGCATATAGTATGAATCAACTAAAAGCAAAATTTGGTAGCAACTTTGAAAAAATTGGGGTTGATTTAAAAATTGACTTTGAAGCTGCACAAAAAGGTGAAAAACAAATTGAAGTTGTCGACTTTAAACAAATTTACTTTACCGCTAACTTTGATGCACCAAAAAATCCTGGAGATGTCTTTGGTGATAATGTAACAGTCAACGATTTACAAGATCGTGGCTTGGATGAACAAACACCTCCTGTTTATGTTTCTAGTATGTCTTATGGCCGTCAAATGTATGTTAAATTTGAAACAACAAGTACAAGTACAGAACTTAAAGCAGCTATAAATGCTGTCATTAAAGGTGTGCCTATTAACCCTGAATCTGAATGGGCTCGTGTTTTGAAAAATACTTCTGTAACAGCTGTTATTGTTGGCGGTAACGCTGATGGCGCTGCTCGAGTAGTTACTGGAACACCTGAAGATCTCAAGAAATTAATTCAAGAAGGAGCTAATTTTAGTACACAAAATCCTGCAGTCCCTATTTCTTATAAAACTGCCTTTTTAAGAGATAATCAAGTTGCAACAATCCAAAACAGTACTGATTATATTGAAACTAAAATTACCTCTTACAAGAATGGCTATCTCAATTTGCAACATAAGGGTGGATATGTCGCTCGTTACTACGTTTACTGGGACGAAGTCACATATGACGAAAATGGAATTGAAAGCATCCGCTCTCGTGAATGGGAAGATAATGGAAAAAATAGAACTGCTGGTTTCCAAACTGAACTACAATTTAGAGGAAATGTTCGCAATCTTCGCGTAAAAATTCAAGAAAAAACAGGTCTTGCTTGGGAACCTTGGAGAACAGTTTATAATCGTACAGAATTGCCTTTAGTTCAAAAACGCACTATTATCAATTCAGGAACCACACTAAGACCAAAATATAGTGAACAAGTTGAAAATAACTAATAAAATCGTAAAAATGTAGAGTATCATTATTCATCAAATATCATTTTGAACCTTGCTGAATTTAGGATAACTCTATTCTATAACTTATACAATAAAAGGAAAACATCTTTTCATGAGATGCTTTCCTTTTTATTTTTTTGAGGTTCTTAATCCAATTAACTCAACTTATCACAATTTAGGCTCTCTGTCAACTGTAGTGGGTTGAATAAAAAGCTAACATCTGGAGAGG